>NZ_JARGEO010000001.1:0-858304 GCF_029210525.1 Mycoplana sp. MJR14
ATATGGCTGCATCAGTCCTTCAGTTGCGGCAGGTCGGCGTAGAGTTCCAGCGCCTCCGGATTGGCGAGCGCCTCCTTGTTCTTGACCGGGCGCCCGTGGACGACCTCGCGCACGGCGAGCTCGACGATCTTGCCGGACTTGGTGCGCGGGATATCGGCGACGGCGATGATCTTGGCCGGCACGTGGCGCGGTGAGGCGCCGCTGCGGATGCGCAGGCGGATCGCCTTTTCCAGCGCCTCGTCGAGCACGAGACCGGGGGCGAGACGAACGAACAGGACCACCCGGACGTCATCGTCCCAGTCCTGGCCGATGCAGAGCGCCTCGACGACCTCCTCCATCTGCTCGACCTGATTGTAGATCTCCGCCGTGCCGATGCGCACACCACCCGGATTGAGCGTGGCGTCCGAGCGGCCGTGGATGACGATGCCGCCGTGGCTCGTCCACTCGGCGAAGTCGCCGTGGCACCAGACGTTGTCGAAACGCTCGAAATAGGCGGCGCGATATTTCGATCCGTCCGGGTCGTTCCAGAACATCACCGGCATCGACGGAAACGCCCTGGTGCAGACCAGTTCGCCCTTCTCCTGGCGGACGGGCTGGCCGTCCTCGTTCCATACGTCGATCGCAAGGCCGAGGCCCGGCCCCTGGATCTCGCCGCGCCAGACCGGCTTCAACGGCACGCCGAGGACGAAGCAGGAGACGATGTCGGTGCCGCCCGAGATCGAGGCCAGCTGCACGTCGGGCTTGATGCCCTCATAGACGAAACTGAAGCCCTCCGGCGACAGGGGCGATCCGGTCGAGGTCAGCAGCCGCAGCCTGGAGAGGTCGTGACTGGTGCGCGGCGTCAGCCCGCCCTTGCGCACCGCGTCGATGTACTTCGCCGAGGTGCCGAAAACGGCAAAGCCCTCCTCGGCCGCATAGTCGAAGAGGATGTTTCCATCGGGATGGAAGGGAGAGCCGTCGTAGAGGCAGAGCGTGGCGCCGACTGCAAGCCCGGAGGCCAGCCAGTTCCACATCATCCAGCCGCAGGTGGTGAAGTAGAACAGCCGCTCGCCCTCAGTCAGGCCGCAATGGTAGCGGTGCTCCTTCAGGTGCTGCAGGAGCGTGCCGCCGGCGGAATGAACGATGCACTTGGGCACGCCGGTGGTCCCGGACGAAAACAGGATGTAGAGCGGGTGGGCGAACGGCAGCCGCAGAAAGGTGACCTCGGTCGCCGCGTAGGGGGCGATCAGATCGGCCAGCGTCCGGCCGTCGCGCACGGCCCGCGCGACGGCGAGCGCGTCGCCGGCATAGGGCACGACGAGGACCGGCACGCCGAGCCTGTCGGAAACAGCCTTCACCTTGGCGCCGACATCCTGCAGCTTGCCGTTGTACCAGTAGCCGTCGCAGGCGATGAACAGCTTCGGCTCGATCTGGCCGAAGCGGTCGAGCACGCCCTGCTCGCCGAAATCCGGTGAACAGGAGGACCAGATCGCGCCGATCGAGGCAGCGGCCAGCATGCAGGCGATGGTCTCCGGCAGGTTCGGCATCATCGCCGCGATGCGGTCGCCCTTGCCGATCCCCATCGCCGAAAACGCCTGTTGCAGGCGCGAAACCATCGCGTGCAGATGGGACCAGCTCCAGCGGTACTGGACCTTGTCCTCGCCGCGGAAGATCAGCGCGTCGGCCTCTCCCTTGCCGCGCAGCAGGTTTTCCGCAAAATTCAGCGTCGCATCCGGAAAGAAGCGGGCGCCGAGCATATTGTCGCCGTCGACGAGCGCACGGCTGCCCCGGTCGCCGATGACCCCGCAGTCCTCCCACACGGCCGACCAGAAGGCGGCGCGATCGTCCACCGACCACGCATGGAAGGCGTCATAGCCATCGAACGCCCGGCCGACGGCTTTTCCACAGGCTTTCATGAAGAGCGCCATGGGGCTTTTTGCCAGCACTTCCGGGGACGGTTCCCAAAGCGGCTTTTCCTGGATCATGTTTTCCTCCACTCCGACGCTTTTCTATAGCATGGTGCGTCGCACTATAAAGGCTGAACGCCCGCCGCCATGGTGCGATATGCGCCATTTTTGCGCGCGCCGGATTTGATTTCTTCGGCACGAGGGCCTATCCCCTGACGGACGCGGAGCGCACATCCGCCGGGCAATGGGCAAACTACGCAATGGGTCTCCTTCGATACCTTCGTCCGAAGCCGCTGCTGCGGCTGCTGGCGGTCATGGCCGTGCTGGCACTGGCCCTGCGGCTTGCCGGGCCGACGCTCGTGTCCTCCGACAGGATCCGCGACGAGATCGAAGCCAACCTGTCGGCCTGGACCGGTGCCGAACTGGAATTCAGAGGCACGCCGCGTTTCAGCTTCTGGCCCGCTCCGCACATGGCCTTCGAAGACGTGCGGCTGCGCTATCCGGGTTCGCCGACGGGCGATGGCGGGGAACTGCTGACCGCCCGGATCGCGGTCGACTTCAGCCTGCTCGGCTCGCTGCTCGGCGCGCCGGATCTCGGGGACGTCGAGCTCGTCAGGCCGCTCTTCCACATCCGCCGCGATGAGCGTGGCGCGCTCAACTGGCAGGGCAGCACGGGGATCGGGCAGGCGCTCTCCCGCGACCCCGAAGACCGGTCGGCGCCAGCGCCACTGCCGCAGTTCGGCACGCTCCTTGTTCGCGACGGGGCCATCGCGGTCGACGACGCGCGACGGGGCCAGCACTATCGCATCAGCGATGTGACCGGAAAGATCGCCTGGCCGAAGCCTTCCTCCGACCTCGACATCGCGCTCAGGGGCGTGGTCAACGGCGAGGTGGCCGAACTGCGGCTCGCCGCCGACGAGCCCGGCCGCCTGCTGGACGGCCAGGAAGCCGGCATTCGCCTTTCGTTGCGTTCCGATCCGCTGAAGCTCGACTTCGACGGAACCGCAAATCTCTCGAGCAACGCCTTTGCGACCGGCAGGATCGGGCTGACCGTCCCCTCCTCCTCCCATCTGCTGACCTGGACCGGAATGCGCTTCACGCCGGCCCGCAAGCTGGGCGCGCTGACGCTGGAGGGCAACATGACCACCAGCGCGCATTCCGCCCGGATCGACCAGTTGCTCCTCGACATAGACGGTTCGCGGGCGACCGGCATCCTCGACGTCAGCCTGCCGCCGAGGGAGACGCCGAAGCTCGGCGGCACGCTTGCCTTCGACAAGGTCGATCTCGCCGCCATGGTCGCCGCCTATTCGCCTGCGCCGCGTGAGGGCGACACCGCCGCTCCGCCACTGCCGTTGACGATGGACGGGCTCGACCTCGACCTGCGCTTCTCCGCCAGGGAAGCCTTCCTGGAGCCCCTGGTGCTGACCGACTTCGCCGCGGGCGTTCGCGCCGCGGGCGGCCAGACGTCGCTCGACATCGGCGACGGGACCGTCCTCGGCGGCAGCGTCAGCGGGCAGCTCTCGGTCACCGATCGCCACCACAAGCCCGGCGGCGAGCTGCAGCTGTCGGCACGGGACATCGACTTCGGCGCGTTGATCGGCCTTGCCGGCCTGTCGGGCCCGTTGCCCACGGGTCGCGGCTCGGCCGACCTCAGCCTGTTCACCGAGCAGCCGTTTGCGGGCTTTGGCGCCGCCGACCTGATCGGGACCTTCCGGCTGCACTTCGACCAGGGCAGCATCGCCGACTTCGACCGTGCGGAATTCGAACGGCGCGCGCGCGGCGCCGAGGCGTTCAGCATGGCGGACGCCGCCGACGGCGCGTTCGAATTTGGGAATGCGACGATCGAGGGGCGCGTGGACCGGGGTCTCGCCGAAATCGCCCGCGCCACATTCGAGGGAGCCGAGAAGACGCTCTCGATCTCCGGCACGATCCCGTTCCGGCATGGCAATGTCGCGCTGGCGGGATCGCTTGCAACCCACAAGCCGGACGAGGCTTCGATGACCGAACCTGCCGTCAACTTCCTCGTCAGCGGCGCCTGGCCCGCCCCGTTGATCTCGCCGATGGCGATCCTGATGAGCATCCCCGCCAATTGACGGGGATCGGAGGGACGCAAGGCGCGAGCGGCCGGGCCGGCCGCCTTTCCTACCTGCCTGCGAAGGCGGCGTGCTCGTCGCGCTGGCGCTGGAGCTCCCGCCGCTTGGTCACGATCGAGGCGATGATCACCCCCACCGTCACCAGCGCGATGAGGAGCGTACACGCCGCGTTGATCTCCGGCGTGACGCCGAGCCGCACCTGGCTGTAGATCTTCATCGGCAGCGTCGTGGCGCCGGGGCCGGAGGTGAAGCTCGCGATGACCAGGTCGTCCAGCGACAGCGTGAAGGCCAGCACCCAGCCCGAGAAGACGGCGGGCGCGATGATCGGCAGCGTCACCTCGAAGAAGGTGCGAAGCGGCGTTGCGCCGAGATCGAGCGCCGCCTCCTCCACCGACCGGTCGAAGGAGAGCAGCCGCGACTGCACGACGACGGCGACGAAGCACATGGTCAGCGTGATATGGGCCAGCGTCACCGTCCAGAAGCCGCGGTCGAAACCGATCGCCACGAACAGCAGCAGCAGCGACAGGCCGGTGATGACTTCCGGCATGACGAGCGGCGCGTAGACCATGCCGGAGAACAGCATGCGGCCGCGGAAGCGGGTGAAGCGCACCAGGGACAGCGCCGCCATCGTGCCGAGCACGGTGGCGATCGTCGCCGACAGCAGCGCCACCCGGATCGTCACCCAGGCCGCGTCCATCAGGCCCTGGTTGTTGAAGAGCGCCACGTACCATTTGGTCGAAAACCCGGCCCAGACGGTGACGAGGCGGGACTCGTTGAACGAGAAGACGACCAGCAGCACGATCGGCAGGTAGAGGAAGGCGAAGCCGAGCGCCACCGAGATGATGTTGAAGCGGGACCACCTGGTCATGGCTATTTCCCCCGTTCTTCGGCTTTCGCCTGCATGTTCTGGAAGAACACGATCGGCACCACGAGGATCAGCAGAAGCACGGTCGCCACGGCGGCGGAGACCGGCCAGTCACGGTTGGCGTTGAACTCCGTCCAAAGCGTCTTGCCGATCATCAGCGTCTGCGAGCCGCCGAGCAGGTCGGGAATGACGAACTCGCCCACCGCCGGAATGAAGACGAGCATGCAGCCGGCGACGACGCCCGCCAGCGACAGCGGGAAGGTGACCTTCCAGAAGGCGCTGATCGGCGGGCAGCCGAGATCCTCGGCGGCCTCGATCAGCGAGTGGTCCATCTTCTCCAGCGCCGAATAGATCGGCAGGATCATGAAGGGCAGGTAGGAATAGACGATGCCGATATAGATCGCCCAGTTGGTGTTGAGGATGATCAGCGGCTCGTTGATGAGGCCGGCGGAGATCAGCAACTGGTTCAGCAGGCCCTCCGGCTTCAGGATCGCGATCCAGGCATAGACGCGGATCAGAAAGCTGGTCCAGAACGGCAGGATCACCAGCATCAGCAGCGTCGGCCGCCAGGTGCGCGGCGCCTGCGCCATGCCGTAGGCGATCGGATAGGCGATCAAGAGGGTGAGAAAGGTGGAGATCCCCGCGATCTTCAGGCTCGACAGGTAGGCATTGATGTAGAGCGCGTCCTCCGTCAGCCAGACGAAGTTGTCGAAGCTCAGTTGGCGGATGTTGTCGATGATGCCCGCGAGGCCGTCCGCCAGCCGGAAGACCGGCTCATAGGGCGGCTGGGCGATCGCCGTCGTCGACAGCGAGATGCGGAAGACGATGACGAAGGGGATCAGGAAGAAGAAGAGCAGCCAGGCGTAGGGAACGATGATGACCAGGCGGCTGAAGATGCGGGAGCCGAGCTTGGTCATACGTCAATCCTTCAACACGACGCCGCCGGTCTCGGCGAAGGAGACCCAGACCTTCTCGTCGTAGCCGATCGGGTTTTCCACCTCGCGCTGTGCATTCAGCATGGAGGTCTTGACGACCTTGCCGCTCGGCAGCCTGACGTGGAAGACGGTCATGTCGCCGAGATAGGCGATGTCCCAGATCTCGCCCTCCGACGCGTTGATCGTGGCATCCGCAGGCGCGGTCCGGCTGATCTTGAGCTTCTCCGGGCGGATGGCGAAACCGGCGCTGGCGCCCATTGCGAGCTGGGTATCGCCCAGGGCACGCACGGTGAAATCCTCGCCGGCGATCTCGACGCGGCCATTGCCGGCGGCCTTGACCTTGCCTTCGAGGATGTTCACGTCGCCGATGAAATCGGCCACGAAACGGGAGTTGGGGGCCTCGTAGATCTCGGCCGGCGTCGCCACCTGGATGACCTTGCCGTGGCTCATCACCGCGATCCGGTCCGCCATGGTCATCGCCTCCTCCTGGTCGTGCGTGACGACGACAAAGGTCAGGCCGAGCTCCTGCTGCAGGTCCATCAGTTCGAACTGGGTCTCCTCGCGCAGCTTCTTGTCGAGCGCGCCGAGCGGCTCGTCGAGCAGCAGCACCTTCGGCCGCTTGGCGAGCGAGCGGGCGAGCGCCACGCGCTGACGCTGGCCGCCGGAGAGCTGTTGCGGCTTACGCTTGGCGAACTGCTCGAGCTTGACGAGCTTGAGCATCTGCTTGACGCGCTCGGCGATCTCGGCCTTCGGCATGCCGTCCTGCCGGAGCCCGAAGCCGATGTTGCTCTCCACCGTCATGTGCGGGAACAGCGCGTAGGACTGGAACATCATGTTGACCGGCCGCCGGTAGGGCGGGATGCCGGCGATGTCCTGGCCGTCCAGGATGATCTCGCCCGAGGTCGGCCGCTCGAAGCCGGCCAGCATGCGCAGGAGGGTCGACTTGCCGCAGCCGGAGGCGCCCAGGAGGGCGAAGAACTCGCGGTGGTAGATATCGAGTGTCAGGTTGTCGACGGCTGTGAAGTCACCAAACTTCTTCGTGATGTTCCTGAAGGATATGAACGGTTTGGAGTCCGGATCCGCCCACGGCGCGAAGGAGCGGCGGATATTGCCCAGTGACTTCATTGGCTGTCCCCGATTGTCTTTTGGCGCGCAACAGCAAATTGCCCGGAAGCGGTTCCGGGCAATCTGCATTCCTTTTCTTACTGGCCGGTGACGACCTTGGTCCAGATGCGGGTCACCACCCGCTGCGTCTTCGGATCGTAGGGCAGCTTGGTGTAGAGCTTGGCCATCGTGTCGGCCGACGGATAGATCGCCGGATCCTCGAAGACCTCCTTGTCGATCAGTGCCTGCGACGCCTTGTTGCCGTTGGCGTAGAAGATGTAGTTCGAGGCCTTGGCGGCGACTTCGGGCTTCATGATGTAGTTGATGAAGGCATGCGCCTCCTCGACATGGGGCGCATCGGCCGGGATCGCCATCATGTCGAACCACATCAGCGCACCGCCGGCGGGAATGGTGTAGTTGACCTCCACGCCTGCTGCGGCTTCAGCGGCGCGGTCACGCGCCTGCAGGACGTCGCCGGACCAGCCGAGCGCCAGGCAGATGTCGCCGTTGGCGAGCGCGTTGATGTATTCGGAGGAGTGGAACTTGCGGATATACGGCCGGATCGAGGCCAGGAGTTCGCCGGCCTTCTCCAGATCGCCGGAATCCTTGGAGTTCGGGTCGAGGCCGAGGAAGTTGAGCGCGGCGGGGATCACCTCGTCGGCGGTATCGAGCACGTAGATGCCGCATTCGCCGAACTTCTTTGCGATCTCCGGATTGAAGATCGCGTCCCAGCCGGGAGCCGCGTCGGAGCCGAGGATCTCCTTGGCCTTGGTGACGTTGTAGCCGAGGCCGGTCGTGCCCCACATGTAGTCGATCGCGTATTCGTTGCCCGGGTCGTAGGCGGCCACGCGCTGGGAGACCTCGTCCCACATGTTGGAGAGGTTCGGCAGCTTCGACTTGTCGAGCTTCTGGAAGACGCCGGCCTGGATCTGCCGCTGCAGGAAGTTGCCCGTCGGGACGACGACGTCGTAGCCGGTGCCGCCGGCGAGCAGCTTGGTCTCCAGCGTCTCATTGGAATCGAAGACGTCATAGACGACCTTGATGCCGGTTTCCTTGGTGAAGTCGGCCAGGATCGACTCGTCGATATAGTCTGACCAGTTGTAGACATTCACCACCTTCTCCTGCGCCTGCGCCTGCACACCGGCAAGGGCGGTCAGGGCTGCGATGGCGGCAGTCGCCACAAGGTTGCGTCTTTTCATCAATGGGCTCCCAGTTTCAAAGTTTAGCCGTTCCCGGAGGCGGTCGATTGCGATTATCGTTCTTTTTCAAGGCGCGACAAGCATCATCTTTTGAAGGGTGCCCGCGCATTGGTATCACATTTCCGCCATTCCTATCATATTTGAAATCGCTTTCGCACTGCAAAGCAAGCGGAAAATCACTGGAAGTCGAAAAGAGACAGCCCCGCCACCATCTCGTCCAGTCCCAGCGGACGCGTGACCGGCGGCTCGGCGCGGGCGAGACAGCCCTGCCGCTCGCACAGGCGGCAGGCGGTGCCGACGGCGACGGGCGGCTGCGCCTGCGCGGCTTCGCCATAGGCCGTCTCGGCAGCCGCGGCGGCATCGCAACCGAGAAGCAGCGCCGTACGCCGCACACGCTCGCCGAAAGCCGCACCGGGGCCGTCGATGGTGCGCGATACGGTGAGAAAGGCCGCACCGTCCGGCATCTCGACCCGCTCGCACAGGACCTGCCCGGGCTGGGCGAACGCCGCATGCACGTTGAGCTTCGGACAGCCGCCGCCGAAACGGGCCTGCGGGAAGCCCTGCGCGCCGGCCCGGCGCAGGCGGTGGCCGGCGACGTCCACCTCGAGCGCGAAGAAGGGAGGGGCCGCCTGCCCCGGGCGCTGCAGCATGGTCAGCCGGATCGCCGCCTGTTCGAAGGAGACGGCAAAGCGGGTGCGCAGCAGGTCGACATCGAAGCGCGCACGCTGGGCGGCGGACAGGAAGGCGTCATAGGGCATCATCAGCGCATGCGCCGCATAACGGGCGAGCTCGAAGCGGGCGATGCGGCGCGCCTCGTTTGCCGAGAGCGCGAGCCGGTCGAGCTCGGCTGCGATCTCCTCCCGCAGCGCCAGCTGCACCGCCTCCATGGCGATCTCGCGCAACTGGTCGTGCGCCGACAGGCGCTCCGACAGGAACAGCCGCATCGAATGACGGTCGAAGCGGCGGCGCAGCGTCGGCATGGCATGGACCGGCAGCAGGCGCACCACCACCCCGTGCTCCTTCTTCAGCCAGGCCTTCAGGGCGCCCGCGAGATCGTCGCCCGGGGCGAGCGCGGCATGGAAGGCCTCGGCGGCAGCCTCGATCGCCTCGAAATGGTTGGGCCGCGGCTCGAGTTTCTCGCGCACTTCGTCGATCGGCAGGCGCGCACCGGCCAGCGACGTCGCCCGACCCTCGCGCGCCAGCAGCTCGGAGAGGTCGGAAAGGCGCGCGGCCTGTTCGCGGTAGGCGCGATAGAGCTTGACGATCCCGCCGGCGACATTGGGCGCGGCATCCGCCACCTCGACCAGCTCCAGGTCGCCCGGCAATTCGCCCGAAAGCAGGGGATCGGCGAACACCTCCTTCAACTGGGCGACGCTGCCGCCGGCCTCGCCCTGCAGGTCCTCCATGTCGACCTTGTAGACGGACGCGAGCCGCAGGAGCAGCTGCACCGTCAGCGGGCGCTGGTTGCGCTCGATCAGGTTGAGGTAGGAAGGCGAGATCGACAGCGCCTCGGCCATCGCGGTCTGGGTCAGGCCGAGACCGTTGCGAATGCGGCGGACCCTGGGGCCGGCGAAGATTTTGTTCTCAACCACCTGTCAATCCTTTGACACCTGTCGGGCACGTCGCGTCGAACGGTGAATTTACATAATTTACAAATTAACCGCACGTTCTTGTCAAGCGCCTCACAGCATAACCCGTTTCCGGCGCTCAACTAATCGAAAACTGTCGCGATCCCCCGCACTGCAATGTAAATATTCCGACATGACCACCGCGGGGCACGCGATCATCGCAGCGCTGCCGCCTTTGACATACCAGACGGAGGAGTGCATTCATGACCGATTTTTACAACCTCGTTCCCAGCGCACCGGCGGGCCGCTTCGACGGCATCAGCCGACCGTATGCGGCCGAGGACGTGCAGCGCCTGCGCGGCTCCATCCAGATCCGGCACTCGCTGGCCGAGATGGGGGCGAACCGGTTGTGGCAGCTGATCCACGAAGAGGCTTTCGTCAATGCGCTGGGCGCGCTCTCGGGCAACCAAGCCATGCAGATGGTCCGCGCCGGGCTGAAGGCGATCTATCTCTCCGGCTGGCAGGTCGCCGCCGACGCCAACACGGCGTCCGCGATGTACCCGGACCAGTCGCTCTATCCGGCCAATGCCGCGCCGGAACTCGCCAGGCGGATCAATCGCACCCTGCAGCGCGCCGACCAGATCGAGACCGCCGAGGGCAAGGGGCTCTCGGTCGACACCTGGTTCGCGCCGATCGTCGCCGACGCGGAGGCGGGTTTCGGCGGGCCCCTCAACGCCTTCGAGATCATGAAGGCCTTCATCGAGGCGGGGGCGGCCGGCGTCCACTACGAGGACCAGCTGGCCTCGGAGAAGAAGTGCGGCCATCTCGGCGGCAAGGTGCTGATCCCGACGGCCGCGCACATCCGCAACCTCAACGCCGCGCGCCTCGCCGCCGACGTCATGGGGACGCCGACGCTGGTGATCGCCCGCACCGATGCGGAAGCCGCCAAGCTCCTGACCTCCGACATCGACGAGCGCGACCGGCCCTTCGTCGACTATGACGCCGGCCGCACGGTCGAGGGTTTCTACCAGGTGCGCAACGGGATCGAGCCCTGCATCGCGCGGGCGATCGCCTATGCACCGCATTGCGACCTGATCTGGTGCGAGACCTCCAAGCCCGACCTGGAGCAGGCGCGACGGTTCGCCGAGGGCGTGCACAAGGCGCATCCCGGCAAGCTGCTCGCCTATAACTGCTCTCCGTCCTTCAACTGGAAGAAGAACCTGGACGATGCGACGATCGCCAGGTTCCAGCGGGAGCTGGGCGCGATGGGCTACAAGTTCCAGTTCATCACGCTCGCCGGCTTCCACCAGCTCAATTTCGGCATGTTCGAGCTGGCGCGCGGCTACAGGGACCGGCAGATGGCCGCCTATTCGGAGCTGCAGGAGGCCGAGTTCGCCGCCGAGGCCAACGGCTACACCGCGACCAAGCACCAGCGCGAGGTCGGCACCGGCTATTTCGACGCGGTGTCGCTGGCGATCACCGGCGGCCAGTCGTCCACCACCGCCATGAAGGAATCGACCGAGCACGACCAGTTCCGCCCGGCGGCCGAGTAGCCTTCGCGCATCGGGCAGAGGCCGCCCACGGCAGCCCTCCCCCCGGCAGGCGGGGAGAGGGGACATGGCCCGAAAGGGCAAAAGCTTCAAGAACCCCGCAAAGAGGAGAAATGCCATGACAGTCCAGACCCGCGTCAAGGAAAGAGCCGAGGAACAGTCATCGGCGATGTCGCCCGACCAGCAGGCGATGATCCGCATGCTCGCGAACGACCTGCACCGCCTCAACCATGCCGTCATGAAGGCGGTCGAGGCCGGCGTGTCGGTCGAGCTCGTCCGCTCCGCGCGCCACCATGGCGGCGACGGGAACTGGGGCGACCTGTTGATCCCGGTGATCGTCACCCAGGGCCGGGTCTAGAGCAAGCCAGCAGGTGCCGGGTGTCCGCCAGCGGCACCTGTCGGCGCGGGGGCCGGTGGAAACGCCGGCCCTTCCGGCATGCGGTGCAGGCCGGATTTCCTCCTTTCCGACCCGCAACCCCTCGATAATGCGGGCAACTATTGCACTTTCCGATTGCGCAATGCGTTAGTTCGCACTTAAATGCGGTTGTGCCATGGAGTGGGGAGCTCGCGGTGCAAAATGCAATTGCCGGTCGATTGGAACTGACGGATCTGGTCTACGGAAGCCTGTTCGGCGAATGCAGCTGGCAGCACTTCATGGACCGGCTCGCAACGACGCTCCCGAACGGCAAGTCGGCGTTTCACTACCAGGACCTGACCTCGTCGCTCGCACAGGTCGGCCTCGTCTCCGGGTTCGGCGAGGATGAGATCGAGCAGTTCCACAATCACTACGCCGCCGTGAACCCCTGGGTGCCGCGCACGATGCTGGTGCCCGTCGGCCGGGGCATTGCGGGAGACAGCATCTTCCCGCGCGCGGAACTGGCGAAGACGGAATTCTACAACGACTGGCTCAAGCGGCAGACCGGATGCGAGACGAGCATCGGCGCGACGATCCTGCGGGATTCGACCCGGACCTTCATCCTCTCCACCTGCACCTCGTCGACCGACCCGGAGTTCAACCACCGGGCGGCCGACCTCTACACCCAGCTTTCGCCCCATCTCCGGCGGGCCGTCGACTTCATCCGCCGGGGCGAGCTCGTGACCGGCGAGCGACGGACCGGCCAGGCGCTCTTCGATGCGATCGGCGCCGGCCTGATCCATGTCTCCGAAACGGGCGACATCCGGTCCATGAACGACCGCGCGCGGGAAATGCTCGAGGCCGGCGCGCCGGTCCGGTTCAGGGCGAACGGCCGCATCGCGATCACCGATCCGAGGGCGGCGGAGACGCTGCGGTTCCTGGCATCACGGCACGGCGTGCAGGTCGAGCCCTATGTGGCGGTCGTCAGGGCCGCAGACGGCGCCTCTCACCGGCTGACGCTGGTTCGCCTCAAGTCCGACCCTTTCGTCGAGTTCCTGAACGGCCCCACCGTGGCGATCGTCATCGAGCCGATCGCGGTCTCCGGCGAGATGCGCGGCGTGCGCCTCCAGGAGGATTACAGGCTGACTCCGAAGGAGGTCCGGATCGCCGAGGCGATCGCGGCCGGCCTGTCGCTGCGCGAGATCGCCGACAGCGACGGCGTCAGCTATGAGACCGTGCGCTCGCATGTGAAGAACATCTACGGCAAGATGGAGGTCAGTTCGCAGGCCTCGCTGGTCGCGCGCCTGCTGCGGTGACGGCGGCAGCGGATCCGCATCCACCCCGTCACGCCGTCCGGCTCGGCCGCTTTCCGGCAAACAGGTCACCGTGCCTGCGCATCAGCCGGAACAGGCGCTCGCTGACCGTGCGGATGTCGCGCCGATGCCGGTCCTCGCCGTTGGCGACGATCCATTGCGGATGCCGCAGCGCCCTGATCTCCTCATCCGCCCGCTCCAGCCCCGGGTCGAGATCGCCCACGAAGCAGGGCAGCACCGCCTGTCCCGCGCCTGCCCTCGCCAGGTCCAGCAACGAACGGGGACGGCTGACGACGATCGCGACCTGTGCGGCGGCATGCTCGTGCGGCCAGCGCAGATAGGGCGAGATCGCGTCCTCCTGCGACACCGCCAGCCACGCCGGACGCGTGCCGGACGCATTGCGGCGGCGATAGGCGGCATAGGCGACTTCGCCCGCAAGCCGGCTGACGAGGTGGGCTTCCTCCGGCGCGAAAGCGCGTATGCCGACATCGCTCTCACGGTGCGCGAGTGCAGCGCGCCGCTCGGTGATGGACATGTCGAGGCGGAAGTCGTCGGCCTCGGTGCGGATGGCGTCGATGTTCTCGCAGACGAGCCACGCGTTCCAGGTCCCGAGCATGAGGCGCACGACCGATTGTCCTTCGCCATGCCGCCGCCAGGCATCGACGCCGCGGGCGGCCGCCTCCATCGCCTTCACCTGCTCGAGCAGTGCGGCGCCGTCCCGGGTCAGGCTGTAGCCGGTCTGGCTGCGCAGGAAGAGCGTCCGGCCGAGCGCCTGTTCGAGATCGAGCACGCGACGGCCGATCGTCGCCGGGCTCGATCCTTCCGCCCGGGCCGCACCCGTCAGGCCGCCATTGCGGGCGACCGCTGCGAAGATCTGATAGGCATCCCATCCCACGTTTTTCATAATTGAAAAACATAGGCGAAATCCTTGCCTTTGTCAGTCGAACTTTCGAGGACATGATCCGGCTGTCCTCTTTGGCTGCCGTGGGCGGCCGGGACGCTTCACCGAAGGTCACGACCAGCGCAGGGCCGATCCCGCCCCGCGGGAGACCTCTTTGCCCGGAGACTTGCAAATGCACGACATGATGGGAATGGCGATCCTCTTCGATGCAATCTCGAAGCAGCCGCACGGCCGGCACGGGGGATGCAGGAGACGCCCCGCCCGGCACCGATTTCGGACGCTCTGGCGCGCCGTCACCGGCGCATTCCGGCGGCGCGCCGGGCGTTGCTGACAGACAAGGAAAAGCCCGGCGGGATGGCCGGGCTTCTCGATCGCGTTGGCGGCTTCAGCTTGCGGTCAGGCTGCCTGGCGCAGGCGCTCGCCGCCCGTCCCGAGGCGGAAGCGGTCGACCAGCGCCATCAGCGCGTCGGCCTCGGCGGCGAGCTGACGGCTCGCCTCCGTCGTCTGCTCGACCATCGAGGCGTTCTGCTGGGTCATCTGGTCCATCTGGTTGACGGAGGTGTTGACCTCCTGCAGCGCCGCCGACTGGTCGCGGCTTGCCGTTGCAATCGTTTCGACATGCTGGCTCATGGCGGCGACCTGGGCGCTGATGGTGGCCAGCACCGCCCCCGTCTCCTGGACGAGCCGCGAGCCGGCGCCGACTTCCTGCGTCGACTTCTCGATCAGCGACTTGATCTCGCGGGCGGCGTCGGCGGAACGTTGCGCCAGTTCGCGAACCTCCTGTGCGACGACCGCGAAGCCCTTGCCCGCCTCGCCTGCCCGCGCGGCCTCGATGCCGGCGTTCAGCGCCAGGAGATTGGTCTGGAAGGCAATGTCGTCGATGACCTCGATGATCTGCTCGATCTGCCGCGAGGCGTCCTCGATCCGTCCCATCGCCGAAATGGCGTTGCTGACGACGGTGCTGGAATTGTCGGCGCTCGTCCTGGTCTCACCGGCCTTCTGGTTGGCTTCCTGCGCCCGCTCCGCAGAGGAGCGGACGGTCACGGTGATTTCCTCGACCGCGGCGGCCGTCTCCTCGAGGGAAGCGGCCTGGGCTTCGGTCCGCCGGGACAGCGCGTCGGCCGACTGGAGCATCTCGCCGCCACTGCGCTGGATCGACTGCGCATTCGCGCGGATCTGCAGAAGCGTGTCCTGCAGCCGGACGAGCGAGGTGTTGAAATCCCGGCGCAGGTCGTCGAGCCTGCCGCCGAACGGCGTGTCGATCTGCTGCGACAGGTCGCCCTGCGCCAGGCGGCCGAGCCCCTGGGCGAGCGCATCGACGGCGAAGGCGATCTGCCGGTCGGTCTCCTGCTTTTCACTGTCGGACTGCGCCCGCTCGCGGGCGGCTTCCTGCTGGTGCGCGGAGGCTTCGCGCTCGACGGCGATCTTGCGCAGGGCATTGTCGCGGAACACTTCCAGCGCGCGGCCGATCTGCCCGAACTCGTTGGCGCGGTCGCGACAGGGCACCTCCGCCTCCAGACGACCGTCGGCGATGTCGCGAACGGCTGCGATCAGCGACTTCAGCGGGCGGACCGAGAAGCGGACGGCGACATAGGACAGCGTGCCGAAGATCGCGAGCGCGACCAGGCCTGCGATCACGGCCATGATCTGCAGTTCGTGGATCTTGGCGAAATAGACCTCCATCGGGATGCCGATGAACAGCAGGCCGACATTGGCGCCGGCCGCGCTCTTGATCGGGAAATAGCCGGTCATGAACTGGCGGCCGAAGAGCTCGGCCGGGCCGTAGAACGCCTCGCCTTTGGCCAGGGCGGCCTGGGCGGGATGGTCGGCGGCCAGCTTGGTGCCGACGGCGCGGCTGCCGTCCTCCTTCTTCACGTTGGTGGAGACGCGGACATAGTCCGTCCCTTCCTTGCGGAAGATGGTGGCGACGCCCGCGATCGACTGGGCGGTGCGATCGACCAGCGCATGGTCGGTGAAATCGGGAACCTGTTCGGCGCTCACCGCGACGAGCCGGTTGTCCTTCACGTCGATCTGCGAGCCGTCCATCACGCCGGCATAGAGAACCGCCATGGCGCGGCTGGCGTCGCGGGCATTGTTGCCGGCTTCCTGCAGCACGTACTGGCGCAGATTGTAGTGCATGACGCCAACGATCACGGCGCCGCTCAAAAATATCAGGGCGATCGTCATCGCCACGTACTGGGCGGCAATGGAAGTCTTGAGCATGCGAAACATTGACGTCTCCTATATTTCAGGAAGCCAGTTTAGGATTGACTTGATAATAAAATCTGAAATTTAGGTGAATTGTCTGATAAATCGCAATTTTTGTCTTTCAAATGAGCCGGCCCGGCGAACCGGGCCCGGCATGCGTTCTCGCTCCCTCAGGCGGCCTCGTAGCGGTCGCTGGCCTCCGAAGCCGATGCCTCCAGCCGGAACTGCTGGACGAGCATGGTCAGCGTGTCAGCCTCGCTGGCGAGCTGGCGGCAGGCAACGGTCGTCGTCTCCACCATCGCGGCGTTCTGCTGGGTCATCTGGTCCATCTGGTTGACCGAGCCGTTGACCTCGTTCAGCGCGGTCGCCTGGTCGCGGCTGGCGGTCGCCATCATCTCCACATGGTGGCTGACGGTGACGATCTGCTCGCTGATCGAAGCGAGCACGGCGCCGGTCTCCTGCACCAGGCGGGCGCCGTTGCTGACTTCCTGCGTCGACTTGTTGATCAGCCCCTTGATCTCGCGGGCGGCATCGGCGGAGCGCTGGGCGAGCTCGCGGACTTCCTGGGCGACGACGGCGAAGCCCTTGCCCGCCTCGCCGGCACGTGCGGCCTCGATGCCGGCGTTCAGTGCGAGCAGGTTCGTCTGGAAGGCGATATCGTCGATCACCTCGATGATCTGCTCGATCTGGCGCGAGGCGGCCTCGATCCGGCCCATGGCGTCGACGGCGCTGCCGACCACGGCGGCGGAGCTGTCGGCACTGCGCTTCGTCTCGACCACGACCGCGTTCGCCTCGTTCGCCCGCTCGGCGGACGACCGGACGGTCACCGTGATCTCGTCGACGGCCGCGGCGGTCTCCTCCAGCGAGGCGGCCTGGGCTTCGGTCCGCTTGGAAAGCTGGTCGGCGGAGGTCCGCAGTTCAGCGCCGTTCTGCTGAATGGACAGGGCGTTGTGGCGGATCTGCCCGAGCGTGTCCTGAAGGCGGACCAGCGAGACGTTGAAGTCCTGGCGCAGCTGCTCGAGCCGGCCGGTAAACGGCGTCTCGATCTGCCGCGACAGATCGCCCTGCGCAAGCCGGCCGAGGCCGGCGGCGAGCGCATCTACGGCGAAATCGATCTGCCGGTCCAGCTCGCGCTTCTCGGCGTCGTTTCGCGTCCGCTCGGCTTCGGCGACCGTGCGTTGCTCCTCGCTCTCCGCCTCAATGCGGATCTTCGACAGCGCGTTCGCCTTGAAGACGTCGAGCGCGCGGGCCATGTCGCCGATCTCGTCGCGGCGGGCCCCGCCGTCGATGACGGTGTCGAGCATGCCGTCGGCAAGCCGGCGCATCGCTGCGGTGATCTGGCCGATCGGCCCCTTCAGCGTCAGCACCAGGGCACCGCCGGCGAGCACGGCGATCACGATGCCGGCGATGGTCGCAAGGACCGAGACCTGATTGGCCTGGTCGCGTTCGACGGAGGCATTGGCCTTCTGGTTTTCGGCAAAGGCGGTCAGCTGGTTCCAGATGCTGTCGATGTCGGCGGCGGCGGCCGCGAACTCCTTGCCGCGCTTCTGGCTGATGTCGACGAGGGCTGCGCTGTCGGCGTCCATGCCGTCGATGACGGGCTTGAGCGAGGCGTTGAGCTTGGTGAAGAACTCCATGTCGTCGGCCGTGGCGGACAGGCCCTCGAGTTGCTGCCGCAGCATCGTGAACTGCTGGGCGAGCTGGGCCTGGCCCTGCTTGTTGGCGTTTTCCAGGAAGCCAGCGGCGGCGATGCGGATCGAATAGATGGCGTTGACCAGCTCGCGCGTGCTCGAAAGGACCGCGGTCGATTTCACCAGCGCCGCGTCCAGCTTGGAGAACGTTATCGTGGCGTCGCGCATCTTGGCGCTGGCGGCGGCCTGCAGCTGGATGCTCGTCTGGCGGAAACGGGTGACGAGGCGACCGATGGCCGTGGCGTTTTCCTCGCTGACGTCACCGCTCGAGGCGAGCTTGCCGATTTCCTCGATCGTCTTCTGGAAGGTGTCGATGACGGCCTTCTGATTGTCCGGAAGGCTCATGCCGATGCCGTTCTTCACCGTCACCAGCTCGTCCTTCTGGTCGGCGGCCAGCTTGACCTTGGCGTCGGGCGTGGGCGCCTTGGAAAAGGCCGAGCTGAAGGCGGTCAGCTCGTCGCTGGCGCTCTTCAGGCGCTCGGCTTCGCGCAAAAGGGTCTTGGCGGCCTCCTCGTCGGCGCGTACGGAAAGTTCCATGGTGCTCGCCGCGTCGAGGATCCTCATCTGCTCGCCGAACAGGCCGCGCAGGCCCTTCTGCATCGACTGGCGCAGCGAAATTTCGTTTTCATAGAGCGTCCAGAGCTGGCCGACGCGCTCGCCGATCCTGGCGCTGCCGTCGACGGCCTGCTGCAGCTGGTTGCGACCTTCCTCGTCGGTGACCTGGGAGAGCGTGTCCGCCAGCACATCCTGCTGCGCGGCGATCTTCTCGACGACGGCGCCCCGCGTCTCCTCCGACGTGTTCTGGAGGAAGGCGTTCATCCCCGCATAGACGTCCTTGAAGCCGCTCAGCGATTGCAGGACGCTGTTGGAGATCTCCATCCTGCCCTGCAGCAGACCCGAGGCATAGAGCCCGGTGAGGCCGACGGCGCTGATGCTGACGACAAACGGAAGGATGAACAGAACGACTTTCGTCTGGATCTTGAAGCGGGCAAGGACCCTGTCGATGAACATCGGGGCAACACTCCGTGCGGGCGACCGCCTCCCTGCCCACTTGCCGTGAGTCTCCCAAGGGCCGGTCCGCCGAAACTGCATTGGATGGATACGGATTTTCGCCGTGTGGCCCCGGGCGCATTCATTGCATGGCCGCAGCACGATCATTCGTGCACGCGGTCCGGGCCAGATATCCGGTGATCATCAGCGGGAAGCTTTAAAAAACTTCGAACGTTCCCGCCTATTCCTGACAGTTCATCACTTTTTTGTCACAGGAACGGCGGACGCCCTCAGAACAGGCTCGCCAGCGAAGCCGCGATGCCGGCCAGGAGCAGGGCGGCCACGGCGCAGTTGGCGGCGATGGCGATCATGCGGCGGCGGCTTTCGTCGGCGGCGGCGGCGATCGCAATGGCGCGGGCGGTGGGGCGGCGGTGAACTGCGGGCATGGCAAGACTCCGGTTACGAGCTACGGGAATCCCGGTTGATCCGGCCAGCCGGCCCACATCATGTTGTTTCACCCGCTCTGCCGTGGGACGAGGCCCTGTCCACGCGCGGAGAAACGCCGACTTGCAAGCAGGATCGACCCGCACCTCTTAATGAAGGGTAAAGCCTGTCGCGCGTCTTTGCCACCACTACTTTAGCATGGCTAACACAAGCTTTCGGGCGCGCTTCAGGCCGCCTGGCCGGCCGCATGGCCGGATGCCCAGGCCCATTGGAAGTTGTATCCGCCGAGCCAGCCGGTGACGTCCACGGCCTCGCCGATGAAATGGAGGCCGGGCACGGATTTCACCGCCATGGTGCGGGAATCGAGCTCGTCCGTATCCACGCCGCCGAGCGTGACCTCGGCCGTCCGGTAGCCCTCCGAGCCCGCCGGGCGGATCTTCCAGCGGCGCATGTGCTCGGCAAGCGCGGCGAAGCGATAGCCGGGGACCGCCGCGACCGGGCCGTCGATGCCGGTCTGCCGGACGATCAGTTGCGCGAGCTTGCGCGGCATGTGCTCGGCCAGCACCGTCTGCACCGCCTGCCGGCCGTTCGTCGCGCGCGCGGCCGCAAGCACGGCAACGACATCGAGGTCGGGCTGCAGGTGAAGGGTGATGTCGTCGCCCTCGCGCCAGTAGGACGAGATCTGCAGGATCGCCGGGCCGCTCAGCCCGCGATGGGTGAAGAGCATGGCCTCGCGGAACTCTGCCTTGCCGTGGCCGGCGACGGCTTCCACGGAAACGCCCGGCATGCCCTCGTGCAGGCCGAGCGCTTGCGGATCGAGCGTCAGCGGCACGAGCGCCGGGCGCGTCTCGACGAGGCGCAGGCCGAACTGTTCGGCGATGCGGTATGCAAATCCGGTGGCCCCCATCTTCGGGATCGACTTGCCGCCCGTGGCGATCACGAGCGCGGCGGCATCGCAGGGGCCGTTGCTGGTGCCGATGCGGAACCCGCCGCCCGCCGCCCGATCGATCGCGGTCACCTCGGTCGACAGCCGCAGTTCCACGCCGGCCTCGCGCATCTCCTTCAGCAGCATGGCGATGATGTCCTTCGCCGAATGGTCGCAGAAGAGCTGGCCGAGCGTCTTTTCGTGCCAGGCGATGCCGTGGCGCTCGACGAGGTCGAGGAAATCGCGGGGCGTGTAGCGCGCCAAGGCCGACTTGCAGAAATGCGGGTTCTGCGACAGGAAGTTCTTCGGGCCGGCATGGATGTTGGTGAAATTGCAGCGGCCGCCGCCGGAAATGCGGATCTTCTCGCCCGGCGCCTTCGCATGGTCGATCACCAGGACGCGCCGCCCGCGCCTGCCCGCCTCGATCGCGCACATCATGCCGGCAGCACCGGCACCGATGATGACCACGTCTTTCCTGTCCGCCACGCCGCTTCTTCCCCGTTTCGCCCTCCCATCCCGTCCCTTGGCGCCAATGTCAACCGGTCTCGTCCCGCCCGGACAGCTTGCCGCATTCGCCGCTGCGCCCCCTAGCAAAGGGCTAAACTCCAGATATGATGGCGCATCCGAAACCACCCATGGTGTGTCATGCCCTCAAAAAAGACCGTTGCCTCGACCGTTCAGAAAGCCAGCAAATCCTCGGCAATCCCCCCCGCCCTTTCCGCCCTGCGCGGCGTCGGCAACTGGAAGGAAGCGCGTGATTGGCTGAAGATCCGGGGCATCGAGGACATCGAGTGCATCACGCCTGACCTGGCCGGGGTGCCGCGCGGCAAGATGATGCCGTCGTCGAAATTCACCTCCAACACCTCGCTCGCCCTGCCCTCGGCGCTGTACCGGCACACGATCTCCGGCGAATATCCGGAGGAGACCGGCAACTTCCGCTACGAGCCGCGCGACAGCGACCTGAAGCTTCTGCCCGACCTTTCGACGCTGTCGATCGTGCCCTGGGAAACCGATCCGACCGCACAGGTCATCTGCGACATCGTCGGCTCCAACGGCGAGGACGTCGCCTATACGCCGCGCAACGTGCTGAAGAACGTCCTGCGGCTCTACAAGGAGCGCGGCTGGCGGCCGGTGGTGGCGCCGGAGATCGAGTTCTACCTGGTGGCGCTCAACGACGACCCGGACTATCCGCTGCATCCGCCGAAGGGCCGTTCGGGACGCTCCATCCTCGGCGGACAGGGCTATTCGATCGCCGGCATCAACGAGTTCGACGAGCTGATCGACGACATCTACCATTTCTCGGAGAAGCAGGGCCTGGAGATCGACACCCTCATCCACGAGGAGGGGCCGGCCCAGCTCGAGATCAACCTGCGCCACGGCGATCCGATCGAACTCGCCGACCAGGTGTTCATGTTCAAGCGGACGATCCGCGAGGCGGCGCTCAAGCACGGCATCTATGCCACCTTCATGGCCAAGCCGATGCAGGGCCAGCCGGGCTCGGCGATGCACATCCACCAGTCCGTCGTCGACATCAAGACAGGCCAGAACGTCTTCTCCAACCCGGACGGCTCGCCGTCGAAGGAGTTCTTCCACTTCATCGGCGGCATGCAGCGCTATGTTCCGAAGACGCTGGTGATGATGGCGCCCTACGTGAACTCCTACCGCCGCCTCACCCCCGACATGTCGGCGCCGGTGAACGTCGCCTGGGGCTACGACAACCGCACGACGGCGTTCCGCATCCCCGTTTCGGATCCGGGTGCGCGACGGGTGGAGAACCGCCTCCCCGGCTCGGACGCGAACCCCTATCTGGCGCTCGCGGCCTCGCTCGCCTGCGGCCTGCTCGGCATCATGAACGCGGTCGAACCGACACCGCCGACGGACGACACCGCCAACGAGGGATCGATCGACCTGCCGCGCGGCCTGCTGGAAGCCGTCTCGCTGCTGGAATCCGACCCGGCGCTGACCGACGCGCTGAGCCCGGACTTCATCGGCCTCTATGCCGGCGTCAAGCGCGGCGAGTTCGAAACCTTCATGCAGGTGATCAGCCCCTGGGAGCGCGAGTTCCTGCTGCTCAACGTCTAGGGCCGGTTACCCGGCAGACCCCGGGCGGCCCGTTCCATCGCGGACGAGCCCTGGGGTCGCCGGGCCGGCTCGCGAACCCCCATCCGGAAGCATCCCCATGTCCTGGCAAAGCCCCATCTCACCCGGCATCTCCTGGTACGAAGCGACTGTCGGCGAGCGTCCCGAATACCCGCCGATGGGCGGCTCCTGCGAAACCGATGTCGCCATCGTCGGCGGCGGCTTCACCGGCCTGCAGGCCGCCTACCACCTGGCGTCGAAGGGGGTGCGCGTCGTGCTGATCGACGCCCACCGCTTCGGCGACGGCGCCTCAGGCAGGAACGGCGGCCAGCTCGGCACCGGCCAGCGCGCCTGGCCGGAGGAACTGGAGGAGGAGATCGGCTACGAGCGCTCGAAAGGCCTGTTCGACCTTGCCGAGCACGCCAAGCAGCACGTGCTCGACTTCGCCGCGGCGCGCGGCCTCGACATCGAATATGTGCCGGGCCAGATGAACGTGTCGCACAAGAGAGGGCTGGAGAAGGACTATCGCGCCAACCCGGAGATCGCCGCCAGCCGCTACGGCTACACGCATTCGACCTTCATGGACCGGGCGGAGACGCAGGAGCGGCTCGGCTCGCGCTTCTACCTGTTCGGCGTGCGCGATACCGGCACTGGCCACATCCATCCGATGAAGCTGCTGGTCGGGCTCGCAAGGGCCGCGGCGGAAGCCGGCGCGGTGCTGCACGAGAAGACGGCGGCGACCAGGATCGAGCGCATCGGCGGCAAGGCGGTGATCACGACGGCAAGAGGCACCATTTCCGCCGACCGGGCGCTGATCGCCTGCAACGCCTATATCGGCAACCTCGAACCGAAGACGGCGGCGCATGTGATGCCGATCCGGTCTTTCATCGGCGCCACGCCCGTGCTCGACAAGTTCCCGAAGGTGCTTCCCGGCGGCGAGGCGGTCGCCGATTCCCGCTTCGTCGTGCGCTATTTCCGCAAGAGCCGCGACGGGCGGCTCTTGTTCGGCGGGCGCGAGGCCTATACGGCCGACAACCCGCGCGACATGACGCAGCACATCCGCCGCCAGATCACGGAGATCTATCCCGAACTCGCCGATATCGAGATCACGCATGCCTGGGGCGGCTCGGTCGGAATCACCATGCCGCGGCAGCCCTATGTGCGCGAGGTCATGCCGGGAATCACCTCGATCGGCGGCTACTCCGGCCACGGCGTGATGCTGTCCAACTACTGCGGCAAGCTCTTTGCGGAGGAGGTGACGGGCGGCAGTGCCGAGCTCGACATGCTCAAGTCGCTGAAGATCAACGCCTTTCCCGGCGGACTTTCCCTGCGCGCGCCGCTGCTGTTCCTTGCGATGACGTGGTACGCCTTCCGCGACAAGTTGTGATACATCCGAGGCGATTTTGTTGCGCCGCACGCTGGCCTTTTTAAATCGATTAGATTATAACGCCGACAACGCGAACCAGATCGAGAATTGCAATGAGCAGTCAAATCATCCCCGTAGAGCCGTTTGACTACGTCGTCTTCGGCGGCACCGGTGACCTCGCCGAACGCAAGCTCCTGCCGGCGCTCTACCACCGGCAGATTGCGGGACAATTCACCGACCCCACGCGCATCATCGGCGCCTCGCGTGCGCCCATGACCCACGAAGCCTATCGGGAGTTCGCCACCAAGGCGCTGAAGGAATTCCTGAAACCGGGCGAGTTCGACACCGAGCAGGTTCGGATCTTCACCGACCGCCTGTACTACATCTCCGTCGACGCCAAGTCCGAGCAGGGCTGGGACGACCTGAAGAAGATCCTCGACGAGGGCAAGGAGCGCGTCCGCGCCTTCTACCTCGCGGTGGCGCCGGCGATCTTCGGCGAAATCGCCGAGAAGATCCGCGACCACAAGCTGATCACCAAGCAGACCCGCATCGTCGTCGAGAAGCCGATCGGCCGCGATCTGGCATCCGCCACCGAGCTGAACGACACGATCGGCCGGGTGTTCCGCGAAGACCAGATCTACCGGATCGACCACTATCTCGGCAAGGAGACGGTGCAGAACCTGATGGCGCTGCGCTTCGCCAACGCGCTCTACGAGCCGCTGTGGAACTCGGCCCATATCGACCACGTGCAGATCACGGTGGCCGAATCCGTCGGGCTGGAGAGCCGCGCGGGCTACTACGACAAGGCCGGCGCGCTGCGCGACATGGTGCAGAACCACATCCTGCAGCTTCTCTGCCTCGTGGCGATGGAAGTGCCCTCGTCGATGGACGCCGAAGCAGTTCGCGACGAGAAGCTCAAGGTGCTGCGCGCGCTGAAGCCGATCGACGAATACAATGTCGAGCGGCTGACCGTCCGCGGCCAGTACCGCGCCGGCGCCTCGGCCGGCGGGCCGGTCAAGGGCTATCTGGAGGAACTCGAGGGCGGGGTCTCCAACACCGAAACCTTCGTCGCCATCAAGGCCGAGATCGGCAACTGGCGCTGGGCCGGCGTTCCCTTCTACATCCGCACCGGCAAGCGCATGGCAAGCCGCGTCTCGGAGATCGTCATCACCTTCAAGCCGATCCCGCATTCGATCTTCGAGCCGGCCGCCGGCCGCATCGAGGCCAACCAGCTGATCATCCGGCTGCAGCCGGACGAGGGCGTCAAGCAGTGGCTGATGATCAAGGATCCGGGTCCGGGCGGCATGCGGCTGCGCAACGTCTCGCTCGACATGACCTTCGCCCAGGCCTTCGATGCCCGCAATGCGGATGCCTACGAGCGCCTGCTGCTGGACGTCATCCGTTCGAACCAGACGCTGTTCATGCGGCGCGACGAAGTCGAGGCCGCCTGGCACTGGGTCGATCCGATCCTCAAGGCGTGGGACGCCACCGGCCAGCAGACGCAGGGCTACACCGCCGGCACCTGGGGGCCCAGCCAGGCGATCGCGCTGATCGAGCGCGACGGCCGCACCTGGCACGAGAGCTGAGGGGCTGGCGATGGCAAACAGACTGCACGAATTCAAGGATACCGCCGCCCTCGCCGAAGGGCTCGCCGACACCGTCGCTGCGGCCCTGAAGGCCGCGATCGCCGAACGCGGAGCGGCGACGATCGCCGTCTCCGGCGGCTCGACGCCCAAGCAGTTCTTCAAGGCGCTGTCTGCGCGCGCGCTGGACTGGCCGAAGGTGACGGTCACGCTCGTCGACGAGCGCTTCGTCCCGGCCGACAACGCGCGCTCGAACCATCTGCTCGTGGCCGAGAACCTGCTGCAGGGCAACGCGGCGAGCGCCCGCTTCCTGCCGCTTTACCGCCAGGCCGCGACGATCGAGGAAGCGGCGCGTCTTGCGAGCGGCGACATTGCCGCCGTCGCGGCGCCGTTCGACGTGGTCATCCTCGGCATGGGCAATGACGGCCACACGGCCTCGTTCTTCCCGGGCGGCGACCGGCTGGCGGAAGCGCTGTCGCTCGACACCCCCCGCGGCGTGATCACGATGGAGGCGGAGGGCGCCGGCGAGCCACGCCTGACGCTGACGTTTTCGAGCCTGCAGGATGCCCGCCTCCTCGTGCTGCATATCGAGGGCCAGGCGAAGAAGGACACGCTGGACAAGGCGCTTTCGGCCGGCGCAGAGGTCGAAATGCCGGTGCGGGCGGTCCTGAACCGCGCGAGGACGCCCGTCGACATCTACTGGGCTCCCTGAGGGAGCCCCACCCGGGCCGGCGGCGCGCCGCTGAGCCCTCCGCAGAGCATGCCGCTTGCCGGCTGCGGCACAAGGCCTAACTCACCTTGACGGCTGGTTGCGGGATGCAGCCCGGCGACGCCGAAACATTGCAATCGAGAGAAATCAGGATCGCTCCCATGTCCGCTGATTCCCGTATCGAAGCCATCACCGCCAGGATCGTGGAACGCTCGAAACCGTTCCGGGAACCCTATCTCGACCGGCTGCGCGCCGCCGCCTCCCAGGGCGTGCACCGCTCCGTGCTCGGCTGCGGCAACCTGGCGCACGGATTTGCCGTCTGTTCCCCCGCCGAGAAGGCGGCACTTGCGGGCGACCGCGTGCCCAACCTCGGCATCATCACCTCCTACAACGACATGCTTTCCGCCCACCAGCCGTTCGAGACCTACCCGGCGCTGATCCGGCAGGCGGCCCATGAGGCCGGCGGCGTGGCGCAGGTCGCCGGCGGCGTGCCGGCCATGTGCGACGGCGTCACCCAGGGCCAGCCCGGCATGGAGCTGTCGCTGTTTTCGCGCGACCTCATCGCGATGGCGGCCGGCGTCGGCCTGTCGCACAACATGTTCGATGCCGTGGTGTATCTCGGCGTCTGCGACAAGATCGTCCCGGGGCTGACGATCGCGGCGCTGACCTTCGGCCACCTGCCGGCGATCTTCGTTCCGGCCGGGCCGATGACCTCCGGCCTGCCGAACGACGAAAAGGCGCGGGTGCGACAGCTGTTCGCGGAAGGCAAGGTCGGACGCGACGAACTGCTCGAGGCCGAATCCAAATCCTATCACGGCCCCGGCACCTGTACGTTCTACGGCACGGCGAACTCCAACCAGATGCTGATGGAGATCATGGGCTTCCACATGCCCGGCGCCTCGTTCATCAACCCGGGCACGCCGCTGCGCGACGCGCTGACGAAGGAGGCGGCCAAGCGCGCCCTGGCGATCACCGCGCAAGGCAACGAGTTCACGCCGGCCGGCGAGATGATCGACGAGCGCTCGATCGTCAACGGCGTGGTCGGCCTGCACGCCACCGGCGGTTCGACCAACCACACGCTGCATCTCGTCGCCATGGCGCGCGCGGCCGGCATCATCCTGACATGGAAGGACATTTCCGAGCTGTCCGACATCGTGCCGCTGCTCGCCCGAGTCTATCCGAACGGGCTCGCCGACGTGAACCATTTCCACGCCGCCGGCGGCATGGGCTTCCTGATCAAGGAACTGCTCAAGGCCGGCTATCTGCACGACGACGTGCGCACCGTCTACGGCCAGGGGCTGCACGCCTACACGATCGACCCGAAGCTCGGCGAGGGCGGCACGGTGCGCCGCGAACCGGCACCGATCGTCAGCCACGATCCGAAGATCCTGGCGAATGTCGAGCACCCGTTCCAGCACACCGGCGGGCTGAAGATGCTGACCGGCAATATCGGCAGCGCCGTCATCAAGACCTCCGCCGTCAAGCCCGAACGGCACGTGACCGAAGCGCCGGCGAAGGTGTTTCACAGCCAGGCCGAACTGAACGCGGCCTTCAAGGCCGGCCAGCTGGAGGGCGATTTCGTCGCTGTGGTCCGCTTCCAGGGCCCGAAGGCCAACGGCATGCCGGAACTGCACAAGCTGACCACCGTGCTCGGCATCCTGCAGGACCGCGGCCAGAAGGTGGCGCTGCTCACCGACGGGCGCATGTCGGGCGCATCCGGCAAGGTGCCGGCGGCGATCCACGTCACCCCCGAGGCCGTCGACGGCGGCCCGATCGCCCGCATAAGGGAAGGCGACATCATCCGGCTCGACGCGGTCAACGGAACGATCGAGGTGCTGGAGGACGCGGCGACCTTCGCCGCCCGCACGCCGGCAACCGCCGACCTCGCCGAAAACGAATTCGGCATGGGGCGCGAGCTGTTCGCCTCGTTCCGCGCCATCGCCGGGCCGGCGGATCACGGGGCGAGCGTGCTGTTCGCGTAGGCATCGCAGGGGGCCTTTGTCGATCGGCGTTGCCCCTCATCCGGCTGCCGCCACCTTCTCCCCGCAAGCGGGGAGAAGGGAAATGCCGCACCGTTCCGCTCAAATCACGACGGCATCGTCGCCAATTTGAATCCCATCGTTCGCCGGATGCCGAGACGCCGCCACGTGTGTCCTTCTCCCCGCCTGCGGGGAGAAGGTGACCGGCAGGCCGGATGAGGCGCGATCGGTTTTATGTCATCGAGCGACCGAGCCCGGCAGCCGTGCGTCAGCCGCCGTAGATGTCGAGCGTCCGGTTGCGGTGGTTCGGGTGGGTCGAATAGACGAAGACGCGGTTCATGTCCTTTTCGGCGAGCAGCCGCAGGAACCGGGCCTCGACGATATCGTTGGCATGGACGCGCTGCGCCAGGCAGCCGATCATCGGGATGCGGGCGCTGACGATGTCGAGATAGAAGTTCTTCGGCAGGTTGAACTTGGTCGACATCTTGAGGACGGCGCCGCTGCGGGACAGCTTGATGATCTGGCAGCGGCGGGAGACGAGATTGACGATGCCGCCCGTCTCGGTGAACTCGATCCGCGCCTCGTTGCAGGTATCCTCCATCGGGAAGTTCTTTTCCCGATCGTACATGAAGGATTCTTCCTTGTTCAGATAGTTCGTACGCTGCTGCGACAACTGCATGCCCAATCCCGGTAGTCCCGCCCTTCTTGCTTTTCGAATAGCTAGGACGGAAACCCTTAAGATGGCGTTGAACATGCATGCCCAAAAGCGGCCACCTGTGCCGCATTGCTACAGGGCGCGGTAGCTGACCCCCTCCTTGTCGAAGAGGTGCAGCTTGTTGCGGTCGGCCGAAAACCGCACCCGGTCGCCGCGCCGGACGGTCTGGATTCCGGGGATCTTGGCGATGATCGGCTCGCCCTCGACGAGGCCCTCGATGTAGAGGAGCGTCACTTCGCCGAGCGCCTCGACGATCGCCACCGTGCCTTCGAACAGGAAGTTGGCGCCGGTCGTGACCTGCAGATCCTCCGGCCGCACGCCGAAACTGACAGCCTGGCCGCGCTCGGTGTCCGGGGTCCTGATGTCGAGGGCCGTCTGCGTGCCGCCCTTCAGCTCGACGGTCGTCGTCTCGCCGGTCGAAATCACCCGCGCCGGGATCACGTTCATGGCCGGCGAACCGATGAAGCGGGCGACGAACAGGTTGGCCGGCCGCTCGTAGAGCTCCAGCGGCGCGCCGACCTGCTCGATATGGCCGGCCGAGAGCACGACGATGCGATCGGCGAGCGTCATCGCCTCCACCTGGTCGTGGGTGACGTAGATCATCGTCGTATCGGCCATACGCTCGGAGAGCTTGGCGATCTCGATGCGGGTGGCGACCCGCAGGGCGGCATCGAGGTTGGACAGGGGCTCGTCGAACAGGAACACCTTCGGGTTGCGGCAGATCGCCCGGCCGATCGCCACGCGCTGGCGCTGGCCGCCGGAAAGCGCCTTGGGCAGCCGGTCGAGATACTTGGTGAGTTGCAGCATGTCGGCGGCCGAGCGGACGCGCCGGTCGATCTCCTCCCTGCTCTCCTTGGCGATGCGCATGCCGAACGCCATATTGTCGTAGACGGTCATGTGCGGGTAGAGCGCGTAGGACTGGAACACCATGGCGATGCCGCGCTTGGACGGCGGCACGTCGTTGACGCGCTCGCCGTCGATCATCATGTCGCCGCCGGTGATCTCCTCGAGTCCGGCGATCATCCGCAAGAGCGTCGACTTTCCGCAGCCGGAGGGTCCGACGAAGACGATGAATTCGCCCTGCTTGATGTCGAGGTCGATGCCGTGGATCACGTCGACCGCGCCATAGGACTTGCGAATATCCTTCAGTACCAGGCCCGTCATGCTGCCTCCCCTTTCTTGCTCGTCATGCGTAGCGGGCGAAGAACCCGCTCCATGCCGGAAGCGCGATGGTCTTTTCCGTCATTCTGCTCTCAAACCCATGCCCGTCCAAGGCTTCGATCGCCTCCGGCGGCCGCGTGACCTCACAGGCCTCGGCCCCCATGTTGAACAGGCAAAGGATGCGTTCGTTGCCGTGGCTGCGGACGAAGGACAGCACGCTTGTGGCCGCTGGAGCGAAGGCGATCTCGCCCTTCACGAGCGCCGGATGCTGGCGGCGGAAGGCGAGGAAGCGGCGGTAGTGGTTGAGGACCGAGTGGGGATCGTCCTGCTGCGCCGACACGGCAGCGCCGAGATGGACCGCCGGCACCGGCAGCCAGGGGCGCACCGTGCTGAAGCCGCCGTTGATGGCGGCTCCATCCCACGGCATCGGCGTGCGGCAGCCGTCGCGTCCCTTGAAGTCGGGCCAGAACTGGATGCCGTAGGGATCCTGCAGGTCCTCATAGGCGAGTTCGGCCTCTGGCAGCGCCAGTTCCTCGCCCTGATAGATGCAGACGGAGCCCCGCAGCGACATCAAAAGCGATGCCAGCAACTTGGCCTGGCCGGCGTGATCGGCAACGCCCGCGCCCCAGCGGCTGACATGGCGCATCACGTCATGGTTGGAGAACGCCCAGCACACCCAGCCGTCCGGGGCGGCCCGCTCCAGCGCATGCTGCACCGCGGCGACCGACGCCGGGGTCGGGACGTCCGGCGCGAGGAACTCGAAGGCGTAGCACATCTGCATCTTGTCGCCGCCGGAGGTGTACTGCCCGGCGATCTCCAGCCCGCGCTGGCTGTCGCCAACCTCGCCGACGGCGGCGATCGCCGGGAACTCATCCATCAACGCGCGGAAGCGCTTGAGGAACTCCAGGTTCTCGGGCCGGTTCTTGTCGTAGAGATGTTCCTGGTAGTTGTAGGGGTTGACCGCGGGCGCCGTCTGCGCGTTGCGCCGCTCGGGAGGAAGGGACGGGTTGTCGCGCAGCTCCTCGTCATGGAAGTAGAAGTTGATCGTATCCAGCCGGAAGCCGTCGACGCCGCGGGTCAGCCAGAAGCGGGCAACGGACAGAAGCGCGTCCTGCACCTCCGGATTGTGCAGGTTCAGGTCCGGCTGCGAGGTCAGGAAATTGTGCATGTAGTATTGCAGCCGGGTCGGGTCCCACTGCCAGGCCGAGCCGCCGAAGATCGACAACCAGTTGTTGGGCGGCGTGCCGTCCGGCCGGGAATCGGCCCAGACATACCAGTCAGCCCTGGGGTTGGTGCGGCTGGAACGGCTTTCGACGAACCAGGGGTGTTTGTCCGAGGTGTGCGACAGCACGAGGTCGATCATCACCCGGATGCCGAGCCGGTGCGCCTCGGCGACGACGGTATCGAAATCCTCGAGCGTGCCGAAGATCGGGTCGACGTCCTCGTAGTTGGAGACGTCGTAGCCGAAATCGCGCATCGGCGAGGTGAAGAAGGGGGAGATCCAGATCGCGTCCACGCCGAGCGAGGCGACATGCGGCAGACGCTGAGCGATGCCCTTCATGTCGCCGATGCCGTCGTCGTTGGTGTCCTGGAAGGAGCGCGGATAGATCTGGTAGATCACCGCGCCGCGCCACCAGTCCTTGTCCACGGCCGGCAGCGGTACATTGGTCGTCGTCATTCTCGGTCCTGTCTCTTTCCTGAGCTGTTCAGCCGCCCTTGACCGATCCCGCCAGCAGACCGCGCACGAGATAGCGCTGCAGGGCGAAGAAGACGATCAGGGGCACAATGATGGTGATGAAGGCGGACGCCGTCAGGATCTCCCAGTTGCCGCCGCGCGAGCCGAGCAGGTTGACCAGGCGACCGGTCAGGACCAGCTCCTCGTTGCCGGTGCCGAGAAACACGATCGCCACGAGCAGGTCGTTCCAGGTCCAAAGGAACTGGAAAATGGCGAAGGAGGCGAGTGCGGGAAACGACAGCGGCAGGATGATCTTGATGAAGATATCGAAATCGCTGGCGCCGTCGACGCGGGCGGATTCCATGATCTCCTTCGGCAGGCCGGCCATGTAGTTGCGCAGGAGGTAGATCGCCAGCGGCAGGCCGAAGCCCATATGCGCCAGCCAGATGCCGACATAGGTCTTGGCGGGGACGCCGAAGAAGGCGCCGACGCCGTTGTAGAGCTTCAGCAGCGGAATCAGCGACATCTGCAGCGGCACGACGAGCAGGCCGACGATGACGGCGATCAGGATCGCCCGGCCCGGAAACTTCATCCAGGCCAGCGCATAGGCGCAGAAGGCGGCCACCAGGATCGGGATGATCGTGGCGGGGATCGCAACCGTCAGCGAGTTGATGAAGGACTGGCCGATGCCCTCGGCGCTGAGGACCTCGCGGTAGTTGTCCAGCGTGAAGCGGGGCGGCACCGCTGCCGTATAGAAGATGCGCTGGCCGCGCGTGCCTTCCATGCGGGTGTCGGAGACGATCTCGAAGCTGCCGTCGGCCTGGACCGTCAGCCGCTCGCCGTCGTTGAGCTCGGCCGTCTGCCCCGGCGCGAAGGCCGCCGGATCGCGGCTGTTGAAGCCGAAGGCGGAGACTTCGCCCTGCTGGCCCTCGAGGAGATTGCCGGTAAGCACGAACTTGCCGTCCCGCTCCGTCTGTGTCTCCGGCGACGGGGCGCGAAAGACGACGTTCTGCGTCGAGGTCGACAGCGCCGTCCACCAGCCGGATACGGCAAGCTGGTCCTTGTCGCGCAGCGAGGAGATCAGAAGGCCGGCCGTCGGCAGCGTCCACAGGGCCACGAGCAGCAGGACGGAAAGGTGGACCACGAAGGTCAGGGGCGAACGGGTGGCGCCGGGCATCTCAGTGACCTCCCGTTTCGCGCATGGCGTTGCGGATGTTCCAGATCATGATCGGCACCACGAGCACCATGATCACGACGGCGATCGCCGCGCCGCGCCCGAAATCGCCGCCGCCGCGGAACATCCAGTCGAACATCAGGTTGGCCAGTACCTGGGTCTGCCATTGCCCGTTGGTCATCGCCAGCACGATGTCGAAGACCTTCAGGACGAGGATGGTGATCGTCGTCCAGACGACGGCGATCGTTCCCCAGATCTGCGGGATCATGATCTTGAAGAAGATCTGCAGGCCGTTGGCGCCGTCGATGACGGCCGCCTCCAGCGTCTCCTCCGGGATGCCCCTGAGTGCGGCGGACAGGATCACCATGGCAAAGCCGGTCTGGATCCAGATCAGGATCACCATCAGGAAGAAGTTGTTCCAGAACGGCAGGGTGATCCAGGCTTCCGGCGCGCCGCCGAACCAGGTGACGATCGCGTTCAGGATGCCGATCTGCTCGCTGCCCTCGGCGCGGTAGTCGTAGACGAACTTCCAGATCACCGCGGCACCGACGAACGAGATCGCCATCGGCATGAAGATCAGGGTCTTGGCAATGTTGCCCCACCAGATGCGATCGGTCAGCGCGGCGATGACCAGGCCGAAGAAGGTCGAGAGCGCGGGCACGACCAGCAGCCAGAGGAAATTGTTGAAGATCGACTGGCGGAACTCGCCGTCGCCGAACATCCAGACGAAATTGCCCGGCCCGACGAAGGTCTGCCCCGCCCGGTCGTGGAGGCTCAGCCGGACGGATTCGAACACCGGATAGACGAGGTAGATCGCAAGCGCCAGCAGCGCCGGCAGCATGAACAGCCACGGCCGGATGGCGTTGGTCGTCCTGAGGTTCTGCGACGCCTTCGCACCCGACAGGCCCTTCGACGGGAAGATCCGGTCGAGGATCCAGTTGGTGGCGAAGAAGTAGAAGGCGCAGGCGAGCACGCCTGCGATCATCGTCCCTATGGCAAAAACGAGCTGCTGCATGATCCCCTCCTCCCGAACGCAGATGCGTTGCGGGCGATCCTTCGGTCGGGCCGCGGCACCGGCCTCTCACCGATGCCGCACCTTGGGGAGCCGGACGTCCGCCGGCTCCGGCCGCGGGCCACCTACTTGATGGCGTCCCAGGCCTTCTGGATGCCCCCGGCGACGTCGGCAGAGGACTTGCCGCCGACGAAATCGACCATGCCGGTCCAGAAGGCGCCGGCGCCGATCTTGCCGGGCATGAGGTCCGAGCCGTCGAAGCGGAAGGTAGTGGAGTTCAGGAGAATCTCGCCCTGCTTCTTCATCGGCGCGTTGGCATAGGTCTCCTGGTTGGCGCTCTTGAACGGCGTCAGGAAGCTCGACTGCGCCATCCAGACCTCATGGGCGATCGGGGTCTTGAGGAAATCCATGAAGGCGCGCGCCGCCGGCGTATCCTTGGTGATCATCGCCAGCGTGCCGGCGCCGAGAACCGGATTGCCGAGCTCGGGCTTGGAGGCATAGGGCGGCATGTAGAAGAAGTCCGCATCCTCGCCGACGACGGTCCCCTCCGGGAAGAACGACGGGATGAAGGAGGCCTGATGGTGCAGGTAGCATTTCGGCGGCGAGGCGAAGAGACCCTTCGGGCTGTCGCGGAAGTCGGTGGAGGCGACCGCCGCGGGGCCACCGGCGGCGAACTTGTCGGTCTTGGCGAACCAGCCGAACTCGTCGATCGCACCGGTGACGGCCGGATCGTTGAAGGCGATCGCGTTGGTGACCCACTTGTCGTAGGTCTCGGGCGACTGGGTGCGCAGCATCAGGTCCTCGACCCAATCGGTGGCCGGCCATCCTGTCGCGCCGCCCGAACCGAGGCCGATGCACCAGGGCGTCTCGCCGTCGGCGACGATCTGCTCGGTCAGGGCCTTCAGTTCCTCCATCGTCTTGGGGATCTCGTAGCCGGCGTCCTCGAAGTTCTCCGGCACGTACCAGACCAGCGACTTCACGTCGATCTTGTAGGGGAAGGCGAAGAGCTGCGCGTTGCCGTCCTTGTCCTTGTAGGTCGACAGGTCGACCCACGACTGGCCGGCGGCGTAGTTGTCGAGCAGCCACTGCTTCGTCTCGTCGCCGAGCGGCGTCAGGTAGCCCTTGGAGGCCAGGTCGGCGATCAGGCCGGGCTGCGGCAGGATGGCGATGTCCGGCGGGCTGCCCGCCTGCGTGTCGATGACGATCTGCTGCTCGTAGTTCTCCGACGACGAGTACTTGATCTCGACGCCCGTGGCTTCCTCAAAATAGGCGAAGACGCTCCGGAAGAGAACCTCGTCTTCGCCGCGCCAGGGACCGAAGATCGTCAGGCTCTGGCCCTTCAGGTCATGCCCCTTCTTGAACTCCTCGAAGCTCGACCAGTTGAACTTGCCGTCTTCGCCGGGGGCGAACTTCAGTTCGGCGGCTGCCGCGGCACCTGCCAGCAGCGATGCCAGCGCAACCGTCATCAAGAAACGCTTCTTCACGTGATCTCCTCCCACGATATGCCCGCATGACCGCGAGCTTCTCCAATTCGTCTGACTTCCGCCCGCCCCCTCAAAGCGCTTTGGGTGGTGAGAATTCCTTATTGCGCCCACCGCGTCAAGCCTCTTCCTCGACGTTGGGGCCGGAAGCGTCATTTCACGCGTTGCAGCAATGTTTTGCGACGCAAACGAGCGATTTTTCTTCCAAAGGCGAAATGGCTGATGCTACATGAAGGCGGCGCTTGAGCGGGAGGATTTCAAAGCGCTTCGAATCGCGAAGGCAGGCAACGTGAACCTCAAACAGCTGTCGCAGCTCCTCGGTTTGTCGCAGACGACGGTCAGCAGGGCCCTCAACGGGTATCCGGAAGTCAACGCCGAGACGCGCGAGCGCGTTCTCGACGCGGTGCGCCGGACGGGCTACCGGCCCAACCGCGCGGCCCAGAGGCTGGCGACCGGCCGGGCGGGCTCGATCGGGCTGGTGATGCCGACGGCCGACGGCCACGATTCCGACGTGCATTTCGGCGAGTTTCTGGCCGGCCTCGGCGACGAGGCGGTCCGCCACGATTTCCACTTCGTCATCAATCCGAGCCATCCCGACGACGAGGAGGCGACCTGCAAGCGGCTGGTCGCCAGCGGCAATATCGACGCGCTGTTCATCGCCTACATGCGCGAGAAGGACCCGCGTGTCGCGCTTTTGAAATCGCTGTCGATCCCCTTCATCGTGCACGGCCGCTCGATCGGGATACCGACCGACTACCCCTATCTGGATATCGACAACACCGGCGCCTTTCATGATGCGACGAAGCTGCTCGTCCAGCTCGGGCACAGGCGGATCGCGCTCTTGAACGGCCCGGCTCACTTCGCCTTTGCGATCCGCAGGAAGAAGGGCATGGAGGCCGCACTCGCCGAAGCCGGGCTGAGGCTCGACGAAAGCTGCGTGCAGCACACGCCGATGACGGACGAACACGGCTTTGCCGGCATGAAACGGTTTCTCGCCCTGCCGGAACGGCCGACCGCGATCCTCTGCTCCAGTACCGTTCTCGCGCTCGGCGCGGTGCGGGCGCTGAACCAGGCCGGTCTCAGGATCGGTGCGGACGTGTCGCTGATCGCCCACGACGACGTGCTGCCGATGCTGAAGCCGGAGAATTTCAGCGTGCCGCTGACGACGACGCGCTCGTCGCTGCGCAGTGCGGGCTCGCGGATCGCCAAGCGGCTGATTTCCCGGATCCTCAATCTGGAAACCCTGCCCGAGCAGGAGCTGTGGAAGGCGGAGCTGATCGTGCGCGCCTCCACCGGACCCGCCCCGCGATAGGCAGGACGAGCCGTCAGGCGATCGGTCGGCGGGCGAAACGCGCGGTCCGCCCGCCGGGCGTTCGCTTCAGAATTTCGGCGCCTTGCGACCGGCCCGGCGATAGGCGGCGATCACGGTGTTGGCCATGAGCATGGCGATCGTCATCGGCCCGACGCCGCCGGGCACCGGCGTGATCGCGCCCGCCACCTCGGCGCATTCGTCGAAGGCGACGTCGCCGACGAGGCGCGACTTGCCCTCGCCTTTTTCCGGGGCGGGCACGCGGTTGATGCCGACGTCGATCACCGTCGCCCCGGGCTTGACCCAGTCCGCCTTGACCATCTGCGGCCGGCCGACGGCCGCGACGAGGATATCGGCGTTGCGGCAAACGGCGGCGAGGTCCTTCGTCCGGGAGTGGGCGGAGGTCACCGTCGCATTCGCGTTCAGCAGCAGCGCCGCCATCGGCTTGCCGAACAGGTTGGATCGGCCGATGACGACGGCGTTCAGCCCCGAGAGGTCTTCGCCATGGATGCCGCGCACGAGCACCATCGCGCCGGCCGGCGTGCATGAGATCAGGCCGCCTTCGAGGTCGCCGGTGGCAACCTTGCCGGCATTGACGACGTGCAGGCCGTCCACGTCCTTTTCCGGCAGGATCGACTGGATGATCGGCTCGGAGCGCAGGTGCTTCGGCAGCGGCAACTGCACGAGGATGCCGTGGATCGCGTCGTCGGCGTTCAGCTTCTGAACCAGTGCTGCCAGTTCTTCCTGGCTGGTCTCCTCGGGCAGCGTGTGCTGGACGGAGGTGAAGCCGCACTCCTTCGCCATCCGGCTCTTGGAGGAGACATAGGCGTGGCTCGCCGGATCGTCGCCGACGATAATGACCGCCAGGCCCGTCTTCACGCCTGCGTCCTGCTCCAGTTTCCCGGCCGCGGCCTTGACGGCCTCGATCACGGTGGCGGCAACCTGCTTCCCATCGATAATGGTAGTCACGTTCTTCTCCTCGCGAGTAACGCGGAATCTAGTGCGGGCCATTTGGCGGCAATGGCCCGTCAGCGCCCTATGCTGTCCAAATTCGTACTTGGCAAGGGCCCTGTCGGGCGACGGAGTGGCGCAGCCCTCCCACAGCGGGTGGCTGCTTGCCTGATCCGCGGCGGCGGCAACCCCTCCGGGCAGGACATGGCAAAGAGATCGTTAAGGCGAGCAGTCGGACTTTAGCGGACAACTTAAGCCAAGCTTGAATCCGAAATGATACACGCAGGCGGAGCACGAGGGAGCCCTGCTGCGATGACCGTTCGCTTCGCCTTTCGCCACCACATCCGCACGGACCGGACATCGTTTCGCCGGGACCGGGCATGAACGTTCAATCGGGAACGACGCTCAAGGCGTCGCAGCGCGACATCCTGGGCCTGCCGGTCTGCGACCTCGACTGGGCCGGCGCGTTCGACTTCGTCTCCCGCATCGCCGACATGCCGATCGGAACGACGACCGTCGCCTTTCTCAATGCCAACAACGCCAACCTGATGATGCGCGATGCCGAGTATCGCAGGGCGCTCCAGCGGCAGATCGTGCTGCCGGACGGGCACGGCGTCGACATCGCCTCGCAGATCTTCCACGGCGAGCCGTTCCCGGCCAATCTCAACGGCACCGACTTCGTGCCGGCGCTGTTGACCTACATGGAAAAGCCGAAGCGGGTGGCGCTGATCGGCGCCAGGCAGGACGTGCTTCTGAGCGCGGCCGAGAAATTCCGCGAGCACACGCCCTGGCACGAGTTCCACGCGATCTCGGACGGCTATTTCGACGTCAGCGAATCCCAGGCCGTCATGGACAAGATCCGCGCGCTTTCGCCCGACATCCTGCTGGTGGCCATGGGGACGCCGATCCAGGAGAAATGGATCGACCAGCACGTCACCCCGGGCCACGCACGGCTCGTCATCAGCGTCGGCGCGCTTTTCGATTTCGTCGCCGGGCGGGTTCCGCGCGCACCGCCCCGCATGCGCCGCATGCGGCTGGAATGGCTGTTCCGGTTCCTCCAGGAGCCGCGGCGCCTCTGGTATCGCTACGTCGTCGGCAATCCGTTGTTCCTGCTGCATGTGGCACGCTACAAGCTGGCGCGCGTCTTCAGCCGCCGCCGCTAGATCCGAAACGCGAAAGGGCACCGCGAAGCCCTGAATCGCGGCGCCCTTCGTTCGCCTACAACGACAATGCCACCATTCCGGGGCACCGCCGATGCCGGCGGATTTCTCAGTGTGCGGTCAGCTTTGCAGGCGCCTCCGGCGCCTCGCCGGACCGCACGATCGCAGTCCCCCGACGCGGCGGCTCCTTGCCGACTTCGAGCTTGGCGATGTAGTCGATCTGCTCGACCAGCACGTCTTCGATGACCTCGGCGCCGAGACGCTTGTTGATCCCGTCCTTGATCGTGCTGCGGAAACCATCGACGTCGAAGCGGTCGATCTTCTCGACGTCGATCATCCGCTGCCCGACGAGCAGCGTATAGAGCTCGTCGGTGATCATCTCGCCCATCGGGACCGGCTGCTTGGCCGCGAGTTCCCGGTTGGCCGTGTAGGACAGCCGGGTCAGGAAATAGCCCTTGACGGCGCCGTCGGAGATGACCGGGATCGTCGCCTGGCTGCCCCTGACGAGATCGAGGGCGGCCGCGCGTGCGGCGGCCTCCTCGTCAACCCTCGGAGCGGCCGCCATCTGCATCGAGAAATAGACGGAACCGAGGGTGAGGACGCAGATCCAGACGCCGACCAGGATGAGCTTGATCACGGCTGGTACCCCAGCCGGAACTGCTCTTGCGAATAGGTGCCGTCAGCGTCCTGCTCGCGCATGGCGCCCTTCAGCAGTTCCACCACAGCGCGAACGGCCTCGAGGTGGGCGGAGACGCGCTGGGCGTTGAGGAGCAGCTTCTCGCGCACCTTCTTCAGCTGCGGGGCGAACGCCCGCGGCATCTCCTCGGCGGGGACGTCGCGCGACAACATGGAAAGCTCGTAGAGGCAACGGCTCTTGTGGGCATTCGACGTCTGCAGGTCGAAGTTCGGATCGGCGCCGATGCCGGCATTCTCGGCGTCGACGATGGTTTCCAGCCGGTTCAGTACGCTACGGATGCGGAGTTCGTTTGTTGTCATGTCCATTTGTATTCCTCCGATCAGGCTCTCTTGTTGTCGTTGTTGTTGGCGTTATTGATAGTGTCGGCAGCGGAATTCACGTCGCCAAACGTGTCGCGCTGGAGTTGCTGGACCATCGCCGTCGCCACGCGCTGGTCATTGGGATCGATCCGGGCGATGTCGCCGGCAACGTTCTTCTTCTCGTGATCCTTCATCAGGCTTGCCGCGATGCCGATGCCGCCGCTTTCGGCGATCACGTCGCCGATCTGCTCCGCCATCATCCCGCGCCAGATTTCGCCGGTCGTGCCCTTCCCGTAGATCTCTTCGCTGTCCGCCGGCAGCATCGACTTGACGAAATTCTGCAGCACCATCGCCTCGAACTTGCGATAGGTGGCGGGGACCTTGTCGGCAGCGGCGCCGCCGGAGCCGGACGCCGACGCGGTCATGGCCGAATCGCGATTGAGAATGCCGACGGCGGCGCCAAACCCGTTTCCGGCATCGGCGAGACTGGTCGCCTCGAAGCTCGCACGCTGGGTCTTCAGCTTGGTCTGCGCTTCCTGGACCGCCGACGGATCGGCGGCGCGCACGACATCGAGCACGAGATCGCTGGGAGGTGAAATTGCCACGGTCAGTTGCCTCTCGGGTATCACGCGGCCGCGGCCGCCATCATGACGGAACGCCAGCCTGTTCGTCGCGAAGACCCAAACCGCCGGCCCTGCGGAGCACCCTGCCAATCGGGCGCCCGGCTTTCCGGCGGGGGTTTCATCCCTCGTCTTGGATTTGGAGTATGGTCGCTCAACCTTACGGGAGGCTGATCTCCCCGCGGTGGCCGCAGGCTGCAGAAGAGACGTATTGCCCGGGGCAGCCTGCCGATGCAGGGTCTATAGACTATATAGAAATATCAATATCTTAAGTGGCCCACCGACGACCGCCGCTCAGCGGCTGCGATCCTTGCCGTAGGCGACATGCTGGTCGATGAGATCGTAGACCGCGTTGTCGGCTTCCTCGCGGTCTTCCAGGTTTCGCGCCTCGTGCATCTGGTCGGCCAGCCGGTCGGCCTTGGTGCGTTCGCGCACGATTCGCATCTCGTGCATCTGCTGAACGCCGGCGAGCATCACGTCCTTCTGCCTGAGCTTGCCGATCTGGGCGGCATAGATGTCGGAGAAGCCGCGGTGAACCGGGTTCAGCGAGACGAGGGCCGCGGCCACCGCATCCATCGTCTCGGCCACCTCCTGCCGCTGCTGGGTCGTCAGGGCCAGGTCCATTTCCGCCATCTGCTCCATGTGGCGCTGGACGGCCACGAGACGCTTCAGTTTGTCGGAACGCTTGGCCATCCGGTCCCCTCAACGCCCTTCGAACACCGGGACGAACCCGTTGGCAAAGATCTCCAGCAACGAGGAGACGCCGAAATAGAGCAGAAACAGGCCGCCGGCGATGATGAACGGCAGCGAGATGAAGTAGATCGGCATCTGCGGCGCCAGCTTGTTGATCAGGCCGACGGCGACGTTGAACAGCAGGCCGTAGATGATGAAGGGGCTAGCGAGCCGGAGCATGATGCTGAAGGTCTGCACCAGCGTGTCGGTCAGGGTGATCAGCGCGCTCTGCGGATTGAAGCCGCCCATGGGAATGGCGGTGTAGGAATCCACCAGCGCACGGACGACGATATGGTGGAAATTCAGCATGAACAGCGCCATCAGGCCGGCGAAGCTGATCAGGTTCGTCAGCTGGTTCTCCGCCGTATCCTCGAGAACGTCCTGCGAGGGGGGCGCGTTGAAGCCAATCATCATGGTCAGCGACGTGCCGGCGAATTGCAGGCCGAGCACGTAGTAGCGCGTGATCAGGCCGATCACCGCACCCGTCAGCGTCTCGAACACGATCAGCTGGATATAGGTCAGCGCCGCCCCTTGCGTCTTCGGATAGATCGTATCCCAGAGGATCGGCAGCACCGCGATCGAGACCGCGACGGCGACGAACAGCCTGATCTGCATGGGAAGCCGCGCCGAGGCGAAGCCCGGCAGGAGCATGAAGCAGCCGCCGACACGGCAGAAGGCGGCGAACAGCGCCAGCACCATGCCCTGCGGATCGGTGATCATGAGATCGAACCGAGGATCTTGATCTCGATGCCCTTGGCAAGCTCGACATGCGACAGGACTGGCAGGGTGGCGAAGAGGCGCTCGATGATCATGCGCACATAAGTACGGGATTCGGGCGAGGTGACCAGTACGAAAGGCGTGCCGCGGTCGAGGAATTCACGGATAACTTTGGTCGCCTGCTCGCTGAACTCCTCCAGCTGCCGCGGATCGATGTCGAACTCCACGACCTCGCCCTTGGCATCGCGCTTCAGCGCCTGGTGGAACACCATGTCCCAACGGTTGCCGAGGCGCAGGACCGGCAGGACGCCGTTTTCGGCAAGGTCGCCGCAGATCTGCTGGGCCATGCGGATGCGCACGTGCTCGACGATCTGTTCGGTCTTGCGCACGTGCGGGGCCAGCTCGGCGACGGCTTCGAGGATCAGGTGCAGGTTGCGGATCGAGACGCGCTCGGCGAGCAGCAGCTTCAGCACCGCCTGCAGGCCGGAATAGGACATGTGCGACGAGCAGATCTCGTCGGCGAGCTTGCGGTATTCCGGATCCAGCCGCTCGATCAGGATCTTCACGTCCTTGTAGGACAGAAGCTGCGGCAGGTTGTTGCGGATGACCTCGGAGAGATGGGTGAGCACGACCGAGACGTTGTCGATCGGGTGGAAGCCCTCGCGGCGGACGTCCTCGGCGAACGTCTCCAGGATCGAGACGGCCGGCATGCCGAAGGCGGGCTCGCGGATCTCGTCGCCCGGAACGCTCGGCTTACGGCCACCGCCGGTGACCACCAGCACTTCGCCGACGCGAACGACGTTCGAGGCCACCGTCGTGCCGTGGATGCGGATGTGGTAGGCCTTGTCGGAGATCGAGATGTCGTCCGAGACCTTGATCTCCGGCACCACGAAGCCGTACTGCGTCGCGAACTTCTTGCGCATCTTGCCGACGCGGAAGGCCAACTCCTGGTGCGCGCCCAGAAGGCGCGTCGACACCTGCTTGCCGAGCAGCAGCTCGATTTCGGCGGTCTTGAGCGCCGACTTGACCGAATCCTTGTCGGCCTCCTTCGTCTGCTGGGCGTTCTTCGCCTCCTGCTCGCGCCGCTGCCGGTTCTCCTGCTCCAGCCGGCGCGGGATCGCCCAGCCGCCGAAGGCCATGACGCCGCCGAGCGCCATGAAGGGGAAGAAGGGCAGGCCCGGCATGATGGCCAGCAGCACCATCAGGCCGGCGGCGACCATCAGCGCCCGCGGATAGCCGCTCAGCTGGTTGACGACGGCCTGGTCGGTCGAGCCCGGCGAACTGCCGCGCGACACCAGAAGGCCGGCCGCCAGCGACACGATCAGGGCGGGGATCTGGGAGACGACGCCGTCACCCACCGACAGCTTGACGAAGACGTCGGCCGCCTCGCCGATCTCCATGCCGTGACGGAAGTAGCCGATGATGATGCCGCCGAAGACGTTGATGGCGGTGATGATGAGGCCGGCGATAGCGTCGCCGCGGACGAATTTCGAGGCACCGTCCATCGAGCCGAAGAAGGAGCTCTCGTCCTCCAGCTCGCGCCGGCGGCGCTGGGCTTCCTTCTCGTCGATCAGGCCTGCGGAGAGGTCGGCGTCGATCGACATCTGCTTGCCGGGGATGGCGTCGAGGGTGAAGCGGGCGCCCACTTCGGCGATACGCGTCGCGCCCTTGGTGATGACGATGAAGTTCACCGTGATCAGGATCATGAAGACGATCAGACCGATGACGAAGTCGCCGGACATCACCAGGCTGGCGAAGCCGGCGATGACGCTGCCGGCCGCATCATGGCCCTGGTGGCCGTGCGAGAGGATGACGCGGGTCGTGGCGATGTTCAGCGACAGGCGGATCATCGTGGCGATCAGCAGGATGGTCGGGAAGGACGAGAAGTCGAGCGGCTTCTGGATCCAGAGCGACACCATCAGGATCAGCACGGAAAAGGCGATCGAGAACGCCAGGCCCATGTCGATCAGGAACGGCGGGATGGGCAGGAACAGGATCGAGAGGATCGCGACGATGCCCATCGCAAAGGCGATGTCGCGGCCACTCGGGGAAACCTTGGGGATGGAGAGTGCAGGTACCTGTGCCATTTTCGTCCCGTCTCGTCATGAGAGGCGCGGCCCGCAGGGACCGCAATGCTACCGGGACGTCTAGCGCACGAAACTTGCGCGAGGGTGGCAGTACGGAAAAATGGCGTCAGAAGCCGGATTCGATCCGGGAGAAGATGACGTCGCTGAAAATGGAGATCTGCGCCCCGATGAAGGGCGCCGAGATTGCGACCGTGACGAGCACGGCGAGGATTTTCGGAACGAAGGTCAGGGTGACTTCCTGCACCTGGGTCAGCGCCTGGATGAAGGCGATGACGACGCCGACGACCATGGCCGCCAGAACCGCCGGACCGGCCGCCACGATGACGGTCCAGATGGCGGCCTGGGCAATGTCGAGGGCGTCGGCCTCATTCATGGGTGGATCACTTCACCTTTACGCCGGGTCCGATGACGAGTTTGTCGCCCGACTCAAGCGTTGCAACGATACCATCGGTATACAGCGTTACTTCCTTGACGACACCCGAAATCTTGCCGTCTTCGCTGGTGACCGTGCGGCCGATGACGGAATCGGCTTCCTGCAGCGAGGTGCGCTGCAGCAGGCTTTCCAGGTTGGTGTTCGTCTTCACGGTCTGCTCGACCTGCGAGAAGGTGGCGAGCTGCGCCATCTGCTCGGTCGCGTCCATGGGCTCCGTCGGGTCCTGGTTCTTCAGCTGCTCGACGAAGAGCTTCAGGAAGCTCTCGTAGTTCAGCGTGGTGCTCTTGACGTCGGCGGAAGACTCGGTGCCGGAGGCGGTGGGCGTGTAGCCGGTCGCGGCGGCAGAGACGGGCGTTACCATATGGCGATCTCCTTGCGGATATGTTCCACCGTGGCCGGCGTGATCTCATGGTTGTTGAGGATCTTGTCCTCGATCGGATAGAGCGCGCGAATGGCCTTGAGGGCCTCGAAGGCGCGCCCCTGCGTGACCAGGCCGTCGATGCGCTTGAGCTCGGCCAGCACTTCCTCGTTGCGGAAGCAGGAGAGCAGCATGATGACGGACTTGCGGAAGATCGCCGTCGACTGTTCGGCGCCGTCCGGATTGATCAGGATCATCTGGGCGATGAAGTAAAGCTGGCGCAACGGCGTCGTCGCCTGTTCGGGCTGGAGAACATGGTTCTCGAGCAGGAAGGTGACGTCGTTCAGGAATTCGAGGGCAACCTTCCGGTCGACCCGCAGTACCGCGCCGTTCACAAAAATGCGCTCACCCGATTTCAGTGAGATACGCAAGGTGCTTTTCATTTTATTCCATCCCTGATGATGGTTGTTATGTCGATGATGCCCTGGAAATTGGTCGATTCGCGTTTTCGGATGCGATCGGCTTCCCCCAGTATCCAGAGGGCGATTGAGATGAGATTGGCCCGCAGCTCCTTGTCGAGCTGGTTTTCGGGATTGCCGAGATCCTCGACGAACCGGATCCAGACGCGCCGCGTGAAGTAGACGGCCTCGATGGTGTCCCTGCCGTAGGAGGTCGCCGCCTGCGCCTTGCGCAGCAGTTCGATCGATCGGTCGAGTACCTGCCGCTCACGGCTCCTGGCGGTCTCGACGCCATCCTCCATGATCTCGACATATGAGAACTGGTACATTTAGACACCCTTCATGTTTGCCATGCGTCTCTGATCATCAGAGATATTTGACCAGGCTCATGTTCTGGAGCTGTGCGGTCAACGTGTATGCAAGTTCGAGCTGCGTCTGGAGTGTGGTGATGCGGGTTGCGATCTCGTCTTCATCGACCATCTCGAGACCATTGATGCTGCTGGTCAGGATGCTGGACTGTGCGCCCAGCGAGATATTCGCCTGCTCGACCCGCGCCTCGGAAACCCCGAGCAGCGAGCGTTCGGAATCCACGCCTGTGATTGCCGAGCCAATGTACTCAAGCGACTTGTCGGTGACCAGCTTGCGCGTTTCCGTACCGATATTGAGATTAAGAAGTTCGTAACCGATGACCGCACCGAGCGCGAACTTGCGCATGCCGTCGGTGTTCGCGTTGGTCGAGCTCTGTACCACTTCGGAATTGCTGATGCGGCTCGTCATGTTCTGGTCGGATGCGTTCGACCAGTCCGTCGCCCAGGTGCCGGTCGCGCTCGTGTCCATGAACATGGTTTCGAGGTCGAGGATGAAGCCCTCCATCTGCGCCGGCGTGATGTCGGCGACCAGGGGGTCGTCCTGGTCGAACGTGAAGTAAGCCTGAAAGGCCGCGTCGAACGTCGCCTTGGCCGGGGAGGCCGCGTCGAGATAGCTGTTCATCGGCATGACGTCGGTGTCGATACCGGCAAACAGATATTCGCCGCTGAAGGAGGTGTTCGAGGCGCTGGTGAAGAGCGAGATGGCGCTGCCGAAGCTCTCCTTCGTGCGATCCAGCTGGTCCTGCGATTCCGTGCCGGTGAGCGCGACGAGCGTTTCCATGACGGTGTTCGCCGCCTCGGAAACCTGGCCCAGGGCCTCCTGCGATGCGGAAAGGCGCTGGGTCGTCAGCGAATTCGTGCTCTGCAGCGATTGCAGGCGCTGCAGGTCGCGGTGGAGGTTGAGCGTGCGTGCGGTCTTCGCGCCGAGTTCCGCCCCCAGGTCGGCATGGCGGAGCGTCACGATCTCCTTCTGCCGGTCCATAAGCTCGGACTGCGCGTCGGAGATCGTCCGCAGCAGCGTCGTCTGCATGGTGATGTTGGACACGAACGACGTTTTCATTGCCTTAACCTGCTGCCTGGAGGAGAGCGCTCATCATCTCGTCGACCGTCGACACCAGCTTGGCCGATGCCTTGTAGGACTGCTCGAGGTCGAGGAGCAGCGAAAGCTCCTCGTCGAGGCTGACGGCGGTGACGTTCTGAAGCGACGACTGCGTGCGGGAGAGAAGGGCCGCCTTGTCGTCGCTCGCCGTCACCGCGGCGCTGCGCAACTGCTCGACCCAACCGATGGAATTCGTCGAGAAATCCAGGATACTGGTATTGGTGTCGATGTCGGTCGCGACATCGAAGGTCATGTCCGTCGCAAACGCCGCGGCATAGCTGTCCAGCAGCGTCGAATAGCTCGCGTCGTTGTTGGTGTTCTGGTTCAGGTTGACACCGTCGCGAAGCAGCATCGGGTTGCCGCCCGCCGCCGTGATCAGGTCCGGATTGACGATGATGTTGGCGGCAAGGCCGTCGGTCAGCGTCGCAGGCACCACGGTCGATTCGACCGGACCGTCCATCCAGGTGAAGAGCCCGGGCAGGTTGTTGTCCTGGAACATCGTGATGACGGCGCGCGCCATCTCGTCGAGCTGGGTCTGGTAGGTGGGCGCGATGTCGTCGCGCAGCTGCAGCAGCGCCGGGATGGTCCCCTGGGCACTGGTGTTGCCGCCCACACCCGCATCGACCGCAACGCCGTCGATGTAGATCTGGTTTCCGACGATGTCGGCGGTGTAGGTCGTGGTGGGTGCGAAGGTCACCTCGCGCGGCAAGGTCTCGAACAGCACCGTACCATCGCTCGTATAGAGCACCATGTCGTTGTTCGTGCGCGTCACCGTCGTGAGGCCGATGATCTCCGAGATCTGGCTCAGGAGCTTGTCGCGCTGGTCGAGGGCGTCGTTGACGTCGGTGCCGGCCGCCGTTCCCGCCTTGACCTGGTCGTTGTAGGTCTTGAAATCCTGCAGCAGCCCGTTGAGTTCCTCGACCGCAAGGGCGATGTCGGCGTCCGCCTCGGTGCGAAGCTGCTGGATCTCGGCCGACGATGAGTTCAGCGCATTGGCGACATCGACGGCATTGGCGACCACCGTCTCAGCGAGCGATTGCTCGCTCGGCCGGTCGGCGAAGGTCTGGAGGTTGTCGCGCAGCGTCGCAAGGTAGTTCGCGACGGAGAGCTCGTAGTCGTCGCCGCCCAGAGTGCTTCTGATGCGCTCCAGGCCGGCGAGCGTGGTGTCCTGCGCAGCGGACTTGGAGATGCTGAGCAGGTTCTGCTTCTGCAAGGCGTCGTTCTGGGCGCGATAGGTCTCGACGACCGTGGCCCCGCTTGCCGCGGAAGCCAGAACGGCGGCACGGCGGTTGTATGCGGTGTTGCTCGCATTGGCGATGTTGTTCGACGCGACCGCCGTCTGCAGCGCCGTGTTCGAAAAGCTTGACTGTGCAATCTTTAATGCCGTTGAGAGCGACATCGTATCAACCTACCGTTTCATTGAAGTTGTCGTTTCCGTCAGCGTACGAGGTTGACGAGAACGTCCATCAGTTCGGAGCCGGTCTGGAAGACCTTCGAGTTGGCCGTGTAGTTGCGCTGGGACTCGATCATGCTGGTGAGTTCCTCGGCGATGTCGACGTTGGAATCCTCCAGCGCGCCCGAGAGGATCGTGCCGTAGCCGCTGTTGCCGGCATAACCCATGACGACGACGCCCGATTCGTTGCTCTGCGTGTAGATGTTGCCCGCGAGCGGCGTCAGCATGTCCGGGCTCTGGACGCTGGCCATGGCGATGCGGAACTTGGGGACCAGGTCGCCGTTGTCGTACTTCACCGACAGGATGCCGTCGTCGCTGATCTCGTAGCCGGTCACTTCGCTGGGGCCGCTGCCGTTGATGTCGCCGTCGGCGCCGAACTCCTTGTTCAGCTGCGTCGTTCCGGTCAGGTTGATGTCGAGCGCGTTGAGGACCGGTGCACCCGGGCCGACGCCGAACGTCATGCCGGCGGTGGAGATCATGCCGGTAGCGGGAGTGATCAGAGCGCCGGTGTTGTCGAATTCGAGGGTCTCGGTGGCGAGCGTCGTGACCGTGCCGGTGTCCGGATCGGTGTAGGTCACCGTCAGGCCCCACTCGCCGGCCGTGGCGGTCGTGGAATAGGTGAAGTCCAGCTTGCGGGTGTTGCCCAGGCTGTCATAGGCGACCAGCGAGGTCGTCTTGCTGTAGGGGTGCGCCTCGTTGGAGGGCAGGTTCACCGCGAGCTCGCCGGCCGTCGACGGCGTTGCCGTGAGCGAGCCGTCGGAGAGGTTGATCTCGGAGAGACCGTCGTAGCCGTTGATGACGATCGTCGGATCGGCCGTCGAGGAATACTCGTAGCCCATCAGCTTGTAGCCGGCCGTGTTGCGAAGCGTGCCGTCCGACATCGGCGTGAACGCGCCGGCGCGGGTCAGGTACTCGACGCCGTCGGCGCCGGAGACGATGAAGAAGCCGTTGCCGTTGATGGCCAGGTCCGTCGCCGAGGTCGTGTAGGTGAACGTGCCCTGCGAGGAGATCGAGTAGCGGACGTCGGTGGTGACGCCGCCGGAGTTGTAGGCTCCGCCGGTGGAGGGCAGGATCAACGAGGAGAACTGGGTCGAGGCCTTCTTGTAGCCCGTGGTGTTGGCGTTGGCGATGTTGTCTGCGACCGCGCTCAGCCGGTTGGACTGGGCATTCATGCCGGATACGCCGGTTCTCATGGTTCCGTAGAGGCTCATGCTTGATTCCTCGCTATTCAAATATGGGACGAGAGTATGAGGTGTGCCTTGCGTGAGGCTGTATGCCAGTGGCCTTGCGCCACCGCCGCGTTTCGAGGGGGCCGCGCGTGCGGCCCGCCCTCGCGTCAGTTCCAGTCGATGCAGTAGCCGAGGAAGCGCTTCGAATCGATCGGATCGAAGCCGAGCTTCTTGCGAAGCTTCTTGCGCAGCTTGCTGATGTGGCTCTCGACCACGTTCTCCTCGACGTCCTCGTCGAAGATCCCGTAGATCGCGTTGAAGATCTGCGTCTTCGACAGGCGACGGCCGCGGTTTGCGACCAAGTATTCGAGAATGCGGCGCTCGCGCCGCGGCAGGGGAAACACCGTGCCTTCGATCTCCGGGTCGCGACCGTCGGAGAAGACCCGGATCGGTCCGATGTCGGTGAAGTTGGCGAGCGCCTTCAGCCGCCGGCGGATCGCCGCCGCGCGGGCCAGGATCTCGCGCGGGTGCACCGGCTTGCGGACGACATCGTCGACGCCGCAGTCAAAGAAGGCCAGCGTCGTCTCGAGCGAGGGGGTGTCGCTGACGGCGATCACCGGCGCCTGCGAGCGATCCCGGATCGCCCGCGGCAGTTCCATCGTCTGCTGGCCCTGGCCGATCAAAAACGCCTCGACGGCATCCAGATCGCTGTCTGCGGCCGAGTTGACCCATTCTCCGAATTCCTTCGGATCAAAGCCCGTCGAGGGCACGCCCTCGCGACCAAATAGTGAAGTGTAACCGTCCTTAACGAGCTCGCGCTCATCAACCACTACGATCATTCGTCCGCCTCCGAATCAGTGTGGTGCCTCGTTAAGAGAGTGGTACGAATCGAGGGATTCAGCGGCAATTAGATAAAATCATCTGATTTTTTTAATAATTGATTAACCATTGCGGGGCGATTTGATCTACATCTAGTAGGTCGCGCCAAATATACGACTATTTCTCAGTGGAAAAGTTAATGCCGACCGGATTCAATCCTTGCCAGCCTTAAAGTGCGCCAATTGCCGCCACATTTGGGCGGAGGCGCCATTTTCAATTTTCGATTGAATCAGCGGCAGAACGAGCGGGCGTTCGCGGTCCAGCTGCCATAGCCCGTCGCGACCAGGTTCGCGATCACGCGGCAGACATAGCGCTTCTGCGCCGGATCGTTGTTCGGACCGGCATGATAGCGGGCAACTGCCATCGTCCAGGTCTCATGCCGCGCGTGCAGCTCCGACAGGAAGCGCGCGGCGTATTCGACGTTGCGACGCGGGTTCAGCATCTCCGCCGGCGAGGAGAATTCCGACCCGTGGAAGTGATGATTGATCTGCATGCAGCCGAGGTCGATCAGCTTCGCGCCGCCGGCCCGGGCCTTCTGGAACCACTGCAGCGCCTCGCGTTCGCTGGAGGCGAAATAGGCCTTGCCCTCGATGTTCAGCGCATAGGGCTGGAGCGACCCCTTGCGGCCGGTCTCGGCGAGCCCGACCGAATAGAGGATGCCCGCGGGGATGCCATACTTCGAGGCAGCCGAGAGGATCTCGCGCTCGCAACTGCCCGTCGACGCCGTGGCCTCAGAGGAAGACCCCGCCAGAAGGACGGCGCTGGTCATTGCTAGTGAGGCTATCCACCTGGCCGAATTCATGCGCCGGTCCTTCGTTGAATGCTGTCTGGGCGGCCTGGCGGGGCTCGCCGCCCTGCTGCCGTCCACTGCCGCCCTCGCGCGCCTGCTGCTGGCCGGCGAACTGCGCCTGCGAATCCCCCTGCCCGGTGGCGCTGCCGCCACGGTCCGACGACGGCGCCATCTGGACGTTGACCTGGTCGATGCTGAATCCGTGGCCACGCAACGCCTTGACGATCGCGTCCTGGTCGTCGCTGAGGTGGCGGAAGGCCTTGCCCGTCTCGACCTTCAGGTCGACGACCAGCGTTTCGCCCTGCAGCCTCAGCGAGGCCGTGACCGTGCCGAGGTCGATCGGCTGAAGCTGGATCTTGAGCGTGTTGACGACCTTGCCGGTCACATCCGGCGCGCTGTCGGTCTGCTCGGCCAATGCGGCCGCCCAGGCGGGATCCTGCGCGATGGCGGCCGTCACCGCGGTGATGTTGCCCTGCTGGGCCAGACCCAGATAGCGGCGAGAATCCAACACCGCAACGGTTTCGACGCCCGGAAGCCTGACCTGGTCGGAGGTCGTCGTACCCTCGCCCTTGCCGCCGACTGTGATGTCCACGGGCGTCGCCTTGCCGTCGGAACGCACCAGCCGGAAGATCTGGTCGGCATCGTCGCCGGCGGTATCGGCTGCCGACGCCCCGGCCTCGGTGCCGTCCTGCGACACGCCTGCAGGGAGTGCTGCTGCCGCACCGGCCCGGCCGCCGGGCATGCCGGGCACGGCCTCGGCGGCATCGCCGCCGCCGGCCACCTGCCCCGTCCTGTCGCCCTGGCCTGCCTGTGCCTGGCCCCCCGCGGCTGCCACCACCTCGGGCGGCGCTGCGGTGGCGGGCTGGCTCGCCGGCTCGCCGGTCAGCAGCGAGATCAGGCTGTCCAGCCCGTCGCCGGCATCGCCATCGTCACCTTCATCGCCGTCGGAACCGTCGACAGACCCTGCCCCGTCCACGTCGCCGTCGGCGGGCGCGGCTATCACATCCGGAGCGGCCGGGAGCTGGCCCGCTTCGGCGGGGACCGTCCCATTGCCGGGCGCGGCCGCTTCGGGATCCACCTCGGTCGACGGCGCACGCGTCCGGTCCAGCAGTTCGGCCGGGATCCGCTGCAACAGGGACACGGTGGTCGCTCCGTCGCCCTCGCCGTCTGCCGCCTGCCCCTTCAGGGAGTGTGCCGCCGTGTGTTCCTGCTCGATGCCCGCATCCGCAAGGCTCTTTCGACCCGGCGACGCCTGGTCGCGGCCTCGCGTCGCGACGCTGTCGAAGGTCTCGGAAAACTGCCCCCTGGCCTCGCCGTCCGACTTCGCCTTGCCCGCGCCACGGCTCGTCCGCACCTCAACCTGGCCCACTGTGCTCGTGTCGATGCTGGTCAACTTCCCTCTCCCTCCAGGAGTTTGTCGATCTCGTCGAGTTTCGATCGGCCCGTCGCGACGAAGCCTTCGAAAGCGGGATCGACCGCCTGCTGCGGCTCCCCATTGGCTGTTTCTTCCGGTGCCGGCGCGGCCGAAGCTTCTGCCGCCGGTTCCTGCACGGCCGGTTCGGCCGCAACGGCGGTCGGGCTCATGCGTTCGTCTTCACTTACATTTCCTGCCGGAGCCGGAGCGGCCTGGGCGGTCGCCGCCGGCGCGTCGATAGCCGGTGCCGCCGGCGCATCGGTCGCCGGCGCGTCGACGGCAAGTTCCGGCGGCCGCAGGACTTCCTCAGCGATGCGGCGCGCGGCCTCCTTCAGGGCGCGGTCCTTGGCCGACAGTTCCTCATCGGGGATGGCCGACAGCCGTTCCACCGCCTGGGTGACGTCGGCGGACGAAATCGAGGCGAGGCCGGAATAGAGGTCGGCCAGCGTCCGCGGCCCCTCCTCACCGTCACCGGTCAGCGCGTGCGCCCGTTCGGCGGCTACGGCGGCCAGCCTGCTCTTTCCGGAGATCGCCGAAAGACGCGCCATCCGCAGATAGACCTCCCGCTGGCGCGGTTCGTCCATGAAGGACAGGATCTCCTGGATCGTCTCCTCGCCGATCTTCTCGAAATTCGAGACGGCGAGCCTGACGAAGAGATCGGCGAACTGGCTCGCATAGGGCGAGTGCAGGAATCTGCGGGCGTACCGGCTGGCATAGGCGACGCCTTTCTCGACCATGCCGTTCTGTTCGGCCACGTAGATCGATCGGCGCAGCGCGGCCTCCTCGACGATCGTGCCGGGCGCGATCAGGCGCGCCCAGTCGAAATAGGTGAGCGCCAGATTGGGATCCTTGCGCAGGACCGAGTTCGCCGAGACGAGCGCCAGGTAGGGCGCGATCTCGAGGTTCTTGTATTCGGGGAAAATCTCGGCGACCGTCCGCGTGCTGGCCGCGCCGCGACCGCTGACGTAGTTGCGCACCGCTTCGGTGATGCGCTGGTCGAAATGCCCGGACACGTCCTTCTTCGCCAGGAGTTCGAGCGTCTCAGGATTGCCGCCGCTCATGGCATAGACCAGCGCGGCATCGACGTTGCGCGGGTCGGCGAAGATCGAGGGATCGGCCGTGCGCAGGCGCTCGTCGATGGTCGACAGCAGGAAGCGCTGCATCTCCATGGCGGAGTGATCGCCCATCACCACGGTGTCCTGGACGTATTGCAGCGAGCGGATCATCTTGTAGGGCGCGAGATCCTCCAGGTCCTGGCCATACGCCGACGCTGCGAGCCCGAGGCCCGCAGCCAGCACCAGTCCGAATGTCGCAAGCCCCCTGGCTGGCCGCATGACGCTACCCCTCGTTTGCCTGAATGAGGATCTCGATGCGGCGATTGGCGTCCGCCATCGGATCTTCCGGCACCTTCGGCCGCCGGTCGGCAAAGCCGCTGACCTGGCTGACGCGCTTCTCGTCGAGCCCGCCGCGGACCAGCATGTAGTAGGCGCTCTGGGCGCGCGCCGAGGAGAGCTGCCAGTTGTCGCCGTTGCCGCGGAACGGGCGCGCGTCGGTATGACCGCGGATCGCGATCGCACCCTTGCGCTCGGAGAGGATCTTGCCGATCTTCTCCATCGCTATCACCATCTCCTTGTTCGGCAGTGCCGAGCCGACGTTGAACATCGCCGAATCCGACTGGTCCATCAGGCTGACGAGGAGGCCGCCTTCCGACGGCGTGACCGTCAGGCCCTCGGCGAGCTTGCCGAGCGCGCCGATGTTCTTGACGATCTCCTGCTGCAGTTCCTTGGCGTCGGCTTCCTGCTTAGCGGCATCGGCCGCGTCCTTGCCAGCGGCGTCCTTGCCGGCCTCTTCCTCCGTCTTTCCGGCGGCGTCGGCCGTTTGGGGCTGCGCCGGCTTGGAGACGTTCTCGCTGCCGGCGCTGGTCGCCTGGCTGATCTCCACCTGCTGCGTCCAGAAATCCGGGTCGAAGGGATCGCGGTAGGCCTCGCCGCCGGCAGCGCCGGTTGCAGGCCCGGCATCGGCGGCGCCGCCATCGCCCTTGGCGCTGACATTGGCCTGCTGCCCGACTTCCTGGGCGATCTCGGAGAGGACGGAATACGGGTTCTGGAAGAAGTCGGCCTGCGAATACTGGCTTTCTTCGCCCGCGGTCGTGCTCTGCTGCTTGCCCTGCTCGGCGCCCTGCGATTGCGACTGTTTCTCGCCATCGTTGTTGGACTTGTCCTGCGCATCCTCGCCCTCCGCCTGCTTTCCGGGCTTCTTGAGGGATTTGTCGGCCGGCTTGTCGTCGGTCAGCTTGATGGGGTTGAAGTAGGACGCGACGGACGCCTTGGTCTCCTCGTTCGCCGCATTGATCAGCCACATGACGAGGAAGAACGCCATCATCGCGGTCATGAAGTCCGCATAGGCGATCTTCCAGGCGGCGGCGTGATGATCGCCCTCGTGATCACCATGCCGCTTGACGATGATGATCTCATTCTTGCCGTTGTGGTGGTTGTCGCCTTCGCTCATGCCAGCACCCTGCGTACAGTGTCAGCCCAGGCCGCCATCCGCGTCACCAGGACCGCATCCCCGAACTCCGCCACGAGATCGAGATCGTCCGCCTCCAGGTGTCGGAAGACCGGAGCCCCGTCCTCGAATTGCAGCTTCAGTTGTTCAAAAAGGTTGGACGGCCCCTTGACCGTCACGACGACGCCGTCCCCTTCCGGAAGGCCCCCGCGAATGGCCGCCGCCAGGTCGGCGATCGCCTTCTCTGCGAGCACCTCGTCGAGCACCGGCGCCAGGACGTTCGCCGCCTGGCTCGCGACGAGATCGGCGAGCGTGTCAGTCATCGACCTGAACCTTTCGGCGATCACCGACAGCGCGTGCCTCTCCAGGCGATCGCGCAACGCGTCGATTTCCGCGGCATGCGCGCTGCGCAGCCCTTCGATCTCCGCCCGGTGGCGGGCCGAAAGTTCGGCTTCGGCTTCCGCGCGCCCGGCCGCGAAGGCCTGCTCGCGTTCGGCTTCGACGTCGATCTCGGGTTCGGATGCGGACAAGTCGAAAGCGGGCTCCTCGGCAAGGCTTGCGGATCTGGCGAATGCACCGTCATGCAGGAAGGGCGACTGCGGCCGCCGCGGCTCGCTGAAATCCTTCAGGTATCTTGCAAGCTGCAGACTCATCGCGCCCCGTCCCCCGACGAGCCCGTCCGCAGCCCGGACGAGACGGCGCATTTCCCGCACCCCGTCCAAGCCCCCTGCCCCGTTTCATTCCCACGCTTCCACACAGCTGCCATGTCTCCTTGGACCCAGCGCCGGCCGGATAGGGCTGCGGCGCACAATCTTCCTGACTGCAGGTTGCGACGCTAAACGGTCAAACTTGTGCGAGGATGAAGGGTCGGAGGGAAGGTCTTGGGCCGCGCCAGGGCAAATCGCGCGGCCCAAGCATCCCGAAGCGCCGTTGACCTCGGCGCCCGGTCTTCTTGCGCGCGATCGCCGGGGGCACGGGTCCCCGCCAGACGATCAGCGCGCCGAACTGCCTGCCTACTGCTGGAACAGCTGCAGGATGTTCTGCGAGTTGGTATTGGCGATCGAGAGCGACTGGATGGCGAGCTGCTGCTGGGTCTGCAGCGCCTGCAGTCTGGTCGATTCCTCGTTCATGTCCGCGTCCACCAGTCGTCCGACGCCGGTGTCGATCGTGTCGATCAGTGTCGCGACGAAATCCTCCTGCATGTCGATGCGGCTCTGGATCGAGCCCAGGCTCGAGGCGGCGCTCGTCATGGCCTCGAGCTGGCCGTCGACGAACTGGGTCATGGCGTCGAGGGCGTCGGCATCGTCGTGCGGCCCGGGCGGGTCTGCGATGTCGAGCTGGAGGGCGACGGTGTCGAGATCGGTGATGTCGAGCGTCACCACGGAGAAGCCGAGCGAGGTCGTGCCGTTGGACGCGAGCTTGTCGAGGATGCCGAGATTGCCGCCGCTGGTATCGAACAGGACGGTGTCTTCATTGAGCGGATAGTCGACGGTCGTCACGCCGACCGTGCCGGAGGCATTGCGGATGAAGGAGGCCACGACTTGCTTTGTGACCGTCACCGGCGTTGGGGGAACGGCACCGTCGCTGATGTCCTCCTGCAGCCAGTTCTCGCCCGAGAAGGAGGCCGATTCGGAAATGCTCTTCAGCTGTTCCTGCAGCTGGTTGATTTCTTCCTGGATCTTCGTGCGGTCGGTGCCGACGCCATAGGCGGCGACGAGCTTGGCCTTGATCTCCTGGACGACCTCGATGGCGCTTTCCATCGCCGCATAGGCGGTATCGACCTTGGCGGCGCCGAGGCCGAGCGCGTCCTGAACGGTGGAGAGCGCGCGGTTGTCCGAGCGCATGGTGGTCGCAATCGACCAGTAGGCGGCGTTGTCGGCGGCGGTTTCCACCCGGAGACCGGAAGAAACGCGTGCCTGGGTGGTTTCGAGATTGCGATCGATTGCACGAAGGGTTTGCAGCGCCGCCATTGCGGCGGCGTTGGTCAATATGCTGGCCATCGTCTATGCCCTGTCTCGGAGAGAGATTGCAGGCCGGAGTGGGAGCACCGGCAAAGGCGGATCCGCGTCATGCGCGCTGCCACCAACCGTTTTGCCCTGGGCGGCAGTCCATCATTCTTAACGAAGCCTTAACGCCCGAATGGTTAACAAATGGTTAACGGCGGCGGATGCGGGGTAACATTCGTTGAGAAAGTATGAACATTCGACAATCGCGCAAGCCTGGCGCAAGCCATGGCGGGCGGTCCGGCATTTCGGTTTCGGCACGTCCGGGCCGATGACGTCGACGTCAAAACCCGCGGCTCCTTGCGGAACCGCGGGTTTTCTCCTTCAGCGCGGGACGAAGCCGCCCCTAGCCGGGGGCGCCGCTTACTGACGGAAGAGCGACAGAATGTTTTCGGACGAGGTGTTTGCGATCGAGAGCGCCTGGATGCCGAGCTGCTGCTGCGTCTGCAAGGCGCTGAGGCGGGTCGATTCCTCGTTCATGTCCGCATCGACGAGGCGGCCGATGCCCGAGTCGATCGAGTCGGTGAGCTTGGAGATGAAGTCCTCCTGCATGCCGATGCGCATGGAGATGGAGCCGAGCGCCGCGGTGGCGCTGGTGATGGCCTCCAGCTGGGTGTCGACATGGCTGATCAGCAGGTCGATGATGTCCTCGTCCGTCAGCGTGGCGTCGCCGAAGGCGGTCCGCGCGGTGTCCATGTCGGAGATATCGAGTTCGTAGACCGAGGTACCGTCGGCGAAGACAGCGGCGATCGTGGTCAGCGCTGCACCGGTGACGGCGCCGGTCGAGTCGGTGGCGACCCACTTGTTCTCGTCGGCCTTGACGTAGAAGTTGGTGCCGTCGGTCCACAGACCGTCCGAATTCTCGGAATAGGTGTCGTCAACGGTGGTGGCGTCCACGGCCGCGTAGTAGCTGCCGTCCACCAGGGCCACGTCGGACTGCAGGGCGTTCTTGTCGATAATGCCCTGGTCGTTGCCGCTGGTGTCGAAGAGGACGTTGGCGGAGTCGAGGTCGACGTCGATGGACTGGACCTTGACGTTGCCGGCGGTGTCGCGAAGGAACGAGCCGACGACCTGCTTGCTGACCGTCACCAGCGTCGGCAGGTTGCCCGCCGTTGCGCTCTCGTCGCTCACGGCTGCCTTCAGCCAGTTCTCGCCAGAGAAAGAGGCGGAGTCGGTGATCGACTTCAGCTGGTCCTGAAGCTGCTGGATTTCTTCCTGGATCTTGTTGCGGTCGACGCCGGTTTCGCGGGCGGCGACGAGCTTGTTCTTGATTTCGGTGACCACATCGACCGCGCTTTCCATGGCGGCGTAGGCCGTGTCGACCTTGGCGGCACCGAGACCGAGTGCATCCTGCACTGCGGAGAGCGCGCCGTTGTCGGAGCGCATCGTCGTTGCGATCGACCAGTAGGCAGCGTTGTCGGAAGCGGTGCCGACGCGGAGGCCGGAGGAGACGCGGGCCTGCGATTCTTCGAGGCTTGCGTCGAGCGAGCGGAGGGTCTGGAGCGCGGCCATTGCCGCATTGTTCGTCAAGATGCTGGTCATTGGAAATTGCCCCTTCAGTGGCTGAATTGAAAAGGGACATCCCGGGATTGCCGGGAACGATGTGCGGCCTGATGCCCGTTAACCCCTTCTTCGTCTTGGTTAACCCATCGTTTCGATGGCACCAGATAATGCGAACATGGTTAACGAAAGTTAAACAGGCTTTGCCGATATTGGTGGAGGGCAGCAAATTTCTGCCCTTCAAACACGAATAGCCGCGCCCCTTTCGGGACGCGGCCAGCCGATATTCGATTTGTCGAACCGTTTGCGATTAACGGAAGAGCGACAGGATGTTTTCCGAAGCGGAGTTGGCGATCGACAGTGCCTGGATGCCGAGCTGCTGCTGCGTCTGCAGGGCGCTGAGGCGGGTCGATTCCTCGTTCATGTCGGCATCCACCAGGCGGCCGACGCCCGAGTCGATCGAGTCGGTCAGCTTGGAGACGAAGTCTTCCTGCAGGTCGAGGCGCATGGAGACCGAGCCCATGTCGGCAGCAGCGCTGGTGGCTGCTTCGAGCTGGCGGTCGACGTGGCTGATCAGCAGGTCGATGACGTCTTCGTCGGTCAGGGTCGTGTCGCCGAGAGCCGTCTTCATCGCATCCATGTCGGAGATGTCGAGTTCGTAGACGGAGGTACCGTCTGCGAAGACAGCGGCGATCGTGGTGAGCGCTGCGCCGGTGACGGCACCGGTGGAGTCGGTGGCGACCCACTTGTTCTCGTCGGCCTTGACGTAGAAGTTGGTGCCGTCCGACCACAGGCCGTTGGCGCCTTCGGCGTAGGTGTCGTCAACGACGGTGGAGTCAACGGCTGCGTAGTAGCTGGTGCCGACCTTGGCGACGTCGGACTGCAGGGCCGCCTGGTCGAGAATGCCCATGTCGTTGCCGCTGGTGTCGAAGAGGACGTTGGTGGAGTCCAGGTCGACGTCGATGGACTGAACCTTGACGTTGCCGGCGCTGTCGCGGGTGAACGAACCGACGATCTGCTTGGTCACGGTGTCGAGCGTGGCCAGGTTGCCGGCCGTCGTGGCTTCGGTGCTGACCGCTGCCTTCAGCCAGTTTTCGCCGGAGAAGGATGCCGAGTCGGCGATCGACTTCAGCTGGCCCTGCAGCTGCGTGATTTCTTCCTGGATCTTGCTGCGGTCGACGCCGGTTTCGCGGGCGGCGACGAGCTTGTTCTTGATCTCTTCGATAACGTCGATCGAGGATTCGAGACCGGCATAGGCGGTGTCGACCTTGGCGGCGCCGAGGCCGAGGGCGTCCTGGACGGCGGAGAGAGCGCCGTTGTCCGAACGCATGGTCGTTGCGATCGACCAGTAGGCTGCGTTGTCGGCAGCTTCACCAACGCGCAGGCCCGAGGAGACGCGCGACTGGGTTTCTTCCATGTTGGAGTTGATCGAGCGCAGCGTCTGGAGAGCGGACATGGCTGCGATATTGGTAAGAATGCTCGTCATAGTTGATTGCCCCTTAATGGCTGACTAGGAAGGGACATTCCGGTTTTACCGGCGAACGACGGTCAACGTCATGCTTGTTAACCCTTTATTATCCTTAGGGTTAACCCGTCGCTTCGATGGCCCTAGATAATCGCAGGATGGTTAAGGAAGGGCTAACTGCAACGGGAAATGCGTTGTTCGTCGAAAATTTTTGCAACCTTTGCGCGCGCGTGCACGTGTCAGAACTTGCTTAAGAAAACGATAAAGCCGCACCCGTTTCCGGATGCGGCCTTTTGTCGATCTTTGGCGGGGGTCAGCCTCCCCGGCATCGATCCATCTTTTCCTGCACTGCCGGCACGGCGGAAAATCACCGTCACGCCGGAGAAGAGAAGCGGCTCCCGTTTCCGGGAGCCACCCTTGCTTAGCGGAAGAGCGACAGGATGTTCTGCGAGTCGCTGTTGGCGATCGACAGAGCCTGGATGGCCAGCTGCTGCTGCGTCTGCAGGGCGCTGAGGCGGGTCGATTCCTCGTTCATGTCGGCATCGACCAGGCGGCCTACGCCGCGCTCGATCGAGTCCGAGAGCTTGGAAACGAAGTCTTCCTGCAGGTCGAGGCGCATCGAGACCGAACCCATGTCGGCAGCTGCGCTGGTGGCGGCTTCGAGCTGGGCGTCGACGTGGCTGATCATCAGGTCGATGGCATCAGCGTCCGTCAGGGTGGCATCGCCGAGAGCGGTCTTCAGGGCGTCCATGTCGGAGATGTCGAATTCCGAGACGGAGGTGCCGTCGGCGAAGACAGCAGCGATCGTGGTCAGCGCCGCACCGGTGACGGCACCGGTGGAGTCAGCGGCAACCCACTTGTTCTCGTCGGCCTTCACGTAGAAGTTCGTGCCGTCCGACCACAGGCCGTTGGCACCTTCGGAGTAGGTGTCGTCGACGACGTCGGAGTCAACGGCTGCGTAGTAGCTGTCGCCGACCTTGGCGACATCAGCCTGCAGCGCGTCCTTGTCGAGGATGCCCATCTTGTTGCCGCTGGTGTCGAACAGGACGTTGGTGGAGTCGAGGTCGACGTCGATGGACTGAACCTTGACGTTGCCGTTGGAGTCGCGGGTGAACGAACCGACGACCTGCTTGGTAACCGTCTCGAGCGTGGCAAGGTTGCCGGCCGTCGTGGATTCCGAGCTGACGGCGGCCTTCAGCCAGTTTTCACCGGAGAAGGAAGCGGAGTCGGCGATCGACTTCAGCTGGTCCTGCAGCTGGGTGATTTCTTCCTGGATCTTGGACTTGTCGGCCGAAGATTCCTGGGCGGTCACCAGCTTGTTCTTGATCTCCTGCATGACGTCGATCGAAGATTCGAGACCGGCATAGGCGGTGTCGACCTTGGCGGCGCCGAGGCCCATTGCTTCGCTGACGGCAGAGAGAGCGCCGTTGTCCGAACGCATGGTGGTTGCGATCGACCAGTAGGCAGCGTTGTCGGAAGCCGTGCCGACGCGCAGGCCGGTGGAGACGCGACCCTGCGTGGTTTCCAGGTTGCTGGAGATGTTACGCAGCGTCTGGAGAGCAGACATTGCGCTAGCGTTGGTGAGAATGCTTGCCATATTCGTTTGTCCCTTTGAACGAAATACTTTGTGGGGACATGCCGGGCTCCCTTAATCCTACCGGCGACGACAGATCGACTTCATGCCACTTGGTTTCATTATTTGGGTTGAGAAACCAAACCTGCCGTGTCGGGAAGGAATATCCCGTCCAAAACTTTCGCGTTGATTAATTTCGGGGTTTTCTCGCCGTACCCCCAAAATCTATAGTTAACGGCCGGCAAGTTTATATGGTTAAATTTGTAAGTCTAAATCCGGCTACTATTAACCACGGCCTTCGCTCGCCCCCGCGTGCGCCCGCGCGAGGACGGATACACGCAAGCTTCGCGCGGTAGCGTGCGGCAACCACAGTGCCGTCGGGACCCTGTTCCGCGTCGCCGCCTGCCGACCGCCTTTCGAACGGAGCGCCCATCTTGTCGATCAACATTTCATTCGCCACCGCATCCCGGGAATTCCAGAAGGGGCAGTACGGACAGGCGCTCGCCACCCTGAACAGGCTTCTCGAGATCCAGCCGGACGGCAGGACCTATGCGCTCCTCGCCAGGACCCTGCACAAGGTCGACATGAAGGCCGAGGCCGCCACGGTCTTCGATCTCGCCGCCCGCCACGAGGACGCCCATGCCACGGAGTACCGACGCGAAGCCATGAAGCTCCATTTCGAATGCGGCAACGACGACGAGGCGCTGCTGGTGGGCAAGCGGCTCCTCGAAAAGGCGCCGGCGGACCCGGACGTCGCCTACGTGCTGGCATCGATCTTCCTCAAGCGCGGCAAGCGCGACATCATCGAGGGGCTGCGCAAACCGCTGATCAACAGTTCCGACCCGCGGCATCTCGTTCTCGCGGCAAAGCTTCTCACCGACAGCGCCGACGACGAGAACAACCTGCTGACGACGGAAAAGGCGCTGCAACGGGCGCCGCGCAACAACGTCGTCCGCAGCGCCTATCTGGCGTTCGCCCGCGAGATCAACGACTACGCCATCATCGAACGGCATCAACCGATCATCGAGGCGGCGATCGCCAAGGGCGACACCGCCTTCATGGAGGCCGAGGCCGCCTGGCTCAACCTTCTCTGGTGCGGCGACGAGCGGATCAACAGGATGGCGGTGGCCAATACGCCGACCGTCGCGCCCGAGATGACAGCACGGCGGCGCCGGATGCCGGTCCATCAGGCGGAAAAGGTGCGGATCGGCTACTTGTCCTCCGATTTCTGGGAAGATCACGCCACCATGAAGCTCCTGCGCCGCATCCTGGAGCTGCACGACCGGAGCCGGTTCGATGTCCATCTCTTCTGTTACACCGCGCCGAAGCACCTCCTGGACGGTCACGACCGATCGGGCTGGGGCCAGATCACACGCGTCGCCGACATGTCCGACCCCGAAGCGGCAGCGACGATCCGCAACAGCAAGATCGACATCCTCGTCGACCTCAAGGGACACACCAAGGATGGACGCCCCGGGATCCTGAACTACCTGGCAGCGCCGATCCAGGTCGCCTGGCTCGGATTTCCCGGCTCCACGGTCAAGACCGACCTCGACTACGTCATCGGCGACCGCTTTGTGCTGCCCGAAAGCTCGAAGCCGTTCTACCACGAGAAATTCTGCAGGCTGCCGGATACCTATCAGCCGAACGACCCGGTCAACCGTCCGCCCCTGCGCCCGCTTTCCCGAAAGGAGCTGAACCTGCCGGAGGATCGGTTCCTGTTCGCCTCGTTCAACCACAACCGCAAGATCTCCCCGCGGGCGATCGAGCTGTGGGCCCGGATCCTCAAGCGCGCGCCAGACGCCAACCTGCTGCTGCTGGCCGTGTCGGAGCGGGCGCGGGAGAACATTCTGCAGAAGTTCAAGACGGAGAAGATCGCCGCGGACCGAATTCTCTTCATGCCGAAAGTGGAATACGAGCAACACCTCAACCGTCTGCAGACGGCCAATGTCGGTCTCGACACCTTTCCGGTCAACGGCCACACGACGACATCGGAACAGCTCTGGGGTGGCTTGCCGGTCATCACCCTCAAGGGCACCAACTTCGCCTCGCGCGTCAGCGAGAGCCTGCTTCACGCGATGGGCCTGCCGGAGCTCGTAACGGAAGACCAGGACGGCTACGTCGAACTTGCGGTCGCCTGCTACGAGAACCCGCAGATGGTCGCGGCCTACAGGGCCAAGCTGGAGCAGAACCGCCTGATCGCACCGCTGTTCGACGCCGAGCGCTTCCGCGCGCATCTGGAGGCGGCCTACGAGACCATGCTCAAGCGCGCCAAGGCCGGCCTGGAGCCGGACCACTTCGACGTGCCCGCCCTGCCGGTCCGCACGACGCCGTTCCAATAGAAAGGCGGCCGAGCTCCAGGCGGCGCCCCTCCCGGGGCGCTGCCCGGCAACGTCAGTCAGGCGTCATTAAGAAAAATGAAAGCGTCGTGCGATGGCTTGCCCGCCGGCGGTGCCGACTGGGCTTTGCTGATGAGCGTGTGGCAAAGGCGGGAGCCAGCGGGACGTTACTGGAACGAGCGCACCAGGCTGCCGACGAGCAGGTTCCAGCCGTCGATCAGGACGAAGAAGAGAATCTTGAACGGCAGCGAGATCGACGTCGGCGGCAGCATCATCATGCCCATCGCCATGGTGATCGTCGCGACGATCAGGTCGATGACGAGGAAGGGCAGCACGACGAGGAAGCCGATCTCGAAGCCGCGCCGGATCTCCGAAATCATGAACGCCGGGACTACGGCGCGCAGATCGACCTTGCCGTCGACCAGCACGGTCTGGCCGCGCTCCTGCGCCAGCGTGATGAACAGCTGCATGTCCTCGTCGCGGGTATTGGCGGTCATGAACTCGCGGAACGGCTCGGCCACCCGCCGCGCGGCCTCGGCCTCGTCGATCTGGTTGGCGATCAGCGGCTGGATGCCGGTCTCCCAGGCGCGGTCGAACGTCGGCGCCATGACGTAGAACGTCATGAACAGGGCGAGACTGACCAGGATCATGTTGGAGGGGGTCGTGGCGAGCCCCATGCCGGAGCGCAGGATCGCAAAGGCGATGACGAAGCGCGGGAAGCTCGTCACCATGATCAGGATGCCCGGCGCGACCGAAAGAACGGTCAGCAGCCCGAAGGTGCGGATGATCCAGGACGCAACCGATCCGTCGATCGGGGTGTTGAGCAATTGCGCCGGCGTCTGCTGGGCAAGCGCCACGCTGGTCATCGCCATCATGGCAACGAAAGTCGTCGTGAAAAATCGAATCATTCGATCACAAAGGTCCGGAACATGATGTTGGTTACGCGTCCTTCGGACCGCAGGTCAACCCGCTCCTTCAGGTCGTCCCGGAGATATTGGAAGCCGCGCGGGCCCTGGATCTGCTGCAGCGACACCGTGCGCATGTAGGCCATGATGTCCTGGTGGATCGCTTCGGCGATGACGGGGTCCGGAACCCCCTTGAACGCGAGCGCGATCTCCATGCGGACGAGGTTGTCGGCCGGATAGGCGAGATTGCTGGTAAAGGGCTCGAGGGCGACGATTCCGTTCGCCTCGGTGGCCAGGCGCGGAATCCCGCCCTCCTCGGCCGCACCCGCTTCCGCCCCGGGTTCGGCGACCGCCGTCTCGGGCTCGGCCGGCGGCGGGGCGAGCATGTTGCCGACGAACCAGCCGCCGCCGCCGGCCGCGACGCTGAGGCCGGCGACGATCGCGATGGTCAATACGAGCGAGGGCTTCTTCTTGCCTTCGTCGGCCTGGTCCTGGTTCGCCATGTCCGCGTTCCGTCTGTTGGGATTGAGTGGGGCCGATCAGATCGGCGAGAACAGGTCGACGAGCTGCTGGCCCCATGGCGGCTGCTGCACCTCCGTCAGGCGACCGCGGCCGCCATAGGAGATGCGGGCTTCGGCGATCTTGTCGTAGGAGATGCGGTTGTCGGAATCGACATCCTGCGGCCGGACGATACCGGCGACGTTGAGGATGCGCAGTTCGTGGTTCACACGCACTTCCTGCGAGCCGCTGATCAGGAGGTTGCCGTTTTCCAGGACGCCGGTGACGACGGCGGCGACGAGCAGGTTCAGCCTTTCCGAACGCTCCGTCTTGCCGTCACCCTTGGTGCTGGTGGACGAGCCGTAGGTCAGGTCGCCTTGGGTGCTGAGCGAGAAGTTGTCGCCCTCGCCGTCTATGGAGAAGTCCATGCCGCTCTTGTTCTCGCGGCTGCGATCGGTCTTGTTGTCGAAGGTCGCCTGGTCGTTCAGGCGGATCGTCACGGTCAGGAGGTCGCCGACATTGATCGCGCGGGAATCCTTGAACAGGTTCGACTGGCTGTCGCTCCAGGTCGAGTAGCCCGCCATCCTGGTGTGCGCCTGCTTCGGATACAGCGCCATCTGCGGGGTCTGCGCGTATTGCAGGCCGCTGCCGATCGGGCTCATGGACGGCGCCTGGCCGATTTCCCTCAGCGCCTGGTTGGCGCAGCCGGACAGGAGCGAGGTTGCCATCATGGCGAGGGCTAGCTTCTTCATGACGGATCCTTCGAGGTATTCGGATCGGATGCCGCAGCGATGATGCTGGCGAGCAAGGCCGCCTTTTCGGCCTCCATCTCGCTGAGGATCAGGCCGGACATGCGCGGATTGAGTTTCATGACGATCGCGGAGGCGACCTCGGGATTGATCTTCTCGAGCTGGGCGGCGGCGGCATCCGCCGGCATCTTCTTGTAGATCTCGATGAGGCCGGCTTCGGCGACCTTGAGGAAATCGTTGCGGCGCTTCAGCCAGTCCTCGTATTCGGCGCGGCGCTCCTCGAGGGTGGCGATCCGGCTGTCCACGTCCTGCTGCAGCTTTTCCAGCTCCTGCTTCTGCAGAAGGTATCGCTGGTCGCGCGCCTTGTCGGAGATGTTGGTGCAGAACTCGCGGATCTCGTCGGCCGTGGCCGTGCTGGTGACGATGACCGGGCGCTCTTCGGCGAGCGCGCCGGGAATGGCGAGCATCAGCACGCCGGCTGCCGGCAGCAATAGGCTGCGCAGGCTCCGGATCAGGGATGGCTGTTCGATCCTGTTCGTCATTGCAGCACCAATTCTGCCTGGAGCGCACCGGCGGACTTGATCCCCTGCAGGATCGAGATGATCCCGTCAGGTTTCACGCCGATGCTGTTGAGCCCGGAGACCAGCGTCTTGAGGTTCGAGCCGTTGAGGATGGCGACGGTGCCGCCGTCCTGCTGGGCGACGATGTCGGTATTCGGCTCCACCGCGGTGACGCCGTCGGAGAAGGGCGCCGGCTGGACGACCTGCGGCATCTCGGTGACCTGCACCGTCAGCGTGCCGTAGCTCACGGCCACCTGCGAGATGCGGACGTCCTGGCCGATGACGATGGTGCCCGTGCGCTCGTTGATGACGACGCGCGCAGGCACGTCGGTCTCGATCACGAGGTTCTCGACCTCCGCCATCAGGCGAGCGAGATCGGCGCGCTTCGGCTTCTGGACATAGACCGACTGCGAATCACGCGCATCGGCGATGCGGCCGCCGTAGCGGGTCGTGGCATAGCGGTTGATCGCGTCGGCCATGCCGACGGCGGTGGAGAAGTCGGGATTGCGCAGCTGCAACACCAGGTCGGAGCCATCCTTGAAACGGGCCGGCAGCTCGCGCTCGATGATCGCCCCGTTCGGCACGCGGCCCGCCGTTGTCACGCCCTGCTGAAGGGTGGCCGCCTCGCCTTGCGCGTTGAAGCCGGTGACCACGACGGAGCCCTGCGCCACGGCGTAGATCTGGCCGTCGGCGCCGGTGAGCGAGGTCATGACGAGCGAGCCGCCGCGCAGCGAGGTGGCATCGCCGAGCGAGCCGACCGTCACGTCGATGCGGCTGCCCGGGCTCGCGAACGGCGGCAGCGTCGCCGTGACGAGCACCGCGGCCACGTTCCGCGCGCGCGAACGCTCGCCCTCGGTATTGATGCCGAGGTTCTGCAGCATCGATTGCAGCGCCTGCTCGGTGAACGGCGAGGAACGCAGGCTGTCGCCCGTGCCCTGCAGGCCGACGACGAGGCCGTAGCCGATCAGCTGGTTGTCGCGCCCCGCCTGCAGCGACGCCACATCCTTGATGCGCGCGGCCGAATGCGCCGGCGCAACGGAAAGCGCGAGGCCCACCAGGGCGCCCACGAGGCGGGAGAGAAACGCTCTCGTCATTTTGCCACCACATGCACTGTCCGGTCCTCCATGACGGTGCCGGAGACGATCACGCCGGAATCCAGGTTGCGGACCTTGATGAGATCGCCGACCGCGGCGTCGTCCAGCGGCGATCCGGAGGCGGTGATCAGCAGCGGACCGTTGCGGAAGACGAGCCGGACCGTCTTGCCGCGCGAGACGGCGAAGGGCTCACGCAGCGACGAGACGAGGATGATGCGTCCGGCCACGAGCGTCCGCGTGGTCACCTTGCCGTCGATCGCATCGATCCGCTCCGCATAGCCGGGAGCAATGTTCGGATTGGTGACCGCGACTTCCTCCAGCGCGCTCGCATCGAGCTGTTCGCCGGGATAGATGGTGCGCTTGGGGATGACGGCGAACCGTCCCTCTGCCAGCGCCGGCGCGGCGGCCGGCACGGCCAGCGTTGCGGCCATGGCGACGACGGCGAGAGCCAGCAGCGCCCCGGCCCGGCCGGCGGCGCGCTGTCGTTCAGGGTTCTTTCGCAGGCGAAACATCATGTCTCCCTCATCTCACGCGGCTAGCGGAGGTTCTGGCTGACGACCCGGGCCATCTCGTCTGCCGCCTGGATGATCTTGGAGTTCATCTCATAGGCGCGCTGGGCCGAGATCAGGTCGGTGATTTCCTTGACCGGATCGACGTTCGAGGCTTCCAGGTAGTTCTGCTGGATGTAGCCGACGCCGGCTTCGTCCGGCACGCCGACCGTCGCGGGGCCGGAGGCCTCCGTCTCGCGGAACAGGTTCTCGCCGAGCGGCTCCAGGCCGGCCTCGTTGACGAAGGTGGCGAGCGTCAGCTGGCCGAGCTCCTGCTGCTCGCCGTCGACGGTGGCGAAGACCTGGCCGGAGCGGTTGACGGTGATCTCGGTGGCTTCCTGCGGCACGGTGATGCCGGGCGTCACCGAGTAGCCGTCGAGGGTCACGAGCTGGCCGTCGGCGTTGGTGTTGAACGCGCCGGAGCGGGTGTAGAGGATCGTGCCGTCCGGCGCCTCGATCTGGAACCAGCCGCGACCGACCAGGGCCATGTCGAAGGCGTTGCCGGTCTGGGTGAGCTGGCCCTGCAGGTGCAGGTTTCGCACCGCCGCGGTCTTGACGCCGAGGCCGATGATCGCGCCTTCCGGCACGATCGCCTGGTTGCCGCGGTTCGGCACGCCCTGGGCCCGTTCGGTCTGGTAGAGCAGGTCCGAGAACTCGGCGCGCGCCCGCTTGTAGCCGGTGGTGTTGATGTTGGCGATGTTGTTCGCGATGACCTCGAGATTGGTCTGCTGCGCGTTCATGCCGGTGGCGGCGATGGCAAGAGCTTTCATGGCACGTTCCTTCAGATCTGCATCCGGGCGACTTCGAGATAGGCGGTGACCACCTTGTCGCGGATCGCGATCGCGGTCTGGAGCGTCTGCTCGGCGGTCATGACCGCATCAACCACTTCGCGTGTGTTCGCCTTGCCCTGGATGCTCTCGAAGGACTTCGTCTCGCTCGCCCGCAGGCTGGTGACGGTGTCGGTCGCCATGTCCCCCAGGATCTGGGAGAAGCTCATGGGCTGGACAGCATTGGCAGCAGCGGAAGGCTGCATGATGCTGGAGGAGGAGACGCTGTTCTCCGTCAGGGTGCCGGAGAGGGGCGAGGAAGAGGAGAGCGTGCTTACGCTCGTCAGCGATTCAATCATTGCGATGCCCTCAGGAGATCGATGGTCGCACTGATGAGGTCGCGCGACTGGCGGATGCTTTGCAGATTGGCCTCATAGGACCGGTTGGCTTCCCGCATGTCGGCCATCTCGACCAGCACGTTGACGTTCGGGATCTTGACCATGCCCTTCTCGTCGGCGGCGGGGTTGCCGGGGTCGAACTCGGCGGAGAACTCGCTTTCGTCCTCGGCGAGGCGGTCGACTTCCACCAGCGAGGCGCCGACGCTGCGATCGAGCTCGGCGACGAAGGTGATGGTCTTGCGCCGATAGGGATCGGCGCCGGGCACGTCGCCGGTCGAACGGGCGTTGGCCAGGTTCTCCGAGACGATGCGAATACGGGTGGACTGCGCCTCCAGGCCGGAGGCCGCAACCTTCATCGATGCAATAAGCGGATCCATTTTCAAGTCCTGACAGTCATCAGCATCATGCGATGAAACGCTTTGACCAGGCCGGCGCTGAGCTCGTACTCCCGCTTGACCTGGCCCTGCTTCATCAGTTCTTCGGCGAGCCCGACCGAGTTGCCGGAGATCTGGACGCCGACGTCCTCGTTGGCTTCGACATCGGTGACCTCGCCGGTCAGCGAGCCGTCCGTGAAGTGCATCGGATTGGTCGCTGCCATGCGGATACCGGTGTTTTCCAGCACCGACTGGAACGGCGTCACGTCCTTGGCCTTGTAGCCGGGCGTATTGGCGTTTGCGATGTTGCCGGCAACCACCGACTGCCGCACGGAGAGCCACTCTGCCTGCTTGGATGCCAGCTCGAAGAATTGGATTGGTTGCATGACGGCGAACTCCACTTTGTTGTCCCGAACCTAGGGACCTAATCTTGCGTGGGACTTGCCGGCTTTGCTGCGGTGCGCGATCGCCCGGTTTCTCAACGAAAGGCGGCAATCGACGCAGAAAAGCCGCCGTGGTGTGCGGCGGCTTTATCAAAGGTGCGAGAAGGTGCGCGAATCAGTTGCGCTTGTAGACTTCGCCATTGGAGGTGACGATCACCCATTCGCCGTCGCGCTGCTCCAGCGTGGCGAGCCGGCTGTTGTCGGGCAGGATCGAACCGACGCGCACGATGTACAAGCCCGAGGCGTCCTCGATCAGCGCGCGGCCGTTGGCGACGTGCATCAGGCGGAAGCCGCTGGGGGCCGGCAACGGTTGCTCAAGGGGATTCTCCGGCGTGCCGGACCGGCCCTCGCGGCCGAGATTGGGCACGGTTGCGGTCTTGACCGGATCGAGCTCGCGGCGGGGCGCGGCATCGTCGTCGTCGATCATCGCCGCCGGGGACACGCTCATCACCTCGCGGGCAGGCGTCTCCGGCAGGTCGCGCCGGTCACCCTGCCACAGCGGCGGAACGGAGAATTCCTGCGGGTTCAGGAAGACGTACCACGGGAAGAAGGCCGCGATGGCGGCGAGGCTGATGCCGGCGGTGATGAGCAGCCGATCGGTCAGGCTCCTGGTCTCGTGGTCGAGCCGCCGCAGCGGCGGGACTGCCTTGTCGGCGTCGAAATCCGTCATGATCTACCCCCTTGCCCTCACATTGCTGACAGGCTGCTGGTTGGCCGGCGCATTGCGCAGCGCCATCGCCAGGTCGGCGAAGGAATCGGCGGCGGGCTTCTCGCCCGGCGTCTGCCGCAACACGTCGTAGATGATGGGAACCTGCTTGATCGCCATGTCGAGGTCGGGATCGCTGCCTGCGCGATAGCCGCCGATCAGACGCAGGTCGCGCGTCTCCTCGTAGCGGTGGACCAGCGCCTTGAGGCGCGCCACCAGCTTTTCCTGGTCGGCCGTCCAGGCCTTGCGGGCAAGACGCGAGATCGACGACAGCGGATTGATGGGCGGATAGCGTCCCTCGTCGGCGAGGCTCCGCTCCAGCACGATGTGACCGTCGAGAATGCCGCGGGTCGAGTCGGCGATCGGGTCGTTGTGGTTGTCGCCATCGACGAGGATGGAGATGATCGCGGTGATCGTTCCCGTCCCCTCGGCGCCAGGCCCTGCCCGCTCCAGCAGCCGCGGCAGCTCTGTGAACACGGAGGCCGGATAGCCGCGCGCGATCGGCGGCTCGCCGGAGGCGGTCGCCACCTCGCGGATCGCATGGGCGAAGCGCGTGACGCTGTCGATGATCAGAAGGACGTTGTCGCCCTGGTCGCGGAAATGCTCGGCGATGGTGACCGCCGTCAGCGGCGCCATTTTGCGCAGCATCGGGCTTTCGTCGCTGGTCGCGACAACGGCCACCGATTTCGACAGGTTGTCGCCGAGCGTGTCCTCGATGAACTCGCGCACCTCGCGGCCGCGCTCGCCGACCAGCGCGATCACCACCTTGTCGAAGGCGTCGGCGCGGGCGAGCATCGACAGCAGCGTCGACTTGCCGACGCCGGAGCCGGCGAAGATGCCGAGGCGCTGGCCGAGGCAGAGGGGGGCGAAGATGTCGATGGCGCGCACGCCGGTGGCAAAGCCCTTCTCGACGCGGCTGCGCGTCATCGACGGCGGGGCGGTGTTGGAGATCGAGCGACGGACATCGCCCTGCGGCAGGGGTCCGCGACCGTCGATCGGCTCTCCCAGCGCATTGACCGTGCGGCCGCACCATGCCGCCGCCGGCGCGACGCGGAAGGCGCCCTTGCGGATGACCGTATCGTGAATGCCGATCGGCTCGCCCGGTTCGATCGGACACACGACGACGCTGTCGGGTTCGACCCGGACGACCTCGCCGAGATGGATGCCGGTGGAACTGCGGTGTGCGACGAACTCGCCGAGCCTGACATGGCGCGACAGGCCGGTGACGGTGTAGTTGCCCGCCGCGATCGTCTGCACGTGGCCGCCATGCGCGACGGAGAACTCCGGGTTGGAATAGCGTTTCACAAGCCCGGCCAGCGCACTGAGCTTGCGTGCACCGTCGCTGGCCGGCTGGTCACCCATGGTCGTTTCCGTCATGTTCATGCCGCGTTACTGGCTGCCGCCGAAGGTCTTGATGGCGCTGTCGATCGAGGATTCGCTCTGCTGCAGCAGCGCGTTGATGCTCTCGAAGGCGCGGGTCACGGTGATGAGCTGGGTCATCTCCGAGATCGCGTTGACGTTGGATTCCTCGACATAGCCCTGCGCCACGCCGGCATCGATCCGGTCGACGACCGGCTCCGGCGCGAGCGTCGGAATAATGCCGCTGTTGCCGGCGCGGACGAAGCCGCCGGACAGATCCGCCTCGAACAGGCCGAGTGCCGCGATCGGCGCGCCGTTCTGGTTGAGCTGGCCGTCGGCGCTGATCTTGACCGGACCGGCATTGCCGTCGATCTGGATCGGCGCGCCGCCGACATCGAGCACGGGATAGCCGTTGAGCGTGACGAGATCGCCGGCCTCGGTCAGGGTGAACCGGCCGTCGCGCGTCAGGGTCTGTCCGGCCGGGGTCTCGATGGCGAACCAGGCATCGCCCCTGATCGCGAAATCGAGCATGCCGTTGGTTTCCGTCATGCCGCCGTGGCGCGTCGACAGGAACTCGTTGCCCTGGTCAACGAAGGCGACCTTGGCCTTGCCGTTGTCGGCGACGACGTCGTTGAACTTGATCTCGGTAGCACGGAAGCCCACGGTGTTCGAATTGGCGACGTTGTCGGCGAGCGTGGTCATCCGGCGATCGAGTGCGATCTGGGACGAAAGCGAGACGTAAAGCCCGGTTTCCATTAGCGGCCTCCGAGTTTGAGATTGTTGATGGAGATGAGCAGATCGGTGGAGATCCCGATCAGGCCGCCGGCCTGGAATGCCGGCAGCTGACCGCCGCTCGGGGTGGAGGGATGGTCGATCTCCCAAAGGGCGGTAAAGCGTTCGAGAAAGGTGCCGACCTTCACCGGATCCTGAAAATCGGCGATGTCGAGGACGTCCTCATAGTAGGCGGACTGGCTGTCGATCTCGGTTGCGACGAATTCGTCCGGCAGCTGAAGGACCGTGCGAACGACCTGGGACAGCGCCGGATCGGCGATGATCGAATAGCCGCTCGTGATCGCAGGCGCCATGCGCTCGAAATAGAGCGCCAGCCGGACGCCGGAGTTCTCGGTGCCGGCGTTGATTTCCAGGGTCTGGCGATTGTACTTGTCGACAACGCCCTTCTGGGCGCGGTCGAAGCTGGTCGCCGCCTCGCCGTAGCGGGCGAAGTTCAGCGAGGCCACCAGGTCCTTGTAGCGGCTGTCGGAGAGCTTGTTGGCGAAGGCGTCGTCGCTGTCGGTGCCCTCGGACAGGACCTTGCGCATGAAGGCCTTCGCATAGGCCATATCCTCCAGGCCATGCGCCTTCATCGCATAGTTGTAGAGGCGGCTGTCGGCGAAGAACTCGTCGATCGTCTTGATGGAGCCGATCTTCTCGAGATAGTACGCGCTCTCGCGCTTGACGTCCGGCTGCTCGGCGACCCGCTCCAGCGAGGTCGCGAGATCGGCGGTGATCAGTTTGTAGCTCGTGTATGTCGTGGTCACGATGGCGGCCCGCGCTTTACGATGTTGCGGGGCACAGTGTCCCCTGTCGCGGGGCAACCTGCGCCACTTTGCTTGCGCGAACCTGTAACTGCCGCCGATTGCGGGGATGTGGCGAGGTACAGCCTCACACAAGGCTGGCCCCCTATTCAGGTCTCGTCAGAAATATGTCGAGGCGTGTGGGCTAGCAATGAACATCATCATCGGTCTGATCGTAACTTTCGGTTGTGTCCTTGGCGGCTACATGGCCATGGGCGGGCATCTCGAAGTCCTCGCCCAGCCGTTCGAGCTCGTCATCATCGGTGGCGCCGGCGTCGGCGGCTTCATCATGGCGAACACCATGAAGGTCGTGAAGGACACCGGCAAGGCGCTCGGCGAGGCCTTCAAGCACAAGGTTCCCAAGGAGCGGCACTATCTCGATACGCTCGGCGTCCTCTACAGCCTGATGCGGGACCTGCGCACGAAGTCGCGCAACGAGATCGAGGCCCATATCGACAATCCCGACGATTCCTCGATCTTCCAGGCCGCGCCGACCGTGCTGCAGAACAAGGAGCTGACCGCGTTCATCTGCGACTACGTGCGCCTCATCATCATCGGCAACGCCCGGGCCCACGAGATCGAGGCGCTGATGGACGAGGAGATCCAGACCATCACCCACGACAAGATGAAGCCCTACCACGCGCTGATGACCATGGGCGACGCGTTTCCGGCCATCGGTATCGTGGCCGCCGTTCTCGGGGTTATCAAGGCGATGGGCGCCATCAACGAGTCGCCGGAGATCCTGGGCGGCAAGATCGCGGCCGCCCTCGTCGGCACCCTTCTCGGCGTGTTCCTCTCCTATTCAATCGTCTCGCCGATCATCGCCAACATCAAGTCGGTGCGCACCAAGCAGAACAGGCTCTACGTCATCGTCAAGCAGACGCTGCTCGCCTACATGAACGGCTCCGTGCCGCAGGTCGCGCTGGAATACGGCCGCAAGACGATCTCCGCATACGAGCGTCCCTCGATCGACGCGGTCGAGCAGGAAATGATGAACCCTGGCGGCGGCAGCGACGCCAAGGCAGCCTAAATGAGCGGGGAAACCATGACAGCCTCAGCAAAGTCGAAACAGGACCCGATCGTACTCGCCCGCCTGACGGGCCAGCTCGGCGACCGCGAGACCATCTCCAGGCGCTGCGCGGCGCTGGGCGAGGTCTTCTCGGAGTTCCTTCCCGACGTCTTCGAAAGCGAGCTCGGCTTCGATGTGGCGGTGACCTATGCCGGCTACGAGATCGGCCGCTTCGGGCAGCTCGTCTCCGGGCTCGGCGGCGCGATGGCGATCTCGGACTGCGCCTTGCGCAACTGGAGCGACCAGTACGCCGTCATCTGCGACAGCCCGTTCATCATCACGCTGATCGAAAACATGCTGGGCGCCGCCCGCGAATCGATCGAGGAGCCGGAGCCCCGGGCGCTGTCGCCGATCGAACTCGACATCGCCGCCATGGTGTTCGACAGGATATCCGGCGTCCTCAAGACCGCGGTCGGCGACCGCAACGGCTACGAGCCGATCATCGGCCCCGCCTACAACGTAGAAGGCCGGAAGGCCCCGGCCGACGGTTCGGAGGAGGCCTTTGCGGCGACGGTGAAGATGTCCGTCGGCATCGGCCCGGTCCTGTCGAGCTTCTTCGTGGTCGTTCCGCAGCGGGCGCTCCTGAAATCGGTGATCGCCCCGCCGCGGCCGGCGAACACCGCCAAGACGCGCAAGGAGTGGAGCGAGCAGCTGAGCGAACAGGTCCGCCGTTCGAAGGTCACCCTCCAGGCACGCATCAAGCTGGAAAGCCAGACGCTCGACACGATCAGCCGCCTGCAGGCGGGCGACATTATCCCCTTCCACGATTCCGGCGACGTCCGCGTCGACGTCAGCGCCAACGGCAACAAGCTCTACGTCTGCGAGTTCGGGCGGTCGGGCGCGCGCTACACGGTTCGGGTGAAGGATACCTACGGCTCGGAAGACGAGCTCCTGCAACATATCGTCGGATAGGATCAGGCCCGGCAGCACGCCTCGGGCAAGTTTCAAATGGAATAGTGATCACATGGCACCGAAAAAAGCACCCCTTGCAGACGACCTCGCCTCCGCCGTCACCGCGAACGACGCCGAGCTCGAACAGGCAATCGACGACCTCCGCGGCGTCCTGCAGCAGGATGCCTCAGGCGCACCTGCCACCGACTTCGGCATGGACTTCCCCACCGGCGGCGACGCCGACCCGCTTGCGGCGTTCGGCGGCGAGTTCGGCACGGAGACGACCGAGGCCGGCTTCGGCGGCGACTTCGGCAGCACCGGCACCTCGGCCTTCGGCGATACCGGGTTCGGCGGAGAGGACTTCGGCAGCGCCAGCCTGGACGAGACCCCGGCGCGCCCGGGAAGCGCCATGGAGGCCAACCTCGGCCTGATCATGGACATTCCGATCGACCTGCAGATCGTCCTCGGCTCCTCGCAGATGCTCGTATCCGGGCTGATGGGCCTGACGGAGGGCGCCACGATCGCGCTCGACCGGCGCATCGGCGAGCCGGTCGACGTGATGGTGAACGGCCGGGTGATCGGCCGCGGCGAGATTACCGTGCTCGAGAACGACGACACCCGCTTCGGGGTCAAGCTCATCGAGGTCAAGAGCACATCCCACAACTGAAATGAGCTGATACCGGTGAAAGGTTTCAGGAGGCATCCATGATGGATTTCGACAATTTCGGCAGCACCGCGGTCGGGGCGCCACTCAAGCCGGTCGACAAGGCAGCCGCCGTTCTTCTGGCGATGGGCAAGCCCGTGGCCGGCAAGCTCCTGAAGTTCTTCACCCAGAGCGAGCTGCAGAGCATCATCGCAGCGGCGCAGAACCTTCGCCCCATCCCTCCGCAGGAACTGCTCGAGCTCGTCAACGAGTTCGAGGACCTGTTCACCGAGGGCGCGGGCCTGATGGACAACGCCAAGATGATGGAGGGCATCCTCGAAGAGGGGCTGACGCCGGACGAAGTGGACGGCCTGCTCGGCCGCCGCACCGCATTCCAGGCCTACGAGACCACCATCTGGGACCGCCTGCAGGACGCCGACGCCACCTTCATCAGCCAGTTCCTGCTGAAGGAGCATCCGCAGACCATCTCCTACATCCTGTCGATGATGCCGTCGGCCTTTGGCGCCAAGGTGCTGCTCGAGGTGCCGGAGGAACGTCGCGCCGACATCATCAACCGCACCGTCAACCTGAAGGACGTCAGCCCGAAGGCCGCCGCGATCATCGAGGGCCGGGTGCGGGAAATGATGGACGCCTTCGAGGCGGAGCGGAACTCGCCCGGCTCGAACAAGGTCGCCGAGATGATGAACGAGATGGAGAAGAACCAGGTCGACGAACTGCTGGCGTCGCTGGAGACGATCAGCACCGCCTCGGTCAAGAAGGTCCGGCCGAAGATCTTCCTGTTCGAAGACCTCCTCATCATGCCGCAGAAGAGCCGCGTGTCGCTGTTCAACGACGTGGCCGGCGACATCATCACCGCCGCCCTGCGCGGAACGTCGATGGAGCTGCGCGAGGCCGTGCTGTCGTCGATCGGCGCACGCCAGCGCCGCATGATCGAATCGGACCTCGCAGGCGGCGACCCGGGCAATCCGCGCGAAGTCGCGATCGCCCGGCGCTCGATCACCCAGGAGGCGATCAGGTTGGCGGCGGCCGGACAGATTCAGTTGAAAGAAAAGGAAGAGGCCGCGGCCGCCGCCTGAGCGGCTTGACTCGCCCCATTCAAAGATCGACCGTTTCCGGGACCCGAATCTGATGAAGATCCGGGTCCCTTTCCATTTGTCGGTACGGCGGACCATGGGTCGACTGCCGGCCGAATCATGTGTTGCAGAGCGCTTTCCGGAAGGACCTTTCCATGGCCGACGATGAGGACAAGGAAAGCAAAACAGAAGCCCCGTCAGAGAAAAAGCTTCGCGATGCCGCGGAGAAGGGAAACACGCCATTCGCGCGCGAGGTCCCCGTCTTCGCGTCCACCGTGGCGGCGTACCTCTTCCTGGTGTTCTTCCTGCCCGGCGGCTTCCTGCGCGTGACCGAGACGCTGCGGGACCTGTTCGAGCAGCCGGAGGCCTGGGACCTGGAGAACAGCGGCGACGTCGTCGCCCTCTTCCGCCATCTCGGCTGGGAGGCGGGCGCGCTTTTGCTGCCGGCACTGGCGATGATGATGCTGTTCGGCCTGGCCGCATCGATCCTGCAGAACATGCCGAGCCCGGTGCTGGAGCGCGTGCGCCCGCAGTTGTCGCGCCTGTCGCCGATCCAGGGCTTCACCCGCATCTTCGGCAAGCCCGGGCTCGTGGAGTTCGGCAAGGCGCTGATCAAGGTCGGCGCGGTGTCCGTGGTCGTCGTGATGGTGCTGTGGGACGACTACTTCGCGACGTTGAATGCGATGTTCTCCGATCCGGCGGTGATCTTCCATATCCTCGCCAGCGAAGCGAACACGATCATGGTGATCATTCTCTTCGCAACCGCGGTGATCGCGGCGATCGACTTCGCCTGGACGCGCCATCACTGGTTCTCGGAGCTCAGGATGACCAAGCAGGAGGTCAAGGAGGAGCACAAGCAGGCGCAGGGCGACCCGATCGTCAAGAGCCGGCTCCGCTCGATCCAGCGCGACCGCGCCCGCAAGCGCATGATCGCCGCGGTTCCCCGCGCCACCCTGGTCATCGCCAACCCGACGCACTTCGCCGTGGCGCTGCGCTACGTCCGCGAGGAACAGGACGCCCCGGTGGTGGTCGCCAAGGGCCAGGACCTGGTGGCGCTCAAGATTCGCGAGCTCGCGGAGGAAAACGGCATCCCGGTGTTCGAGGATCCGCCGCTTGCGCGCTCCATGTTTGCGCAAGTCTCGGTGGATAGTGTCATTCCACCGGTGTTCTACAAGGCAGTGGCGGAACTGATTCACCGGGTCTACGCAGCTTCGCCCCAGATGAGACGGTAAAAGAGATCCGATGAGAAAAAGCTCCTATTCTGCCCAGCGCGAGAGGATCGTGGCCGAAGCGATCGGCCCGGTTGCATCGGAATTGCGGCTGCTTGATGCGGCCGACCTGGTATCGCTGTTGCGATTCGAGTGCTACGGAAACCTGTCCGACCTGGTTTCATCTGCAGCCGAGCTGTATTTCCTCCCCGGCACCGTCGTTTTCGGCGCCGGCGGCGACTACAAGCTCGACTGGGGCGGCGAGCCCGAGGTGACGCTCGATCTGGAACTGCGCCCGCGCGGCTGCACCGTCTATGCGCGGCTCCAGCTCGGCAACGAGCGCGCCGGCGTGGAAGTGACCCACGTCGCCTTCGAAGACCCCGCCGTCGATCCCGACGACAACACCGACCTGCTCGCAGCGAGCCTCAGGGACGCGCGATTCAAGCGTTCGGCGCAGCTGCCGATGCAGAGCCACTAAAGCCTATCGCGCCTATTTCAGCGGATGTAGCCCAGGCGTATCGCCTTGGCGATCGCCTGGACGCGGTTGACCGCGTCCAGCTTCGTCGTCGCCGTGCCCAGATAGGCATTGACCGTATGCACCGAGAGCCCGAGCTTTTCGGCGATCGACTCGCTGATGCAGCCGTCGCCCGCCATCTGCAGGCAGGCGATCTCCCGCTCGTTGAGCGCTTCCGCCGGCTGCAGCCGCTTCTCGTCCGCCGCCAGCAGGTCGACCATGATGTGGCCGGCGCGCATGTGCATGTCGAGCACGAGATCGGTGTCGACCCTGAGGAAGTCGCCGACCAGGACGACGAAGCCGTTGCCGCTCGAGCCCAGCCGGACAGGAAAGGCAATGCCGGCACAGGGCAACCGGCTTGCCGGAAGGCGCTGCACGAAGGCCGCAAGCTCGTCGGAGACGAAGGCGTTCGCATCCTCGCCTTCCCAGACGACGGGAAGCATGGACGTATCGAGGTGGGCCATGAGCGCCTCGCCATGCGCCTCCACCAGCCCGCGCGCCATATTCTCGGTTTCCCCCGCCCAACTGCTGAGCGTGCAGGTGAGTCGGCGTGTCGACGGCAGCCCCCGGCCGAGAACGCGGAACACGGCGAAGTTCCTCGCCCCCACGACCTTCTGCATATGCTGGAGGGCTGCCACCACATCCGTCGTGCGCTTGGGACGCGACAGCTTGGCGATCCTGATCTCGGGACCTTCGCCGCCCGGCTGGGAGAAGGGATGCACCATTTCTCTCACCTCAGACGAGATTGTTGCGCACGGCCCAGGCAATCGCCTCGGAACGGGTCTTGGTCGCCGTCTTGCGCATCACGCTGGTGATGTAGTTGTTGATGGTGTTCCGGGAGATGCCGAGGATCACCGCGATCTCGTCGCTGGTCTTGCCCTCGGCGATCCAGTAGAGGCACTCCACCTCGCGATCCGTCAGCTCGGATTCACGATCCTGGCGGGCGGCCGGCTTGCAGCAGACGCTTGCGAAGTAGCCGGTCAGCAACCCCACGTCACGCAGGTTGCTCTGCGACAGGATGTAGTGCTCCGGAAACAGCAGCATCAGCGTCATGCGCACGCGCCCGACGTTGAAGGTGATGGTGCAGTACTCCCGGCTCACGCCCGACGGCACAGCAATGTCGTCGCAGAACTGGGAGAATACCGGCTGCATCAGGCTGTTGGAGCGGTCGAGATCGCTCATGCGGCAGTTGGCGCCGTCGAGTGCGGCGGCGAGACTGCGGACCATGTCGAACGGCCAGTCAGAGGCGACCACGAAGCCGATGTCGGCGCTGAACGACATATCGTGGCGGACCAGCAGGTAGTGGGACGCGCTGACATACTGGGTCAGCGCCCTCAACCCTGCCGTGAGTCCGGCGCGGTCCGCACTGCGCCCCAACTGATCGACCAGTTGCTCACGCGCACTCTTACGCTCACAGCTCACCGCAGAGAATCCATAGGATTCCCGGAGCGATACATCCGCTCTCATCGTTTCCATAGTAGCCCCCGTTGCCGAACTCGGCTGGATCATCCCGCCCCCCTTCGCACCAGCGCCCTCAATCGGCGCCGCCAGCGATCAAGCCGCATGGACGGGATTCACCAAACGAATCAGTAACTAAAGTCTACAGAGGCGCGAATCAAAAGCCACAGGGCCCAACTGGGGATTTACTTTTCGATCATTTCCTGAATCGATTCGCGCAGCTTCGGCGGATGCCGGTCCCGCCGCCGGGCGGCCGGAATTAAACTTTTGTTAATCATCATGTTTTGCCAATGGGGCGGAATGCAACCGTGAGACGACAAGGCCGTGACGACGGTCCGGCGGATTGAATTTCGCCGCAGGAACGGCCCGCCGCCCCCAAACAAATTTTTCGTGATCGCTGCGGTATGGGCGCGTTTCCTGCCTGACGTAACGTCACGGGACTCCGCAGGCCGCCGATTTCGTCGCTTTTGGGCCACACTCTCTGGCGAAACTTTGCCCAGCGGGACCCATTTTGCCCTCCGCCGGCAGAGCTACGGCAACCGTCCAGGCGCCACCGACAGTGCTGCGGAACCACCAGGCCCATCTCCCCGCCATCCTGTCCCAAAAGCCGAACGGAGCGCTGCGGGCCGTCACGCCTGGCCCGGCTGGGCCGACGTCAGGGGGGCGGACAAAGTCCCGCACGCCTCCTCCGGAACGCAAAAATCCCGCCGGGGGCGGGATTTCGCATCGTTTCTTTCGTTCCGGTCAGGCCGCCTGGTTCTCGGCCCATTTGCGGAGGATCTTGGCGGCGCGTTCCTCGCTGATCTCCACCATGCGCGACAGGCGGCGCTCGGGGCCTTCCTTGACGCGGCGGTTGAACACACCCTCGTCGTCGCCGGCGCTGAGAAGATCGTCCGTGCTGTCGAAGCCGAAGTCGGAGCCGAAGCCGTCCATCAGCGCGCCCGGGCCTGCGCCGACACCCACGGCCGGCGAGAAGTCGGGCAGCTCGAGGCCGGCCGCGTCGCTTTCCAGGGCTGCGGCACCGGTGCCACCTGCGACCGAGCGGACGACCGGGCGGAAGCCGAACCAGACCACCAGGAAGGCGACGGCGACGAAGGCGAGCGCGTTGATGATGGTCGAGAGGTTGCGCGTCAGCGTCTCCATCACGCCCGGACCGGGAACGGCCTCGTCGAGGAGCACGTTGTCGAGGAAGTTCATGGCGGTCAGGGTGACGACGTCGCCGCGTTCGCTGTTCAGGCCCGCAGCGGACGAGACGATCTTCTGCATCTCGGCGAGGTAGGCGTCGATCTTCGCCTGGTCGGCGGGCTCGCCGACAAGCGCTGCAAGCCTGCCCTGGTTGACGACAACGGCAACCGAAAGACGCTCGATCTGGTAGCTGTTGCGAACAGTGGCGATCGTCTTGCTGTTGATCTCGTAGTTGGTCTGCTCTTCCTTCTTGTCGGCCTGGTCGCTCGACTGCGGGCCGGTGCCGGCCTCGGGGCCGCCCTGCGGAATATTCTGCTCGACGGTCGCCGGGCGCTGCAGTTCGCTCTGACTGGACTGCTGGCTTTCCTTGGTGACGCGGACGGACCGCTCGACCCGCGATTCCGGATCGAAGACGGTTTCCTGCGTCTGCTGCGAATCGGTGTTCAGCGCGGCCATGACGCTGGCGCGGAAATTGTCCATGCCGAGGAAGGGCGCCAGCGCCTTTTCGATGTTGCGCTCGACGTCCTCCTGGACCGACTGGACGATATTGAGCGAACGGTTGAGCGTGTTGCTGTCGGAATCGTCGCCGGAGGCCAGCAGCTGGCCGGCGGAATCGAGGATCGTCACATGCTCGGCTTCCAGTCCGGGAACGGATGCGGCCACCAGCTGTCGGATGGATGCGGCCGCCTTGCGCCCGGCAGCACTGCCGGCGCGGATCATCACCGAGGCCGTCGGCGGCTGTTCCGCGCGGCGGAAGTTTCCGCGGTCGGGCATGACGATGTGCACGCGTGCAGCGGCGATGCCGTTGATCTGCTGGATCGTCCGGGCGATCTCGCCCTCGAGCGCGCGGACGCGGGTGACTTCCTGCATGAAGGAGGTGAGGCCGAGCGAGCCGACGTTGTCGAAGAGCTCGTAGCCGGAGTTGGAACTGCTCGGCAGGCCGCGCTCGGCGAGATAGAGCCGGGCCTTGCCGGTCTGGCCCACCGGGACCTGCAGGCTGGCGCCGTCCGCGCCGGTCTGGAAGTCGATGTTCGCCTCGGCGAGCGCCACGCTGATCTGGTTCATGTCGGTGCTTTCGAGACCGACATAAAGGGTCTCGTAGGCGGGCTTGTTGACAAAGAAGGCGGCTGCGAGCACCAGGGCGATCGTGACGACCCCGGCCCCGGCCAGAAGCGCCAGTTTCGGTTGCCCGAGCGACGCCAGGTTCTTGCCCATACTCTTAAGCTGTTCCAACAGATTCATTCTGTTCCCGCACCAACTTTGCCGGATCCGCCGCAGGCCGAAAATGGCAGATCCGCTCAGTTTAAATTGCCCGACCCCGGAAACGCACCGCTGCCAACGGCGCCTTCATGGCCAGAGTCACGCAGGCCTGATCGACCCGGGGGCAAACTAGAATGTGAAACTTGCGCGAGCGTTTCGCGGGAATGCGGTGCAGCACGGCGCCGACAGGGGAGTGACCCTGGGCGCCGCGATCAAGAATAACTTTTCAAAATCAATATTTTGATTTGACCGACACCCTGATGGCGCCGGTTGACCGCGATCATGGACGCCCCGCATCTTCACAAGGCGCCACGGCGGGCTTGCGAATCAAAAGGCCTCGAAGTCGCCGGAGGCCTTGGAGAGCGGCTGGGAGTTGAAGGATCGCAGGGATCCGTTGCCGAGCGCCGTCTTCATGTCGCTCAGCTTGACGAGGTTCAGCGCCGTCGTCACGTCCACGGCCCAGGCCTCCGGCATGCCGGCGGTGACCTGGCCGAGGAAATCGGCGAGACCGCGGGCCTTCTGGACGGCGAGGTCGATGCCCTGCAGGACCATCATGCGCTGCGCGGTGTTCTCGCCCGCCTCGGGGTGAAGCTCGGCAAGCTGCGGCTCGATGCGCTCGATCAGGTAGGCGACGTCGTGCAGTTCCGTGACGACGCGCATCAGGACGGCGGGGACGGATTCCTCCATGTCAGTCACTTCATTCAGGTAGTCGGCTTTCATGGTATCTCCGTTTCACCGCGCGCCGCCCGTCCACAGGCCTGCGCATGCGGCCACATCCCTCATGCCCCGAGGCCGCTTGCGGCATCAGAAGAATTCGATCGCGTTTTCCACCGGCTTCGGCGCCGGAATGGGCCGCTGCTCCAGGGCCACCGTGCGCTGTGCCTCGACGCCGGTCAGGGCATGCTGGCGGGCGCGGCCGGTGGAGGGCCAGTATTCGAGCTTGCGCCCGTGCTCGCCGCCCGTGCTCTCGCCGACGATCTTGATGCCTTCGTCGGTCAGGAACTGCCGGGCGAACCGGGCATTCTGCTCGCCGACATTGGAGAAGGTCGCAATCGTCTTGGCGCCGCCGAAGATCTTGGCCTCGAGCCGGTCCCGGCGCGCGCCCTGCTTCAGCAGGCCGTTAATCAGAAGCTCCATCAGATGCACGCCGTAGCGGGTGGCATCACCACCTGCCGCCATCGCCTCCATGGAGCCGGGGAGCAGGAAGTGGTTCATTCCACCGACGCCCACGACCGGGTCGCGCAGGCAGGCGGCGACGCAGGATCCCAGGATCGTCGTCAGCACGACATCCGGGTCGTTCATCACCTTGTACTCACCCTGTATCAGGTGGACGCGGCGCGTCCCTGCCTCAGTGATCATTTCAAGGCCCCGAACACGGCTTCGATGGCCGCTTTCATCTTGTCGATGGTGAAGGGCTTGGCGAGCACGTTGTTGGCGCCGAGTGCCGCCGCCTTCTGCACCAGCGCGCGGTCGCCCTGCGCCGTCAGGATGATGAAGGCCGCTTTCTTCGTCGCCGGGTTGGCGCGAACGTGCTGAAGGAAGACCAGCCCATCCATCTTGGGCATGTTGAAGTCCGAAATGACCAGGTGGTGGGGCTGCTGGGTCATGATCTTCAGACCCTGTTCGCCGTCGCCGGCCGCGGTGATCTGCTTGAAGCCGAGCTGTTGCAGCGCGTCTCCCAAAAGCAATCGGCTGGTCACCTGATCGTCGACAATTAGTACTTTGATTTTCTCAGCGATAGACATTAGTCGCTCCCTTCTTTGCGGGCCGCAGTAAGCTTCAGGATTTCCTCCCCGATGGACGCAAGCGGAAGCTGATGTTCCACCGCGCCAAGTTCGTAGGCCACCCGCGGCATCCCATATACGATGCAGGTCTTTTCGTTCTGGCCGATCGTGCGGGCACCGGCATGGCGCAACTTCAGTAGTCCGGCCGCTCCGTCCCGTCCCATCCCGGTCAGGATGACACCGACGGCATTGCGGCCGGCAAGTTCGGCCACCGAATCGAACAGCACGTCGACCGAGGGCCGATGGCCGTTGACCGGGTCCCGGTCGAGAAGGCGGCAGCAGGGCGCAGTCGTGCTGGCGACCTGCAGGTGCCGCTCGCCGCCCGGTGCCAGGTAGATCTTGCCGATCTCGAGCCTCGCGCCGTCCGTCGCCTCCTCCACGCGCGGGGCGCAGAGGCGGTTCAGGCGCTCGGCAAAGCTCCTGGTGAAGCTGGGCGGCATGTGCTGGGTGATGACCGTCGGCGGGCAGTTGACCGGGAACTTCTGGAGAACGGTGATCAGCGCCTCCACGCCGCCGGTCGAGGCCCCGATCGCGACGATCTTCCGGCCCGTCCGGTAGGCGTCGGCGGCGTTGGCATTGGCCGGCGGCTGCACCGGCGATGCCGGCTCGGAGCGGATGTAGCGTCGCTGCGAGCGGGCGGCGGCCTTCACCTTCTCGGCCAGGTCGCCGAAGGGACGGGCATCGCCCGGCTGCGGCTTGCCGACGCAATCGAAGGCGCCGATCTCGAGCGCGGCCAGCGTCGCTTCCGCGCCGCGGTGGGTCAGCGTGGACACCATGATCACCGGCATCGGACGAAGCCGCATGATCTTGTCCAGGAATTCCAGCCCGTTCATGTTCGGCATCTCGATGTCGAGCGTGACGACGTCCGGGTTGAGCTGCTTGATGGCGTTGCGGGCCTCCATCGCGTCGCCGGCCTGGCCGACGACATCGACATCGGGATCGGCGCGCAGCACGGCCGTGATCAGCCCGCGCATGGTGGGCGAATCGTCGACGACAAGAACGCGTGCGGGTGCTGTCATGCGCGTCTTCCCCTCCCGGTGTAGCGATAGGTGGTGATGCCGATGTTGTCGAAGAGCGCCTTGGATTCGCCCGACACACGCTCGGAATGGCCGATATAGAGATGCCCGCCCTCCGCCAGCATGCCGGCGAAGCGTGTCCAGATCTTCATCTGCGTCGGCTCGTCGAAATAGATGACGACGTTGCGGCAGAAGATGATGTCGAACGGCCCCTTGAACGGCCACTGGGCCATCAGGTTCAGCTCGTTGTAGGTGATCAGCTTCTTGACGCGGTCATCGATCTGCCACTTGCGGCGGCCGTCGATGTCCACCTCGCGGAAATACTGCTTGCGCATCGCCGGGTTGACGGTCTCGAGGGCGGCGGCGTCATAGGCGCCGGCCCGGGCGAGCGCCAGGATCTTCGGATCGATGTCGGTGGCGAGAATGCGGATGTCGTAGTCGGCCGCATTCGGCAGCAGCGTCAAGAGCGTGAGCGCGATCGAATAGGGTTCCTGGCCGTCGGAGGAGGCGGCCGACCAGATGCGGACGCGGCCGCCGGCCTTGGCGCGGGCGATCAGCCCCGGCAGCACGTCGTGCTTCATATGCTCGAAGTGGTGGTTCTCGCGGAAGAAGCGGGTGAAGTTCGTCGTCAGGTGCGACAGCATCTCCCGTCGCGCCGGCGCTCCTTCCGGCGAGGAGACGAGGGCACAGTATTCGCGAAACCCCTTCAGGCCGAGATTGCGGATGTGCTTGGACAGCCGCGAATAGACGAGCGAAGCCTTCGTCTCATTGAGATGGATGCCGGCATCGGCATAGATCATCGCTGCGATCTCGCTGAGATCGCGGCGGGTCAACGGATACTCGCCCGTTGCCAGGCATTCGTCCGGGGACAGTCTGGGCTCGAAGGCGGCCGACATCATGCTGCTTCGCTTTCGACGTGCGGGAAGAGCGCCTCCAGCTCGATCATGCAGATCATCCGGCCCTCGATGGCGAGGATGCCGCGCGCGTAGTTCTTCGCCATCTCGTTGGCGATATCCGGGGTCGGCTGCACGTTGTCGTCGGTGACCGTCAGGATGTCGGACACCGCATCGACCAGCAGGCCGACGGTCTTCGGGCCGACCTGCGCCACGATGATCACGTGCCGGACCGTCGGCTCCGCCGGCTTCATGCCGAGGCGCATGGACATGTCGATGATCGGCAGGACCGCGCCGCGCAGGTTGATGACGCCGAGCACGTAGGGCGGCGCATGCGGCATCGGCGTTGCGGGAGTCCAGCCGCGGATCTCCCGTACCGACATGATGTTCACACAGAATTCCTGATCCCCGATCCGGAAGGCGATGAGCTCCCGGCCCTGCGTCAGTGATTTGGCTGCATAAGTCATGGCATCAACCGGTTGCTGCGAGCGAGATTTCTTGTTTCAGGGACTGGCCGCGCGAGGCGGCGACGACGGCGTCGACATCGAGGATGAGCGCCACGCGCCCGTCGCCGAGGATCGTCGCCGCGGCGATGCCCGGCACGTGGGTGTAGTTGGCCTCGAGGCTCTTGATGACGACCTGGCGCTGGCCCTGGATCGCATCGACCATCAGCGCCCGCTGTCCGCCGCCTTCGGATTCGACCAGAAGCGCGACACCGTCGACCGGGTTGGCCTGGGTGGCGCGGAAGTTCAGGATCCGGCCGACGTCCACGAGCGGGCAGAAGGAGTTGCGGATCGAGATCAGCCGCTGGCTGGCGCCGAAGGAATGGATCGCGGAGGCTTCCGGCTGCAGCGTCTCGACGATGGCGGTCAGCGGCACGACGAGCGTCTGGCCGGCAACCGTGACCACCATGCCGTCGAGGACGGCGAGCGTCAGCGGCAGGCTCATGGTGAAGACCGAGCCCTGGCCGGGCTTCGACGAGATCGTGATGCGGCCGCCGAGCGCCTGGATCGAGCGCTTGACCACGTCCATGCCGACGCCGCGGCCGGAGATGTCGGAGATCTTGTCGGCGGTGGAGAAGCCGGCGTGGAAGATCAGGTTGTCGATCTCCTCGTCCGACAGGTTGGCATCGGCTGCGATCAGGTCGTTGTCGATCGCCTTCTGGCGGACCTTCTCGCGGTTGATGCCGCCGCCGTCGTCGGCAAGCTCGATGACGATGCGGCCGGAGCGGTGCTTCGCCGTCAGGCGGACCGTGCCTTCCGGATTCTTGCCGAGCGCCTCGCGCTTCTCGGGCGCTTCCAGGCCGTGGTCGACGGCGTTGCGGATCATGTGCGTCAGCGGCTCGGCCAGCTTGTCGATGACGGTCTTGTCGACTTCGGTGTTCTCGCCCTCGGTGATCAGGCGGACCGACTTGCCGGTCACGTCGGCGATTTCGCGGACGATGCGCGACATGCGCTGGAACACCGGCTTCACCGGCTGCGCGCGGATCGCCATGACCGAGTCCTGGATCTCGCGGGTCAGCTGCTGCAGCTCTTCCAGGCCCATGTTGATCGAGGAAACGCCGTTGTTGTCGTTCTCGATGACGCTCTGGGAGAGCATCGCCTGGTTGATGACGAGCTCGCCCACCAGGTTGATCAGGCGGTCGACGCGGTCGAGATCGACGCGGATGGTCGGTGCCGCGGCAGCGGCGGACGCTGCGGATGCAGCCGGGCTGGCGGCGGCGGCAGCCTGTTGCGCGGCCGGGACGGCCCTGGCCTCGCTCTTCGGAGCCTCTGCGCGGGGGCTGGCCGCGATCGGCACGACGTTGCTCTCGGCGACCGCGGTCTGCTTGACCGGGGTCGGGGCTTCGTCGGCTTCGGCCGGAACATCGGTGTCGGCGTCGTCGAGGATGGAGAGGTCGAACGGAACCGGCTGCATCGGCAGCTCGTCGTCGCCCGCTTCCGGCTCGTGGTCTTCCTCGACGGTGCGGACTTCCAGATCGCAATCCCATTCGGCGAATTCGAAGACGGAGCGGACGCCGTCCTCTCCCTTCTCGGTCGTGATGGAGATCTTCCAGGAGAAATAGGCTTCCTCGGGGTTCATGTCCTGCAGCAGCGGCAGGCTGTCCATGTCGCAGCGAATGCTCATCTCGCCGATGCGGGAGAGATCGCGCAGCAGCAGCGCGGCCTCGTTGCCCTTGGCATAGAGTTCGCGCTTGGGGTGGAACAGGATCTCGCAGGTCGGCGCGTAGGGCTCGACCGGCTTCTCCTCGCCGCCGAAATCATCGAAGGAGAACGGGATCGGTTGGAAGCCTTCGTCGTTGACGGCCGGTGCCGCCGGGGCGGGCGCTGCCGCCTGCGGCGCGGGCGCGGGCTTTGCCGCCGGGGCCTCGCTTGCCGCCGGCATCTCCCCGTTGGCGAGCGCCTCGAGTTCGCGGATCAGCTGCTTGCTGCGCGCCTCGTCGACGCCGCCGCCGTCGCGGGCGGCATTCGTCAGGTCGGCCAGCACGTCGGCCGACTTCAGCATTACCTTCAGGACGTCCTGGTTCGGCTCGAGCTTGTTGGATCGAACGCAATCAAGTGTGGTCTCGAAAACGTGGGCGAAGGACACCAGATCGTCCAGGCCGAAGGCACCTGCCCCGCCCTTGATCGAGTGCACCGCGCGGAAGACCGCATTGACGGTCTCCGGGTCGCGATCGCCATCGTTCAGCTTCAAGAGACCGGATTCCAGTTCGGCGAGCTGCTCCTCGCACTCCTGGAAGAAGATCTCCTTGATTTCGTTCATATCCATCGGGAGGAACCTCGATTTAAGCGGTCACGCGCTCGATTGCATCGATGAGTTTGGTGGGGTCGAACGGCTTGACGATCCAGCCGGTCGCGCCGGCCTGGCGGGCGCGGTTCTTCTTTTCCGCATCGCTCTCGGTCGTCAGGACGAGGATCGGGATCGCCCGGTACTTCTCGTTGCGGCGCACGCCCTCGATGAAGCCGAAGCCGTCGAGGCGCGGCATGTTGATGTCGGTGACGATGACATCGGGATTGGCCTCTTCCAGGACTTCCAGCCCCTCGACGCCGTCCTCCGCCTGGATCGTCTCGAACCCGGCATTGTTCAGGGTCACCAGAAGCATGTTCCGGATCGTCCGTGAATCATCCACGGTAAGCACCTTCTTTTTCATCGCTGAATCTCCTTGGCCAGCAGGTGTTCAATGTTGACGCCGATCAGTTGCATCGTCTTGAGGAACGGCTCCGATGCCTTGGCGAACGTGTAGCTGCGCTTGTCGGCTTCCCATGTCTTGGCAGCGGCCATCAGGACCTGTGCGCACAGGGCGCCGATGCGCTCGACGGCGGAAGCGTCGATCGCCAGGTCACTGCCCTTCAGCGCCATCAGCTTGTCGCGAAGCGCGGTCGCCTCGTTGAGATCCAGCACGGGTGCCAGGCTCAGGCTTTTCTGAGCGGCCTTCTTGCTCGCCATCACTGCGTTCCTTGTCTGCTTGTGTCAGCGTTGATTGTCCGGGACGTCTGTTCGGGCGCGAACCAGCCGGAGCCTTCGCGCCGGCTGCGTCGCGATGAGAATTCGTGGCAGGGCCGGTCCTGTCGCATCGTCAGCCTCCGTACCCGACTGCGCGCACGGCCACCGGAGCCGCTGCGGGCGCATGCTGGATCTGCCGGGAAGCCTCGACCGGCCGTGCAGGTGCCTGCGGCTGGCGCAGGTGAAACTGGCGGATGGTCTGTCCGAGCTCGAGGATGACGGTGTGGAGATCGCCGCCAGCACGATCCAGCCCCTCGGCCAGATCGGCATCGGCGCGGGCCTGCGAGCCCAGGCGGCCGAGATCGGCGCTCACGGCATCGAGGCCGCCAACGCCCTCGTCGCTGGCACGCGCAATCGCAGCGATCGCATCGTTGATGCCGGTGACCTGCACGACGATGTTGCCGATCGCATCCTGGGTGCGGTTGACGTGATCGACACCGGCCTCGACCTGCGCCTTGGTGCCGCTGACGAGCTGCTTGATCTCGCGCGCCGCGTCGGCCGAGCGCTGGGCCAGCGCCCGCACCTCCTGGGCCACGACCGCAAAGCCGCGGCCGCTGTCGCCGGCACGCGCCGCCTCGATGCCGGCATTCAGCGCCAAGAGGTTGGTCTGGAAGGCGATTTCGTCGATGACCCCGATGATCTGGCCGATCTTTTCCGCGGAAGCCTCGATGTCGGCCATCGCCGACATGGCCTCTCCGACGATCCGGCCGCTGTGTTCGGCCGACTGGCGGGTCGACTGCGCGGCGGCCTCGGCGTTGCGCGTCTCGGCGAGGTTCAGCTTCAGCCGGCCGGCAATCTCGGTGAGCGTCGATGCGGTTTCGGACAGCACGGAGGAATGGGCCTGCGTGCGTTCGGCGAGATGGCCGGCCTTCGCGGACAGCGCTTGCGCCATCGATCCCGAGACCTCGCCGTGCCCGAGGGCGGAGCCGAGATGGCGCTGGATATCGGCCAGCGCCGTATCGAGCGTGCCCGCCAGCGCGCGCCACTCCTCCGGCATCTGCTCGCCGGTCTCGTGGGTGAAGTCGAGATTGGCAAGGCTGCGGATCACCTCGCCGAAGGCAAGCTCGAAGGCGCCCTGATCGGCCTTGCGCTGTTCTGCCAGCGCGCGGTGGTGGGTGTGGCGAAGCTCGTTGAAACGCAGCGAAACGCCGATCTCCGCATCGACCATGGCGACGCGGACGAAGGCGGTGAGAAGTTCGGAAAGTTCCTTGCGGCGGGCGTTCCTCGTCCCGGACAGGATCGCCTTCGGCCAGTATTCCTCCAGCAGTCCGTCGATGACGTGTTCGAGCACGACGGTGTGGCCGGAAAGGCGCCAGCGCGGATCGAGGCCCATCTGGCTCTCGGCATCCGCCAAGACCTTCACCCGTTCGGCATAGAGGCTATCGAAACGCGCGTCGGTCAGGACGCTCCAGTGGGAGGCATGGAGATCGTGCAGCCGATCGATCGCCCGTTCGCTCTGGAACTGCCGGGCGGCATCGGGGAAGGTCTGGAAGCGCTGGAAGAGATCGCGCAGGGCGCTTTCGACATGACGTTCCAGGGTCTTGCGGTGGTCGCGGAGGATGTCGCCGTGCGCAGGTTCCAGGCCAGCGAATCTCAGCCGGTCGCGAAGGCTTGCCGCCTGCCCCGTCTGAGCCTGTTCTGCTGGCGTCTCCTGCACTTTCTGTCCCCATGCACAATGCAAGTTTCCCGGCCATTGCTGGCCAAGCCGGTGAATTCGTCCATGGGGGTGGCAAACGTTCTGCGGTTCCGTAGTCCGCACGGCGTCGATTGCGCGTCGGGCCGAATTCGCCCTTCGCTGTCCATGGTCAATTTCGGTGAAGCTTGATACCGGGTCGAAACCGGTACGGGCGGTACGGCATCATGCCTGAGTGGGAAATGGTGAGATTCCCCATTCCGACGCGTGAGACCATGTTTATGGTTAATTCCTTGCCTGAAGGTTAATGCGCTGCGGCATCGCTGTACTTTCACGGGACGGGGGGCCCGGCCGCCCGGCCGTTTGCGCGCCCTCGGGGTTCGCGCCGGCCGCCATATCCCTAGAATTCGCTAGGCAAAAAAGTGCCGGGGTCAATATTTGGCAAGGCAAAAGCAAGTTTCAGGTGCTAGAAGTGCTTTCCAGACGATGATGTCCTTGGGAATGAGCAATGATTGTTCTTTGGTTGAGTGCATTGATCTTGACTGTCGCAACGCTTGCAGCGGTCGCGACGCTTATCGGTATAGACGGCCGCCAGCCCGCCCGGGCACCGGCGATTTTCTGATCCGACCTCCAGGCCGGCCAACGATCGGGGCGCCCGGCGCGCCTCAATCGCCCGCGAGGCTGCGCCATTTCTCGACATAGGCCGCCGCGGCTTCGGGCAGCGGCGGCTCCGCCGACCGCAGGCGCGGCTTCGGCATTCCGTCCACAGCCAGGCAGGCGGCACCGACACTGGTGCCGGTGGCGCTTTCGCCGACAAGCACGCCCCTGCCGGTGGCAGCCGCCAGCATCGCCAGATATCGACCGTTGCCCGAGAACGGACCCTCGACGATCACCGGCCCGTCCGCGCCGATGAGCGAAAGGCAGGTTGCACTCATGAGGGCGAGATGGAACGCGATCGCGACCTGGACCTCGTCTTCGGCAAGCTGCGCCCTGTCGATCGTCCATCGGGCCTTCCGGCCGGGAAAGGGTCCTGAATCATCGGGGATGGACGGCAGGATCATCGCCTGCCGCGCCAGCACGGAGGCGACCGCCTCATCGCCGACGGGCGCGTTGCGGCCGCCGAGCAGGGAGAAGGCGCGGCCGCCCATGAAGCGGGCCGACGGAACCGGATCGCCCAGCGCATTGACGTTGACGAGCGTGTCGCGCCGCTCGTCCAGCGCGCGGCGGCGCGCGCCCATCGCCATGCAGACGACCCAGGTGCCGGTCGAGACGACCGCATAGGGCGAAGGCGTGGTCAGGACATAGGGCAGCAGCGAGGCGTTGGAATCGTGGATGCCGCAATGGACGGGCGTTCCCGCGTCCAGTCCGGTCAGGGCCGCAAGGTCGGGCAGGATCGGCCCGAGCACGTCGGAGGCCTTGCGCAGGGGCGGCATCAGGCGTTCCCAGCCCTGCTCCTGCACCAGCGTGGAGTAACGCCGGTTCACGGGCTCCCACAGATCGGCGTGACAGCCGAGCGAGGTGACCTCGCCCGACCGCAGGCCGGTCAGCCGGAACGACCAGTATTGCGCATACATCAGGATGGACGCGGTCCGCGCGAACGCCTCGGGGAAGCGGCGCGACTGCCAATAGAGCTGCATGCCGGCGTTCAGGCCGACCGGCAGCTTCGGCGTGCCCGTCTCGGAGAAGGCGGGGCGAACGGCTTCGTAGTCCGCCAGCAGCTCCTGGGGACCCGCGTGCTCGTAGTCCAGCACCGGCAGCGTGAGCGCGCCCTTTTCGTCCACCAGCGCCGCCGTCGCACCGTGGGTCGTCACCGAGATGCGGTCGATCCGGCGCTCGCTGTTCAGCACCCGCAGGCTGTCGAGGATGAAGGCCCAGAGGCGTTCGGTGTCGAAATGCGGATAGGGCGGGGCGTCCACCACGCCGTTGGGCGTGGTGCGCACCGCGATCTCGGCGAAGCTCTCGCCATCGACGAGCGCAACCTTGGCATTCGTCTTGCCGATGTCGATGACGGCGATCGTTCGGGCCATGGTGCTCGCTTCATTCCATATGAAAGACGGTGCGCAGCGGCACCGCGACCGGTTCGTTGTCCGGCTTCGTCTCCATGATGTCGGCCATGTGCGCCCACCAGCGCTTCATCACCGGGTGTTCGGCCAGGCTGTCCATCCTGTGATCGTCGCGCCGCCACAGCACGCCGAAGAGCAGGCCCGTCTCCTCGTCCAGATGGATGGAGTAGTCGGAGATGCCGGCCTCCTTCAGCAGGGCGGCGAGCTCCGGCCAGATCGCGTCGTGCCGCGCCTTGTATTCCTCGGCCATGCCAGGGTTGAGGCGCATGCGGAAGGCATATTTTTCCATCGGTCCCTCCCTAGTGCGCCACGCGCCGCTTGAGCCGCGCATAGAGGATCGGCAGCGCGATCACCGAGATCAGAAGCAGGCCGATGAAGATCGACATGACGATGCCAGGCACGTTGAGCAGGCCGAAGCCGAAGGTGACCATGCCCATGATGAAGGCCGCGAGCACCACGCCGCCGATCGTGCCGGAGCCGCCGAGGATGCTGACGCCGCCGAGCACGACCATCGTCACGACCTCCAGTTCCCAGCCGAGCGCGATCGAGGGCCGGGTCGAGCCGAGCCGCGAGGTCAGGCAGATCGAGGCGATCGCCGACATCAGGCCCGTCAGCAGGAACAGCGTGAATTTCACGCGGCCCACCCGGACGCCGGAGAAGAGCGCGGCCGTCTGGTTGTTGCCGATCGCGTAGACCGCGCGGCCGAAGTTCGTCATGTGCAGGATCACCGCATAGACAAGCGCAAACCCCAAAAACAGGCAGAACTCGAACGAGAACACCCACCAGACATAGCCCTGGCCGAACCAGGAGAAGCTCGCCGGATAGTCGGTGAAGGCCTGGTCGCCGAGAATGATGAAGGCGATGCCGCGGAACAGGCTCATGGTGCCGATCGTCACGACGATCGAAGGCAGGCCGAGCCGGGTGACGAGCAAGCCGTTGATGGCGCCGCAGCCGAGGCCGACCGCCAGCCCGACCGCCACCAGCGCCGGCGTCTCGAAGCCCTGCGTGGCGGCATAGCCCATGGCCGTCGACGTCAGCGCCACGATCGAGGCGACCGAAAGATCGATCTCGCCGGAGATGACGACGAGCGCCATGGCAAAGGCGATCATCGCCTTTTCGGTGAAATTGAAGGTGGCGTCGGAGAGGTTCCAGGGATCGAGGAAATAGGGGGAGGCCAGCGAATTGGCGACGAAGATCAGGAGCGCCACCACCACGAGCAGGCTCTCCCAGCTCTTCAGGAGGCGGGAGCTGCGGCTCTGCAGGCGGTCGGGGATGTGACGGATGTGGGGATGTGCCTCGGCCATCAGTGCGCCTCCGCCTTCTTGAGAATGACCCTGCCCTTGCGCCGCTCGGCGCGCGCATTGACCGCGACCGCGATGATGATGACCATGCCGGAGATCGCCATCTGGGCGAAGGGCGAGATGTTGATGACCGGCAGGGCGTTCTTGATGATGCCGAGGAACAGGGCGCCGAGAACCGCCCCCGGCACCGACCCTATCCCGCCGGCGATCGAGATGCCGCCGATCACGCAGGCGGCGATGATGTCGAGCTCGAAGCCGAGGGCGATATCGACATAGGCGACCGCGTAGCGCGAGACCCAGAGATAGCCGGCAAAGCCGGCAAGCGCGCCGGACAGGCAATAGGCGAGGAAGCGGGTGCGGCCGACGTCGATGCCGGTATAGACGGCCGCATGCGGATTGCCGCCGACGGCGAAGAAGGCGCGCCCCGTCGGCGTGCGGGTCATCACGACGAACATGACGGCGATGATGAGGACCGAGAACCAGGAGAGCGCGGGGATGCCGAGGAGATCGGCCCGCGGCAGGCCCTTGAACGCTTCACTCATCTGGTGGGCATTGATCCACTGGCCGCCGGTGAGCAGGAAGATCGAGCCGCGGAAGATCGTCAGCGTCCCGAGGGTGACGACGATCGGCGGGATGTTGAGCTTCCAGACGAGCAGGCCGTTGATCGAGCCGAGTGCCGCCCCCAGCGCCACGACCGCCAGGACCACCAGCGGGATCGGCACGCCGGGAAACGCCACGTTGATCAGGCCCGCGACCATGCCGCACAGCGCAAGGTTCGCCGCCATCGACAGATCGATGCAGCGGGTGAGGATCACCGCCATCTGGCCGAGCGCCAGGATGATCAGGATCGAGGTGTCGTTGTAGACGCGCCCCAGGTTGGCCGGCGCGATGAAGCCGGGGAAGCGCAGCGTGATCAGTGCGACGAGCGACAGGATCGCCACGACCAGCAGCGCCTCGCGGTTTTTCAGCAGCAGATTCATGGGGCGGTCTCCGATATGCCTGCGGCGGCGCGCACCAGCTTCTCGGCCGAAAGCTCGGCGCGTTCGAACCGGCCGACGATCCTGCCCTCGCGCATGACGACCACGCGGTCGGACATGCCCATGATCTCGGGGATTTCCGAGGAGACCATGATGACGCTGAGACCCTGTGCGGCGAGCTCGCTCATGAAGGCGTGGACGGCGGCCTTGGAGCCGATGTCGATGCCCTTGGTCGGCTCGTCGAGGATGATCACCTTGGGGCGGGTCGCGAGCCACTTGGCGATCACGACCTTCTGCTGGTTGCCGCCGGAGAGCGTGCCGACGTCCTGGTCGAGGGAGGCCGCGCGCAGGTCCAGCCGGGAGGTGTATTCCCGCGCCAGCCTGAATTCCTCGGCCATGCGCAGGAAGCCGGAGCGGGAGGTGCGGGCGAGCGAGGGCAGCGTGACGTTCTGGAAGATCGGCATGCCGATGATCGCGCCCTGGCGGCCGCGCTCCTCGGGGACGTAGACGATGCCGGCCTCGATCGCCTCGGCCGGCGAGCGGATGACCAGCACCCGGTCGTCCAGCCGGACGGCGCCGGCCGACGGCCTGGTGATGCCGATCAGAGACTGCATGAATTCGGACCGGCCCGCGCCGACCAGGCCGTAGAAGCCGAGAATCTCGCCGCGGCGCAGCTCGAAATTGATGTCCTCGAACTCGGTGGGATGACGATAGCCGGAGACGGTCAGCACCGGCTTGCCGATCTCGACTTCCTGCTTGGGGAAGACCTGGCCGACGTCCCGGCCGACCATCATTCGCACGAGATCGTCCTGCGTCGTGCCGGCGATCAGGCCCTCGCCGACCATGCGGCCGTCGCGGAAGACGGTATAGCGATCGGCGATGCGGAAGATCTCGTCGAACTTGTGGCTGATGAAGAGGATCGCCTTGCCGTCGGCCTTGAGCCGGTCGATCAGCTCGTAGAGCTCGTGGATCTCCTTGTAGGAGAGTGCCGCGGTCGGCTCGTCCATGATGACCACGCGGGCATCGATCGAGAGCGCCCGGGCGATCGCGACGAGGTGCTTGCTGGCGATGCCGAGGTCGCGCAGGCGGATGGCGGGATCGAGGCTGGCGCCGACGCGCTCCAGCAGCTTGCGGGCGTCGGCATTCATCCGCGCCCAGTCGATCAGGCCGAGGCGCGTGCGCGGCGCATGCCCGAGAAAGATGTTCTCGGCGACGGAAAGCTCGTCGAAGAGCACTGTCTCCTGATGAATGGCGGTGACCCCGGCCCTGGCGGCCGCACTGGCCGTCGGGAAGTGCGCCTCCTCGCCGTCGACGCGGATCGCGCCCCCGTCCGGCTGGTAGATGCCGGTGAGGATCTTCACCAGCGTCGACTTGCCCGCGCCGTTCTCGCCGATCAGGGCGGTCACCGAGCCCGGATAGAGCGACAGCGAGACTTCGGAGAGCGCATGCACGCCCGGGAAGGACTTCGAGATCCCCTCCAGCGCGATCGCCGGCTTCATCCGCGATGTGGTGGTGTCCTGCAGCAAGGGTTCGTCCGTCGGATTGGATGGTTCTCGGCGACGAACGTCCTTGTCGCCGCGCGTTCAAGATCGCCCCTCGCCCTGGCCCTCTCCCCTTCAAGCGGGGCGAGGGGACGAGACCGGGTCGCCGTAGCTGCGTCTGGCGAGAGGTCGCCACACGTCTCCTTCTCCCCGCCCAAGGGGAGAAGGCGGCCGGCAGGCCGGATGAGGGGCAATGCACTTGCTTCATGGCGGCCCGGCCAATCGGCAGCCGGGCCACCCGCCGCAGATCAGAAGATCTTGGCGAATTCCTCGACGTTCGAGGCGTCGTAGACGAACGGATCGGCCATCGCGCCCTCGTTGTTGTCGTCGAGCTTGACCTTGCCCATGCGGCCCATGTTCAGTTCGGCGCCGGGCTTGGCTTCCGCGCCGTTGATCAGGTCGTTGGCGATCATGGTGGCGGAGTAGCCGAGGTCGATCGGGTTCCAGATCGCAAAGGACTTCGATGCGCCGGACTTGACGTGGCCCGCCATTTCGGAGGGAAGGCCGAGGCCGGTGACATTGATCTGGCCGATCTTGCCGGCGTCGGCGACGGCCTGGGCGGCCGCGACGATGCCGACGGAGGTCGGCGCGATGATCGCCTTCAGGTTCGGATAGGACTGGATGAGCCCCTGCGTCTCGCGATAGGACTTGTCGGCCAGGTCGTCGCCATAGACAGTGGTGACGATGTTGACGCCCGCATAGTTCGGCAGGACCTTCTTCATTTCCTCGATCCAGGTGTTCTGGTTCGTCGCGGTGGCGGTTGCCGAGAGGATCGCCACGTCACCCTTGCCGTCCGGCAGGTTGTCGGCGGCCATCTTCACGCACATGTTGCCGATCAGCGCGCTGGACGAGGGGTTCAGGTGCATCAGGCGGCCTTCCGGGGCCACGCCCGAATCCCAGGAAATGACCTTGATGCCGCGATCCATCGCCTTCTTCAGCGCCGGCACCAGCGCGTCGGTGTCGTTGGCGGAGACCGCGATCGCGTCGACCTTCTGGGCGATCAGCGAGTTGATCACCTCGATCTGCCCTTCGGCCGTGGTCGTCGTCGGGCCGGTGTAGATCACCTCCACGCCACCGATTTCCTTGGCGGCCTCCTGCGCGCCCTTGTTTGCGGCCTCGAAGAAGCCGATGCCGAGCGCCTTGACCACCAGCGCGATCTTCTTGTCCGCCGCATTGGCGACGTTTGCAACGAGCGCCGTCGAAACGGCCGCCGCCACGAGCAATGCCTTCCAGATCTTCATGTCCTAGTCCTCCCTGACTGGTTCCTTCCCCTCCCCCGCCGGCCTCACGCCTGCGACGGAGCATTCTCCACCGGGACAGCCGCCCGAACGTCCGCGACGATCAGGTGGACGCCGGCATTCTCCAGCATCGCGGCTTCCCGATCCTCGATGCCCGAATCCGTAATCACCGTTGCGATGCGCTTCAGGCCGCACAGGATGAGGCTGGAGCGCTTCCTGAATTTCGAGGAATCGGCCAGGACGACGAGGTCGTCCGCCTGGTCGATCAGCTTCTGCTCGGCCTGGATCAGCAGCGGATCGGCCTCCATCAGGCCGAGCGGGCCGAGGCCCTGCGCCCCCATGAACATGCGCCGCGCATAGAAGTTGCGGGTCACGTCGTTCTCGAAGGGGCTGAGGATGATGTTCTGCTCGCGATAGATCGTGCCGCCGGACAGCATCACCGTGTTCTTGGAGTGCTTCAAAAGGTGCTCTGCGATCGGAAACGAGTTGGTGAACACCTGCATGCGCCGGTTCGCCAGGAAGTGCACCATCTGAAAGGTGGTCGTGCCGCCGTTGATGATGATCGGCTCGCCGTCCTGGCAGAGGGCGACGGCTTCCTTGGCGATCGCCTGCTTCTGCCTGGCGTTGAGCGCCTCGTTGACGCTGAAGGGACGGCCGGCGAGGCCGACGAACTGCGGCGGATTGATCGCCTCGGCGCCGCCGCGGACGCGGCGCAACCGCTTCTGCACGTGCAGGGCGGCAATGTCCCGCCGGATCGTGGCCTCGGAACTGTCCGTCAGTTCCACTAGCTCCTGCACCGTTGCGACGGGCTTGTCCTGGACGGCCGACAGAATGACCCGATGTCTTTCCTTCTCGTGCATGGCTCCTCCCAACTGCTCGCATGCTTCCATCACGATCGCGCAATGTCAATCACGATTGATCATAATTTTTCATTGTGCAACGCAATATGACCGAATTTGATCGTTTATGATTGACATGAGCGTTCCATCCGTGAGAATTGAATCCCGAACTGGAGGTGCGGCCCCAAGGGTCGCGACATGGAAGACCGGGAGGAAATGCCGATGCTGGACAAGCAACAAGGGTCGCGCCTTGCCAATCTCTGGGACGAGGCGAAGGCGGCCGCCATGAGCGAGCCGGAACGCCTGCTCTATCGCTCCAATCTCCTCGGCTCGGACAAGCGCATCACCAACTATGGCGGCGGCAACACCTCGGCCAAGGTGATGGAAAAGGATCCGCTCGGAGGCGGCACGGTCGAAGTGCTCTGGGTGAAGGGATCGGGCGGCGACGTCGGCACGATCAAGATGGACGGCTTCGCCACGCTCTACATGGAGAAGCTCCAGGCGCTGAAGGGCCTGTACCGGGGCCTTGCGCACGAGGACGAGATGGTGGGCTACCTCCCCCACTGCACCTTCAACCTCAATCCGCGCGCCGCATCCATCGACACGCCGCTGCACGCCTATGTGCCGCGCGTCCATGTCGATCACATGCATCCCGACGCGATCATCGCGATCGCCGCCTCGGAGAACAGCCGCGAACTGACAAAGCAGATCTTCGGCGACGACATCGGCTGGCTGCCGTGGAAGCGCCCCGGCTACGAGCTGGGCCTGTGGCTGGAGACATTCTGCAAGGAGAACCCGAAGGCGCGCGGCGTCGTGCTGGAGAGCCATGGCCTGTTCACCTGGGCGGACACGGCGAAGGAATGCTACGAGACGACGATCGAGATCATCAACAAGGCGATCGCCTGGTTCGAGGCGAACAACGTCGCGCCCGCCTTCGGCGGCGCCGTCAAGACCGTGCTGGCCGCCGACGAGCGCCGCGCGGTGGCGCAGAAGCTGATGCCCGTCATCCGCGGCCTGATCGGCGCCGACGAAAGCAAGGTCGGCCATTTCGACGACAGCCGGGCTGTGCTCGACTTCGTGACCTCGAAGAACCTGGCGCCGCTCGCAGCGCTCGGCACCAGCTGCCCCGACCATTTCCTGCGCACCAAGATCCGGCCGCTCGTGATCGACTTCGATCCCGACAGGCCCGATATCGACGCCACGCTCGCGGGCCTCGCCGATGCCATTGCCGCCTACCGCGCCGACTATGCCGGCTACTACGAGCGCTGCAAGCACGACGACAGCCCGGCGATGCGCGATCCGAACGCCGTCGTCTACCTCGTTCCCGGCGTCGGCATGATCACCTTTGCCAAGGACAAGGCGACCGCCCGCATCTCGGCGGAGTTCTACGTCAACGCCATCAACGTCATGCGCGGCGCGTCGGGCGTCTCCACCTATGTCGGGCTGCCCGAGCAGGAGGCCTTCGACATCGAGTACTGGCTGCTCGAGGAGGCGAAGCTGCAGCGCATGCCGAAGCCGAAGAGCCTGGCGGGCCGCATCGCCCTCGTCACCGGCGGTGCCGGCGGCATCGGCAAGGCGACCGCCAACCGGCTGATGGCAGAGGGCGCCTGCGTCGTGCTCGCCGATATCGACGCCGAGGCGCTGGCTTCGGCCCAGAGCGAGCTTGCCGCGCGCTACGGCAAGGACTTCGTCCGCGCGGTCGCCATGAACGTCACCGACGAGGCGCTCGTGGAAAAGAGCTTCGCCGACGCGCTGGTCGAGTTCGGCGGCCTCGACATCCTCGTTTCCAATGCCGGCCTCGCCTCCTCCGCACCGATCGAGGAGACCACGCTTTCGCTGTGGAACAAGAACATCGACATCCTCGCCACCGGCTATTTCCTCGTCTCGCGCGAGGCCTTCCGGATCTTCCGCCGGCAGAAGGCGGGCGGCAACGTCGTTTTCGTCGCCTCCAAGAACGGCCTTGCGGCGTCCCCGGGTGCGGCCGCCTACTGCACGGCCAAGGCGGCCGAGATCCATCTCGCCCGCTGCCTGGCGCTGGAGGGAGCTGCCGAGCAGATCCGCGTCAACGTCGTCAATCCGGACGCGGTGCTGCGCGGCTCGAAGATCTGGACCGGCGAATGGAAGGAGCAGCGGGCGGCGACCTACAAGACCGACGACCTGGAGGCGCACTACCGCGAGCGCTCGATGCTGAAGCGCAGCGTCTTCCCGGAGGACATTGCCGAAGCGATCTACTTCCTCGCCTCCGACATGTCGGCCAAGTCGACCGGCAACATCATCAACGTGGATGCCGGCAACGCGCAGTCCTTCACGCGCTAGGCGCCTGAGGCACACGGAACGCACGGTCTGGGAGGACCAGCATGGGCATGATCTCAAAGGACGTCATCGCAGCGGAAAACAAAAAGCGCGCGGGCGCCCTGCAGCGCGACTACGACCATCTCGGCGAGCAGCTCGGTCGACGTGGCATCGACATCGACCGGGTGAAGCGGAAAGTGTCGGCTTACGCCGTCGCCGTTCCCTCCTGGGGCGTGGGCACCGGCGGCACCCGCTTCGCCCGCTTCCCGGGCCAGGGCGAGCCGCGCAACATCTTCGACAAGCTCGAGGACTGCGCCGTCATCCACGAGCTGACGCAGGCAACGCCGACCGTCTCCCTGCACATCCCCTGGGACAAGGTCTCCGATCTTGGCGCGCTGAAGGAGAAGGGGCAGGCGCTGGGCCTCGGCTTCGACGCGATGAACTCCAACACCTTCTCCGATGCCCCGGGTCAGGCGCACTCCTACAAATATGGCTCGCTCTCCCATGCCGACGCGGCGACGCGCCGGCAGGCCGTCGAGCACAACATCGAGTGCATCGAGATCGGCCGCAAGCTCGGTTCGAAGGCGCTGACGGTGTGGATCGGCGACGGCACCAACTTCCCCGGCCAGGCGGATTTCACACGGAGCTTCGAGCGCTATCTCGAGGCGATGAAGGCGATCTACCAGCACCTGCCCGACGACTGGCGCATCTTCTCCGAGCACAAGATGTACGAGCCGGCCTTCTATTCCACAGTCGTGCAGGACTGGGGCACCAACTACCTGATCGCCAAGGAACTCGGCGACAAGGCCTATTGCCTCGTCGATCTCGGGCACCATGCGCCGAACGTGAACATCGAGATGATCGTCGCCCGGCTGATCCAGTTCGGCAAGCTCGGGGGCTTCCACTTCAACGATTCCAAATATGGCGACGACGACCTCGACACCGGCTCGATCGACCCCTACCGGCTGTTCCTCGTCTTCAACGAACTGGTGGGCGCGGAAGAGCGCAAGGCGGAAGGGTTTGCGCCGGCGCACATGCTGGACCAGAGCCACAACGTCACCGATCCGATCGAGAGCCTGATGCGCAGCGCCACCGAGGTCTGCCGCGCCTATGCGCAGGGGCTGATCGTCGACCGGGCGGCGCTTGCCGGCTACCAGGAGGACAACGACGCGCTGATGGCGTCCGAGACGCTGAAGGCCGCCTTCCGCACCGACGTCGAGCCGATCCTGGCAATGGCGCGGCAGGAGAGCGGCGGGGCGATCGATCCGATCGCGACCTACCGGGCGGCGCAATATCGGGCAAAGGTGGCCGCGGAGCGGCCGGCGGTTGCAGGTGGCGGCGGCGGGATCGTGTGAGCTTTTCGGTCAGCCTCCGGTCAGTCGTTTGTGCCAACGCCCGTCGACAACCGTACCGTAAAGCGGGTAGCCGTTGTACCCGGTCACCTCGACCTTCCCGCGGCCGTACTTGACGGCGACCCTGCAATAGGCAGCAAAGGCGATCTGCATTTGCACGTCTGCCCTGGTCTTCGGCCAGTGCCGACTGGAAACGACAACCATGGCAGTGTCGTCACGGTAATCCACGCTAGAGACCAGTCCCTGCGCGTGCCAAATGCTCAGAAGAACTTCTTCCTCATGGCATGCGATCGCCGGGTCGGTCGTAGTGACAAATTGCTGTGCATCCCCCGCCTCTGCGGCACAGGCAAACAACAGAAGCGAAAACGTCACTCTCATCGTCCACGATGCGGAGAAATTCGACTTCACACCCGCACCGCCTGCTCGACGAAATCCTCCGTTCCGAAGAACTTGAGGTAGCGCTCGACCTCCTTCGGCTCTCCGGTCGCCTTGCGCGGATTGTCCGACAGCTTCACGGCCGGCCGGCCGTTGGCGTCGCTGACCTTGCAGACGACGGAGATCGGATCGAGCCCGCGGAAGGGCTGCGGGGCGCAGCCGACGAAATCGTTGGTCAGGTTGGTGCCCCAGCCGAAGCTCATCCGCACCCGTCCCTTGAAATGCTCGTAGGTCCTGATGATCGTGTCGACGTCGAGACCGTCGGAGAAGATCAGGAGCTTGTCGCGCGGGTCGCGCCCCATCTTCTTCCACCAGGCGAGGATCTTCTCGCCGCCCTCGATCGGCGGGGCGCTGTCGGGGCGGAAGCCGGTCCAGTCGGCCACCCAGTCCGGCGCATTCCGCAAGAACGCCGCGGTGCCGAAGGAATCGGGGAGCACGATCAAAAGGTTGCCGCCATAGAGCTGGTTCCAGTCCTGCAGCACCTTGTAGGGCGCGGCCGCCAGTTCGGCATCGTTTCGCGCCAATGCCGCCGCCACCATCGGCAACTCATGGGCGTTGGTGCCGAGCGCTTCGAGATCCGTGTCCATGGCGAGCAGCACGTTGCTGGTGCCGGAAAACGACGAACCGATCCCCTCCTTCAGCGCCTCCACGCACCAGCGCTGCCACAGGAAGGAATGCCGGCGGCGGGTGCCGAAGTCGGAAATGCGCAGCTCCGGATGCTGGCGCAATTGCTCCACCTTCGACCACATCTTCGCCTTGGCGCGAGCATAGAGCACGTCGAGCGCGAACTGGCCCATGCCGCGCATGGCCGAACGCGAGCGCAGCTCGTTGACGATGGCGAGCGCCGGGATCTCCCACATGGTGGTCTGCGACCAGCGCCCCTCGAAGGTAAGCTCGTACTGACCATCCTTGCGCGCCAGATGATAGTCCGGCAGCTGGAATTCGGCGAGCCAGGCGAGGAATTCGGGCGAGAAGATCTGCTTGCGGCCATAGAAGGTGTTGCCGGCGAGCCAGATCATCTCCTTCTTGGTGAAGCGCAGGGTGCGGACGAAGTCCAGCTGGTCGCGCAGTTCCTGTTCGTCGATCTCCTCGGCGAGGCGCACGGTCTTGGTGCGGTTGATCAGGGAGAAGGTGGCATCGACTTCCGGATAGAGCTTCCAGATCATCTGCAGCATCAGGAGCTTGTAGAAGTCCGTATCCAGCAGGCTGCGCACGATCGGGTCGAGCTTCCAGGCGTTGTCGTATACGCGACGGGCAATATCCGTCTTGGTCATGGCTCCCACCTCGCTGCACTGCATGTTCCGCCGGCCGACATCAAAAGCGTGCCGGCCACGGTTGCGCTCCCAGGTCCGCCGCACTCATCGCACGCCCCCCGCCCGGCCGCAAGATCGGCCGGCTGGGGAGCGGCAAGCGCAATCCGCGCAATGATGAAGACAAGGCCTTGTAATCTCTTTGTCTTCAATCAATGCTGGCAAGTGTTTCCAACCCGCGCTTGGGAGGCGTGCACATGGGTATCGAAAGCATCATTGTCTTTCTTATCGTCGGCGCAATTGCAGGGTGGCTCGCGGGCCTCATCGTGTCCGGCTACGGATTCGGCCTGCTCGGCAACATCGTCATCGGCATCGTCGGCGCCTTCATCGCCGGCTTCCTGCTGCCACGGCTCGGCATCGGCGTCGGCGGCGGCATCCTCTGGGCGATCATCCATGCCACGATCGGCGCCATCATCCTGCTGCTGCTGATCAAGGTGATCAAGCGGGCCTGAAACGCGGCATCGCCCCGCGATGCCAGACGCCAATGGACGGCGGCCGCAACCGGCCGCCGTTCTTGCATGACGAGGACATGCCCGCCACTTGCGTCCTCAGCCGCCCCAGCGCAGCGCCGCCGTGGAGACCGCGGCATCCCAGAGGAGCAGACGCTGTTCGTCGAGCAGCGAGACGGTGATCGAGAGCCCGGCCATGTCGAGCGAGGTGACGTAGGTGCCGACGAGCGAGCGGGCGACCTTTAGGCCGCCCTGTTCCATCCGCGCCCGCGCAAGGCCGTACATCAGATAGAGCTCGGACGCCGGCGTGCCGCCGAAGCCGTTGACGAAGAGCAGCACCGGCGCTTCGGCGGGCGCGGCCAGATCGGCGAGGATCTCCCGGCACATCAGGTCGGCGATCGCGTCGGCCGGCTCGAAGGCGGCGCGCGTGCGACCGGGTTCGCCGTGAATGCCGACACCGACCTCCATTTCCTCCGCCGACAGCGTGAAGGCGGCGCGGCCGGAAGCCGGCACGGTGGCGCCGCGGATGGCGACGCCCATGCTGCGGGTGGCTTCGACCGTCCGTTCCCCCAGCGCCTTGAGCCCGCCGAGCACCATGCCGGCCTCGGCGGCGGCGCCGACGATCTTCTCCACCACCAGCGTGCCGGCGACCCCGCGCCGGCCGGAGCTGCGGGCGTCGCCTCGGGTGGCGATATCGTCGCTGACGACGACCGTCTCGACCCTGTGGCCGGCTGCGACCGCCATCTCGGCGGCCATCTCGAAGTTCATCACGTCGCCGTCGTAGTTCTTGACGATCAGCAGCACGCCCGCGCCGGTGTCGCACTCGACGATCGCGGCATGGATCTGGTCGGGCGTGGCCGAGGTGAAGATGTGGCCGACACAGGCCGCGTCGAGCATCCCCGGCCCGACGAAGCCGATATGCATCGGCTCATGCCCGGCGCCGCCGCCGGAGATGACCGCCACCTTTCCCGGCTGTAGGTCCCTGCGGCGGATGTTGCGGCCGCCGGCGCCGAACACGACGAACCCGTCGTGCGCCCGAACGAAGCCTTCGAGGCTGTCGGCGACGATGCGATCCGCCCTGTTCATGAATTTCTTCATGCTCCTCCTCCGCCCGGCCTGATCCTAGATCATGCCGGGAGTGTCCCTCAAGTCCGCCAGATTCCGTTCGGCTCGGCTTCGGAGCGCGTCAGAGCAGCGCTGCGAGCTTCGCCACGAACTCCGACACGGCCTCGTCGAACCGGTTGTTCTTCTGCTCGTCGCCGAAATCGGGAACGTTCAGCGTCAGTACCCGCTGGCCCTCGGACGGCGTCAGATCCGGCAGCTTGCCGGGATGGGCCTTCTCGTAGGCGCTCAGGAAGCGCTCCTGCTCCACAGCGCTCATGTGGCACACGCGGAAGATCGTCGCGAGGTGGCGCGACGGCAGCGGGGTCGCATAGGTCGGGCTGGTGATCTGGGTGACGAAGCTGCGGTGCTTGCCGAGTGCGGTGGCGAGGCGCTGGCGCGTCCCCGACGGCCGGTTGTCGATGATGTCGGCCAGGATTGTCTTGTAGGCGACCGTCGCCTCTTCGCCTGCCTCGCGTGCCATTTCAGCCTCTTGCCTCGCTGCCGTCGGCGTTCAAGCGCGAAAGGGCCGCGCGCGCAAGCGTCATTCGCCGCGGCGCCATGGAAAAATCGCGCAGGCCGCAGGCGAGCAATGCGGGAAGTGCGCCGGGATCGCCGGCCAGGTCGCCACAGATACCGACAGGCCGGCCCGTTGCCGCCACCACCGGCACCGTCATCGCCAGAAACCGCAGCACGGCCACGTGCGCGGCCGCATAGAGCGGCGAGACGGCCGCGTTGTCGCGGGCGCTTGCGGAAAGGTACTGGGCGAGATCGTTGGTACCGAAGGAGAAGAACGCGGCGTCGAAGGCCTCCGGCATGAGCGCTGCGGCCGGAACCTCGACCATCAGGCCGAGCGGAGGCATGGCATGGGGGACACCGCGGGCCGCAAGCCGTGCGGCCTCCTCGGCAAAGACGGTGCGGGTCTGCTCGAGCTCCGATGGCGCCGTCACCATCGGCAGGAGAACGCGCAGCTGTCCTGCGGGAGCGGCCCGCAGGAGCGCGCGCACCTGCGTGCGCAGCACGTCCGGGCGCGCGAGCAGCAGCCGGATGCCGCGCAGGCCGAGAAAGGACGACGGATCGACGGCTTCGCCCGGCGGCGGCTTGTCGGCCCCGAAATCGAGAAGGCGGATCGTCACCGGTCGGCCGCCTGCCCAGGCCAGCATGTCCGCATAGACCTCGACCTGCCGCTCCTCGTCGGCGAGATCGGCCGCAGACCCCATCAGGTACTCGGTCCGGAACAGCCCTATCCCATCGAGGCCCGCAGGCGAAAGATGCCGCAGTTCCGAGGGGTGGTCGATGTTGGCCTGCACGGTCAGCCGGACGCCGTCGGCCGTGCGCAGGGGCACTTCGTCCGGGGTCACGGCCGAACCGCCCATGGACGCCGGCATGGCGGAGGCCCCTTGCACGGCGGCGGCGGACGGGGGAACTGCTCTGCCGTCCTCGACGGTGCCTTCGTCGCCGTCGACCACCAGTTCCATCCCGGTCTCGATATCCGCCCTCGGCACGCCGACCACCATCGGCACGCCGCGGCTGCGGGCGAGTGTCGCCACGTGGCTTGCGACGCTGCCGCCGAAAAGCGCGATTGCGCCGCCTTGCGACCAGTCGTGCGAGAGAAACAGGCTCGGGGCAATGTCGCGGCCGACGAGGATCGCGCCTTTCGGGAAATCCGGCGGGCGTTCGCCGTGCAATGCCCGGAGCACCTGCTGCCTGATGTCGCGCATGTCTGCGCCGCGCGCGCGGATATGCTCGTCCTCGGCCTCCTCGAAGGAGGCGACATAGGCGTCCATGGTCGCAGCCCAGGCCGTGCCGGCTTCGGCACCACGCTGGATCCGCTCCAGGCTCGGCTCGAGAAGCGCCGGGTCGCGCAGCATTTCGATCTGGAACTCGAGGATCGCCGCGCTCTCCAGGTCCGAGCGCCCGGCAAGCGCGCGCAGGTCCTCGACCGCGCGCTCGACCGCGGCCACGAGCCGGGCGGCATCGCTTCCGTTGGCGCGGACGCCAAGGGCGTGACCGTCCTCCGGCGCCATCACGTGGGCCGGCCCGCGGGCACTTCCCGGCGAGGCCCCCTGCCCTTTCAGCCTAAGCGCTTCGGGCATGGCTCTTCTCTTCGTCGAAGTTCCGCTCGACCAGGGTGCGGAGCGCCGCGACCGCCTCCGCCGCCGCAGCACCTTCGGCCCGGATCGAAAGAACGAAGCCCTTTCTGATGCGCGCGCCCATGATCTTGACGATGCTCTTGCCGTTCAGCCAGACACCGTCGCCGTTGACCTCGACGCCGATCGTGCAGGGGAAGGACTTGGCGAGGCGGGTGAACACGACGGAAGGACGGGCGTGCAGGCCGATGTCGTGGGTGACCTCCACCGTCGCAAAGGCGACGGCTGAAGCGGCATCGTGCTGCCGGTCGGCCATGGGACGCTGATCGTTCACGGGGAAAGCTCCTCCGCCGTTGCCACCACCTTCGACAGGGTCGCGCCGCCGGACGCCTCGGCGGCGGCGATCACCGCGCCTTCGACGACCGGCGCATTGCAGATCGCGACACGACGCGCGCGCGACGGCTCCAGCATCTCGATCGCCATCTCGCTGTTGGTCTCCGCGCCGCCGAGGTCGACGAAGACCGCCACGCCGGCCTCCGACCAGGCGGCGCCGATCGCAGCCAGGATGTCCTTCGCGCTGGTGCCGAGACCACCCTCGGCGTTGCCGCCGCACCAGGAGAGCGGCACGCTATCGCCGACCATCTGGCGGACCATGTCGGCCGTGCCGCGGGCGATCAGCGGCGAATGCGACACGATGACGATCCCGACATTTCCGCCATTGCCCCTCATGCGCCTTCCAACTCCCCGAGATAGCGACAGATCGCGTCCGTCAAGAGGGCGCAACTGCAGGCGCCCGGATCCATGTGCCCGATCGAACGGTTGCCGAGAAAGGCCGCCCGCCCGCGGCCGGCCTTCATCGCCACGGTGCGCTCGGCAGCGGCCAGCGCTTCACTCCTAATGCCGTCGAGCGTGGAGTGCATCGAAACCTCCGCCTGCACGGGGTAGAGCACGTCCAGCAACGTCTTTTCGCCCGCCGTCGAACGGCCGCGCCGGGCCACGGCATCGACGGCCCGCGACAGGGCCGGGGGAAAGCTGTGCCCCGCGCCGAGCTCGTCAGTCGCCAGGCCACGGCCAAGCTCCATCAGCAGGGTCCCGTAGAGCGGTCCCGAAGCGCCGCCGACCGACGTCACCAGCGTCATGCCGATCCGCTCCAGCGCCTGCGGCAGCGGGAGGTCCGCCAGCATGTCCCGCTCGGCGAACACCGCATCGCAACCACGACGCATGTTGGTGCCGTGGTCGCCGTCGCCGATCTCCTCGTCCAGCAGGCAAAGGCGGTCGGCATTGAGCGCGATCGCCGCACGGCAGGCCTCGATCAGGCCCGGCAGGAAGGACTGGCCGGCTTCCACGTTCCCGCTCCCTTCATCCCCCGGTTCGACCGAGCGTCACTGCTGCGACCTCGAAGACGGCTGCCGCCGCTTCCGCCCCGGGATCCGGAACACCCTCGAGGTCGCGGGCGCCGAGATAGGACGAGCGGCCGGCCTTGGCCCGCGTCATCCCGCCCGTCGCGGCCCCCCCCGCGCGTGCCGCCCTCGCCGCAGCAGCAATGCCCTCGGCCGCCAGTGCCCTCAGGGCCGGGTCGAGCGCATCGACCATGGTCCGGTCACCGGGCGCGGCGCCGCCATAGAAGGTCATCCGCTCCAGACCGGCCACAAACGCCGCCGGCAGGTCGCCACCCGCCGCGGACTTGCGGGCGGCGGCGGTGAAGAAGATCGATAGCAGCACGCCGCTGGAGCCGCCCATGCTGGTTCCCAGCGCCTCGCCGATCGCCGCCATGGTCGCTGCCGGATCGGCGAGCGGGAGCTTCGCTTTCAGCGCCAGCACGCTTCGGGCGCCGGTTGCCACCGTCGAGCCGGTGTCGCCGTCGCCGGTGCGCGCGTCCAGCCGGTTCAGGTCGGCTTCCATCGCCACGAGCCGATCGCAGACGGCCTCGATCAGGGCGCCGGCAAGGGCCGCGTCGACCTCCACCGTCGCGGTCGCCGTTGCGGTGGTGCCGGCGGCCGCCGGCTTCGGCGCGGGGATGACGGCGAGCGGGTGCCGTTCGACGGGGGCGACCCAGGCGCGCGGGGCAACCGCCGAGGCGAGCGCTTCGGCCCGTCCCGCGTCGAGCCGCAACAGCGACAGCGAGAAGCCGTTCATGTTCAGCGCCGTCATCAGCGGCGCCGGGCCGAGAACGAGCCTGACCCTTTCTGCCAGGGACGAGGTGAGCACGGCGCGCGCAATCAGCCCCATCTCCAGCGGCGGCACGGCGCCGAGATTGTTGATCAGCAGCGCATACTCGCCACCGGACTGCAGCCTCGTCGAAAGGCGCTCGGCCATGGTGGCGACGATCCCGGCGGCTTCCTGCAGGGCGATGCGCTCGACGCCGGGCTCGCCATGGATGCCGAGGCCGAGCTCGCCCTCGTCGGGTCCCAACCGGTCCTCATGCGCCTGCCCGGGAATGGAGCAGGTGGAGAGCGACATGCCGAGCGAGACGATGTCGGCGGCGGCCGCGCGCGTCGCCGCGGCGATCGCCGCGAGATCCTCACCGGCCTCGGCCATGTGACCGGCGATCTTGTGGATGAACAGGGTGCCGGCGACGCCGCGCGGCTGCGGCAGGTCGGGAAGGGCGATGTCGTCGGCGACGATCACCATTTCCACCCGGAAGCCCTCGGCGCGCGCCTTCTCCGCCGCGAGGCCGAAATTCAGCCGGTCACCGGTGTAATTCTTGACGACCAGCAGGCAGCCGGGCGCGCCGGTGACCGCGCGGATCGCCGTCAGCACCGCATCGACGCTCGGCGAGGCGAAGATTTCGCCGGAGACGGCCGCCGTCAGCATGCCCTTGCCGACGAAGCCGGCATGGGAGGGTTCATGGCCGGCGCCGCCGCCGGAGATGACGGCCACCTTCGACCTGTCCCAGTCGGCGCGGACGATCACCTTGATCGCCGGATAGGTGTCGAGGCGTGCCAGCTGTCCTTCCGGGGTCGAAAGAAGCAGGCCGTCGAGCGCCTCGGTGACGATGTCTTCCCTGCGGTTGAAGAAATGCTTCATCCTGACCATCCCGTCCTGTCGTTCGTGGCACGGGCCGGAGCGTCGGACCGTGCCGAAAGTTCGCGTTCATTCGCCGTGCCGCGACCTGCGGCCCGCCCGCTCACGTCAGGCGCTGCCCGCCGGCGTCGAAATAGAGCGGGTTGCGCAGCCGCAAATCAACCCTGTCGCCGCGGCCGAGCGCAAGATAGGGATCGGCGAGCGTCACCAGCTTGTGCTGCCCGACCTTGATGTGGAGGTGGTTCTGGTCGCCCAGGTGCTCGATCCAGTCGATCTCGGCATTGCCGCGCTCGGAGGCGATGATCTCCAGATGCTCGGTGCGGGCACCGATCGTCTTCGTCCCCGGCGGCGCGCCGCCGCCCGGCAGCAGCCCCTCCGGAATGAGGTTGATGTGCGGCTGTCCGAGGCGGGCGGCGACGTGGAGATTGGCCGGATTGCTGTAGATCTCCCGGGGCGTGCCGACCTGCACCAGCCGTCCCTCGGCCAGGATGCCGATGCGGTCGGCCATCGTCATCGCCTCGACCTGGTCGTGGGTGACGTAGAGCAGCGTCGAGCCGATCTCGTTCTGGATGCGCTTCAGCTCCAGCCGAAGCTCGGCCCTGAGCTTCGCATCGAGCGAGGAGAGCGGCTCGTCCATCAGGTAGATCGCGGGCTTGCGCACCAGCGCCCGGCCGATCGCCACGCGCTGCATCTCGCCGCCGGAAAGCCGGGTCGAGCGGTTTTCCAGCTTGTGGTCGATGCGGACCATCCGCGCCACCTCGCGCACCCGCCGGTCGATCTCGTCGGCCGGCAGCCGGCGGGCGGGTGAGCGCAGCGGAAAGGCGAGGTTCTCGTAGACCGTCAGGTGCGGATAGAGCGAGTACTGCTGGAAGACGAAGGCGACGTCGCGGCTTGCAGGCGCCTCGCCGACCACGTCCCTGCCCGCGATGGTGACGCGGCCGGAATCGGGTTTCTCCAGCCCCGCGATCAGCCGCAGCGTCGTCGTCTTGCCGGCACCGGTCGGGCCGAGCAGGACGACGAACTCGCCGTCGCGGACGGTCAGGCTGACATTGCTGACGGCCCGTGTTTCGCCGAAGGCCTTGCTGATGCCGGCAAGCGTGACTTCAGCCATGACGGACCTCCGCATAGAGGGACGAGGGAACGGCCTTGCCCGAGGCGCAGTCGAACAGCGACAGCTTCTCGCTGTCGAGTTCGAGGCCGACCGTCTCGCCGATGGAAAAACCCCGGTTCGCGGGAACGCGCGCCTTGACCATGCCCTGTGCGGTCTCGACCGAGACGATCTGGTTCGTGCCCAGGTACTCGCTGCCATAGACCGCCCCGCGCAGCGGCGCGCCATCGCTGAAGCGCACATGCTCGGGACGGACGCCAAGGGCGAGTTCGCCGGGCTCACGGGCGGCATGCACCTGCGGCACGCGGATCGCCACTTCGCCGACCGTCACGCTGGTGGCGCCATTTTCCAGGCCGGAACGGAAGCGCAGGAAATTCATCGGCGGCGAGCCGATGAAATCGGCGACATACATCGAGGCCGGGCGGTTGTAGATCTCCTGCGGCGTGCCGTACTGCTCGATGATGCCGTGGTTCATCACGGCGATCTTGTCGGCCATCGCCATCGCCTCGTGCTGGTCGTGGGTGACGTAGACGGTGGTGGCGTGGATGCGGTTGTGCAGTTCGCGCAGCTCGTGAACCATCACCTCGCGGAACTCCGCGTCCAGCGTTCCGAGCGGCTCGTCCATCAGGAAGCACTTCGGCCGGCGCACGATGGCGCGGCCGAGCGCCACGCGCTGGCGGTCGCCGCCGGCGAGGCCGGAGACGGAGCGATCGAGGATATGGCCGATCTGGAGGAGCCGCGCGGTTTCTTCCACCCGCGTCCTGATCTCCGCCTTCGGCACGCCCTGCGACAGAAGGGGAAAGCCGATGTTCCGGCGCACGTTCATGTGCGGATAGAGCGCGAACAGCTGGAAGACGAAGGCGATGTCGCGGGCGCTCGCCCGGTTGAAGGTGACGTCCTCGCCGTCGAGCAGGATCCGGCCGCTGGTCGGCAGTTCCAGCCCTGCGATCATGCGCAGCGTCGTCGTCTTGCCGCAGCCGGACGGTCCGAGCAGCGCCAGGAACTCGCCGTCCTGCACGGTGAAGGTGGAATCTTCCACCGCGGCGAAATCGCCGAACTGCTTGCGCAGGTTCTCAACCCTGATCTCCGCCATGGCTACTCCGGAAACTTCGAGACGACGATGAACATGAGGGTGCCGGCGAGCAGCGTCACCAGCGACCAGGTGTAGAGCACCAGCGCGAACGGCTGGAACAGCATCAGGAATCCCAGCGCGATCAGGGCGGTGGCGATGTTCTCCATCGGCCCGCGGCGGAGAAAGAACGGGCGCTTCTTCTTGGGCAGGGGCGAGGTCTCGACTGTCATTTGCGCACCGCTCCGAAGGTGATGCCGCGCAGAAGCTGTTTGCGCAGCAGGATGGTGAAGACGAGGATCGGCACGAGGAAGATCGTCGTGCCGGCGGCGACCGCGGGCCAGTCCATGCCGCCCTCGCCGATGATCGTCGGGATGAAGGGCGGTGCGGTCTGGGCGGAGCCGGAGGTCAGGAGGACGGCGAAGGCATATTCGTTCCAGGCGAAGATCAGGCAGAAGATGGCGGTCGCCGCGATCCCCGTCGTCGCCTGCGGCAGCACGACCTTGCGGAAGGCCTGCAGGCGCGTGTAGCCGTCGATCATCGCCGCCTCCTCGTATTCGCGCGGGATCTCGTCGATGAAGCCCTTGAGCAGCCAGACGGCGAGCGAGACGTTGACCGCCGTATAGAGCAGGATCATGCCGAGGGCTGTGTCGGACAGGCCGAGTTCGCGGTACATCAGGTAGATCGGGATCGCCACGGCGATCGGCGGCATCATCCGCGTCGACAGGATGAAGAACAGCAGATCGTCGGCGAGCGGCACCCGGAAGCGCGAGAAGCCGTAGGCGGCGAGCGTGCCGAGGAAGACGGCGAGGAAGGTCGAGCCGAAGGCGATCACCATGGAATTGGTGAAGCGCGGCCAGTAGTTCGAGGGGCCGGCGATCACCATGTTGCGGCTGCGGGTGATCTCGTCGCAGGTCGACTGCGGAGGTCCGAGCGACTGGATGTATTCCGGCGTCTGGCGGGTGCGGGTGGTGAAGAGGTTGCAGTAGCCTTCCAGCGTCGGCGTGAAGACGAGCTTCGGCGGGTAGCTGATCGAGTCCGGCGGCGACTTGAAGCTGGTCATGAAGATCCAGGCCAGCGGCACCATGGTAATGATCGCGTAGAGCACGACGATGATGCCGGCGATGCGCTTTGTCGCAGCACTCGGCTCGACGACGGAATGGGCGGAGGTGGCGTTGCTCATCTCTGCTTCACCCTGTTCAATGCCTTGACGTAGATGTTGGCGAGCCCGAAGACGGCCACGAAGAGGATGATGGCGAAGGCCGACGCCCGCCCCGTCCGCCAGCTCTCGAAGGCCTCGCGCTTCAGCGTGATCGAGGCGACCTCGGTCGTCGAGCCGGGCCCGCCGCCGGTGAGCAGCATCACCATGTCGAACATCTTGAAATTCTCGATGCCGCGGAAGAGCACCGCCAGCATGATGAAGGGCAGCGCCATCGGAATGGTGATCGACCAGAACTGGCGCCAGGCGGAGGCGCGATCGACCTCGGCGGCCTCGTAGATGTAGTCGGGAATGGAGCGAAGGCCGGCGAGGCAGATCAGCATCACATAGGGCGTCCACATCCAGGTATCGACGATGATGATCGACCAGGGCGCCAGCGACACCGAGCCGAGCATCTCGAAGGAGGACGGCGGCACGCCGGTGATGTAGGAGACGATGTAGTTGAAGAGACCGATCTGCGGCTGGTAGAGGAACCGCCAGAAGTTGCCGACGACTGCCGGCGACAGCATCATCGGGATGAGGATGACGGTCGTCCAGAAGGCATGGCCGCGGAACTTGCGGTCGATCAGGTAGGCGAGCGAGAAGCCGATCAGCGTCTGCAGCAGGATCGTCCAGAAGACGAAATGCGCCGTCGTCTGCATCGCAATCCAGATGTCGCTATCCGTCAGCACCCGCTGGTAGTTCTGCAGCCCGACCGTCTCCAGGACCGCGTTCGGCCGGTTCGCCCGGTAATTGGTGAAGGACAGCCGCACCGCCCAGATCAGCGGGAAGATGTTGATGGCGAGCAGCAGCGCGATCGTCGGGGTGATGAAGAGCCAGGCGATGGCGCGGTCGGACAGGCCGCCGATGCGCCGGACGAGCGAAACCGGCGTCGATGCCGCGGCCCGTTCCGGCTCCTTTTCCAGTATGGTCGTATCGGAATTGATCACGGACTTTACCTTGAGGCTTCGAGGAGCGACGCTAGCGGCGGGGCCGCCCGGACAGGCGCCGGACGACCCACCGGGAGGAAATCAGAGCTTCCCTTCGTCCTCGAAGATCTCGGTCCAGTCCTTGACCAGGCCGTCGAGCGCCTCCTTGGCGGTGCCCTGGTCGGCCACGACATAGTCATGGAACCGCTTCTGCGCCGCCTGCAGCAGGATGGCGTAGGAGGGCTCCTGCCAGAAGTCCTGCACCTGGTTCATGGCGACGAGGAAGTCGGCCGCGAAAGGCTGGCTGTCCTTGAAGGAGGGATCGTTCAGCACGGCGTTGTGCACCGCATAGCCGCCGAGCTGCCACCACTTCTTCTGCACGTCCGGCTGGGCGAACCATTTGATGTAGGCGAGCGCACCGTCCATGTTGTCGGTGTTGGCGACGACCGAGATGCCCTGGCCGCCGAGCGTCGAGGCCGCCGTCGCCTCCTTCGGATTGACGAAGAAGCCGATCCGGTCACCGCCGACGTTCTCGTCCTTGGCAAGGCCGGGGAAGAAGGCGAACCAGTTCATCGCCATCGCCGCCTGGCCCGATTTGAACGCGTCCAGCGTCTCGCCCATGTAGGCGTCGGTGTAGCCCGGAGGCGTGCAGCACTTGTAGAGTTCCTTGTAGGCCTCCAGCCCCTTGACGGCACCTTCCGAGTTCACCGCACCGTCCATGTCATACTTGCCGGGGGTGTTCTCGTATTTGAAGCCATAGGGGTAGAGCGCCTGCGTCGCCCCCATGGTGATGCCTTCCGAGGCGCGCTCGGTGAAGATCGCCGCGCCATAGACCTTCTTGCCGTCGATCTCCTTGCCGTTGAAGAACTTGGCCGTCTCCAGCAGCTCGTCCCAGGTGGTCGGCGGCGCCAGGTCGCGGCCGGTGGCGGCCTTGAACTCGGCCTGGATCTCCGGCTTGTTGAACCAGTCCTTGCGATAGAACCAGGCGTTGGCATCGCCCATGGCCGGCAGCGCCCAGTAGTTCGGCGTGCCCTTCGGCCAGGTCGAATAGGCGTTGACGGCGGCTTCGGCGAAGTCGCTCATCTTGATGCCTTCCTTGTCGAAGAAATCGTTCAGCTTGACGTAGTAGCCGTTCTCCGCCGAGCCGCCGATCCACTGGCTGTCGCCGATCAGGAGATCGCAGAGCTTGCCGCCCGAATTCAGCTCGTTGAGGATGCGGTCGGCGAAGTTGGGCCAGGGCACGAACTCGAACTTCATCTGCGTGCCGCTCTGCGCGGTGAAGTCCTTGGACAGCTCGACCAGCGCGTTGGCCGGGTCCCAGGCGGCCCAGCAGAGCGTCAGTTCATCGGCCTGCGCCAGGCTCGGCAGCGCCGTCGAAAGGCCAAGCACCATCGTTGCCCCGAGAAGGGGCCTGCACATCGTTTTCATGAAATCCTCCCAGATTCGAAAGGAAGCCCCACGCCACCCTTCGGAAAACTCCCTGCATCGTCATGCCCGGCACGGCCCTCACTCCGCCATGTTGAGCAACATGTTTAGTGATACGCAATTCACTCAACATAGCAAGGGCCATTCGTCGCTGCATTGCAGCAGGAAACGCTGGAGATCTGTCAGATCACCGACATCCGCAATTTCACTAATGTTCAGTTTTGGCCTTCCGCCACTCAGCGACCATTGACGGAGAACGCTTCGAGCCGGGTCGCGTGGAGAGACAAAGGAGGCCCACCTATGCCATGTGCAGCAAGGTCAGGCCGCGTCAAGAAAGGAGGGGAATGGTGCTGCTAGAGAGATTTGAACTCTCGGCCTCTCCCTTACCAAGGGAGTGCTCTACCCCTGAGCTATAGCAGCATCCGGCGAAGCAGATTTCCTGCGTTCGCGTCAAGCGAGGCGCCTATTGCCATAGTCTCACCCCCTATGCAAGCCGCAAACGCATCATGGGGACAACAAATTCGGCAAAAGCAGGGAACGCTTTTGCATAGGGGCGTTTCGCGCTATCGATGGGCCATGGAGAAGGACGAGAAAACGGGTCGCGGCGGCGGCGAGCGCGACGGGCGGAAGGCGAAGGCGCAGATGCCGGAGAGCGATGCGGTGCGGGCGCGCGCCGAGGAGCGCAAGGCGCGGCTTGCCAGGACGCTGCGCGACAATCTGGCCCGCCGAAAGCAGCAGGCCCGCGCGCGCCGGGCGGGCGAGGCCGACGAGACCGAAGGTCTGCCTGCCGCAAAATCGGACGAATCACAGTCATAGAGTGTGCCGGAACGTCGCTTCCGGCGCACGGGGACAGGCAGATCTGAGGGAATACCGGCAAGCATCCGGACGGCTGCGTCGCCGGCGGCGCGGGGCCCGGCACAGAGAAGCTCCATCCCTTCTTCCGGACGGTTCATGCACAGTTTCCAGCACCGGCGCAGGTCGGCGCGGCTGCGGGAGGCTTCATTTTTACGCCGCGATGCTCTAAGGAGGCGCCTTTCTCCGAGAGACGGCAGATTGAGAAAGGCGGGCGCAGCCCCGTAGGCACACATGGATCGTATCAGGATTGTAGGCGGCAACACGCTCAAGGGCGTCATTCCGATCTCCGGCGCGAAGAACGCGGCACTGCCCTTGATGATCGCCTCGCTTCTGACCGACGATACGCTGACCCTGGAGAACGTGCCGCATCTCGCCGATGTCGAGCAGCTGATCCGCATCCTCGGCAATCATGGCGCCGACATCTCGGTCAACGGCCGCCGCGAGCGCCAGAGCGAGGGCTATTCGCGCACGATCCATTTCACCTCGCGCAACATCGTCGATACGACCGCGCCCTACGAGCTGGTCTCGAAGATGCGCGCCAGCTTCTGGGTGATCGGCCCGCTTCTGGCGCGCGAGGGCAAGGCCCGCGTGTCGCTGCCCGGCGGCTGCGCGATCGGCACGCGGCCGGTCGACCTCTTCATCGAAGGGCTGACCGCCCTCGGCGCGCAGATCGAGATCGACGGCGGTTATATCGACGCCAGGGCCCCGGACGGCGGCCTGATCGGCGCCCGCTACACCTTCCCCAAGGTTTCCGTCGGCGCCACCCACGTGATGATGATGGCGGCGACGCTCGCCCGCGGCACCACCGTCATCGGCAACGCGGCGCGCGAGCCGGAGGTGCAGGACCTTGCCAAGTGCCTGAACGCCATGGGCGCCAAGATCACCGGCGCCGGCACGAGCACGATCACGATCGAGGGCGTCACCGCGCTTTCGGGCGCGCGTCACCGGGTGCTTCCCGACCGGATCGAGACCGGCACCTATGCCATGGCGGTCGCGATGACCGGCGGCGACGTCGTGCTCGAGGGCACCGAGGCGCACCTGCTCGACACGGCGCTGGACGCGATCCGCCGCGCCGGCGCGGAAATCACGACCACCGAGAGCGGGATCCGCGTCGTCCGCAACGGGGCTGGCATCAAGCCGGTCGACATCGTCACCGATCCCTATCCCGGCTTCCCAACCGACCTGCAGGCGCAGTTCATGGGGCTGATGACGCGCTCCTCCGGCGTCTCGCACATCACCGAGACGATCTTCGAGAACCGCTTCATGCACGTGCAGGAACTCGCCCGGCTCGGCGCGAAGATCTCGCTCTCCGGCCAGACCGCCAAGATCGAGGGCGTCGAGCGGCTGCGCGGCGCGCCGGTGATGGCGACCGACCTGCGCGCCTCGGTCTCGCTGGTCATCGCCGGCCTTGCCGCCGAGGGCGAGACGATGGTCTCGCGCGTCTACCATCTCGACCGCGGCTTCGAGCGTCTCGAAGAGAAGCTGACCCGCTGCGGCGCCTCGGTGGAACGCGTCAGCGACTGACGGCCTGGCAGGCGCCTGCCCGGCGGCCGGATGGGCGGGCAGGCATGATCGATGCCCGCATTGGCGCAGATCTGCGACAGACCCTTTCCGCTGCCGGGCTGCATCGACGGGATCGCCGTCGGCCGTATCCCTGCCCTGTTGCGCTCGCCCGTTTCCCGTCCTATTTCCTGAGCTGAACGGAAACAGGCGGTATCGCCGCTGGCCCGGCCGCATGCCGCCGCGCCAGTGTCGGCCGGTCGGATCGCCGGCCGGGCGCGATGCCGAAAATTCAGGCGCGGCCGGGCGGCTGCCGAAAAGGAGCATCATGGACAGTCTGAAGTTGCTGGCCCTCGACGGAGACGATCTTGCAGTCGTCTCCGCGCATCTGCAGGACGCCGTGTTCAAGATCGGCGACGTCAGCTGGGATGCCCGCCACGGCGTGTTCACGCTCGCCGTCAATCGCTTCGTCTGGGAAACCGCCGGATCGCGCGGTAAGGCATTCGAGCGGCGGCGCGCCATGATCACCTTCAAGCGCGTGCGCGCCGTCCGCGCCATCGGCATCGACCGGAACGACCGTGACGCGGTGCTCTCGCTGCTGGCGATCCGCTTCGCCCCCGAGGGCGAGGGGCCGGAAGGCACGGTGGAACTGGTGATGTCGGGCAACGCCCAGTTCGCACTCGACGTCGAATGCATCGAGAGCCAGTTCGCCGATGTCGGCGGCGCGTGGGAAACGAGCTTGAAACCGCAGCATCCGGCAAGCTAGAGCATTGAGGCATCGGCTGCCGGCGCTGAACGCCGCGCCGCAGGACGCAAAGGGGGCCCTCGCACCCCGACCAGGCAGGACGGGACACTCCCGCGACACGACAGGACGATTGAACAGTGGCGATCAGGCTTGATTTTCGCGACGGCGACTTCGAAACGCGGTTTGCCGCCTTTCTGACCACCAAGCGCGAGGTGTCGGAGGACGTGAACGCGACGGTGCGCGGCATCATCGACGACGTGCGCGCGAACGGCGATGCCGCCCTTGCGGCCTACACGCTGCGCTTCGACGGCCTGGATTTCGGCAATCTGCCGATGCGGGTCGGCGCCGACGAGATCGAGGCGGCCTATCGGCAGACGCCGGCGGCCGTGGTTGCGGCGCTGGAGCTCGCCGCCCGGCGGATCGAGAAGCACCATGCCCGCCAGTTGCCGAAGGACGATCTCTACGAGGACGATATCGGCGTCGGGCTCGGCTCGCGCTGGACGGCGATCGATGCCGTCGGCCTCTATGTGCCCGGCGGCACCGCCAGCTATCCAAGCTCGGTGCTGATGAACGCCGTGCCGGCCAGGGTCGCGGGCGTACCGCGCATCGTGATGGTGGTGCCGGCCAAGGACGGCGCGATCAACCCGGCCGTTCTGGCGGCGGCCAAGATCGCCGGCGTCGACGAGATCTACCGGATCGGCGGCGCGCAGGCCGTCGCAGCGCTCGCCTACGGCACCGAGACGATCGCCCCCGTCGCCAAGATCACCGGCCCCGGCAACGCCTTCGTCGCCGCCGCCAAGCGCCAGGTGTTCGGCACGGTCGGCATCGACATGATCGCCGGCCCCTCCGAGGTGCTGGTGATCGCCGACGGCGAGAACGATCCGGACTGGCTGGCGGCCGACCTGCTCGCCCAGGCCGAGCACGACCGCGGCGCCCAGGCGATCCTGATCACCGACAGCGCCGACCTCTGCGAAGCGGTCGAGGCGGCGGTCGAGCGGCAGCTGAAGACGCTGGAGCGCGCCGAGACGGCTGAAGCCAGCTGGCGCGACTTCGGCGCGATCATCCTCGTGCCCGCCTTGGACAAGGCCGTGCCGCTCGCAAACCGCATCGCCGCCGAGCACCTGGAGATCGCGACTGCCGATCCGGATGCGCTTTTGCCGCAGATCCGCAATGCGGGGGCGATCTTCGTCGGGCGGCATACGCCGGAAGTGATCGGCGACTATGTCGGCGGCTCCAACCACGTGCTGCCGACGGCACGCTCGGCCCGCTTTTCCTCCGGGCTCTCGGTGCTCGACTACATGAAGCGGACCTCGATCCTGCGCCTCGGCCCCGAACAGTTGCGGCAGCTGGGGCCTGCGGCGGTGACGCTCGCCGAGGCGGAGGGGCTCGGCGCGCATGCGCGCTCGGTCGCCATCCGCCTCAACCCCGGAGGATGACAGGAAGATGAGACTGGGATGACGAGGATGCCCGCCTTCCGCCTGTGCGACGTGGTGCTGGACGAGACGATCGGCCGCGCCACACCGGACGTCGAGCACGAGCGGGCGGTGGCGATCTTCGACCTGATCGAGGAGAACTCCTTCGAGCCGGTGGGCCACACCGGCGGTCCCTATCGGCTGAACCTGTCGCTGATGGATTCGAAGCTGATCTTCGCCATCTCGACGGAGGACGGCAAAGCGGTTGCTACCCATATCCTGTCGCTGACGCCGTTCCGCCGGATCGTGAAGGACTATTTCCTGATCTGCGAGAGCTACTACCAGGCGATCCGCTCGGCCACGCCGAGCCAGATCGAGGCGATCGACATGGGCCGGCGCGGCATTCACAACGACGGCTCGCAGACGCTGATGGACCGGCTCTCCGGCAAGATCAAGCTCGATTTCGACACCGCGCGGCGGCTCTTCACGCTGGTCTGCGTTCTCTACTGGCGCGGGTGAGCGGCATGAGCGCGCCGGAGATCGACAAGGGGCAGGCAAAGGCGCGAAACCCCGCCTCGGTGCTTTTCATGTGCCGGATGAACGCCGTGCGGTCGCCGATGGCCGAGGCGATCGCCCGCAGCATGCTGCCGGCCGGCACCTATGTGGCGTCCGCCGGCATCCGCCCCGGCGAGCGGGATCCCTTCGTCGATGCGGTGCTGGAGGAGGTCGGGCTCTCGATCGAGCGGCACCTGCCGCGGTCGCTGGAGGAACTCGAGGACGACTATTTCGACCTGATCGTCACGCTCGCCCCGGAAGCGCATCACGCCGCGCTCGAGCTGACCCGCTCGAATGCGGTCGAGGTCGTCTACTGGCCGACCCCCGATCCGACCGTCGCCACGGGGACGCGCGAGCAGATCCTGTCGGCCTATCGCGACGTCCGCAACCATCTGGCCACACTGATCGAGCGGCGGCTGGGACCCGGTATATCCGTTTCCTCTTGAATAAATCCGGTCCGTGCCGCAGGCATGTGAAGAAAGCCGGATCAATGGTGTTCACAAAACACCCTCTATTGTGTAGTTTCCGCCCAAATTTCGGCCGGCGGCATCCTGCCGCCCGTCAACGAAGGATCACCACCGCAATATGGCTAAAGAAGAAGTCCTTGAATTCCCGGGTGTCGTTACGGAATTGCTGCCGAACGCAACCTTCCGCGTCAAGCTCGAGAACGAGCACGAGATCATCGCGCACACGGCCGGCCGCATGCGCAAGAACCGCATCCGCGTGCTCGCCGGCGACAAGGTGCTCGTCGAGATGACGCCCTACGACCTGACCAAGGGCCGCATCACCTACCGCTTCAAGTAAGCTCATCCTGCAGCGCTCCGCCGAGCGGTTCCCTCGAGGCTCCATGGAATTCGCCCACAAGCTCATCCTGGCATCCGGCTCGCCGCGCCGCGTCGAGCTTCTGGCGCAGGCGGGCATCGAGCCCGACCGGCTGATGCCGATGGACATCGACGAGACGCCGAAGAAATCCGAGCACCCGCGCTCGCTGGCCCGGCGGCTGTGCACCGGCAAGGCGGAAGCCGCCCTTGCCGCGATCAAGGGCGATCCGGCCGCCGAAGGCAGCTACATTCTCGCCGCCGACACCGTGGTCGCGGTCGGGCGGCGCATCGTGCCGAAGTGCGACATGGTCGACGAGGCGGCAAGCGCCCTGCACCTGCTCTCCGGCCGCAGCCACCGCGTCTTCACCGGCGTCTGCCTGATCACCCCGGACAGGAAGGTGCGCCAGCGCATCGTCGACACCAAGGTGCGCTTCAAGCGCCTGTCCGGCCTCGACATCGAGAGCTATCTCGCCTCCGGCCAATGGCGCGGCAAGGCGGGCGGCTATGCGATCCAGGGGATCGCCGGCAGCTTCGTGGTCAAGCTGGTGGGTTCCTATACGAACGTCGTCGGGCTGCCGCTGCAGGAGACGCTGGCCCTGCTCGTCGGCGAAGGCTACGACGTCCACCGTCGCTGGTCCGAGGCATAAGACCATGAGCGGCGACATGAACAAGCCGAAGGCCAAGGTGGAACCCCTGCGCAAGACCCGCCCCTGCCCCGAATGCGGCCGGCAGTCCGTCCGCGAGCACTACCCCTTCTGTTCGGACCGCTGCCGCAGCCTCGACCTGAACCGCTGGCTCTCCGGCTCCTACGCCATTCCCGTCAGCGACGACGAGGCGAAGGCCGGCGAGAACGACTGACCGGGCCGCCACCGCCCGCTCCCTCGCCGGCAACTTCCAGACCCGCCGTTCCCCTCTGCCGCAGCCTTGTCCCGGAGCACTGCGTGCCCGCCCGGCTCGGCCGGCACGGCCCGCAATCTGCCGCCCGCAACCGCAAGACCACGCGCCGCCTGCCGAAAACGCCTGCATTTTCCGACACTTGAGGCGCTACGTTTTTTCCCGTCGAAAATCCGCCTTGGGGGCTGGACACGATCGAGCAAGATGCTATAACCCCGCTCGCTTCCGGGGCGAAACCAAGCGCCCCCGGGTTTTTCAAAGAAGACCCAGCCGGATGCCCGGATAGCTCAGTTGGTAGAGCAGCGGATTGAAAATCCGCGTGTCGGTGGTTCAAATCCGCCTCCGGGCACCATTCCTAACCGTGTCCGACCCGGAGACATAGGTAACAGAACGTACCTAAGACATGGGTGACAACCTCGTGCCGAACGGGTTGTCGATGGTTTGCAAGGTCCTCTGCTCCAGGTCGATATAGCCCAGATCATAGTGCATGAAGCTTATGAGCCAAATGCCGTCGTCGACCTCCTTGATCCCGAGCTTCTGACCGGCGAGCACGGTCGAGATGTTGATCTTCTTGCGATAGATGCAGATGCGGCCGCAATTGGTGACCAGCGCGTCCCGATCGTGGAAGGGATAGTCGATCTCCGGCAGGCCGCGATAGGGGCGTGACGAAGCGGCATAAAGATCGGCCGGTACCTTCATGTTGAGCGCCTCGTGCGGTCGCTCGTGATTGAATTCTCTGACGAACGCGTCGAAGCGGGCCTGCTGCTGGAGAATGTTTTTACCGGGCGGCCGCGTCGCCTCCTTCTTCAGCGTCAGGTGCATGCGCTCATGCCGGCCGTTCTGTTGCGGACGGCCCGGCCTGATGCGCTCGAGCGCGATGCCGAGCCTGAGCCACCACACCGACAGCTTCGAGAGGTTGTAGAGGCCGTTGGGCGAGGCGAAGGGCAGGCCGTTGTCGCTTCTGATGGCGTCGGGCAGGCCGCGCTCGGCAAACAGCCGGCGGAAGGCGTCGAAGACCGCCATCTCGCGGGTTGACTCGAAGGCTTCGCAGCAAAGCAGGAAGCGCGAGGCCTGGTCGGTGACCGTCAGCGGGTAACAGTATTGCCCGTTGCCGAGCTTGAATTCGCCCTTGAAGTCGGCACACCAGAGCGCGTTCGGCAGAAGCGCCTCCGACAGGACGGTCCCCTCGGCCCGGAAGCGGCGCCGCCTGCGGGCATGGGCGACCAGCCCGTGCCGGTCGACAACGGCGTGCACCGTGCTTTTGGCGGGAATGCGCACGTCGCCGGAAAGGCGCCTCACCAGAAGTTCCCGGATCTTGCGGGCCCCCCAATGCGGCTTGTTCTTCTTGGCCGACACGATCATCGCCTCGACCGGCTCGGGCAACTGGTTGGCATAGCGCACCGGCCGTCGGGACCGGTCCGTCAGCGCCTCCAGGCCATCGTCCTTGTAGCGGTTGAAGATCTTGTAGCCGGTCTTGCGCGAAATGCCGAACGAACGGCACACATCGCTCATGCTCTCGCCCTCCAGAAGCCGGGCGACAAATCGAAGACGTTCCTCCATCACCGAACTTTCTCTCCACGGCATCAACACCTCCCCAAAGCGGGAAGTGTTACCCATGTGTCCGGTACGTTCTGTCACCTATCTCTCAGGTCGGGCACCGCTTGGTATTCTTAAAGTTTTAGCTCCTTGTCTTCGTTGCATAGTGTCACTCCCTAGACGCTTTTCACGCCTTTTGGACGTTTCCCGTTTTCCTTCTGTTTACTTCGGCCTCGAAGTCGCCGATGGTTTCCGCCATCTTCTTCGACATGTCTGCACGACGGGAATAGTGCTTGGCCTTCTGACCGAGCATCTCTGCGATGGCACCGTAGTCTTTGCCCATCTCGCGGAGAATTGTCGCCACGGTATGGCGCAAGCCTTTGAGCGTCAGCCCCGGCTGCACGCTGCCATCCTCCTCTAGCTTCTGGCGGATGGGACGCCAAGACGCGCGAAAGCCGGACCCCGCCCATGGCTTGCCGTAGCTGTTTGCACACAGCGTCATTGCACTGTGCTCCGGTTCCACTGCAATGGCATCCACTACGGGCTGCGAGAGCGGCACCCACACAGGCACGCCGGTTTTTCCGCGCCGAGTATCCAGCTTGCCAGCGGAAACGGCTGTACGAGGCAAGGAGAGCGCGTCCTGCGGATCCAAGCCGCAGTACATCATCAGCGCCACAGGCAGCCGCATATGGGCTGGCAGTGCCGTAGAGACCGCTTCCCGTTCGGCATCCAACCACGGGCGGTTGGCTTCCGGCGCGTCGGTCGGCTTGCGCACGCATTTGACCTTGGAAAGCCAACCCTTTCTCGCCGGCAGCTCAATGGTCACATCGGTCGTCGACAGGGTGTGGCTATTCTTTAAAGAACGCCCCGACATCTTCCTTCACCTAGCCGCCGCTGCAGGTGCCGATCTGTCTTGGTTGCCGTCGTTTATTCGCTGGGCTCAGGCGAACCGACTGGGCGCGATCGCGACTAATGCGGTGGTAAAGGCAATCGATTCTCGGTAGGCGATCCTCCGGCCAACGCGAGGCTGTGATGGTCGATTTCATTGAGGCCCCTTGTGGAAAGGTCGAATAGAATCACATGCGCTGGACAATCGGAGCGCGAATCAGTGATCGTTCATATGGGTTGCCGTCGGCTACTTTCTGACATCGGCTTCGCGCCGCACTCAAATGGGACACGATCCTGAATTCACGGGATTGCGAGTGGCAGGCTTACTCCTGCTTTGAAAGAAAGGAGACGAAGGCATGTCAAGCACGCTGAAGTCCAAGGTCGTCAAAGTGAGGGCTTACGTTCGCTTCAGGCTCGGCCGTCTTGAACAGGTATGTGCTCATTTCCGGTCCGTGCCGCGACAACTCTCATTTGACTTTTAAGCTCGGCCTCATGAACTGAGCACGTCGACGGCAGCCCACTTTGAAAAGGGAAGGAGAAGCATTGTGGATCTCAAAGACTTCGTTGCAGCCAGCCTTCAGCAAATCCTTGAGGGAGTGAAACAAGCTCAGGCCGCGGAGGGCGGAGACAACATCAACGCCGAGAATTTAGGAGTTCCCGAAGGGAAGAATGTTTTTGCGGCAGGAACCTACGGGACGTTTACGTTGGTGGAGTTTGACGTTGCCGTATCAGCAGAGACGTCCGGAAAGGGCGGCGCTAATCTGAAGGTGTTCGGAGTTGGTCTTGAAGGTGGAGGTGAGCACAAGGCAGGCAGAGCAAATCGCATTGCGTTCGCCATCCCAGTGAGGCTTCCTGATGGCGATCGCAGTCGGGGAAAACGTGACCGGCGTGAATATTCCAGAGGCAGTGGCAGCTCTGAATGGTGAGTAGCTATCGCCGCCCGACTCCCCTCGACGGCGGCCCGAACTGCTCGAGCGCCCAGGGCGTCCCCTGATCCGGATGGCGAGGCAACTCGAGGAAGGCGTCGCCGAGCCGGCGCCAGGCGGCCTCCGCTTCGGCCCTGCCGCTGCCGGCAGCAGCCGGCAGGCCGGGCGCCGATCCCGCCGAGCCTCACGCAGACGTGAGTATTTCCCGCAGTGCCCTGCGGAACAAAAAGGGGGCTCCGAACGTTCTATTTGCAGGTGCTTGTCACTGCACCTGCTCGGATTGGAGACCGAGCCAATTCCGGCGGGTCCGCCCGCCGGCTTTTTTATGCCTGCCGTAGGGCCTGACCTGGAGACGGACCGGATGATGGCCGGATCAAGGGGAACGCAGCCCGCTCCATAGGGTTCCACCGCCACGGACACAGCCCCTAGACTAGGGCCTCGGTGGCCGGCGATCCTCCAGAAGCTCGATCTGGATCTGCTGCAGTTCGGCCAGGCGCTCCCACTGATGCGCCATCTGGTGCTCGATCATGTCGTGCAGCTGCCGGATCTCCAGCTCGGCGCGCAGGTTGATCATGTAGTCGTTCTCCGCCCGGAGACGATCCTTCTCCTCCTGCCGCCGCTGGCTCATCATGATCACCGGCGCCTGGAGCGCGGCAATACAGGAAAGGACGAGATTGAGCAGGATGAAGGGATAGGGGTCGAAGCCGCCGCCGAGGATGCCGATGACGTTGATCGTCATCCAGCCGAGAAGGACGACGACGAAGGTGATGATGAAGCCCCAGGAGCCGCCGAAGGCGGCCACACGGTCCGCGGCGCGCTGGCCGAGCGTCTCGCCCTCCAAGTCCTTCTTAAGGCCGGCCGCACTGGCATGCACCGAGGAGACGCCCCTCTCGAAGCTTTCGAGCACCTGCCGGTCGAGGTCGGAGAGCTCCCCACGTTCCTCCTCCAGCAGGTCGGCCACATAGCGGCGGCGATAGCGCGACAGGTCGGGGCCGCAGATGTGGCTGCCCGCGTTCCAGCCCTCGCCCACGTCGCGGCGGATCAGCTCGAAAATGCCCGGGCGGATGGAGGATGCATGATAGAGCCTGCCGGACGGAAAGAGCTTTCCGCAGACGGCGCAGGTCTGCATCCGCGTGCGCGCGGCCGATCCGTTTCGTCCCATCGGCAGCCCATCTCCATCACCGCGAGCCCGCCCGCTCGGCAGGCTCTGAACCCGACGCAGACTATAGCGCCGGCCCGCCCGGCGGCAACCGCCGCCACGGGGCAGGAGGCACCTGAGGGCTGTCAGGCCGTCGCGCCCCGGGTGCGGGTCTGATGGATCTCGATCAGGCTCGGGCCGTTGCGGCTTGCCGCGGCGCGAAGGGCTTCGGCGAGCTCGCCGACATCGGAGAGACGCACGGCCGGCAGGCCGTAGGCCCTGGCGATATCGAGGAAATCGGGGGCGGACGGCCTGACGCCTTCCGGCTCGATCCCGCACTCGACCATGTAGTTCTCGATCTCCTGGTAGCCGTCATTGTTCCAGACGAGGAAGACGACCCTGGCGCCGGCATCGGCAGCGGAACCGATCTCGGCCAGCGAAAACTGGAAGCCGCCGTCGCCGGTCAGGCAGACGACCGGGCGATCGGGGGCGCCGATCGCAGCGCCGATCGCCGCCGGCGGGCCGTAGCCCAGCGCGCCGAACCCGGTCGCGGCATTGAACCAGGAGCCGGGGCGGGCGACGTCGAGATAGAGATTGCCGGCATAGACCGCCTGGGTGGAATCGCCGACGACGATCGCATCCGGCAGCGCCGCATAGACCATGCCGATCACGCCGATCTCGGTGCGGATCTTCGGCGTCAGCTCTTCGAAGGCGGCCTCGCGCGCCCTGCCCGCCCGCGCCGCGCCGTCCCCGTCATGGGCCTTCACCAGCGGCAGCAGGGCGACGGCGGCGGCCTCGACCGTCGAGAGCACGGGAAGCTCGGCGCGCGGCTCGCGGGCGAGCTGCTGGGCGTCGATGTCGACGCGCACGAAGCGGCGCATCGCCGGCAGCGCGCCGGTGGCATACATGTCGTAGTCGGTCTGCCCCATCTCGGTGCCGAGACCGATGACGAGATCGGCATCGGCGATCAGCGCGCGGGTGGCGTTCAGGCTCGGGCTCGCCGGTACGCGCAACGGATGGCCGGCGAGCATGCCACGGGCATTGGTGGTCAGGACCACCGGCGCGTCCAGCCGCCCGGCGAGCGCCGTCACCGCCTCGTCGGCGGACGCAGCCCCGCCGCCGCACATCAGGACGATCCGGCTGGAGCGGTCGCACAAGGCCGCAAGCTCCTTCAGCGTCGCCGGATCCGGGCTCGGGCGCGGCGCCCGCGTCGCCTTCAGCGCGATCTCGCCTGCCGGCAGGGGCATGACGTCGGTCGGAATCTCGATATGCACCGGCCCCGGACGCGCCGAGCCCATGACGGAGAAGGCCTGGGCGATCACCGAGGGCAGGTCGCCCGGATCGGCCAGCGTGTGCGAATAGAGCGCGAAGCTCTTCATCATCGCCGCCTGGTCCGGCAGTTCATGCAGGAGCCCGCGGCCGTGGCCGAGCGAGTTGCGGCGGTTGACGCCGGAGATCACCAGCATCGGCACGGAATCCTGCCGTGCCTGGGCCATCGCGGTGATGGTGTTGGTCAGGCCCGGGCCGGTGATCACCAGCGCCACGCCCGGCTTGCCGGTGACCCGCGCATAGCCGTCGGCCATGAAGCCCGCCCCCTGTTCGTGGCGCGGCGTGATGTGCCGGATCTTCGAGGCCGCGAGGCCGCGATAGAGCTCGACGGTGTGCACACCCGGAATGCCGAACACCGCCTCGACGCCGTTGGCCTCGAGGAGATCGACCATTGCTTCGCCGACCGTCTTTTCCCTGCTCATGCGCGCAATTCCTTCCTGAAGCCCGAGCGGCCGGCGAGCGCCGACATTCTCCGGCAGGCCTCGTCGATCTTTTCGTCCGGCACGGTGAGGCTCATGCGGACAAAGTCGGCGCCGTCGCCGAAGGCGGAACCCGGCATGACGGCGACCTGCTCTTCGTCCAGGAGCGCCCAGGCGAAGGCCTCGCTGCTCATGCCGGTGCCGGATACGTCGACCACGATGAACATGCCGGCCTCCGGGGGGATCGGCATCAGACCGGGTGCGTCGGCCAGCCCGGCGACGATCCTGTCGGCGCGGCTCCGGTAGGACTGGCGCATCCGGGCCGAGGTGTCGATCGGATTGTTCAACGCATATGCCGTCATGTCGGCAATGAAGGGCTGCACGCCGAACAGCATGGTCTCGGAGACCGCAAGCAGCCGGCTTGCGAACTCCGCCGGCCCGACCGCCCAGCCGCTGCGGAAGCCGGGGGCGGCGTGCGACTTGGAAATCGACGAGCAGACGATCGTCCGCTCGGCGAGTCCGGGATCGTCGAAGGGGGATGCGAAGGAACCGGAGAACACCAGTTCCTCGTAGACCTCGTCGCAGACGATCCAAAGGTCATGCCGGCGGCAGACCTCGCCGATCGCGGCAATCTCGGCGGCGGTCAGCACGGCTCCGGTCGGATTGTGCGGCGTATTCAAGAGAAGGACGCGGCATTGCGGCGTGATCGCCTTCTCGAGATCCTCCGCCTGCATGTGAAAGCCGCGTTCCGGGCGCAGCGGCACGGTCACCTGCTCCGCCCCGGTGGCACGGATCACGCCCTCGTAGGTCGCATAGAGCGGATCACCGACCAGGACGGCATCGCCCTTCTCCACCAGCCCGAGCATGACGGCGAAGAGGGCCGTCTGGGTGCCGGGAAAGCAGAGGACATTGGCGCTCGTCACGTCCGGGCGGCGCCTGGCGTATTTGCGCACGAGCGCGTCGACCACCTGGGGCTCGCCCCGGCCGTTCGAATAGCGATAGCGGCCGGCATGCATCGCACGCGTCGCCTCCTCGAGCAGGCTCCGGTGCGGCGGCAGGTCGGGCTCGCCGATCGTCAGCTCGATGATGGGCTCGCCCCTGTCCCTGCGCCGGCGCGCCTCGACATGGACGGCCCATTTCTCCGACCCCAGGCTCGCCAGTCTCTCGGTGATGGATGCGTAGCGCATAGTCTTCTCCCCGTTCTTATGCTGCCGGCGCGATCGGCTGGCCGATCAGCGCCTCGATGGAGGAAAGCGCGGTCGAGACCAGCTCGCTTTCCTCGAACAGTTCGCCGGCCAGGCAGCCTTCCAGCCAGAGACCGTCGAGCAGGCCGTTGATGGCGATCGCCAGTGACCGACAGCGCGCCGGCGCGGCATCGAGGCCCCTCGACGCCAGGAAATCCGCCAGCAGTCCTTCCAGCGCGTTGCGGAACCCGAGATAGCCCTCGCGATGGATGGCCGCGAGTTCCGGGTCGACGCTGACGCGGCTGATGAACGAGGCCCAGAGCGACAGGCTGCGGCTGTTGGCGACGGGTTCGGTCAGGTTGATGACGATGAACGAGCGCAGGCGCTCGTCGGGGGTGCCCGTCACCCGTTCGGCCTTCTCCGTCAGCCGCGCGATCACGACACGGTAGGCCTCCTGCAGGATCTGCTCCTTGGAGGTGAAGTAGTGCCGGATCAGCCCCGCCGTGACGCCCGCCTTGATCGCGATCTGGCGCACCGTCGCCCCCTGCAGCCCGGCCTCGGCGATGCAGTCCAGCGTCGCCTCGATGAGGTCGTGGCGGCGCTCCGCCTCGGGCGCGCGATGGAAGGAGCGGCGACTCATGCCGCCCGCCGCAGGACGGGCCGGGTCAGGCAGGTCGGACCGCCCTCGCAGGCGATGCAGAGCGCGTCCGCCTCGAAGGTCTCCACCGCGCAGCCGGCCGCCTCCATCGCCGCCTTCGTCTTCGGGAAGCCCGCCACCATGATCACCTCGTTCGGCCGGACCGGCAGGACATTGAGGCTCAGGCCGTTGCTGGCATGGAACTCGTCCGCCGGCGCCTCGATCAGCCGGATGCCGCGCGCCTTCAGGAGCTGGTAGAAGGCGGCCGGCAGGAGCGGCGCGAAGACCAGCGCCAGGTCGCCGGCAAGCGGGCTCATCACGCTCATCAGATGCAGGCAGGCCTCCTCGCCCTGCCAGAGCGGCAGGTCGTAGGCCAAGACGGAGATGCCGTGCGGCGCGAGCATCCGCGAGAGCTGGTCGATGCCTTCCTGGTTGGTGCGGACGCCGCGGCCGACGACGAGCGTCTTCGCATCGAGCCAGATGCAGTCGCCGCCCTCGACGGTGCCGGGCGCCTCGATGCGTCCGAGGATCGGAATCTGACGCTCGGCATAGGCCTTCTCATGCAGTTCCGTCTCGTTGACGCGCAGCGGCTTGCCCATGCGCAGGAGGATGGCGCCGTGGTCGGACATCAGCGAGGGGTCGTGCGTGAACATCGCGTCGGCGAGGCCGTCGCCGTCGTCCTCGAGCCAGATGATCTCGGTTCCGGACTTTTCCACAAGGCGGGCGAATTCCGCATACTGGCGCACCGCCTTGTGCCCGTCGAAGGTCGGTCCGTAGTGCCATTTCGCCGGGTCCGCCGATACGAGGCTGGGGCCGGGACGACGCATCAAAACGCGCAGCAACGAAGCCGACATCTCCTGGGAACCGAAAGCGGACATCCGCTACTCCTTTGATTGCAAACAGTGTTTTGACGGGGCCGAACAAAAAGCCGACGGTCGTATTATTATACGCTTGAACAACTACGCCACAAGTGCAACGATGGTGTCAATGGAAGGAAGCGACGGCTGCGAAGATGGCCGCGCGAAGCAAAGCAGCCTGCCGCAAGGACGGGTTGCAGAAGACAACAGGGGAAGAATTGGCATGAGCCAGGCTCATTTGTGCCGCGCGTCGGAGCAGACCATCCGATGACGGATCGCGCCGAGGCAATCGCAGTCGAAAACCTGCACAAGCGCTTCGGACCGCTCGAGGTCCTCAAGGGGGTTTCCCTCACCGCACGGGAAGGCGACGTCATCGCCATCATCGGCGGTTCCGGATCGGGCAAGTCCACCTTTCTTCGCTGCATCAACATGCTGGAACTGCCGAGCGCAGGGACGGTGACCATCCATGGCGAGCAGATCGCCATGAAGAAGGACGGCCGTGGCGGCCTCATGCCCGCCGACCGCCGGCAGGTGCAGCGCATCCGCTCCCGCCTTGGCATGGTCTTCCAGAGCTTCAATCTCTGGCAGCACATGACGATCCTGCAGAACGTCATCGAGGCGCCCGTCCACGTGCTCGGCGTGGCCAGGGCCGAGGCGATCGAGCGGGCCGAGACGATCCTTCGCCGCGTCGGCCTGTTTGAGAAGCGCGACGCCTATCCCGCCTTCCTGTCCGGCGGCCAGCAGCAGCGCGCGGCGATCGCCCGGGCGCTCGCCGTCCAGCCGCACGTGATGCTGTTCGACGAGCCCACGTCGGCGCTCGATCCCGAGCTCGTGGGGGAGGTGCTGAGCGTCATCGGCGACCTGGCGAAGGAGAAGCGCACGATGATCCTCGTCACCCACGAGATGAAGTTCGCCCGCAACGTCGCCAACCACATCGTGTTCCTGGCCAACGGGGTCATCGAGGAGCAGGGACCGCCGGAGGAGATCTTCGGGGCGCCGAAATCGGAGCGGCTGAAGAAGTTCATCAGCTCCATCCACTGAAAATACCAAAAACCAACAGAGGGAAAAAACATGAAGACTGCACTGAAGACGATCGCACTTGCCGCCGTCATCGGCTTTGCCGGTGTCACCGGCGCCATGGCCGAGCAGATCAAGGTCGGCTTTGCCGCCGAGCCCTATCCGCCGTTCGCCTCGCCCGACGCCTCCGGCAACTGGGAAGGCTGGGAAGTGGACTTCATGAAGGCGATCTGTGCCGAGGCCAAGCTCGACTGCGTCATCACCCCGGTCGCCTGGGACGGCATCATTCCGGCGCTGACCACCAACAAGATCGACATGATCGTCGGCTCGATGTCGATCACCGCGGAACGGCTGAAGACGATCGACTTCTCCGACAAGTACTACAACACGCCCACCGGCATCATCGGCCCCAAGGGCGTCGCCTTCGACGCCACGCCGGAGAGCCTTGCGGGCAAGACCATCGGCGTCCAGGTCGCGACCATCCATCAGGCCTACGCCGACAAGTACTTCGGCGGCGCCGGCGCGACGGTCAAGGAATACCAGACCCAGGACGAAGCCAACAACGACCTGGCCGCCGGCCGCGTCGACGCCGTGCAGGCCGACGCCATCGCGCTGGACGCGTTCCTACAGTCGGACCAGGGCAAGGACTGCTGCGAGCACAAGGGCAACGTCAAGGACGACCCGGAAATCCTCGGCGCCGGCGTGGGCGTCGGGCTGCGCAAGGGCGAGACCGAATTGAAGGACAAGATCAACGCCGCGATCAAGGCGATCCGCGCCAACGGCACCTATGACGCGTTCTCCAAGAAGTACTTCGACTTCGACATCTACGGCGGCTGATCGCGCCTCGAGCCGGGCCGGCGGCGATCCCGCCGGCTTCATCCCCTTCCGGACTAGAGTGACATGGCCGCAGATCCTGGAACCTTGATCGACTGGAGCCTCCTGGCGCTGTCGCCGCCCGGCTGGGGCGGCGTGCTCCTGGGCGGCCTTGTGAACTCGATCAAGATCGCAGTCGGCGGCTATGCGGTCGGGCTCGCGCTCGGGACCGGCGGCGCCTTCGGCAAGCTCTATGGCGGACCCGTGCTGAAGGATCTGCTCGAGGTCTATACCACCCTCGTCCGGGCCATTCCGGAACTCGTCCTGATCCTGCTGCTCTATTATGCCGGGACGGACCTGCTCAACCAGATGCTGGCGGCGATGGGCTACGGCCCCGTCGACATCAGCGGCCTTGCGGCCGGCATCTTCGTCATCGGCGTCGTGCAGGGCGCCTATTCGACCGAGGTGCTGCGCGGGGCGATCAAGGCCGTGCCGGACGGGCAGATCGAGGCTGCCCGCGCCTACGGCATGTCGCCTGCCCAGATCATGCGGCGCATCACCCTGCCGGCCATGCTGCCGCATGCCATCCCCGGCCTGTCCAACCTCTGGCTGATCGCCACGAAGGACACCGCCCTTCTCGCCGTCGTCGGCTTCAGCGAACTGACGCTGGTGACCCGGCAGGCGGCCGGCAGCACCAAGGCCTACCTTCTCTTCTTCTGCGCCGCCGGCGCGCTCTACCTGGCGCTGACGCTGGTCTCGAACGTCGTCATCCGCATCATCGAAGCCCGCGCCCGGCGCGGCATGGCGGCCGCGGCATGAGCGGCGAGAGCAGCACCATCGAGGTCACCGCGCTGACCGACCTTCCGAGCGGACGGGATCTTCTCAAGCCCCACCGCATCGCGCTGATTGCCATCGCCGCCGTCATGGTCTTCTGCATCGCCTGGTTCATGCGCTGGGACTGGCTGCCCGAATATGCCGGCCGGCTGGCGCAGGGCGTCTGGGTGACGCTCCTGATGCTGTTCAGCACCGCCAGCCTCGGCTTCCTCTTCGCCGTCCCGCTGGGGCTGGTGCAGGTCACCGGCCCCTGGCCGCTGAAGATGCTGGCCAAGGGCTTCTGCACCGTCATCCGCGGCACGCCGCTGCTCTTGCAGCTGTGGCTGCTCTACTATGGCCTCGGCTCACTCTTTCCGCAGTACCCGGAGATCCGCCAGTCCTTCCTCTGGCCCTATCTGCGCGAGGCCTGGCCCTACGGCGTCGCCGCACTGACGATCTCCTTTGCCGCCTACGAGGGCGAGGTCATGCGCGGCGCCTTCGCCGGCGTTCCGGCCGGCGAACTCGAAGCCGCGCGGGCCTACGGCATGAGCCGGTGGAAGGTCTTCCGGCGCATCTGGCTCCCGCGCGCGGTCCATCGGGCACTGCCGACGCTGAACGGCGAGACGGTTCTGCAGCTGAAATCGACGCCGCTGGTGGCGACGATCACCGTCGTCGACGTCTACGCGGTGATTTCGAAGATCCGGCAGACGACCTATCTGACCTACGAGCCGCTCCTGTTTCTGGCGCTCATCTATCTGTGCCTGACCGCCATTCTCGTCGTGGCGTTCCGCACGCTCGAAAACAAGATCCCAACCCGTGGTGCCTGACATGACCGTACGCGCTTCCCTCACCAACGCCATGCCGGAGCTCGCCGCCATCCGCCAGGACCTGCACGCCCATCCGGAGCTGGGGCTCGAGGAGGTGCGCACGTCGGATCTGATCGCCCGCCATCTCGAGGGCTACGGCTACAAGGTCACGCGGGGGCTGGCCAAGACGGGGCTCGTGGCAACGCTTTCGAACGGCACCAGCCGGCGTTCGATCGGCATTCGCGCCGATATCGACGCCTTGCCGATCCTGGAGGAGACCGGCCTGCCCTATGCCAGCCGGACGCCCGGCCTGATGCATGCCTGCGGCCATGACGGGCACACGACGATGCTCCTGGGGGCGGCCCGCGCGATCGCCGAGCGGCGGAACTTCGACGGCACCGTGCACCTGATCTTCCAGCCGGCCGAGGAGAATTTCGGTGGCGCGAAGATCATGGTGGAGGAGGGTCTGTTCGACCGGTTCCCCTGCGACGCCGTCTTCGCGCTCCATAACGAGCCGGCCCTGCCCTTCGGCCAGTTCGCCTTTCGCGAAGGCGCCATCATGGCCGCCGTCGACGAGGCGCGCATCACGGTCAACGGCATCGGCGGACACGGCGCCGAGCCGCAGGAAACCGCAGACCCGATCGTTGCCGGCGCCTCGATCGTGATGGCCCTGCAGACGATCGTCTCCCGCAACATCCACCCGCTCGATCCGACCGTGGTCACGGTCGGATCCTTTCACGGGGGCACCGCCAGCAACATCATTCCCGGCCGTGCCGAGCTGGTCATCGGCATCCGATCCTTCGATCCGGACGTGCGTGACGAACTGGAGCGGCGCATACGCCTGATTGCCGAGCGCCAGGCGGAGAGCTACGCGATGTCGGCCACCATCGACTACCTGCGCAGCTACGACGCCACCATCAACCACAAGACCGAGACTGACCTTCTGCGGGACATCGCCATTCGATTTGCTGGGGCGGACAAGGTGGTGGATCTCGCCCGCCCCTTCATGGGCAGCGAGGACTTCGCCTATATGTTGAAGGAGCGTCCCGGCAGCTACTTCTTCCTCGGCGCCAAGACCTCCGAAAAGGACCGGCCCCTCCACCATCCGGGTTACAATTTCAACGATGATCTGCTGCCGATCGGCGCCGCGTTCTGGACGGAAGTGGCCGAAAGCTACCTGAAGCCGGCCTGAAGCGAATCAGCTGCGGCGTGCTCGAACGAGCCATTAACAAAATGTGACGATTTTTCGGCAGGGGCCACTTAACACACAGGCCCGGCGCCCCATATGATATTTTTGCATGCACGAGGATGTCCGATGTTACCCGCAATCAGAGGACCTCAAGATGAAGACATTCGTTGTATCGATCGCTGTCATGGCCGTTGCGGCCTCTAGTGCATTCGCAGCCCTTGGTAACTTTGATCGCGCACGGTTCGGTGATCCGATCGTTGCGTCCAATGAGAGCATGATCGACCAGACCGTCACCGGTTCCGTCGAGCCACAAATTTGCAAGTTCGGCGTCAAGACCGTTCGGCGTTGCGTCGACCCTTCCGCCAAGCCTACCGAAGAGGGCATCCGCAAGGACTAGCCCGAACAACCGATCCCCCCAATGACCGCCCATGCGGCGGGCGGTCAGGCGGGGAGCGCCTCATCGCGGCATCGGTGCCGCTCCCGCAAACATATCGGGCGATCGGCCCTGCAAAGGCGACATCAGCGCCTGACCGGGACTGGAACGCGAATGCGCGTGCCGCGGCGGCCTTGCGATACGCTCTCCATCGCGGTTGAACTATTTATATTAGCATATCTTAAAATACCGAGATCGGCCCCCATATATGGCGGTGGGCTTGAGGATCGAATGGGACCTTTGATCCGAGGATCTCGACATGAGAGCACTTGTCTTTTCCGCCGCCATCCTGGCGATGTCGGCCACGATGGCGATGGCGTTCCCGGCCAGCTTCGGGCTGCCCCATTTCGTCCGCGTCGATCAGTGGCCGGACCCCAGCCTGTTCCAGTCCGAGGCCGAAGCGCAGGCCAGGCGCGTGCCGTGCCGCATCGTGGTCTTGCCCGACGGACGGCGTTGCCTCCCGCAGGCGCGGAAATAGCGGCGCAGCGGCGTTACCCCCTTCATGACCCTCGCGCCCACGGCACGCGGACGCTGGCGAATGCGCTGTCGCCGCCTCGCCTCACCTAAGGTAAGCCTCTTCAATCCGGCACAACCTATTAGCGATTTTTAATTTAAGGTTCACTCAAGCTTCAGGCCGTAGAACTCTCCTTGCCAGCATACGGGACCGCCGGAAGACAGGAACAGGACCGCACCCTCCCTGAATTTCGCGCGGCCCGTATGTGGCACAGCGCCGCCCCGTGGCGCTTTCGTCTTTCCTCCCCGCCTCCGCTTTGTTACAGCCAACCGCGAAGTCCGCGGCGGCGGACCGACGTTTGCAGGGAAGCGGAGACGGGAATGCCCGAAAAAGCAGCCGATTGCCGGACCATGGCGGAAATTCGCGAGAACATCGACCGGATCGACCGCGCGCTGATGGACCTCTTTGCCGAACGCTGGACCTTCATCGGCCGCGCCGCCGAGATCAAGGCCGAACTGGGCCTGAAGGCCGACATTCCCGCGCGGGTCGAGGAAGTCCGCAACAATGCCCGCGAGAACGCACAGGCGCGCGGTCTCGACGGCGACTTCTACGACACGCTCTGGGCGCAGCTCATTCGCCACTCGATCGAACACGAGGAACAGACGCTCGGCCGATAGCGCCGGCGGAAGATGCTTGCGCGGCGGGACGCGCCCGCCGCTGCCCTGCCGTCGTCAGACCTGGTTGCGACGGCCGAGATGCTCCTCCCAATCGAGCGCGGTGCGCACGATGAAGGCGAGATCGTCGTATTGCGGCCGCCAGTTCAGTTCCTTCATCGCGACGGCCGGATTGGCGACGATCGAGACGGCATCGCCTGGGCGGCGGCCGGCGATGCGCACGGGGAAATCGACGCCGGAGACTTCCTTGACCCGGTTCAGCACTTCGAGAACAGAGAAGCCGCGTCCGTAGCCGCAATTGGCGACGATCGATCCGCCGCCGGCGCGCATGCGCTCCAGCGCCTTCAGGTGCGCGTTGGCGAGATCGGAGACGTGGATGTAGTCGCGCACGCAGGTGCCGTCGGGGGTGGCGTAGTCGGTGCCGTAAACGTCCATGCCCTGACGCTTGCCGAGCGCGGCTTCCGAGGCGACCTTGATCAGGTGCGTCGCCCCCTTGGTCGACTGGCCGGTGCGCCCGCGCGGATCGGCGCCGGCGACGTTGAAATAGCGCAGCGCCGTATAGGCGAAGTCATGCGCGAGCGCGGTGTCGCGCAGCATGATCTCCGTCATCAGCTTCGACGAACCGTAGGGCGATTCCGGGCTCAGCGGCGCGGTTTCCTCGACCGGGTCGGCCGTCTGCGGCGTGCCGTAGACGGCGGCGGTGGAGGAGAAGACGAAATGCGGCACCTTCGCCTCGACGGCCGCGGCGATCAGCGCGCGCGACTTGACCGTGTTGTTCTCGTAGTAGCTCAGGGGGTCGGCGACCGATTCCGGCACGATGATCGAACCAGCGAAATGGATGATCGCGTCGACCGCGTTCTCGGCGAAGATCTTCTTCAGCAGCTCCCGATCGGCGATATCGCCCTCGTAGAAGCGGGCCTCCGGCGCGATCGCCCAGCGGAACCCGGTGGACAGCCGGTCGACGACCACCACCTCCTCGCCCGCGTCGTGAAGCGCCCAGACCATGTGCGAGCCGATGTAGCCCGCTCCGCCCGTTACCAGTACCGCCATTCAGCTGTCTCCGAATCTGTTGATGCCGCCGCATAAGAGCGTGATCGTAACGAAGACGCAATTGTGGCGATCAGAGGGCCGCGATATAGCGCGCCAGCCTTCCTGCCGCTTCTTCCACGTGCGCCGTGTTGCGCAGGAAGCAGGCGCGCATGAAGAGCGAGCCGCCCTCGCCGAAGGCCGTGCCCGGCGCAAGGCCCACGCCCGTCTTGTCGACGATGTCGAGCGCCGCCTGGCGCGAGTCCGTGACGCCGTCGATCTTGAGGAAGGCGTAGATGGCGCCGTCCGGTTTCAGCGTCTCCACCCGGTTGGTGGCGATCAGGGCGTCGCAGAGAAGGTCGCGGGCGCGCGCCGCCTTGTCGATATTGGCCTGGACGAAGGCGTCCCCTTCGTCGAGCGCGGCGATCGCCCCCTTCTGCATGAACTGGGCGACGCCGGACGTCGAATACTGCACGAGGTTCTCGATCACCTGCCCCATCTGCGGCGGCGCCACGATCCAGCCGACGCGCCAGCCCGTCATCGACCAGTTCTTCGAGAACGAATTGACGAAGATGACCCGGTCGCCGTCCTCCATCACGTCGAGGAAGGACGGTGCCCTGCCGCCGGCGTAGAAATAGCGCGCATAGATCTCGTCGGCCATGATCCAGAGGCCCCGCCTCCGGGCGATCCGCAGCATCGCGCGCAGATCGTCCCGGGTCGCCGTCCAGCCAGTGGGGTTCGACGGCGTGTTGACGAACAGGGCCTTCGTGTTCGGCGTGATCGCCGCCTCCAGCCGATCGAGGTCGAGCTGCCAGCGCCCCTCGGAAAAGCGGAGCGGAACGGCGAGCGGCCGGACGCCCGCGATCTCCGCTGCGGCGGCGAGGTTCGGCCAGGCCGGCGTCAGATAGACGATGTCGTCCCCGGGCGAGGCGATCGCCTGCAGCGTCAGCTGGATCGCCTGCATGCCGGAACCGACCACATAGAAGTGCTCGGGCGACAGTGCGTGGCCGAAATGGCGCTCGTAGTAGCGCGACAGCGCCTGCCGCAGCTCCGGGATGCCGCGCTGCCAGGTGTAGAAGGTCTCGCCGGCCTCGAGCGCCGCCATCGCCGCGTCGGAGATGAAGCCGGGTGTCGGCAGGTCCCCTTCGCCGACCCAGAGCGGGATCAGGCCGTCGCGGCCGCGGGCATAGTTGACCAGTTCGACGATGCCGCTTTCCGGCGCATTCAGCGCGCGCGGGCTCAGATTGCCGAGAATGTCCATCGTGTCTCCATCAGAGCCGTGGCAGCGCCGGCAACGGCGCGCCATCCGTTCGGGCAACCCTTAGCGGGATTCGATGGCCCGATCACGCCAGTTTCTCTGACGTTCTGATCGATTTCGGTGATGGAAGGGGGCCGGCCCCGGCGATATATGCCGGGGCCCGGAGGGTGTCAGACCGTCGGCCGGGACTTCAGGAGGTCGCGGATTTCCGTCAGCAGGGCCACGTCGGCCGGCGGCGGCGCAGCCTCGGCGGCTTTCTTCTTTTCGACGCTTGCGCGCACGCGGTTCACCGCCTTGATCATCAGGAAAATGATCCATGCCAGAATGAGGAAGTTGATCAGCACCGTGATGAAGCTGCCATAGGCGAAGACCGCACCCTGTTCGCGCGCGGCGGCCAGCGTGCTCGCCGTGACGTTGGCGGACAGCGGCAGGAAGTAGTTCGAGAAGTCGAAGCCGCCACCCGTCAGGGCGCCGACAATCGGCATGACGAGGTCGTTGACGACCGAATCGACGATCTTGCTGAAGGCTGCACCAATGATCACGCCGACGGCGAGATCCATCACGTTGCCGCGGGCGATGAACTCCTTGAACTCGTTGAGCATTCCCTTCTCCTCCTGCTGGATGACAATGCCAGCGTAATTTAGATCTTCGGCGAATGGAACCACCCGGACGCGTTCCTCCACCATACCGCAACCACCTTTCCGCAATGAGGCTCAAGTCAAGACCCGCCCCCGATTTTCTTTGTCGTTTTAATGGCCTATGGTGTTTTTGGCGGCCGGGAGGGGGCCGTCGTTTTCCGGAGGACGCATGCTGCCAGGCTGGACCATCTTCGCCGCGGCCTTCGCCTATCTCCTGCTGCTGTTTGCGGTGGCGACCTACGGCGACCGCAAGGCGCGCAGCTCGGACGCCACCGGTCGCGGGCGGCCGCTTGTCTATGCGCTGAGCCTTGCGATCTACTGCACGTCCTGGACCTATTTCGGCGGCGTCGGGCTCGCGAGCGCCCACGGTCTGGAGTTCCTCGGCATCTATATCGGCCCGATCCTGATGTTCACGCTCGGCCTGCCGCTGATCCGGCGGATCGTCGATCTGGCAAAGTCCGAGCGCCTCACCTCGATTGCCGACTTCGTCGGCGCGCGCTACGGCAAGAGCCCGGGCGTTGCCGCGATCGTCGCGCTGATCGCCCTGATCGGCGCGATCCCCTACATCGCGCTGCAACTGAAGGCCGTGTCGAGTTCGGTGAAGGTCGTGGTCGACTTCTACGACTACGGCTTCGACGACAGCCAGACGTTCTTGGACCTGCCGCTGATCGTGTCGCTGTTCCTCGCCTGCTTCGCCGTCGTCTTCGGCACGCGGCACACGGACGCGACGGAGCACCAGGACGGCCTGATCCTGGCGATCTCGATGGAATCGGTCGTCAAGCTGCTCGCCTTCGCCACCGTCGGCATCTACGTCGTCTATTTCATGTTCGACGGGCTCGGAGACCTGTGGCTGCGGGCGGCCGAGAGCGCGCAGGTGACCGCGGCCCTGACGCACGAGACGCCGATCGCGCGCTGGCTGCTGCTGATCGTGCTGTCGGCCTTTGCCATCGTCATCCTGCCGCGCCAGTTCCACGTCACCGTGGTCGAGAACCGGACCGCGGGCGAATTGCGCACCGCCGGCATGCTCTTTCCGCTCTATCTGATCGCCATCAACCTCTTCGTGCTGCCGGTCGCAATCGGCGGCGTCATCGCTTTCCAGGGCCTCGGGGATGCCGACCTCTACGTGCTGGCGCTGCCGCTGGCGCAGGGGCAGCCGACGCTGACGCTCGTCTCCTTCATCGGCGGCTTCTCGGCGGCCACCGCGATGGTGATCGTCGAATGCGTGGCGCTCTCGATCATGATCTCGAACGACATCGTCATCCCCGTGGTGCTCCGCCGCAATCTGATCGGACGCGGCGAGCCGCATGAGGACCTGACAAAGACGCTGCTGCGCATCCGGCGGCTGGCGATCTTCTTCGTGTTGCTCCTGGGATACGCCTACTACCGGTTCTCGACCTCCAGTGCCGGTCTCGCCTCGATCGGCCTCTTGGCGTTTGCGGCCGTCGCCCAGGTCGCCCCCGCCCTCATCGGCGGCCTCGTCTGGCGCCATGCGAACGCGCGCGGGGCGATCGCCGGGATGATCTGTGGGCTCGTCGTCTGGGCATACCTCCTCTTCCTGCCGAGCCTCGGCGTCAGCGACAATTCCGGGATCGCGTCGGCGGTGCTCGGCTTCCTGGTGCCGGGCGCCAGCGTGCTCTCCGGCCCGCAGGCCGACCCGCTGGTCGCGGCATCCGTCCTGTCGCTGCTCGTCAACGTCGCAGCCTTCGTCATCGGCTCGCTGTCGCGCAACACCACCAACATCGAGCGCCTGCAGGCCAATATCTTCATCCGCTCGCGGCCGCAGCTGGAACGGGCCTTTCGCGGCAGCAAGACCAAGGTGACCGTGCGCGACCTGAAGAGCACGGTCGCCACCTATCTCGGCGAGGAACGGACCGAGCGCTCCTTCCACAGCTACGAGCGCCAGGCGGGGCGCTGGCTCGAAGACCATGCGCCGGCCGACATCGCGCTGGTGCACTTCTCCGAGCAGGTTTTGGGCAGCGCCATCGGCTCCTCCTCCGCCCGCCTCGTGCTGTCATTGACGCTGCAGCGGATCGACGAGACCTCCGCCGACACGAGCTGGCTGCTCGATCAGGCCAGCGAGGCTCTGCAGTACAACCAGGGCATGCTCCAGACCGCGCTCGGGCAGATGGACCAGGGAATCGCCGTCTTCGACAGTTCCGGCAACCTCACCGTCTGGAACCGCCGCTTCCGGGAACTGCTGGACCTGCCGGAACAGGTGGGCCAGGTCGGGTTCGCGCTCACGGACATGATCGACATCCTCGTTGCCGAGCGGCACATCGCATCAGGCGAGCGACGGGCGATCCTGGACGGTGTGCGCAACTTCGAACAGCCGTTCCAGCTGGTGCTCTCCGGCGGGCGGCGCATCGTCGAGGTCCTGTCGAACGCCATGCCGGAACGCGGGTTCGTGGCGACCTTCACCGACATCACCGAGCGCGTGGAGGCGGATAGGGCGCTGAAGCTCGCCAACGAGACGCTGGAAATGCGCGTGGCCGAGCGCACCGCGGAGCTGACCCGGGTCAACCGGGAACTGGCGGAGGCGCGGGCGGCGGCGGAAGAGGCAAATCTCGGCAAGACCCGCTTCTTCGCCGCGGCCGGCCACGACATCCTGCAGCCGCTGAACGCGGCCCGGCTCTATTCCTCGTCCCTCGTCGAGCGGCTCGGCGATTCCGACAACGGCGCGCTGGTGCACAACATCGATTCCTCGCTGGATTCGGTCGAGGCGATCCTGGGGGCGGTGCTCGACATCTCGCGACTGGATACGGGAGCGATGAAGCCACGGTTCCAGGCGGTGCAGCTCGACGATCTGCTTCGGCGGATCGAGACGGACTTCGCGCCGATCGCGCGCGCCAAGAACCTCACGCTCAAGATCATGCCGACATCGGTCGCGGTGCGCAGCGATCCCAACCTGCTGCGCCGGCTCGTCCAGAACCTCGTCTCGAACGCGATCAAGTACACCAACAGCGGCAAGGTCCTGGTGGGCGTGCGCCGGCAGGGCGACACCGCCTCCATCCAGGTCTACGACACCGGCATCGGCATTCCCTCGTCGAAATTCCGCACCGTCTTCAAGGAGTTCGCCCGGCTCGACGAGGGCGCCCGGACGGCGCCGGGGCTCGGGCTCGGGCTCTCCATCGTCGATCGCATCGCACGCGTCCTCGGCCACCCCGTCGACCTGCAGTCGACGCCGGGAAGGGGCACGAGCTTCAAGGTGGGGGTTGCGATCGATACCAGCGCTGCCGGCCGCAAGGGCTCGGCGCCGGGGCCGGCCGCGCCAGCCGTAAAGCCCATGCGCGGCCTGAAGGTGCTGTGCATCGACAACGAGCCGAAGATCCTCGAAGGCATGCGGCTGCTGCTTTCGGGGTGGGGCTGCGAAGTCGTCACGGCCGATTCCATCGCCGCGGTGACGGCGCTGCTCGAGGAGGCGCGGCCGGCCTTCCACGGGGTCATCGCCGACTACCATCTCGGCGACGGCACGGGCATCGAGGCGATCGACCGGGTGCGGGCCGCCCTCGGCGCGGAACTGCCGAGCCTGCTCGTCACCGCCGACCGGTCCGCCGAGGTGCGGGCGCTGGCGGAAGGGAAGGACATCGTCGTGCAGAACAAGCCGGTCCGCCCCGCCTCGATGCGGGCCTGGCTGACGCGACTGGCTAACCTCGGAAAAGTGGCGGCCGAATAGCCGATTTCGGCCGGCGCGCCGATATCAGGTGCAAGCGAGCGTGGAACGACGGCGGACCGCCTTCATCAGACGTCCGCCGGAAATGGCGTCAGGCGGCGGCCGCCGGCGTCGCGCCGATCTTGCCGAGCTGGATGACGGCCTGTGTCCGGCTGTCGACGTTCAGCTTCAGGAGGATCGCCGACACATGCGCCTTGATGGTGGCCTCGGACACGCCGAGCTCGTAGGCGATCTGCTTGTTGAGCAGGCCCTCGGCCAGCATCGACAGCACGCGCGACTGCTGCGGCGTCAGTGTCCGCAGCCGGTTGATCAGGTCGCCGATCTCCGCATCCTGCTCGGGGCCGCGCTGGTAGCCGCCGGGCGTGTAGATATTGCCCTCGAGAACGACCGCGATCGCCTCGCGGATCTCCTCGATCGAGGCGGATTTGGAAATGAAGCCGGACGCGCCGAGATCCAGCGCACGCCGGATCGTAGCCGCATCGTCGCGGGCGGAAACGATGACCACCGGCAACCCCGGATGCTCGGCGCGCAGCGTGATCAGGCCGGAAAGGCCGCTGGCGCCGGGCATCGACAGGTCAAGCAGCATGAGGTCGGCATCGGGACATTGGGTGGCGGACGTCCGGGCCGCATCGAAATCCCCGGCCTCGACAATCACAGTTTCACTGCCACATCCGAGCAGCGCCTGCCGGAGCGCCCCTCTGAAGAGGGGATGGTCATCTGCGATGATGATCGTCAATCCTGTCATGCGGGCTCCCTCCCAAGAGCACTGTCATGATGGCTCCGCCGGCACGCGCCGCGCCACAAGAAGGCGCATCAGCGCTCAGGTCTTTTCCGGCAGCGGCTGCTCCTGGGGGGCGGTCTTCTCCTCCTCGCCCTCCAGGTTCTTCACGATCGCCATCAAGCGCTGCATCATTCTTTCCATGATGCCCATGGTCCGGTCAATCTCCTCGTCCGTGGGCAGGCGCGGTTTGTCGTCCCAAAGCGGCGATTTCTGCGCCTTTTCCAACGCTTCCACACGCCTGGAGAGCGCATCGAGCTCCTCTTCGAACGCCGCCCGCTCGTCGGCGGCCATGCGGCAGGCGATCTGGCCGGAGGTCTCCCGGCAAAGCGACACCTCGCCGGTGACAGTGTCCAGACGCACGAAGCCCTCCCCCGTCCGCTCCATCTGATAGCGCCCCTCCCCTTCGGCAAGAGCGGACCCCGACAGCAGCACCGGCAACAGGAAGGCCAGGCCGGCGACCAGTTTGCGCATGCGACATCCTCCTCGAAAACGATACCGGCAAACGAATTTGTCCGTGACATTCCCGCCGCAATGCGGCAAGCGCTTGGTCCGAAACGGCCGCCCCGCGAAGAGGAAAAGCACGCCCATGTCCGATACAGTATACAAGATCGTTCCGGCGAGTCTGTGGCAATCCGCCCGACAGAAGGGCAGCTTCGAGGGTGCGCCGGTAGACCTTGCCGACGGCTTCATCCACTTCTCCACCGCGGCCCAGGCGAAGGAGACGGCGGAAAAGCACTTTTCCGGGCAGACGGACCTGCTGCTGGTGGCGGTCGACGGTGCATCGCTCGGCGACGCGCTCGTCTACGAGCCCTCCCGCGGCGGGCAGCTCTTTCCCCATCTCTACGGGTCGCTGCCGCTCGATGCCGTGCTCTGGGAGAAGCCGCTGCCGCTCGGCCCCGACGGCGCGCACCTCTTTCCGGAGATGAACTGACATGGCGCTCGCCGATCTCGCCCGCAAGGGGCTGTTTCTGTTCGATCCCGAGACCGCGCACGGGCTGTCGATCACCGCACTGCGCAGCGGGCTGGTGCCCGCCTGCGGCCTCAGCGCCGACCCGCGGCTGCGCCAGACGGTCGCCGGCCTCGACTTCGCAAACCCCCTCGGCATGGCGGCCGGCTATGACAAGAACGCGGAGGTGCCCGAAGCCTTGATCCGGCTCGGCTTCGGCTTTGCCGAGATCGGCACGGTCACGCCGAGACCGCAGAGCGGCAACCCCAGGCCCCGCATCTTCCGGCTTACGGCCGACGAGGCGGTCATCAACCGGCTCGGCTTCAACAACGAGGGCCATGCCGCAGCGCTTCAGCGCCTGAAGGCCTGCTCGCGGCAAGCGATGATCGGCGTCAACATCGGCGCCAACAAGGACAGCGACGACCGGATCGCCGACTACGTCGCCGGCATCGGCACCTTCTACGACGTGGCGCGCTACTTCACCGCCAACATCTCTTCCCCCAACACCCCCGGCCTTCGCGACCTGCAGGCGCGCGAGAGCCTTTCCGCCCTGCTTGCGGCGGTGCTTTCGGCACGCGACGGGCAGTCGGCGCGCGCGGGCCGGCGCGTGCCGGTCTTCCTCAAGATCGCGCCCGATCTCACCGAGGAGGGGCTGGACGACATCGCCGAAGTGGCGCTCGCCCACGACCTCGACGGGCTGATCGTCTCCAACACCACGCTGTCGCGCGATGGCCTCACCGATCGGACGCATGCGGGCGAGGCGGGCGGGCTTTCGGGCAAGCCGCTGTTTGCCAAATCGACGACCGTGCTCGCGAAGATGCGCAGGCGCGTCGGCGAGGCGCTGCCGATCATCGGTGTCGGCGGGGTGAACTCGGCGGAGACGGCGGCGGAAAAGATCCGCGCCGGGGCCGATCTCGTCCAGCTCTACTCCTGCATGGTCTATGCGGGGCCGGGCCTTCCGGCCACGATCGTCCGGGGGCTTTCGCAGCTCTGCGACCGCGAACGGCTCGCCTCGATCCGCGACATCCGCGGAACGCGCACGAACCACTGGGCCGACCGGAGCCTGTGACGGCAAGGCCAGCGATGCGGGCTGCGGGCAGGATCGAGGATATGGCCGCCGACGGCGCAGGTGCCGATCAGCTCGACAGCACCATGGCCCAGTACGGGCGGTTGCCGGAGGCCGGGTTGCGGGCCTCGGCGACGCCGAGACCGCGATAGCCGGGGCCCAGCATGTTCGCCAGGTGCTTGGGCGAATCGACCCAGGCCTGGAACGCCCTGGCCGCGTCGTCCTGGCCGACGGCGATGTTCTCGGCCGCCGGCAGCGGCACTTCCATGCCCTTCATCCGCTTGGCGAAATCCGCGCCGAGGCCGATGTTGTGCTGCATCTTGCCGGCAGCCGCCATGCGGCTCGCCTGGTCGCGCGCCGCATTGGCGGCGGCCGTTTCGCGCGACAGGGGCTGCAGCCCGCGATCGGCCCTGAGCTTGTTGATCATGGCAAGGGTGGTGCCGGTCTGGTCGCTCGTCTCGGAAGCGGTGTCGATCACGCCCACACTCGTGCAGCCGGAGATCATCGCGGCCGTTGCGCCGACCGTTGTCGCAAGAAGGGTCCGGCGGCGGATCGGGTTCGTCGTCTTCAGTGTCATGTCAGCGTCTGTAGCTCAGGATACGGATGAGAAGGAAGACCGGAACCACGATCACCGCGCCGAGCACGAGATAGTCTCCGACGCGGCCGAGCGCCGCAAAGCCGGTTTCCCAGAGATTGACGATGAAGTCGCGCACGGCGCGCAGGATGTCGTCGGGATAGAGGCCGAGCACCGACATCACGAAGCCGAGCGCCACCGACAGGATCAGGAGCTTCACGACGATCCGAAGCGGCGTATCGCCGAGGAACCTGTTGACGCCATCCGACATGCTGCCTGCTCCTGTTTCGTGCCTGCCTCTTCGGGCGCTCTCTCTTAGGACGTGCCGGCGGATTCCGCAACGCACGCCCGCGGGGCCTGCGGCACTCGCCGAATCTGCTTGCGTTTTGGCCGCGCTTGCCGAATAGCGATGCCACCTCACGCAAGAAGACGCAACCATGACCATCGCCTCGCAGCATTCCTCCGGCGACCTGCTCGCCGATCGCCGCGCCGACTACGCCCGCATGCTCGCCGAAGGTGGCGATTTTTCGGGCGCCGCCGAGCTGATGGAACAGGCGCTGGAGATTTGCCCGGGCTGGGCCGCGGGCTGGTTCCGTCTTGCCGAATTCGCAGAGAAGGCGGCAAACGGCAAGGCGGCTGCAGCGGCGCTCGGCCGGGTGCTGGAACTTGCGCCCGAAGACCCGTTCGGCGCGACGCTCAGGCTCGCCGTCCTCGGCGCGGGCGCGGTTCCCGTCAGCCCGCCGAGCCGCTACGTCGAGCAACTCTTCGACGACTATGCCCAGCGCTTCGACACGGCGCTGGTCGACAGGCTGGACTACAGCGTGCCGCAGAAGCTCGCCGCCCTGGTCGACGAGGGCGTCAGCGCCGGCCGTTTCGGGACCGTGACCGATCTCGGTTGCGGAACCGGGCTCTTCGGCGAGCGCATCCGCGATCGCGCGGGCTTCCTCGAAGGCTTCGACCTTTCCGCCAACATGCTGGCGAAGGCACGCGAGAAGCAAGTCTATGACCGCCTGGCCCAGGCGGATCTGTCGCTTTCCCCGGAAGACTGCGGCGTGTTCGATGCCGCGTGCCCCACCGGCCGCGCCGATCTCGCCAGCGCGGCCGACGTACTGATGTATCTCGGCGATCTCACGCCGGTCTTCGTCATCGCGGCGAAACTCGTCGCGGCCGGCGGGCATTTCGCCTTCTCGGTCGAGGATGTGGGAACGGAAGAAACCTACGTGCTGCGCCCGTCGCTGCGCTACGCCCACGGCGAGGGCTATGTGCGCGAACGGGCGGCGGAAGCCGGATTCGCCGTCCTGACTAGCCGGCAAACCGTCATCCGCATGGATGCCGGCGCGCCGGTGACCGGCAGGCTGTTCCTCGCACGGCGGCTCGGCTGAGCCTACACCAAAGTCCCGATGATCCTTGAAGCCGCCGGGCCGGATGCCTCGCCCGACCCGCTTGCATTTGCTGCAGCGCAATATATGAACGAGGTTCCTTCTGCAGCGGAGACGTCGATGAGCGGCGACAAGCGTCGATTCGGGTTCTGGAATCCTGCGCCTACGCGCCATTCGCCACTGGAGGATACCCAGGGCATCTTCACCGGCAGCATGGTCGCCGCCCTCGGGCTCTCGCTGATCGGCAGCGCCGGACTGGTCACGAGCGGGATCGCCGGCGTGGCCTTCATCTTGCAGTACCTGACCGGCTACGGCTTCGGCTTCTTCTACACGGTGCTGAACCTGCCCTTCTACGCGCTGTCGCTGAGCCGGCTCGGCAAGGCCTTCACCTTCAAGACCTTCATCGCGGTCGGCCTGACGTCGCTGATCACGGAGATCCAGCCGCGCTACCTGAAGATCGAGACGCACGATCCCGTCTGGACGGCGCTGCTCGCCGGCATCCTGCTCGGCTTCGGCCTGCTGGCGCTCTACCGCCACCGCGCGAGCCTCGGCGGGCTCGGCATTCTCGCGGTCTATTTGCAGGACCGGTTCGGCTGGCGGGCCGGGCTGGTGCAACTGGCCTTCGACATGGTGGTGCTGGCCGCCGCCTTCGCGGTCGCCGCTCCCTTCATCGTGCTCTGCTCGGTGATCGGCGCTGTGGTGCTGAACCTGTTTCTGACGATCAACCACCGCTCCGACCGATACGTGGCCGTATAGCGAAAGGGCGGCGTTTCCGCCGCCCCTTGCTGGCAACTACAGCAGTCGTCCGTCTCAGGCCGCCTGGGCGGGCTTGTCGAGCGGATGCAGGGAGCGGAAGCCGACGGCCAGGCGATTCCAGATGTTGATGGTGCCGATCGCCACCGTGATCTTGGTCATCTCCTCTTCGGAGAAGTGTGCCTTCAGTTCCTCGTAGGCCGCGTCCGGTGCGCCGGTCTGGGCGATGTTCGTGACGGCGTCCACCCAGCCGAGCAGGGCCCGTTCACGGGCGTCGTAGACCGGCGATTCCCGCCATACCGACATCAGGTTGATCCACTGCTCGGAAAGCCCGTCATGGCGGGATTCCTTCACATGCATGTCGACGCAGAAGGCGCAGCCGTTGATGATCGAGGCGCGCAGCTTGATCAGATGGATGAAGCGACGCTCGAGGCCCGAATTCTGCACGAATTCCTCCAGCGCCACGACAGCCTTGTAGGAGTCCGGGGAGGCCTTGAAGAAGTTGAAACGCGGCTGCATGGTCTTTCCTTTCGGGGTCGGTTTGGTGACTTCAGTGGGGTCTGCGTTCGTTGTGCTCGAGGAAGGCGCAGCCGCGGGCTGCGATCGCGCCATCCCTGTCTTCCTGTGCCAGACCGCCGAGGATGTCGGCGATGCTGGTCTTGGCCAGTTCGGCGCGATAGGCCCTCTCGGCCCGCAGCATCGCCGCATTGATCCCGCACGGGCGCGTGAAGGCCGTTTGCGGCAGCGGGTTCGGGCCGCGCTGGCGGATCTCCTTGCAGCGGAACGCCGGCTCGGGGCCTTCGACCGCAAGAACGATGTCGAGAAGCGTGATCTCGTCGGTCCTGCGCGCCAGCCGATAGCCGCCGCGCGGTCCGGGAACGGTCTGCAGGATTCCGGCACCGGAAAGCGCCTGCAGATGCTTCAGGAGATAGCTGGTCGAGACGCCGTGGAATTCCGCAAGCGCCGCCGCCGACAGCACACCCTCGCTGGAAAGTCCTGCGAGCATCCCCACGCTGTGGATTGCCTGTTCAACGCCTTCGCTCAGCTTCACGGTGCCTCTCCTAAATCGTGGATATTTTTTATCCATGATTAGCCTTCACGTCAAGCGATTCTTCGGAGGCGTCGCACGCGCTGTGATCCGGATCGCCGTAACATCTTGAATCTGCGCCACTTGCGACGCGAAAATCGATTTCGTCCGCCGGTGATATGGGTTAGCTTCGCGCCGTGAGCGCGACGGATTCCACCGATCCGGGGCAAGATGCCCTCCTCCCCCGCCCCTTTGCCGCCTGGTTTTCGGCGCGGGGCTGGGCGCCCCGTGCGCATCAACTGGAACTGCTCGCCCGGTCGCGCTCCGGCGAGAGCCTGCTCCTGATCGCGCCGACCGGCGCCGGCAAGACGCTGGCCGGCTTCCTGCCGTCATTGACCGATCTTTTCGCCCGCGGGCGGATCCCGCCGGGATCGGGCTTCACCGGTGTCCACACGCTCTACATCTCGCCGCTCAAGGCGCTCGCGGTCGACATCGAACGCAACCTGACGGTGCCCGTGCAGGAGATGGGCCTGCAGGTCACGATCGAGACGCGCACGGGCGACACGCCGCAATCCAAGCGCCAGCGCCAGAAGCTCAATCCGCCCGACATCCTGCTGACCACGCCGGAACAAGTGGCGCTGCTGATCGCCAACGGCGAGGCGGAGCGCTTCTTCAAGGACCTGAAGTTCGTCGTCTTCGACGAGTTGCACTCGCTCGTCACCTCCAAACGCGGCCATCTGCTCTCGCTCGGGCTGGCGCGGCTGCGAAGGCTTGCACCGGGCCTGCGCACCATCGGGCTGTCGGCGACGGTGGCCGAACCGATGGACCTGCGGCGATGGCTGGTCGCACAGGTGCCGGGCACGGACCATCATGCGGGCCTGGTGCTCGGGCCCGAAGGGGCGCGGCCGATCATCACCATCCTGAAGAGCGAGGACCGCATCCCCTGGTCCGGGCATTCGGCACGCTACGCCATGCCGGAGGTCTACCAGGCGATCCGCGAACACCGCACCGCCCTTCTCTTCGTCAACACCCGCAGCCAGGCGGAGATGCTCTTCCAGGAGCTCTGGAACATCAACGAGGAGACGCTGCCGATCGCGCTGCACCACGGTTCGCTCGACGTCGCCCAGCGCCGCAAGGTGGAGGCCGCGATGGCGCAGAACCGGCTGCGCGCGGTCGTCGCCACCTCGACGCTCGACCTCGGCATCGACTGGGGCGACGTCGATCTCGTCATCCATGTCGGTGCGCCGAAGGGCGCCTCGCGGCTCGCCCAGCGCATCGGCCGCGCCAACCACCGCATGGACGAGCCCAGCCGGGCGATCCTGGTGCCGGCCAACCGCTTCGAGGTGATGGAATGCCAGGCGGCCCTCGACGCCAACTATGTCGGCGCGCAGGATACGCCGCCGATGACGGACGGCGCGCTCGACGTGCTGGCCCAGCATGTGCTCGGCATGGCCTGCGCGCACCCGTTCGACGAGGACGCGCTGTTTGCCGAGATCACGTCGGCAGCGCCCTATGCGCGCCTGTCGCGCCAGACCTTTTCCCGCGTCGTCGATTTCGTCGCCACCGGCGGCTATGCGCTGCGCACCTACGAGCGCTACGCCAAGATCCGCAAGACGAAGGACGGGCTGTGGCGCGTGTCCAATCCGCAGGTCGCCCAGCAATACCGGATGAACCTCGGCACGATCGTCGAGATGCCGATGCTGAACCTGCGCCTCGTCAAGCGCAATGCGCGCGGCTCGCTCGGCCGCGGCGGGGCGACGCTCGGCAAGGTCGAGGAATATTTCCTGGAGACGATGACGCAGGGCGACACGTTTCTCTTTGCCGGCAAGGTGCTGCGGTTCGAAGGCATCCGTGAGAACGAATGTCTCGTCAGCCAGGCGTTTTCGATGGATCCCAAGGTGCCGACCTATGCCGGCGGCAAGTTTCCCCTGTCGACCTACCTCGCCGATCAGGTGCGGGCGATGCTGGCCGATCCGGAGCGCTGGCGGGCGCTGCCGCCGCAGGTGCGCGACTGGCTGTCGATCCAGCACGACGTCTCGACGCTGCCGAAGCGCGACGAACTTCTGATCGAGTCCTTCCCGCGCGGCAGCCGGCACTACATGGTCGCCTATGCCTTCGAGGGGCGGCTGGCGCACCAGACGCTCGGCATGCTGCTGACCCGACGGCTGGAGCGGGCGGGCCTGAAGCCGCTCGGCTTCGTGGCGACAGACTACTCGCTGGCCGTCTGGGCGCTGGACGACCTCGGCGCGGCATTCAAACGAGGGCGCCCGTCGCTTTCCGACCTCTTCGACGAGGACATGCTCGGGGACGACCTGGAGGCCTGGCTGGACGAAAGCTGGATGCTGAAGCGCACCTTCCGCAATTGCGCCGTGATCGCCGGGCTTATCGACCAGCGCCATCCGGGCCGCGAGAAGACCGGGCGGCAGGTGACGGTGTCGGCCGACCTGATCTACGACGTGCTGCGCAGCCACGAACCGGATCATATCCTCCTGCAGGCGACGCGGGAGGATGCGGCGGCCGGACTTTTGGACATCGCCCGGCTCGGCGCTATGCTGGAACGAATCAGGGGCCATATCACCCACCGCGCGCTCGACCGGATCTCGCCGCTCGCCGTGCCGGTGATGCTGGAGATCGGCAAGGAACCGGTCTCGGGCGAGGCGCACGACCAGGTCCTGGCCGAAGCGGCGGAAGACCTGATCGCCGAGGCCATGGGCGAGGCGGCGATGCGCGAGGCCGAAGCCGGCCGCCGCGCGATCGACGGCCGCGACCAGGAATGAGAATGGAGTGTCGATGAACAGGCTCGCGCTCGCCGCGATGGAGATCGAGGATTTCGGCGCGCTGTCGGCCCGGACGGTCATCGCCGGCGTCGAGGCCGTGTGCGATCCGTTCGGCGCGCTCTACCTGCCGGCCATGCGGCTCCTCGTCGTCTCCGACCTGCACCTGGAGAAGGGGGCGGCCTTTGCCAGGCGGGGCATGCTGCTGCCGCCCTACGACACGCTGGCGACGCTGAAGATCCTCGAGGCGGTGATCGCCCGGCACGACCCGGCCATCGTCGTCAGCCTCGGCGACAACTTCCACGACCGTGTCGGCTCGGCGCATCTGCCGGAGAGTTTCCGCGCCCGGATCGAGCAGATGGCGCGCGGTCGCGACTGGATCTGGATCAACGGCAATCATGATCCGGACGGCACCGTCGGCCTGCCCGGCCAGTCCGCCGACGAATTGCACTATGGCGGGCTCGCCTTCCGCCACGAGCCTTCGGCGAAGGCGGCGCCGGGCGAGATCGCCGGACACCTGCACCCGTCGGCGACGGTGCGGCGGCGGGACAAATCCGTGCGCCGGCCCTGCTTTGCCACCGACGGCAGACGCCTCCTGATGCCGGCCTTCGGCGTCACGACCGGCGGGCTGGACCTGCGCCACCGCGCGATGGCGGGTCTGTTCGAGCGCGAGACCCTCGTCGCCCACCTGCTCGGCCGCGACCGGGTCTATTCGGTGCGTTTCGCCAACCTTCTGGCCTGACCGGGCGGATCAGGCGGCCCTGGGCGCGTAGCGCAGGATGACCGTACCGTTCGAAAGCGGCCGCGCCTCGAGCAGTTCGAAGCGCTGCTGTGCGGCGCTGTCCTTGAAGAAAGGCGTGCCCTGGCCGAGCCGGGTCGGCACGAGACCGAGCATCACCTCGTCGACCAGCCCCTCCCTCAGCAGCGAATCCGTGAGCTCGGCGCTGCCGAAGACGAAGATGTCCTTGCCCGGCTCCTGCTTCAGCCGGCGCAGTTCGCCGGCGATATCGGCCGTCACCTGCGTGTTGTTCCAGTCCGAGCTCCGAAGCGTGCGCGAGGCGACCAGCTTCGGAAGCGCGTTCATGAAACCCTTGACCACGGTCTCGCCCTCGGCGGTCGTCCAGTAGGCCTTCATGCCCTCGTAGGTCACACGGCCGAAGACGAGCATCCTCGCGCGGTCGCCGAAGGCCTCGCTCATCCGCTCCAGATCCTCGCCCCAGGCGTCGCCGTGAAACGCGAGATCCCACTTTTGCGTCCCTTCGAAAAAGCCGTCGAGGGTGACGAGATTCCAGACGATCACCTTGCTCATTTCATCCTCCCGATGCTTTGCCAAACCAGTTGCATAATGAAAGCGGTTGAAGGCTATGAGAACCGATGGCAAAATGCAAGCAGATTCTCCGGAGACCGCGATGAAGGAAGACCACCGCTCGGGCTGCCCGATCAACCTGACGCTCGAAATTCTCGGCGACCGCTGGAGCCTGATCATCATCCGCGACATGATGTTCGGCAATCGCCGTCATTTCCGCGAGCTCCTGACGCAGTCCGAGGAAGGCATCGCCTCCAACATCCTGGCCGACAGGCTGAAGCGGCTCCTGGAAAAGGGGCTGATCACGCGGGCGGACGACCCCAGCCACAAGCAGAAGGCGGTCTACAGCCTGACGGACATGGCGATCGGGCTGGTGCCGCTGTTCGCCCACATGGGCGCCTGGGGCCGGCGCCACCTGCCGGTGAGCGAGGAATTGAGCATCCGCGCCGAACTGCTCGAAGAGGGCGGGCCGGCGCTGTGGGAGGCCTTCATGGCGGAACTGCGCGCCATCCATCTCGGCGCGCCACGGCCGGCCCGCTCCGTCTTCGGCGAACTCCGGGCCGCCTATGAGGCCGTGCTGGCGCGCCAGCAGGCGAGACAGCCGGCATAGGTGACAGCGCCGGCAAGGCCCGGTGTTCAGTCCTTGCGGAAGACTACGCTCGCGATCCAGCCGGTGAGGACGGCCAGGATGACGGAAAGGATGCCGTAGGAGACCGGATTGTTGAAGGCCGCGTTCGAGATCATCTGCTCCAGACCGGTCTTGACCACCCGCAGCGGCATCGCCTTCTCGCTGATGAAGACGCCGTCGCGGAAGAGCTGGGCGCGCACGACATGGGTGCCGTTCGGAACATTTGCCGGCAGTTTCACGGTCGCCTTGAACAGGCTGGCGCTGATGAACTGCACCCCGCCCGGATCCCGCTGATAGTAGCCGCCGGTTTCCTTCAGCCGGCGGAAGGCCTCGCGAAACTCGGAGATGTTGCTGCCGTCGCCGAAGAAGCCGATGGGATCGAGCCGGATGTGCTGCAGGCCGACGCCGATGCTATTGAGGACGGCCGCGGGGGCGATGTCCTCGACGTCGCGCGTGCTCGACAGCGAATAGGACTCCGGGGCGAGCTCGAAGGTCATGGAACGGCGGTTGACCCAGATGCCGAGCACGCGCTCCTTGCGCCGGACGGTCTGGTTGTCCTTCGGCCCTTCCAGCGCCACCACCACGTCATACTTGCCCTGAGCCAGCAGGTTCGGATCGTAGCCCTCGATGGCACCGAAGATGGTCAGGTCGGCGCCGCGAAAATCGGAGGCGATGGCGATCTCGTCGGTGGACATGCCGATCTCGAGCCGCTCGCTGATCTCGGGCCGCCGGTCCTCCTGGGCCGCTACCGGCGCAGCAGTTGCCAGGACGCAAGCGGCGAGGATCGTATGCAGGACGGCTCTCATCGCCGTACCCCCTCGCTGACGATCGAGTAGACCTCGTCGGGCGTCAGCACCAGGTCCACCGCAAGGCGCATGCCGACTGCGAGCACGAGCAGCGCCAGCAGCGCGCGGAGCTGTTCGCCGCGCAGGCGCTGGCCGACGCGCACGCCGTACTGGGCGCCGATGACGCCGGCCACCATGAGGATGAAGGCCAGCACGATGTCGACGGAATTGTTGGTCGTCGCCTGCATGACGGTGGTGTAGGCGGTGACGAAGATGATCTGGAACAGCGAGGTTCCGACGACGACGTTGGTCGGGATGCGCAGCAGGTAGATCATCGCCGGCACCATGATGAAGCCGCCGCCGACGCCCATGATCGAGGTCAGGATGCCGATCGAGAAGCCGAGCACGACGACCGGAATGACGCTCAGATAGATCTTGGACTTCTTGAACCGCATCTTCAGCGGCAGCCCGTGCACCCAGTTGTGGTGGCCGGGCTTGCGCAGGCTGACCGGCTGGTTGTTGGCCGCGCGCCTGAGCGCCTTGACGCTTTCGAACAGCATCAGCACGCCGACGACGCCGAGCAGGATCACATAGAGCAGCGAGATGACGAGATCGAGCTGGCCGACGCGGCGCAGCAGCGCGAACAGCCATATGCCGGCCGAGGCCCCGAGCAGACCGCCGATGAGGAGGACCGTCCCCAGCTTGATGTCGAGCGAGCCGCGGCGGAAATGGGTGATGGCGCCGGAAATCGACGAGGCGACGACCTGGTTGGCACCCGTCGCCACGGCAACGATCGGCGGGATGTTGTAGAAGATCAGGAGCGGGGTGATGAGGAAGCCGCCGCCGACCCCGAACATGCCTGACAGAAAGCCGACGGCCGCGCCCATCCCCAGGATGATGAAGATGTTCACCGAAATCTCGGCGATCGGCAGATACACTGTCACGGCATTACCCCGATGGGCCACGGGCCCGGAATCCGCGGCGCCCCTGTCGCCGCCTCTCAGCAAACTCTCGCCCGGACCCGGGTTGGCCGGATCCGGCACTTCAGGCTCGGCATACGGGTAAGCGCCAGGCAGGCGGATCGCATGCCCGTTCGACAGTCCCTCAGCACGTCATCGGCGTGAGCCCGTACGGTCGCAGGAAGACCGCGGACACCGCCAAAATATCGGGCCGGACAGACCGATCAAACCTGGATCGGCCCGACCCGCCGCCCCGTATCATTCTGAGCGGCTTGTGGTTTTTTCAAGGTCCGTCTTGCCCTCAAGCGTTGCGCCCCGTCAACAGCTGAACGGTTCTGGCTCGGGCTTTATGCGGCGTGGCGAAGCCGGGCGGGGATCATCCCTGCCCCTTGTTGCGCTTCAGCAACTCGTTGATCAGCTTGTCGTCGATCTTGCCGGTCTCCGCCTGGCCGATGGACTTCTGGAAGGCCTTGATCGCCTCGACGGTCTTCGGCCCCATCGCGCCGTCCGGGTTGCCGGCGTTGAAGCCGTTGTTGTTGAGGATCGCCTGGATGTTGCGGATCGCCTTCTTCATGTCGACCGAGGCGGTCTTCGTGCCCTTGCCGACCCATTCGTCCGGCAGGTCGGTCGAGTTCGCCTTGTCGTCGAGCGGCTGCGGCTTCCACAGCTCGAGCTTCGCCTTGGCGCTGGCCAACTGCTCCGGCTTCATGGCGTTGGCGACTTCGTCGCGCTTCTCGGCCGCGTCGCGGTCGCCGTCACGGGCGGCGATCGCAAACCACTTGTAGGACTCTTCGAGGTCCTGCTTCACGCCGTTGCCGCGGGCATAGAGAATGGCGAGATTGAACTGGCTGTCGCGGACACCGAGCTCGGCTGCCTTCTTGAACCATTCGGCCGCGGCCGCAAAGTCCGGCGCCTTGCCGCCGCCGGTGGCAAGCAGGACCGCGAGATTGTGGCTGGCGTTGGCATTGCCCTGCCTGGCGGCCTGCTCGTAGAGCGCGCGCGCCTTGTCGAGGTCGCGCTCGACGCCCTGTCCCTTTTCGTAGAGGCTGCCGAGACGATACTGCGCCGGCGCAAAGCCCCGGTCGGCCGACATCCGGTACCATTTCGCCGCTTCCGTCATGTCGACCGCGACGCCGCGGCCGTCGGTGAAGCGCGCGCCGAGTTCGAACAGCGCCAGGCGGTCGCCCTCGCCTGCGGACTTGGTCAGCGACGGCGGCTCGATCGCAGCCGGCACGGCGATCGCCTCGGTGACGTCCTGACCGGGATCGCCGGCGCCGACGACCGATTCCGTCGTGCCGCCGTCTGTCACCGGAACGTCCTTGGCGCCCTCGGCGGATTCGTTCGTCACGATCGGCTCGAAGCCGCCGGTCTCCGCCGCGGCATCGGCCGGGCGCGTCATCTGCTCCGCACCGGTCACGGCGAGAGCGGGCTCGCCGGTATCGAGCCCGGTGTCCTCGACGGTCGGCGCGGGAATATCGTCGGCGGGTGCCGTGACCCCATCGGGCAAGGGTTCGTCGCCTTCGATCACCTCGACCTGGGCGGTCCGGGCCGGGGCATCAGTGGCGGCAGCGGGTGCCGAAGGGGCGGCCTGCGGTGCGACGGCATCGCTCGGCGCCGGCGCCGCGGTGGCCGGCGCTGCCATGCCGGCCTGCTCGACGGGAGCGGTCGAAGGCGCCTTGTCGCCGCGCACGAGCGTGTTAACGAGCGGATAGGACATGATGGCCAGGAGGATCGCGCCGACGGCCATCAGGATCGGCCGGCGGTGGCGGCCGAACGTCGAGGCGGCGGCGCCCGAGCCGGTCGCCTTCTTCTCGGGGGCGAGGCGGGCGAGCGTGTCGGTCTCCTCCGCCGCCATGCGTGCGGCGCGGCGGGCGGCGGCGATGAAGTCGGACTTGCCGGCATCGCTCGGCTTGCCGCGGCCGTCGGCGGCCTGGCTGGCCCGGACCCGTTCCAGGATCTTGCGCACGTCGGGGGCGCCGGAGCCCGGCTCGAGCAGCTGGTTGGCCACTTCGGGCGCGATCTCGTCGCCCGGATCGAGCGACGGCGCCGGATCGATGTGCTGGCGCTCGACGGGGGCCGGCGCTTCCTTCCGGGCCGGCGCGAACCGGCGCGCGAGCCCCGAGATCAGCCCGCCCTTGGCCTTCTTCTCGACGGTTGCGGTTCCGGCGGCTTCCGCGACGACGAGCGGCGATTCTCCCTCGCCTTCGGCCGTGGCCTCGTCTTCAAAGGCCGATGCCTCGGCATCCGCCTCGACCGGGCGCTGCGGATAGTCGGCCGCACCGGCATCGAAGCCGTCGTCGACGAAGGGATACTCGTCGTCGTGGAGGGCCACCTCGGCCGTGCGCGGCATCGCCGGCGATGCCTGCCGCTCTTCGGAACGGTAACCGTCCCGCGGCGCATCCAGCTGTTCCAGGCGGCCGGCGATCTGCACCAGCGTGTCGTGCAGGGCGTCGAAGGTGCGCGCGGTGCGCTCCTCGCTGGACCGCATCATGTCCTCCAGCGTGCGCAGATCCTCGGCAAGGGCGGAGATCGCCGCCATGTCGGAGGAGGATGCGCCGCCGGTCTCGGCCCGCTGATAGGCCTGCATCACCGCTTCCGCGGCCTGGCGGGCCGCCTCGATGATGTATTCGTCGTTCGTCGCCATGTAGTCTTCGATCGTTGCCATGCGACTGTCGAAGTCGGCGGGAAGGGCGGCGGCGGATGCCGCCTGCGGCGCACTGATCAGGGTCGACAGATGGGCGATCTGGGCCTCGAGGCTCTGCAGGGCGGCGCTGTCGCCCGCCGGCGCGGCACTGGTCCGGTCGAGCCGGTCGGCGATCGCCTGCAGCCGGCCCTCTATGGAGGAGAAGCGCTCGCCGGACATCGGGGCTGCGGACGGCACGTCCAGATCTTCGATGCGACGGGCGAGCAGGTCGAGGCGCTCGGCCAGCACGTCGTTGACGGCGCCCTGGTCGAGGGCGTCGATCTTGCGGGAAATGTCGGTGAGATAGTTCGCCAGGTCGGCGCCCGCGGCAGGCGCGCGCTGGCTCCGCTCGATCATGGAAGACAACTGGTCGAGGCGCTCTTCGAGACGGACGGCCGCCTTCTCATTGGCCATCTCCTCGATGCGGTAGGCGAGCATTTCGAGCCGCTGGCCGAGCCCCTGCTCGGGAGACGGCCGGTGCGAGATCGCGTCGATCTGGCCGGCGAGATCGGCGATGCGGCCTTCCAGGCGCTGGAGCATGGCGGCATCGGCGGCGGATCCCTGGCTGCGGGCGCCTGCGGCGATCGCGCGGCTGATCTCGTCGAGGCGCAGGTCGAGGCCCTCGAACTGGCCGGCGAGGCGGCGATCGTCGGGCATGACGCTGCGGCCGAGCGCTTCCACGGCCTGGCCCATCGCATGCAGCTTGTCTTCCAGGTCGCGCAGCGCCGGCGTCGGGCTCGCCGACTGGATCTGCGCCTTCAGCTCGTCCAGGCGATAGGCGAGGGCGAGCAGTTCATCGTCGCGGCTCTGGTCGGCGGCGACGAGCTTTTCCTCCACGCCGCTCCAGCGGGTTTCCATGCGGCGCACCGAATCCTCGCGGGCAAGACCGTCGAGGACCGAGCGCAGTTCGTCGAACTCGACCCGGAGGCTGTCGGTCTCCGGGCGGCCCGACTGGTGGCCGAGCTGGCTGATGCCTTGAGCCAGCCGCTGCAGGTCGGCGCGGATGTCGTCGTCGTGGCCACGGACCTCCGCAGCCTGGCGGATGGCCCGCATCTCGCTGCGCAGCACGTCCATCTCCCGGCCGAGACCTTCGGCGATGTCGCGCTTGAGATCCTGACGCAGGCCGACGAGCGCCTGGGCGATCTCCCGGGCGGCAAAATCCGCTCCGGCATGATCGGGGGTGCCGCGCGCGGCGGACTGCTGAGCGGCGACGGGCTGGTCGAAGCCGTGCGGGCGCCGTTCGCCACGGATTGCGGCGCGTTCGCGTACGCTGTCGATGGCCCGCTGGCGCTGCATGATCTCGCCGACCGGGTCGTCGCGCAGGCCGCCGGTGCGGGCCGGCTCGGAGCGCGGCGGTTCGGCGCGCCCGTAGGTGCCGTCGCGGCCGCGTTCGCGGCTGCCCATCAGGCCCTCTATCCGGGCCTCGAGACCCTCGATCGTGCGGTTGAGTGCATCGAACGACGACCTGTCGCCAAAACGTGGAGGATTTTCTCGCGATCCGCTCATGTTCTTCGCCTCGCTTGGGAGCCCGTCGGCTCGCCGGAGAACCCGCACTACGCCTGCCGCTCATGCGGCGTGGCGTCCTGTTGCTGCATTGAGCCGGCAAGACGCGCGCCGGCATGTTCGGTGGTCACGTGCAGACCGGGAACACACCGATGCGGCGCATCTCCTCCGGCCCTGACGAAACGATTGGCAGGCGAAAAGTGGAACGATCAGACTATTTCGTGGACTGCCCTCAGGCGCCACAATTCACGTAACATGGTAAACAAGCCGTTAACCGCGCCGAACTTTTTTAACGATTTGCTCATACAGCGGCAAAGCGGCGCGAGGCTGACGCACCCGGACCCCGCAACGGGCGGCCGGTTTTCCGCCGCCCGCCCCCACCTGTATGATCGATCGGCGTCCGCCTGCGGAAAATCGCGCGGAAATGCTTTTTGACGTTTACGCAAACGTCAAAGTTTTCTAGTATCACGGCCACTGACTGGACGGTCGTCCCATCGAGAAGGCGAGGAACTCGAGACTATGCCCATCTACAAGGCCCCCGTGAACGAAACCATGTTCGTGCTGAACGACGTGCTCGGACTGGAACGCTACAACAACCTGCCGGGCTTTGCCGATGCCACGGCGGACATGGTCGAGGCGATCGCGGGCGAGGCGGCAAGGCTCTCGGAGGAGGTGCTCTTCCCCGTCAATCTTTCCGGCGACCAGGAAGGCTGCACGCGCGGCGAGGACGGCTCGGTCCGCGTGCCGAAAGGTTTCAAGGAGGCGTTCAACCTCTACCGCGAAGGCGGCTGGTTGGGCCTGGCGGTGCCGGAGGCGTTCGGCGGACAGGGGCTGCCCTACGTGCTGCACACCGCCGTCGGCGAATACATGTCGTCTGCCAACATGTCGCTGATGATGTATCCGGGCCTGACCCAGGGCGCGATCGCGGCGATCCTGGTGCACGGCTCGGATGCGCAGAAGCGCGAGTACCTGCCGAAAATGGTGGACGGCACCTGGACCGGAACGATGAACCTGACGGAGCCGCATTGCGGGACCGACCTCGGCCTGCTGCGGACGAAGGCGGTGCCGCAGAAGGACGGCTCCTACAGGATCTCGGGCCAGAAGATCTTCATCTCGGCCGGCGAACACGACATGGCCGAGAACATCGTCCACCTGGTGCTGGCCCGCATCGAGGGCGCGCCGGAAGGCACCAAGGGCATCTCGCTCTTCATCGTGCCGAAATTCCTGCCGGGCGCCGATGGCGAGCCAGACAAGCGCAACGGCGTGTCTTGCGGTGCGATCGAGCACAAGATGGGCATCCACGGCAACGCCACCTGCGTGATGAACTACGACGAGGCGACCGGCTTTCTCATCGGTGCGGAGAACAAGGGCCTCAACGCCATGTTCGTGATGATGAACGAGGCGCGGCTGGGCGTCGGCCTGCAGGGGCTCGCGGTCGCCGAAGCGGCCTACCAGAACGCCGCACACTATGCCCGCGAACGCATCCAGGGCCGCTCGCTCTCCGGGCCGAAGGCGCCCGACCAGCGCGCCGACCCGATCATCGTCCATCCCGACATCCGCCGGGCGCTGCTGACGATCAAGGCCTGGAATGAGGGCGGGCGCGCCTTCCTGCTCTGGACGGCCCTGCAGTCCGACATCGCCCACCGCGCATCCGACGAGAAGGAGCGGCAGACGGCCGACGACCTCCTGGGGCTGGCGACACCCATCCTGAAGGGCGTGCTGACCGACAAGGGCTTCGACCATGCGGTGATGGCGCAGCAGGTCTATGGCGGGCACGGCTATATCGAGGAGCACGGCATGAGCCAGTTCGTGCGCGATGCCCGCATCGCCATGATCTACGAGGGCGCCAACGGCATCCAGGCGCTCGATCTGGTCGGGCGCAAGCTCGGCATGAACGGCGGTCGCGCGGTGATGGCGCTGTTCAAGGAGATCGGCGACTTCTGCGAGGACAACCGCGGCGACGAGAGCCTGTCCTTCTTCACCAAGCACCTGAAGAAGGGGCTGAACGACCTGCAGGCCGCCACCATGTGGTTCATGCAGCACGCCATGGCCAAGCCCGACAATGCCGGCGCCGGGTCGACCGACTACATGCACCTCTTCGGCCTCGTCGTGGTCGGCTACATGTGGGCCCGCATGGCCAAGGCCGCCCAGGCCGGGCTCGCGGCCGGAGCCGGCGAGCGCGAGCCGTTCCTGCGCAACAAGCTGATCACCGGCCGCTTCTTCATGGAGCGGATCATGCCGGAGACGGCGCTGCGCAAGGCACGGATCGAGAGCGGCGCGGAGACGATGATGGCGATGGCGGCGGATGCGTTCTGAGAGCGGTCCGCGTCTTGCACGTCGCACATGGCCCCTCACCCCTACCCTCTCCCCGCAAGCGGGCAGAGGGAGTACAGTCGCCGCGGCATCGTCCCTTCGCCCCGCTTGCGGGGAGAAGGTGCCGGCAGGCGGATGAGGGGCAGGCCGACGCGCCAAGAGATCGGCAGACAGATGATTGACGACGCTTCGGCGTCGCCCAGGGAGAAGAGAAATAACATGACCGACGTCTTCATCTACGACCACGTGCGCACCCCGCGGGGGCGCGGCAAGAAGGACGGGGCGCTGCACGAGGTGCCGTCCGTCCGCCTCGCCGCGAAGGTGCTGGAAGCGCTGCGCGACCGCAACGGGCTGGACACGGAGAGGGTCGACGACATCATCATGGGCTGCGTCGACCCGGTGATGGATGCCGGCGCCGTCATTCCCAAGGCCGCCGCCTTCGAGGCCGGCTATTCGACCAGGGCACCCGGCATGCAGATCTCGCGCTTCTGCGCCTCCGGCCTCGATGCCGTCAACTTCGGCGCCGGCAAGATCGCGCAAGGGGCGGACGACATCGTCATCGCCGGCGGCGTGGAGAGCATGTCGCGCGTCGGCCTCGGCATGTCCGGCGGCGCCTGGTTCATGGATCCGTCCGTGAACTTTCCCGCCTACTTCATGCCGCAGGGCGTCTCGGCCGACCTGATCGCCACGAAGTACGGCTTCTCCCGCGACGACGTCGACGCCTACGCGGTGGAGAGCCAGAGGCGCGCGGCGAACGCCTGGGAGAAGGGTTACTTCGCAGGCTCCGTCATTCCGGTGAAGGACATCAACGGGCTCACCATCCTCGACCGCGACGAGCATATGCGGCCCGGAACCGACATGCAGGCGCTGGCGCAACTCACCCCCTCCTTCCAGATGCCGGGCGAGATGGGCGGCTTCGAGGCCGTCGCCATCCAGGCCCATCCGGAGATCGAGGCGATCAACTATGTCCACCATGCCGGCAACTCCTCCGGCATCGTCGACGGTTCCGGTGCCGTCCTGCTCGGTTCGAAGGAAGGCGGCGCGATCCTGGGCAGGAAGCCGCGTGCCCGCGTCCGCGCCTTCGCCAATATCGGCTCCGATCCGGCGCTGATGCTGACCGGGCCGGTGGACGTGACCGAGAAGCTGCTGAAGCGCACCGGGATGCAACTGTCCGACATCGACCTGTTCGAACTGAACGAGGCCTTTGCCGCCGTCGTGCTGCGCTACATGCAGGCCTTCGAGATCGGCCACGACAGGATCAACGTCAACGGCGGCGCCATCGCCATGGGGCATCCCTTGGGTGCGACCGGCGCGATGATCCTCGGCACGGTGCTGGACGAGTTGGAACGCCGCGACCTCAACACCGCGCTGGTGACGCTCTGCATCGGCGCCGGCATGGGCACGGCGACGATCATCGAGCGGGTGTAGAAAGCGCATGAAAGCCCCTCACCCCGCCTCCGCTTCGCTCGGCGCACCCTCTCCCCGCAAGCGGGGCGAGGGGAGTAAGCGACGTCGCGGCTTGTTCCTTCTCCCCGTTCACGGGGAGAAGGTGCCGGCAGGCGGATGAGGGGCAACCAGCCGCATTTGCAAGATTTCTGAGGGAAGAGGAATCCCATCATGAACTACAGGAACTTCACCATCGAGACCGATGCCGACGGCATCGCGCTTGTCACCTGGGATATGCCGGGCAAGTCGATGAACGTGCTGACCGTCGAGGTGATGGACGAGCTCGATGCCATCATCGATGCGACCGTCGCCGATGCCGCCGTCAAGGGCGTGGTCTTCACCTCCGGCAAGTCGACCTTCTCCGGCGGCGCCGACCTTTCGATGATCAAGGCGATGTTCGGCTTCCAGGCCGAGGAGAAGGCGAAGGACCCGGCGCAGGCCGTCGAGAAGCTGTTCGCGCTGACCGGACGGATGGGCGGCCTGTACCGCAAGCTCGAGACCTGCGGCAAGCCCTGGGTGTCGGCGATCAACGGCACCTGCATGGGCGGCGCCTTCGAGCTGTCGCTTGCCTGCCACGGCCGCGTCGCCTCGAATGCAAAGTCGGTCAAGATCGCGCTGCCAGAAGTGAAGGTCGGCATCTTCCCCGGCGCCGGCGGCACCCAGCGCGTGCCGCGGCTGGCGAACACGCAGGATGCGCTGCAGATGATGACGACCGGATCGTCGCTGACCGGCGCGCGCGCCAAGGCGATGAACCTCGTGCACCAGGTCGTTGCCCCCGAGGAGCTGATCCCGGCGGCGAAACAGATGATCAAGGACGGGCTGAAGCCGGTCGCGCCGTGGGACGAGAAGGGCTTCAAGGTTCCGGGCGGCGGCATCTGGACGCCGGCTTCGGCCCAGCTGTGGCCGGCAGCGCCCGCGATCCTGCGCCGCGAGACCGCCGGCAACTATCCGGCAGCGCTGGCGATCCTCAAATGCGTCTATGAGGGCTTGCAGGTGCCGTTCGACACGGGCCTGAAGATCGAGCAGCGCTATTTCACCCATATCCTGCAGACCACCGAGGCCTTCTCGATGATCCGCTCGCTCTTCATCTCGATGCAGGAGCTGGGCAAGGGGGCGCGGCGCCCGGCGGGCGTGCCGAAGACCGCGTTCAGGAAGGTCGGCATCGTCGGCGCCGGCTTCATGGGCGCTTCGATCGGCTACGTGACGGCGGCAGCCGGCATCCCCGTCGTCCTCATCGACCGCGACCAGGAGGTGGCCGACAAGGGCAAGGCGGTCTGCGAAGGCCTCGTCTCCGGCAGCGTCTCGAAGGGTCGCATCGGCAAGGAAGACGGCGAGAAGCTGCTGTCGCTGATCACGCCGACGACCGACTATGCGGCGCTGTCCGACGCGGACCTCGTCATCGAGGCCGTCTTCGAAGACCGCGAGGTGAAGAAGGCGGTCGCCGAGAAGATCGAGGCGGTGCTGCCGGACGGCGCGATCTTCGCCTCCAACACCTCGACCCTGCCGATCACCGGGCTTGCCCGGAACACGAAACGTCCGGACCAGTTCATCGGCATCCACTTCTTCTCGCCGGTCGAGAAAATGATGCTGACCGAGGTCATCCTCGGCAAGGAAACCGGCGAGAAGGCGCTGGCCGTCGCGCTGGACTACGTCGCGGCGATCAGGAAGACGCCGATCGTCGTCAACGACACGCGCGGCTTCTACGTCAACCGCTGCGTCTTCCGCTATATCGGCGAGGCCTACGACATGCTGATCGAGGGCGTGCCGGCGGCGATGATCGAGAATGCGGCGAAGATGGCCGGCATGCCGGTCGGACCGCTGTCGCTGAACGACGAAGTCGCCGTCGACCTGTCCTACAAGATCTTCAAGGCGGCCCTTGCCGATCTCGGCCCGCAGGCGGTCGATCCGCGTCATATGGCGCTGGTGACCAAGATGGTCGAAGACGGACGCCTGGGCCGCAAGGCCGGCAAGGGGTTCTACGACTATCCGCCGAAGCCGCAGAAAAAGAAGCTGTGGCCCGGCCTGAAGGACCTCTATCCGCAGCAGAGGCCAGACGAGATCGACGTCGGCGTGCTGAAGGAACGGCTCCTGGTGACGATCGCGCTGGAGGCGGCGCGCACGGTCGAGGAGGGCATCGTCACCGATCCGCGCGAGGCCGACGTCGGCTCGATCCTCGGCTTCGGCTTTGCCCCGTACACCGGCGGCACCCTCTCCTACATCGACGGCATGGGGGTCTCGACCTTCGTGGCGCTGTGCGAGAAGCTCGCTTCGAAATACGGCGACCATTTCAAGCCGACGCCGTTGCTGCTCGACATGGCCGCCAAGGGCGAGACCTTCTACGGCCGCTTCGATCCCTATGCGAAAAGCGAGGCGGCCTGAGGCCGCCTCCACGCATTCTCCCCGCCGTTCACAGCTTCGCCTCGAGGATGAGGTTGAAGGGCGTCTGCAGGGCGCGCCGGAAGCGGGTGAAGCCGGCCTTGCGGAAGACGTCCGCCAGCCGCGCCTGCCCCGCCTGTGCGCCTAGTACCATGTGCCCGCCATCGGAGATCGCGTGGGCGCAGCAGATCGTCGTCGAGGCGGCATAGTACATCCGTGCCACCGGCGAGACGTTGTCCTCGACGCGGTCGTTGGCGAAGGGCTCCACCAGCATCACGGTGCCGTCCGGCGAAAGCGCCTCGGCCGCGTGCCGCGCCGCAGCCACCGGGTCGCCCATGTCGTGCAGGCAGTCGAAGAAGCAGATGAGGTCGTAGCCGGTGCCCGGGTAGTCGTCGGCCCGGGCGGTCGCAAAGCTCGTCCGCTCCGCCACGCCGGCCCCGGCGGCCACCTGGCTGGCCTCGGCCACGGACTGGTCGTGCGTGTCGAAGCCGCGGAAGCGCGCCTTCGGAAAGGCCTTGGCCATCAGCACCGTCGAATGCCCGTGACCGCAGCCGACATCGGCGACCAGGCCGCCGGCGTTCAGCTTTTCGACGACGCCGTCCAGCGCCGGCAGCCATTCGGGCACGAGGCTTGCCGCGTAAGCATTGCGGTAGAAGGCGGCGACGCCGCAGAAGAGCCGCCCGTCGTGGTCTCCCCAGGGGATGCCGCTGCCGGTGCGGAAGGCCTGAAGCGCCTTCTCCTCGTCCGCCCACATCGAGGCCGGCACGGCCCAGGCGTTGGGAATGAAGACGGGGCTGTCCTCATTGGCGAGCACGAGGGCCTGCTCGGGCGTCAGCTCGTACGTATTGCTGCTCGCGTGATGGTCGACATAGCCGCCGGCAACCTGCGAGCCGAGCCACTCGCGCACATAGCGCTCGGCGCAGCCGGCACGGCTGGCGAGCTCCCACGAGGTGAGCGGCCCTGCCCCGGCCATGGCCCTGTAGAGGCCCAGCCGATTGCCGAGGCTGACCATGACGCCGCCGTAGCCGGCGGACAGGTCTCCTATCGCGCGCGACAGCAGGGCATCGAGCCTGGCGCTGTCGATCGTCGTGTTGCGGACATGTTCCACGATTCGGTCTCCTTCTTCCTTTCGACAAATCCGTTTGAACGGTCTTGCGGATCATCCCAGCAGAAGGCTGTCTGCGTGAGAGCGGGATTGCCCAAAACCGGTCCGTTCGTGCCACGGGGCGGCGTTTCGAGCCGGTTAGCCAGCCCATCGTCACGGCCGGTGCCGCCGTGCTAGGGTGGCCCCCGGCTTCACCAGGACGAGGTCTGCAATGCCGGGAGCAACGGAAGCGAGGGCGCCGCAGCCGCTCCATGTCAGCCTCGTGGCCCTTCCCGAGGCGGTCGTCTCGACGTTGAGCGGCATCTTCGACGTGATGAACGCCTTCGCCATGGCGCCGGTCCGCGAGCGCACGGCGGTGCCCGCCCCTCCGTTCCGGGTCGAGATCGTCGGCAGCAGGACAGGTCCGCTCGAACTGGCCAGCCGCCTGCCCATCACCGTGCAACGCAGCATCGACACGCTCGCGGCAACGGACATCATCATCGTCCCGTCGCTGCTCCTGGGACCGGGCGGCTGGCAGAAGGGGCGCTATCCGGAACTCGTCGAATGGCTGCGCAGCATGCACCAGCGCGGCGCGCTCCTGTGTTCCGCCTGCTCCGGCCTCTTCCTGCTCGCGGAGACGGGCCTCTTCGACGGTGTCGATGCGACGGTGCACTTCGGCTATGCGGATGCATTTTCGGCGACATTTCCGCAGGTGCCGATCCAGCCCGAGCGCGTTCTCGTCGTCTGCGGCAGGCATGAGGAACTGATCAGTTCCGGCGCGTCGATGACGTGGCACGATCTCGTCCTGTACCTGATCGGCCGTTTTGTTGGAGCGACGGCGGCGCAGGGCGTCGCGCGCTTCTTTGCGCTGCAATGGCATCAGGACGGGCTGGCGCCCTACATGATCTTCGAAGGGCGCAGCGACCATGGCGACGTCGCCATCCAGGCGGCCCAGGCGTGGCTCGCCGCGCATTTCTCGGTGGCCAACCCGCTCGCGGAGGCGATCGGCAAGGCCGGACTGACGGAGAGAACCTTCAAGCGCCGCTTCACCCGCTCGACCGGGCTGAGCCCGATCGCCTATGTCCAGCGGCTCCGGGTCGAGGATGCCAAGCGACGGCTGGAGCGTACGGAGGCGCCGGTCGACGAGATCAGCTGGCAGGTCGGCTACGAGGATCCCGCCTTCTTCCGCCGCCTGTTCCGGCGGCTGACCGGCCTCTCGCCGGGGGCTTACCGGCGGCGCTTCCGGATCCCCGACTATGCCCGGCCGCGCACGGCCGGCTGAGGACGAGGCGTTCGGCGTGGGGCACCGGCCCCGTCGCCGGCCGGGTTTCAGCGCGCCTTCACCGCCGTCCCCTGCTCCTCGTGCGCCTTCCACAGCAGCCAGGCGAGCAGCGGGATCTTGATGACCGTGAGCAGCAGAAGCAGGCCGAAATTGTCCGGCGCGTAATCGGCATTGACGACGGCCTGGCGAACATGGCCGATCGCCACACCGATGTTGAACAGCACGACATAGAGGACGACGGCGGCCTTGAACGACAGGCTTCGCCAGAACGACAGGACAGCGACGACGCCAATGGAGAGATCGGCCACACCGATCTCGAACTGGAACGGGCTCACCTGCCAGCCGATCTGGGCTGCGGCCACCTGCGGCAGGAAGACGTGGAAGAAGCCGCCCCAGATCATCTCTGCCCCGACGGACAGCAACAGCAGCCAGGAGAGGAAGCGGTCAGCAGGGGTTCCGTTCCGCCGGAACCAGGCGATCGCCAGCGCTGCCACGAACAGGACCGTCGGCATGTTGGTCAGGACCAGCCGTATCGCATCTGCCATGGCACCACCTCTGGATGTTTCGACGGGCGTTTCCCGGCAAGGTGACAGAGCGGAGGGGTGTTGCCAAGCCGGTTCGACCGGCGACGTTCATCCCGCCCCCGCGCCCGGGGGCTGGCTTGCGGGTGGTCGGCAAGGGAAAGGCAGGGCGCGCCGAACGAAAGGCGCCGCGGAGCGCTGCGGGCTGCTCCGGCGGGGGCGGCCGCCGTGCATGGCGCCCGGCAGCCGTTCGGAAAAAGATCAGTTGATCGGGATGCGAACGCCGCCGCCGGTATCGGCGGGAAGGGCATAGGTGGTGTTGTTGGCGGCACTCGTCGCGCAGCCCGCCAGCGTCGCAAGCACGATGGCGGCGGCGAGGATGGATTTGAACGGCATCAATTTCTCCGAATGAAGATCAACAATCAGGCGGTGCGGATCTTTGAGAACCGCGCCACAGGCGACAATCCGCCGTCGGTCAGATGAGGCCAGTTCGTCGCATAAGGCAAGTGCCGGAGGCGCACGAAATTCCCCTGTCCGGAATTCTCATGCGCCGCCCGGCCCGATCAGCCGTCAGGCCGCCTCGACGCCCTGGATGGCGGAAACCTGCCAGTTGCCGCGTGGCTTGCGCTGGAAGGTCCAGACCTCCACGGCCTCGCTCGGATGGTCCGGGTCGCCGCTGACGATGCGGCCGGTGGCGCGGTCGCGCATCACGTCGACGCTCTCGTAGCGCATCGCGACGGTCGCGAATTCGGTGCCGTCGTCCTCGCGCCATGCCTCGGCAACGTCGCCCTGGACCAGGTGCACGTCGCGCACCTCGTTGCGGACGCCGCTCGTGGCATTCTCGCTCAGTTCCTCGGCGAGCCAGGACATGGCCTCGGGCGTGGTCAGGCTGCGAAGGGCCGCGTAGTCTTCCGCACCGTAGGCCGCCTGGACCTCCTTGAGCATCGTCTCGAACTGATCGAGATCCTGCTGCCCGACGCCGATCTCGTCGGCCGATTGGCCGCCGGCGCTGCCGGGACGGGCGCCGGACTGGCTGCCCGATCCCGCACCGAGGCTGCCACCGATGGCAGCCCCGAGGCCGCTGCCGGCGCCGCCGCCGATGCTGGGAATCTTGAAGGACGGCGTGCCGGCGTCAGACTGGCGATAGGCCGCGTTTCCGGCTGCGCCGCCATAGGCGGGCTGCTGGGAGCGACGGAAGAAGCGCATCGCCAGCGTGATGGCGCCGAAGATCAGGGCCGCCTGGAACAGCAGGCCGAGGAAGCCCATTGCGCCACCGATGCCGTTGCCCATCAGCATGCCGATCAGGCCGCCCATGGCCAGGCCGCCAAGCAGCGCGCCGCCGAAGCCGCCGAACAGGCCGCCGGGGCGCTGGCCGAACGGCCGGTTGGCCTGCTGGCCCGCCTGGGGCTGCGTCGATTGCTGCCCGGCCGGGCGCTGCGTCATCGTCCGGTCGATCGGCGCCGACTGCGTGGGCGCGGTGCGCGTGACCGGCGGCGGCGTGAAGGTGCGGGTGCCGCGGCTGCCGAACCCGCCGCCGGCCCGGCGGGCCTCGGCGACATCGACCGCGGTCACCATGACCATGAGGGCGACGCCCAGCATTGCGAAAATTCGTCCAAAACGCTGCATCTCAACTCTTCCCGTCGTCTCTTCCCGCGCCAGAAGGGCGCACACGGCGTCCATATAGCGCTCCGAAAGGCCGAGTTTAAGGTCAGGTCACATATTTGTGGCCGCGAATGCCGCTAGGCCACGCTGCGCGGCGCGCCGGCAAACTTGCTGAAGCCGAGCCATTGCTGCATGGCGTTGGCGATCTCCGGGTCGCCGTCGAAGGCGAGATTTCCCGCATCGACCTCCCGGCGGATCATCGACAGTCCCATCCAGATCGCCGTCATGCTGCGAAGCGACGTCGTGACCAGCAGATCGATTTCGAAGCCGGGATCGAACCCGCACAGGTCGACCGTGCCGCAATCGACGACCAGCCACCAGTTCTGCCGGTTTTCCGGCAGCTCGGGATAGAGAAACTGGATGGTGCAGCGGCGCGAGGGCAGCGGCTGCGGGTTCAGGTTGCGGCGCATGTCCCACATGAGCAGCGAGGGGTCGAGGTTCTTCAGGGAGAGCTGCGATTCCACCCAGCGCTGGCCCCAGAAACCGAGCCCCATGACGATCGGCTCCAGATCCCTGCCGGCGGGCGAGAGGCGGTACTCGGTCACCCCCCGCTCGCCGGGCCGGGCGACGATCACGCCGGCCCGCTCGAGCTCCTTCAGCCGCTTCGACAACAGCGCCGGCGACATGCGCGGCACGCCCCGGCGCAGGTCGTTGAAACGGGTCGTCCCGCAGAGAAGCTCGCGCAGGATCAGCACCGTCCAGCGGGTGCAGAGGATTTCGGCGGCCATCGATACGGGGCAGAACTGGCCGTAACTTCCATGCTGGTCCATGATCGTCATCCGGCAACGTCTTCCGGCATCATAGTGTAAACTGGGCGCAGCAGCCACGGGGGTAGTACAGTTCCTGAACTGGACGGGATTGCGCTTTGGTAGGACCCTGTCGCCATTCTTTCGAGGAGGACGCCATGAACACGGCCATGAACGTACCGTCGAACGCTGGCAACGATCGGCCCGCTTTCGATCCGGTGGAAATTGCCCGGACGATTTCGCCCGTCCTGGCGGAGCGCGCCGCACGCTTCGACGAGGCGGACAGCTTCGTTGCGGAGAATTACGAACTTCTGAAGCAGTCGGGCCTGGTGGAGGCCGGCGTGCCGGGGGCGCTCGGCGGCGGGGACGCTGACGTGCGCACGCTCGCCGAGATGCTGCGGACCATGGCGCACGCCTGCTCGTCCACCGCGCTCGCCTTTTCGATGCACACCCACCAGGTGGCGATCCCGGCCTGGCGCTGGCGCCACCAGCAGGTCGCCGCCGTGGAGCCCTTGCTGAAGCGCGTGGCGGCGGAGCGCCTGATCCTGCTTTCCAGCGGCGGCTCGGACTGGATCGGCGGCTCCGGCAAGGCGGTGAAGGTGGAGGGCGGGTACAGGATCAAGGCCCGCAAGACCTTCACGTCGGGAGCCGTCGCCGGCGATCTGCTGATGACCGGCGCCATCCTGGAGACCGGCGAAGGCCCGGACGCGGTGATCCATTTCGCCGCGCCGATGAAGGCGCCGGAGGTCAGCGTCGTCGAGACCTGGCGCGCGCTCGGCATGCGCGGCACCGGATCCAACGACGTCGTCATTGACGATCTGTTCGTGCCGGATGCCGGCGTCGCCTTCAGCCGCCGCGCCGGGGAATGGCACCCGGTGTTCCAGATCATCGCCACCACGGCATTCCCGCTGATCTACGCCGTCTATCTCGGCGTTGCCGAGAGCGCACGCGACATCGCGCTCGACCTGGCGCGCCGGAAGCGCCCGGCACCCGGCCTGCTCGACATCGCCGGGCGGATGGAGACATCGCTGCGGGCCGCCCAGCTCGCGCACCGGTGGATGATCGAGATCGTCGAGCGCAATGCGCCGTCGGCGGAGACCGTCAACGAGGTGATGATCGGCCGCTCGCTCGTCGCCCGGCACGCGATCGAGACCGTGGAACTGGCGATGGAACTCTCCGGCGGCGCCGGCTTCTACCGCGCGGCCGGTCTCGAGCGGCGCTTCCGCGACATACAAGGTGCACGGTTCCATCCGTTGCAGCCCGGTCCGCAGGCGCAATATGCCGGCGCGATGGCACTGGGACTGCCCGTCGCGACGATCTTCTGAACCTGCGCGGCCTCTTCCGGCAATCGGGAGAGGCCGCCGTGCCGGTTGAATGACGCCACGTTGGCCCGGGTCGAAGCGCCCAAGGGGGTAGGCCGGCTCAGCCTCCTGTGGGAGTTGCCATCGCCCATGGCCGACTGTAGGATGCCGGTTCCACCCCGCTTCCGGCGTGGATTCAGACTGGGAAGCGACGCCCACGCGCTCGCTCTATGTATTTCGGTGTTCTCACCGTCAGCTCTCGCTGCCAGCATACGATCACATCAAGCCGTTGCTGAAGGGAAATACGGGGTCCACACAATCTCATTCTTTTTCATGCGCGGCACGGCCACGGCTCCACGTGAGAAACGTAGAAGTACACTTGGAGGTTAAAATGAAGAAGCGTACCGTAACTGTCGTAATTTGTGCCGCGCTCGCCTTGTCAGCCTGCCAGTCGCAACCGGTTTCCCACAGCGTCATCGACCGCAATGCCGAATTCGGCTGCGTGGCCGGAACGGTTGGCGGAGCGATCGTCGGTGGCATGGTGGGCGCAACGATCGGCGCCGGAACCGGCCAGATCGCTGCCATCGGCGGCGGTATCGGTGTCGGCGGTGTTCTCGGCAATCGCCTGGCATGCAGATAGGCGGAAAGGACAGATGATGAACAAGGCAGTTCTGGTGGCGGCTTTCGTGGCCTGCCAGTGCACTCTGTCGTTTGCCCAGGCGCAGACGGCTGCAATCCACCAGGGTCACAAGGACCAGCTCGACACCAACAAGGACGGGACCGTCCAGCGCAGCGAATACCAGACGTTCATGGCTGCGGCCTTCACCGGCCTCGACAAGAACAAGGACGGCAGGCTGAGCAAGCCCGAGGTCGGAACGATCCTGACGGTGGAGCAGTTTTCGGCCACCGACGGCGACGCTAACGGCAGCATCAGCCAGGCCGAGTTCATGAACAGGGTGATGGCCGACTTCGCAGCCGCCGACCGCAGCGGCGACGGGGCCCTGCAGTAGACGGGGCCTTGCAGTAGCGGACGACGGGCGCGGCTCCGCACGTTCGCGGAGCCGGCCCCGCATCCCGGCTGCCGGCGCGGCGCACGACCTCCGGTCGTCACGATCAGGACTGAACGGCGCGGCGAGCCGAGCGTTCCGCACCGATGACGAGGACGCCTGCGCCGATGATCAGCCCGGCGCCGACGAAGACGTTTGCCGACGGGACCTCGTGCCAGATCAGGAAGCCGAGCAGGAATCCCCAGATCAGCGAGGAATATTCGAAGGGGGCGAGCAGCGACACTTCCGCCCGTCGCATGCCCTCGAACAGCGCGTACTGCCCGACACCCGCAAGCACGCCCGTGCCGACGATCAGCGCAAGCTCGGACAGGCTCATCGGCTGCCAGAGGAACGGCAGGGCAAGGCCGGTGAACACCATCAACAGGGCGCTGGAGATCAGCATCTGCACCAACGTGCCCTCCTCCAGCGCGGTCTTGCGCAGCAGAATGGTGGCGATCCCCCAGAAGACGGCGGCCTGCAGGGCCAGATAGACCGGCCAGGAGACGGCGAGCCCCTGGCCGAAGACATCGCAGGCGACCAGCACGCCGACGAAGCCCGTCAGCACCGCGATCCACCGGCTCGGCGGCACCGTCTCGCCGAGAACCGGCATGGCCAGCACCGTGACGACGATCGGCGCCGCATAGTAGAGCGTCGTCAGCTGCGCCAGACCGAGATCGCGCGCCGCCGTGTAGTAGGAGAGCCAGGCGGCCAGGAGCAGCAGCGTGCGCCACAGCATCGGCCACAGGACGGGCGAGCCGGAGGCCCGGCGCAAGGCGGGCCCCCGGCCGATCGCGGCACAGATGGCGACGATGGTCACGCTGCGGATGAACAGCACCTGGCACACCGGCAGCGTGGCGACCAGCCATTTGACGGAGGCGTCCTGGAGCGAGAACAGAAAGAACGAGAGCGTCGTCAGCAGTATGCCGACCAGGGGAAGCGATTGCACGGCGGGTCACTCCGGGCGCAGGAGTTGCACCCATTCCCCTCTGATAGCGCCGGCCGCGCCGTTGCGAAAGGGGGGCGGCCGATGATCCTGGTGGTCGGCGCCTCCGCACCCCACCGACCCGTGCGCGGCACCCGCCCTGAATAGCCTGTTACGCAGGAACCAGCCGTGACCGGCGATTTCTGAAAATATTTCTTCATAAAAATTAGAATGCGCGAATAAACATCGGCGCAGCACCGTTGATGGCACATGCGGGCTGCCTGGCAGCCGCGACCATCGCGCCAGATGCGAGACCAATGAAACGAGTGCGTCGACCGAGACGTCACGCGAATGCAGGAATTCATGATCGAAGAACAGGGATAGTCCGCCGATGCCGTGCTCCTGACGCACGCGACAGGCGGAAGGAGAACGGGACACATGACGTACGAATCCAGAAAGGACGCAAGGGCTGCGCTTGTCAGCGGGCTCCTGCTTGCCGCGATCGTCACGGTCAGCGGCGGCTTCACCATTCTTTCCGCGCATCCGGGCACGTTCGCCCCCCGGATCGCCGCCGGCAAGGTCAGCCTCACCGAAATCCGCCGCGAGGCCTATTGCGCCTATGCGGTCAAGCGGCTGGCGCCGGGCGCAGTCAACATCCGGCTTGCGGAGAGCCCGGACGCGAACACCCGCATCATCCGCTTCGGCCCGGACGGCGCCAACATCGCGCGCTGCGAGTTCCTGCCCGAGGCCCAGACGGGCGACCTGCGCATGGGCACGATGAGCCTCAACCAGAAGCGCCTGCACCGGCAGGTGATCGACGCCATCAACATGCGCATCGACGTGCTCGAATACCGCCGCGGCTGAGCGGATCCGGGCGGTCGCCCCGCCCGGCCGCATTGCTGCAATGCGCGATTGTGCATGCAAATCAGCCCGCCGCGGTATATGGCGGGATATGGATTCCAAACGCACCGGCTACATCTTCACGCTCCTGGCGATCGCCATCTTCGCGCTGCAGGACGGGATATCGAAGCATCTGGGCGGGCTCTACCCGCCGGTCTTCATCACGATGATCCGCTTCTGGGCGTTCGGTGCGTTTGCGGTCCTGATGGCCTCCCGCTCCAAGGGCGGCCTGCGCGCGGCCGCAGCGGCGAAGCGACCGGTGCTGCAGATCGCCCGCGGCATGCTGCTGGCCGTGCAGATCATCGTCATCATCAATTCCTTCACGATGGTGGGGCTTGCCCACAGCCAGGCCATATTCGCCGCTGCGCCGCTGTTCGTGGCGCTCCTGTCGGTTCCGCTTCTCGGCGAGAAGGTGGGATGGCGGCGCTGGAGCGCGATCCTGTTCGGACTGTGCGGCGTCATCATCATTCTCGGGCCCGGCGCAGACGGCATCGACCCCATCCTGATCGTGCCGCTCGCGGGCGCCGTGCTCTTCGCCTTCTACGTGATCGCCACCCGCTTCGTCAGCCGCGACGATTCCGCCGCGACGAGCTTCTTCTATACGGGCGTGGCGGGCGCGGTGGTGCTTTCCTTCACCGCGCCGTTCTACTGGACGGCGCTTGCACCCGTCGACTGGGTCTGGATGGCGCTCCTGTGCGCCACCGGCATTTCCAGCCACTACTTCCTGATCCGCGCCTACGACCTGCTCGACGCGGCCGCGGTGCAGCCGCTGACCTACCTCCAGCTGGTGCTGGGCGCCCTGATCGGCGCCACCGTCTTCGGCGAACAGCTGACCCCGAACATGCTGATCGGCTCGGTGATGGTCGTCGGCGCCGGCATCTTCACGATCTGGCGCGAAAGCGTCGTCGCTCGACGCAAGGCGGGAACGCCCGACAAACCGTAGAAAGGATTATATTCCTTTTTTCTTTACTGCAGCCGGCCGTTTCGCTATGCTCGCGGCATCCGGGCAGACACGGCCGGAGCGGACCAGGAAGAAAGAGATGTTTTCCCACGAACGGATCTGGGCGGCGATCGATGCGCTGGCGGAGCGCCACAGGCTTTCACCTTCCGGGCTGGCCCGGCGGGCCGGCCTCGACCCGACCTCGTTCAACAAGTCCAAGCGGCTGGGCGCCGACGGGCGGCTGCGCTGGCCCTCGACGGAATCGATCGCCAAGGTTCTCGACGCGACCGGGACGACCATCGACGAATTCATCGGCCTGCAGACCAACGGCCAGGGCGGCGGCCTGCCGCACGGCGCGTTTCCGCCGCAGCCGGGATCGATCCCGCTGCTCGGCTTCGCCCAGGCCGGCGCCGGCGGCTTCTTCGACGACGGCGGCTTTCCGGCCGGCCAGGGCTGGGACGTGGTCGAATTCCCGACGTCGCCCGAGCGCAAGCAGGGCGTCTATGCGCTGGAAGTCCAGGGCGACAGCATGATGCCGCTCTACCGGGACGGCGACATGCTGATCGTGGAGCCGGGCGCGCAGGTGCGCCGCGGTGACCGTGTCGTCGTCCGGACGAACGGCGGCGAGGTGATGGCGAAGGTGCTGCACCGGCTGACGCCGCGCTCGATCGAACTGCTGTCGCTCAATCCGGAACATCCCAACCGCACCTTCGACATCCAGGAGATCGACTGGATCGCGCGGATCATCTGGGCGAGCCAGTGAAACGGGAGTTGTCTTCTTGAGCATCCTTGCGACAGGGTCCGCCAACCGCGCCCTCTTCGGCGGCATCGGCTGCGTCGTGCTGACGGCGCTCCTCGTCATGATCGGCGCTGCCCAGATCCGCGGCCGCGAGGCGGCAGGCGGGCAGGACTTCACGCTCGAAGTCCCCGACGCCAGCCTGTTTCCCGCCGAGAGCGGCGAGGACGATATTCCCATGCCAGCCGCTTCCGGCGCGAATTCGGATCAGGCGCAGGCGCAGGCCCCAGAGTTGCCGGCGCCGCCCATGCCGGCCGCGCAGCAGGGCGGCGTCGCGGCCGGAACCAGTGCCGGAGGCGAGACCGGGCAGACGGCGTCGCCGGAGCCCCAGGCTGCACCGGCACAGCCGACGCCACGGTTCAACGCCGCGGCCGTGCCCGCGGTGGCGGAGCCGCCGGTGTCGTTTGCCCGCCCGATCGTGCTTGCGGCCGGTCGCTTCAGCATCGCCGGAAAGGTGCTCGAACTCGAGGGCGTCCTTCCCGTTGCGGTCAACCGGCAATGTCAGGACAGCGCCGGCGAAGGGTGGCCCTGCGGCCGGATGGCGCGCACCGCCTTCGCCAACCTCGTGCGCGGACGCACGATCGACTGCGCCGTGCCCGCCAAGCAATGGAGCGGCACGGCGACGGCGCGCTGCACGGTGGCGGGAAAGGACCTGTCGCAATGGCTTGCCGAAAATGGCTGGGCGGAGGCTGCGCCCGGATCGCCGTTCGAAGAGGCGGCCGATGCCGCACGGCAGGCCGGGCTCGGTCTCCACAGCCCGAACCCGCGCGGCAAGGCGACGCAACGGCCCGACCGGCCGGCCGGCGGCGAACCCGCAAACCAGACCCTACCGCAACAGCCCTGACGAAAGATTGCCATGACCGGTCCCCACGCGCCACAGGAAGCCCTCGTCCACGTGATGGTGATGATGTCGGCCGTCGACAATGCGATGACGGACGCGGAACTGGCCCGCATCGGCCGGCTGGCACGCTCGCTGCCGGTGTTCGACGGCTTCGACGATTCGCTGATCATCCTGCTCGCCCAGGAATGCGCGGCGATGCTCTCGGCGCCCGAGGGGCTGGACGTTACCCTCGAAGTCATCCGCGATCGCCTGCCGGCCGCATTTGCCGACACGGCCTATGCGCTGGCGGTCGAGATCGCCGCCGCGGACCACCGGATCCGCAACGAGGAGATCCGCCTGCTGCAACTGCTGCGCGATCGGCTGGAGCTGGACAAGCTGACCTGCGCGGCCATCGAGCGCGCGGCGATCGCCCGGTTCCGCCGGCTGTGACCGGCACGGCACCGCCACCCGCCGTCGACCGCCGGACGGACCAGATCTTTCCGGGCGCTCAGTAGATGTCGACCGGGAAATAGCGCAGGTAGATTTCCCCCAGCCGCCCGCTCCGGGCAAGCGACAGCAACGCATGGTCGATCGCCCCGCCGATGACGGGCTCGTCCTTGCGGGTCATGATCGTCAGCCCCTCGCCGAGGAAGGCTTCGGAGACATAGGCGCCTGGCAGCAGCCGGCAGCAGTTTGCGGCCTGCGGGCCGACCGTCCAGAACGCGAACTGCATCCCGTCGCCGAAGACCGCATCGACCTTGCCCTCCTTCAGGGCCAGCATCGCCGCAGCCGGGCTATCGAGCGGCACCGGTCGCTGCGCGGGGAAATAGGCGGCGAGCATCGCCTCGTGCACGCTGCCGCGGACGACGCCGACGGCGGCGCCGTCGAGGGCTGCGACCGTCGTCGCCTTCCCGCCGGAGCGGACCATGAAGCGCGCGGGCAGGCGCAGGTAGGGCCGGGAAAAGACGAAGTCGCGCCGCAAGCCGGCCGTCACCGCTATTCCCGCCACGACCGCCTCGCCGGCGTCCTTTTCGAGGCTTTCGCGCAGGTCGGCGAAGGGCAGCGCCTGGATCTGGCACTTCGCCGCCAGTTCCAGCTCGCGGCAGATCTCGCGGACGAGGTCGACGTTGAAGCCGGCCAGCTTTCCCGTCTGGTCGATGAAATTGAACGGCGGGAAATCGACCGCCGTCAGGAACCGCAACCGCGGCAGGCCGGAAAGGTCCGGCCGGGCGATCCGCTCCCGGCTGTCGAAGCTCGTCGGCAGCCCGCCCGGTGCCCCCGGCTCGGCGGCCGCGGCCGAACAACCCATCGACACGCATAGCGCGAGCGCTGCGAAAATTTCGCTTGAAGCTTTTCGGAGTTTCCGCATAAATATCAACTTGGGGTTTAGAGGGGACGCCGCTACATGACGTGCGGCGCTGGCCGCATGCGACTGGCAGACTATCCCGATCAAAGTTCCATTTCCACCGCAATCCCAGGTGCTGTGGACGGCCCCTTGGCGTCGCCGGAAACGCTGACGATCCGCGCCGATCTCCTCGAGGAGGCGAGGCTGCTGCGGCGCCTCGGCTTCGGCAAGCCGCTGATATCCGAGCTCCTGTTCAAGGCGACGGTGAACCGGACGAGCCTGGAGGCCGAGCTGATCGCCGCCGGTCCGGTTCGCAGCGACATCTACTACGAGGCGCTGGCGGAAATGCTCGGCCTGGCCTTCCTGCGCCGGATCGATGCGGGCCGCGTCGTCGACATGGCGGGGCTCGACACCCAGTTGCTGCAGCCGCAGATGGTGCGACTGACCTCCGGCGCAAGGCCGCCGATCACGGCGATCGTGCCGACGGCCGCGCGGATGGCGCAGCTTCAGGAAACGCTCGCAAGGCAGCCGGCGCTGCGAAACCTGCTCGCGGTGACGACGCCGCGGGCGATGCGGGAGGCCGTCTGGCACGCCGGCGCGGCGCGGCGCATCCGCGAGACGACGGCAGGCCTGTTCGAGACTGCGCCGGAATTCAGCGCCCGCGTGACCTTCTGGGGACGGCAGGGTTTCTATACCGGCGCTGCCATCTGCGCGGCGGTCTTCACCGCCATGCTGGCGCCGGAGCTGGCCGTCGTGACGCTGCATCTCGTCCTCAGCGCGCTCTTCGTCGCCGCCCTCGTCATCCGGCTCAGCGCATTGTTCGGCACGGCGGCGGACGGCGCGACGTCCCCTGCCCCGCCACCCGCCGAGCCGCGGCCCGTCTATTCGGTGTTCGTCGCGCTCTACCGCGAGGCGGAGGTCGTCCCGCAGCTCATCGACCATCTCGACCGGCTCGACTGGCCGCGCTCGCGCCTCGACATCAAGCTGATCTGCGAGGGCGACGACACCGAGACACTCGCAGCGCTGCGCGGGCGCGACCTCGGCGCACAGTACGAGATCGTCGAGGTGCCGCCCGGCCGTCCCCGGACGAAGCCGCGCGCGCTCGCCTATGCCCTGCCCGCGGCCCGCGGCTCCTATCTCACAGTCTACGACGCCGAGGACCGGCCGCATCCCGGCCAGCTCGGCGAAGCCTGGGCCGCCTTCCGCGCGGCGCCGCCGGACGTCGCCTGCCTGCAGGCGCCGCTCGTCATCTCCAACGGGCGGTCATCCTGGATCAGCGCGCTGTTCGCGCTGGAGTATGCCGGCCTGTTCCGGCGGCTCCTGCCGCTTCTCGCCGCCCGGCGGCTGCCGATGCCGCTCGGCGGCACGTCGAACCATTTCCGCACCGACATTCTCAGGACCTGCGGCGGCTGGGATCCGTACAACGTTACCGAGGACGCGGATCTCGGCATGCGGCTGCACCGGATGGGCTTTCGCTGCGCCACGCTGCGGCGGCCGACGCTGGAGGACGCGCCGGACGATACCCGCGCCTGGCTGGGGCAGCGGACCCGCTGGTTCAAGGGCTGGCTGCAGACCTGGCTCGTGCTGATGCGCCGGCCGGGCCTGCTCGTCTCCGAAATGGGCCTGCTGCCGTTTGCCGCCTTCCAGGTGCTGATCGGGGGGCTGCTGCTTTCCGCCCTCGCCCATCCGCTCCTTCTCGCCCATGTCGTCCGGGTCATGGTCGCGGTGGCCGCGGACGGCCCCTTCGTCGTCGGGCCGCTGGCCCTCTTTCTCTTTGCCATCGATGTCGCCAACATCTTCGGCAGCTATGCCATCTTCATCGCGCTGGGCTGGAAGCCGATGCGCGCGCGCGAACGCAGGGCGGTCGGCTGGCGCTGGGTCCTCGTCCCCGGCTACTGGATGCTGATGTCGCTCGCCGCCTGGCGCGCCGTGGCCGAACTGCGCCGCGACCCCTTCTTCTGGAACAAGACCGCCCACCGCCCCGTCGCCCCCGGATCGCCCGGGGTATCAGGGATGTCGGGGTCGCCAGCCGGCGCCCATGCCGAAAATCCCATGCCTCCACCCTGAGGTCCTGGCCAATGTTCGGAAGACGCAGCGGATGAAACCGCACAGGAAACGCGGCTCGCAGTACCGGCGGCAAGCGGGATGCGGTCTGCAGGGGGCTGGAGTAAGCGGTCTGCGGGGGCTGGAGCGGGTAGCGGGAATCGAACCCGCGCGTTCAGCTTGGGAAGCTGACAGGCTACCATTACATCATACCCGCGAATGGCCGGGGGAAGTCATCGGCGAGATTGGCGGGCGTGTCAAGGGTGGGGAACCGTCTGGGTGCGAAGCCGTCCGCTCGAGGCCCTGATATCCGCGCCCCCGTTGTCGCGCCCAAAGTTCAATGCGAACTCAAGGCAATGCCGCCTGAGCCCGCCTCAGAACGCGGATCTGTAACGCAAAGACCGCTTCATTATAAGCATCGTCAGCATGTCGAAGATATATTTCATTGCGACAGCCAGTGAAAAACTCAAAACGATTACGATTACCACGTTCAACACCTCAAACATACCTAATTTTGAAACAAAAAATACTATCGGATTGTGTATGATATAGACGAAGAGCGTCGTGGATGCGAGGAGGCTCAACATACGTGCGAGGGGCAGTGGCGCCATGAACTGTGGGTAGAAAGCGAGAACCGCTACAGTGGCGGCTAATTTTGCCGCCACAAACTTCTGCATGCCGAGTCCCATCAAAAGAACCATGTCGACACAGATCAGAATAAACGTGACAAAAACAGTCTTTTCATCTCGCATCTTGCAGATCATCCATCCGGCGGCGAAAATAGAAAGACACTCAGCAAATCCTCGTTCAACGTGGTATGGCACCCCTCCAATTTCACCTTGCAGTATATATTCAACGGTCATGACAACAATCAGAAATAAATTCAAAACCGCCGCCGAACCCCACGGATATCTTTCTATCGAATGACGCATTGTGGGAATTATTGATACGACCGCCAAGAATACAACGATCTGGACGTAGAGAGATACGAATCAATACGGTTCCAGCAACGTTCCATAACTCCAAATTCTATAATTCCCTACGAGCAATATATAGTCCAGCGGGACGTTTTCCCGCATCATTCCATAACAAATCAACAAAACGTAATACAATGGAATAATTAAATACATAGTCTTCAAAATTATCTTACCGTAATTACCTTCTTCAATCTGTTTTATCTGGAATTTAGCAGCAGAAAAACCAATGAGAAGAATCAATATCCATGTCCCGCCGTAAAAAATCGAATAGTCGCTTGCATGACCAATGACGATCATCGTAATCGCCGCCAGGCGCAATACGATATCCGATCCTATGCCAACGACACCACGACTGCGGGCAGACGCCGGAGCCGCCAAGAGATTGGAAAGTTGAGAAACCGTCATGTTTTCCCAACCCTGTGGGGCCTGTCCCAACCGCTCTTCAAGAAACATCTGCACGTCAATGTAGCTTAAAGAGTCGCCGCCCAACGAGGTAAAACTGTCGGAAGCACTGACGGAGCGGCTACGCGTTGCACGCTTCAGTGTATCCGCCACGCTCTCGGTTGATCGGGCACTCAATCGCTCCACGTCATTTTTTGCGATCAACTCCTCGGCAATTGCGCGCAACGCCCTTTGATCGGGCTTGCCGGATGACAGCAATGGCAACTCTTCCAACGGCCCAGCAACCAAGGCATCTTGAGGAAGCGCATAGGCGTCACAGACGATTTGCACCACCTCGTCGCCTTGGTTTGAATCACGATGAAGGAGAACGAGGCGATCGCCCACCGACACCGCGTTCGCGACCACTCCCTTGTCGCTGAGAACCGCCTCGATCTGATCAAGACTGAGGCGCAAACCATAAAGCTTCACAAAGCGCTTCAGACGGCCAACGATGCGGAAATAACCGCCTGGCGTCCGTTCAGCGATATCGCCGGTTCGAAGCTCCAGGCATTCCTTTCCCAACGCAAGATCCGCGCGGCTCTGCGCATACCCCATCATAACGTTGGGCCCTTGGTAGACCAACTCACCGGCTACGCCCGTTCCCGTGATTTCCTTGCCGCTATCGTCGACGAGCCAAAGCCGACCTCCAGGAACCGCCTTTCCAATCGTGTCAAAAGCAGTCGCAACATCTTCGGCAGGGACAAAGGAAATGCGCGGTGCGGCTTCGGTCTGGCCGTACATGATAAAAAAGAGCCATTTGTTCTCTGTGGCCATTTCAGCAAAGCGTTTCGCCAATCCAGGGGCCAGCTTACCCCCGGCCTGCGTCATGTAGCGAAGGCTTGGCAGTTTCCAGACCTCTGGACTCATGTGATTCAGCAATTCGATTTGATGCGGCACCATTGCGAGGCTTGTCACGTGCGCCTGGCGCGCATCTTCCCAGAATTGCGCTTCAGATACCGAACGTTCAGTCATCAACAGGCAAGCGCCGACCAGGAGGTAAGAATTTATGACCGATATTCCGTATGAATAGTGGAGTGGCAACGTTGTTGCCGCACGATCAGAGACCTTTATATCCAAATATTCTGCAATCGAAGCGGCGTTCGATGCGATATTCTCCCGCGAAAGGCGAACCAGCTTCGGATCGCCGATGCTACCCGAGGTCGATAGAAGCAGCGCAAGCTCTGCTGCGGGCTCTTCGGTCGACCCGGCCCCCAATACTCCCCCAACCTCAGACTGAACAATCTCCAGCCCCGTGTCCGAGCACGCGATATGGATGTCGGGGTGCCAGATATTGGACAAAGCCGTATTCGGGTTCAGCTGCCCTTTCTCCACAACGAGCAAAGGAAAGCCGGTTCGCAGAACCCCTATATAGGCGGCAATGGCCTCCGGGGATGTCACAAAGTCCAAGGCTACCAAAGGGCGACTTGTTCTCGCGCTTTGTGTCACGCGCTCCCGCCATCTGTCTGCCATTTGGTCAAGCTGCCGATAGCTAATGGAGTCGGAGGCGGGGAATATGAGCGCAGGATTATCCCACATCTCATCTGAAAATTCTTCGAAGAGCCAGAATTTCTTAAACCTATACATATTATTCAGCCTCCAAAATATATTGCAACCCCAAGATAAATCATCGAGAAATAGCGCTGCACTGACCCGCTTGGATGATTTTTTTATTTATTAACTTGATGAAATTATTTCTATAGAACAGCAGTACGATTACTGAATGAACAGTACGAAAATTCTATTCAATACTGATCAAAAAATTAGATAAACATGGTATTCGCAGAGATACCTTCAACTTGCAGAGACGACGCCATCCGACTCATTGGTCCGGCAGGGTTCACATTCGCCAGCAACTGAGAGAGTTGGACTTCGGCTTCGTTTGGGCGAGTTCTCGCACTATTTCCGCACTCCGTCGTCTATCCTCGCCACCTGACTAAAAGAACGGACTGAACCAGCAATAAGCGTTGGCACCTCGCTTTCCGAAGTGGCAAGCGCCCGCGCATCCGTCCCTTGCTCCGCCTCGGCTGCGGTCCGGAAGATATGTTCGATCGTGGTCCGAAACGATAAACGGTCGCTATCGAAGAGTGGCCTCGCCTCGCCCCCAACAGCCTTCAAACACTGACGCCCCCCTATCCTCCTGCGCCAATACCTGACTGAACCCCGTGCACCGCAGGAACGACACTCGACATTCGCTGGCGGACAAACATATCCCTCTCCCAAATATGAGGCCGGCAAGCACGGGCGATGCCCCGCCCGGCGTAGCCGCCAACGACGAAGACAAATTCGTTCAGCCAAACAGCGAACAAGTCGTTAATTCGTTACAAATCCAATCTCTTTCGTCTTTTCAACTCCGAGCTCATCAGGAAACATCAGATGATAAAACGAATATCATTCATATCATTACTATCTGAAAGACACATTCATACGTTCTCATAATAGTTATTAACAACAACATTCTATTATTAAAATACAAAAATCATCATAGATATAGAATTAACATGTTAACAGTCTTTACGGCAGGCATCAAATATTTCATCCCCAATGTATATACTATTGCATTTCATCATTATGTAGTCAATGCAGCCAGCCTGCAGGCAGGCATGAGTTATTCTTTACGGTGTCTGATGATATTCTGGTCCGAGATCATCATATCAAGCCTGTGAACCGCGCCGGGTTTGCCGGCGGCTGTTTGGTTTAAGTTATGCAGCCATGGCAGCATGGCGTAATACTGCTCCTCGGCTTCGGTTGGCGGGACGTTGCCGATGGGCTCCAGAAGCCGTCGATGGTTGAACCAGTCGACCCATTCCAGCGTGGCGAATTCAACCGCTTCGAAGCTGGGCCACGGTCCGCGCCGATGGATGACCGCGGCCTTGTAGAGGCCGTTGATCGTTTCGGCGAGCGCGTTGTCATAAGAGTCTTCGACGCTTCCGACGGAAGGCTCGATGCCTGCCTTGGCCAGTCGCTCCGAATACTTGATACTTGATCGACAGGTATTGAACGCCCCTGCCCGAGTGGTGATTCGGCGGCCGCCATGAACGGGACGCCGCTCATGAAGCGCCTGTTCCAAAGCATCGAGGACGAACCCGACATGCGCCGTCCGGCTCACGCGCCAGCCGACAATCCTGCTCGCGAAGGCGTCGATGACGAAGGCCACATAGGCGAAGCCTTGCCAGGTGGCGACATAGGTGAAATCCGAAACCCAGAGCCTGTTCGGCGCAGGAGCCTTGAACTGGCGGTTCACGCGATCGATCGGGCTCGGAGCCGTCTTGTCGGGAAACGTCGTGCGGATCGGCTTGCCCCGGAGATACCCTGAAGGCCCATCGATCGCATGAGCCGAGCGACGGTGCAGCGGGCAACATCAAAGCCCTCCCGCTTCGACTGCCGCCAGACCTTGCGCACGCCGTAGACGCGGAAGTTCGCCTCGAACACACGGCGTATCTGGATCTTCAATGCAATATCGCTGCGGGCGCGGACCGACAACCGGTCCACGTCCAGGCGCTTGGCAACATTCTCGTAGTAGGTTGATGGGGCAATCGGCAGCAGTCTGCAGACCGGCTCGACCCCGAATACCGACCGGTGTTCGTCGATGAAGGAGATCATGGCTTCAATGGGCGGTCGAGCTCCGCCATCGCGAAATAAGCGGACGCTTTGCGCAGTATCTCATTGGCCTGCCGAAGCTCGCGGTTCTCCCGCTCCAGAGCCTTCACCCTCTCGACCACTTCGCTTGGGAGCCCGGGCCGGGAACCATCGTCCACTTCCGCCTTCTTCACCCATTCATTGAGCGTCTGCGCCGTGCAGCCGATCTTGGCGGCGATCGAGGAAACCGCTGCCCATCCCGAGGAATATTCCCCTTGGTGATCCAAAACCATCCGCACTGCTCGGGCGCGGACTTCCCGTGAGAATTTGTTCGTTGTCTTGCTCATATCGGCTCCACTGTCTCAGAAGTTGGAGCCTCCGGCAAACCCGGTGCGGTTCAGTCTGAGAGAGCTGTATGACGGGAAATTGGCGTGTGATCACAGATCTGGTAGTGAGGCTGAGCAGGCCGGACGCGATGTCGCCTGACCCTGTTCCTGCTGGAGCACCGGCGTCAAGGTCACCGTCGACCGTTTGCCAGCGGATGCTCGCCAGTCGCCACGGTGTTGAAGCAGTATGCGGCAGACATCGCCGCGGACATGATCGCTGTGGTTGCCTACCGCCATTCTCGGTCGCGTGAATGGATCCTTGGCGGAATCACCTAAGAGATACTGAAGCAGCCGCCTGCGATGCCGGTGCTTGTCCGGCATTGACCTTGGCATACTGCTGGAGTTCGAGCTGCACGACGCACGTGTCGGACACAGTCAGCTTTCCTCGAGCGCCCTGCGGCCCGTAATGTCTACTATTTCAATGAAATAGAATATCGGTTTGGTCCCGCCGGCCTGATCATTGGGGGTGCAACTGCCTGGTTCCCACCAGTTTGGACGTCTTTGAAGCAGCTCCCAGGCTTTCATATGTTCCGCGTGGGCGTGCCCGTTGTCCGGAAGTTCTCGGTAGAGCCCGTGGACGACAACGCTCCTCCAGTTGCACGCATCCTTAATGCTGTCGTGCTGAATGCAAACCTGGGGATTATCCCGCATCCAGGAAATCTTCATTCCCGGCATCGAAAAGCTGTAAATTCGACGCCCAGCCAGAACGTAGTGCACAGGCACCACATACGGCTTTCCCGCATTCGCGCATGCAAGCCGCGCCACGTGCCCTTCGCTCAACAGTGCCAAGCATTCGTTCATGGTCATGTCGGCGATGCGCATCGAAGTCCCCTTTCCCTACGGGGTCCCACCCACCTTGTGGTGATGATCTTCATTGACATTTATACATGGCGGTCAGCCAATTTGGAAATGTCGCGCACCATGGCTTGCCGGACGATCGTCGATCTTCGGTTCTAGATCGGAAGCAACCTTCCTAGGAGAGTTGCAGGAAATGTCCGACGGCCTGGAAATCCGCCGGCCCCTCAACCCGAAAGTCGCGCTGGAATTCTCGTGGATGGGCTCCTGAGTGCCGCACAGCAGCTATCCTTTTCGGCTGTCCGCCCTTGCAGGCTCGCGGCCCGGAGGTCTCACTCACAATCGCTCTGGCAGGAACCAGTGCATGGTCACCAGGTAGCTGGCGGTGGCGGAGCTGGCTGTGATCACCATCCCCCAGACCATGTCGACGAGGCTGACCTGCAGCGACCATCCCTTCAGTGTCGCGAGGTTGGTCATGTCGTAGGTGCCGAAGGCGACGACGCCAAGAATGGCGCCGGAGAGGAGCGCGGTGGTCCAGCTTCCGGCGTTCAGGGCCGGAACCACGGCGAAATAGACGATCCCAGCCACATAGAGCAGGTAAAAGGCCGCCGCGGCGGCGTAATTCGGCTGCGCCAGCAGCAGCTCGCCGATGCGGCTGCGATAGAATGCGGGCGAGATGCGCGTCAGCCAGAGAACGTCGAGGCCGAGAAAGACAAGCGCTGTTGCCAGATACGAGATCAGATAGGTCATACCGGTCCACGCTCCCGAGCGTCGCTCATATGCCGAGCACCGGCTGGACCAGTCGCACGAGCCAGCTTTTGAACTTCAGGGGCGCATCGGTAACGGCGAGGCAGATGCAGTCTTCACCGGGCGTTGCCAAAGGCTGGTGCTGGACGTTGGCGTCGGCCTCCTCGAGGTCGCCGCGCGCGAACAGTTCTTCGCCGTCGTAGAAGCTGCCGCTGAGGACGAGCGTGAGTTCACGGCCGCCGTGGCCGTGTTCCGGCACCGGCTTGCCGGCCGGGATCCGCAGCAGCCGCACCATCGTCGTTCCGTCGGCAGTCTTGACCGGAATGTGGTAGGCGCCGCGCCCGAGCGATCTCCACTTCAGCGTTTCGACATCACCTCCGACATAGGAGCGAAGCGGTTCCGGCAGGACCGGCGACGCGACGTGGTCCGACGCGGTCGGGCGCACGCCTGCAGGCGCGGGTCGGACGGGCGCACCCTCGTGCAGAATCCGCTGACGCAAGTGCTCGAAAGAGGTCGACATCGCCAGCTCCGGGGTGATGTCCTCGAGCAACTGGCCTCCCGCGTCCTCCATCACGGAGAGCCGCTTGCGGCAATCGGGGCAGAGCGCCAGATGCGTTGCGACAGCGAGCCGCCAGCCTTCCTCAAGCGTGCCGGCAGCGTAGGCGAGCAGCAATTCGTCGCTGACATGGTGACGGATCGTCATTGTCCGTCCTCCAGTGCCGCGCGCAGCTTGGCGAAGGCGAGCCGGATGCGGGATTTCACCGTGCCGAGCGGCAGGTTGAGCCTCTCGGCGATAGAACTGTGCGAACAATCGTTGAAGAAGGAAAGGCGAAGCAGCTCCAGCTGCTCCTGCGGCAACATCGTCATGGCGTTGCGCAACCGCTCGGCCTCCTGCCTTTCCTCGACGGCAGCGTCCGCCGGCGGGCTGTCGCCCGGCACGAAAGCGGGGTCGTTCGGATCGAAATCCGGCCGACGGGTCTTGCGGTAGGCATCGATCCGAAGATTACGGGCGATGGTGAAGATCCAGGTCGAGACGTTCCCGCGGCCCGGCTCGAACTGGGCGGCCTTGTTCCAGACCGCAATCATGGTTTCCTGCATCAGTTCCTCGGCAACACTGCCGTCGCGGGCCAGACGGGCCATATAGGCCTTGATACGTGGACCGTAGTGGCGAAAGAGAGCCTCAAAGGCCGCCATATCCCGATGGCGGCCGACCGCTTCGAGCAGTACGCGGGCTTCGTCCTTTGTCAGTTCTCGGGCGGTCTCGCTCATCCGTGCACGCTTCATGTTGACCCGAAGTCCTGCCGAATCGCGCCGGGGCTTCGGGATCGGGATGTCGTGGCACGCGGGCGCCGTTATGGGGACTGCGATTGTCATGCAGGCCGATACGAAGACGACTGTGTGCCGGATCACCATTGTTCAAAAATCTGCGCCGGTATCAATCCGGTCGTGCGCTTCCTTCGTATCTTCAGACGAAACTGTTGCTGACGGAAGGGGATATCATGCGCGTTGACCGCGATTTCGCCGACGTTCCGCGCCGACGGCGGGTGGCCGTGATCGGCGCGGGCATATCCGGAATGTCCGCTGCCTGGCTCATCGATCGCAGCATGGAGGTCGTGCTCTACGAGGCGGCCGACAGGCCGGGCGGCCATGCCAACACGGTATCGGCGCCCTCCCGTTCCGGCCCGATCCCGGTCGATACCGGGTTCATCGTATATAACGACCGCAACTATCCGAACCTCGTGGCGCTGTTCGAGCATCTGCGGGTGCCGACCCAGGCCTCGGACATGTCGTTTGCGGCATCGCTTGATGGTGGTGCGTTCGAATATTCCGGCTCCGGTATCGGCGGCTTGCTTGGCCAGCCTGGCAACGTATTGCGGCCGCGCTTCTGGCGCATGCTGTCCGACACGCTGCGCTTCTACAAAGAGGCGCCGACTGCGCTCGGGCGCGAGGATCTGGCGTCGACGACGCTCGGCCAGTACCTTTACGAAAACCACTACAGCCCCGCCTTCGTCACCGATCACCTCCTGCCGATGGGAGCAGCGATCTGGTCGACGACGGCGAGGCAAATGCGCGACTATCCCCTCCATGGGTTCATCCGCTTCTTCGAAAGCCACGGCCTGCTTGCGCTTTCCGGCCGGCCGCGCTGGCGCACGGTGACCGGCGGCAGCCGCGAGTACGTCACCCGGCTGCTTGCGGACTTTTCGGGGGAAATCCGCCTGCGCAGCGCCGTCCGGGAAATCCGTCGCGAGATGGGCTCTGTATCGGTGATCGACTGGCGTGGCAACCGCGACACATTCACCGACGTCGTGATCGCGACCCATGCCGATCGCGCGCTCGCCATACTCGCCGATCCCCTCGGGCAGGAGCGGGAGTTGCTGGGCGCGATCGGGTACACGGCCAACACTGCCGTGTTGCACACGGACGAGCGGCTGATGCCGAGGCACAAAAAGGTCTGGTCGAGCTGGAACTACATCGGCGAGCCGGAACGGGACGGCGAAAGGCCGCTCTGCGTCACCTACTGGATGAACCGGCTTCAGGGCATCGATCCGGCCACGCCGCTGTTCGTCACGCTCAATCCCCATCGCGACATCCCTGAGGAACGGATCATCGCCGCGGTCGACTACGACCATCCCCTGTTCAACCTGGCGGCGCTTGCGGCGCAGAAGGAACTATGGCGCCTGCAGGGGCGCGGTGGCGTGTGGTTCTGCGGCGCCCATTTCGGCAATGGCTTCCATGAAGATGGCCTGCAATCAGGCCTTTCGGTCGCTGAGGCGATCTGCGGCCAACGCCGCCCCTGGTCCGTCGAACATGAGACCGGTCGCATCCCTTCCACCACCCGTCGTGCGATCGCGCAATGACAGGCGGATCATACCTTTATGTCGGGGATGTTATGCATGCGCGGCATCGTCCGCGCCGACACCGGCTGCGCTATCGCGTGTTTTCCATGCTGCTGGATCTGGACGAACTGCCGGCGCTGGACCAGGGGCTGCGGCTGTTCGGTCATAATCGCCGAGCACTGTATTCCTTCCAGGATGCCGACCACGGCGACGGCACGGCCGGCGGGCTGCGTGCCTGGGTCGAGCGCCAGCTCGTCGACGCCGGTGTCCATGTCGACGGCATCCGCATCCGTCTGCTCTGCTATCCGCGCATCTTCGGCTTCGTGTTCAATCCGCTGACGGTGTACTTCTGCAGCGGGTCGGACGGGGCCCCGCGGGCCGTCCTCTACGAGGTCTGCAACACCTTCCGCGAGCGGCATACCTATGTAATCCCTGTCCCGGGCTCGGGAGATGGCACCATCCGGCAGTCCTGCGCCAAGGAACTCTATGTTTCCCCCTTCGTGCCGATGGATTGCCGCTACGATTTTTGCATTGAGCCGCCGGGCGAGCGGGTGCTGATCGCGATCAATGAACGTGACAGTCACGGGCCGCTGCTGATCGCCACCTTCTCCGGGAGGCGGGTCGAGATGTCCGATCGCCGGCTGCTTTCCATGCTCTTCAAGTACCCGCTGATGACGCTGAAGGTCATGGGCGGCATCCACTGGGAGGCGCTGCGGTTGTGGATGAAGGGCGTTCCTGTCCATCGCCATCGACCGGCCGGCGTCCCCGTCGCCACCACCATCGTTTCCCGCTACCCATCGGAAGAACCACAGCATGAGCCAGGCTGAACAACAGGCACCGACTTTGCTTGCGCCGCACCGGACGTTCTGGCAGCAGCTTGTTTGCCGCTGGGCCGACCGCATCGAACGCGGGCGTATCCGGATTCAGTTTCCCTGCAGCAGGGAGTACATGGCAGTCGGCGAAGAGGCCGGCCCGTCCGCCGCCATACGGTTCAACAATGCGCGAACGTTCTGGCGTCTTTTGACAGGCGGGAGTCTCGGCTTTTCGCGTGCCTATCTCGACGGCGACTGGGATTCCCCGGATCTGGGGGCGGTCATGGAACTGGCGATCGCCAACGAGCCGGCGTTGCGGCCGGTGCTTGCGTCCTCGCCGCTGGTCGGCAAGCTTGCCTATCTGCGCCATCGGCTGCGGCGCAACTCGCGCGCCGGCAGCCGTCGCAACATCGCCTTCCACTACGACCTGGGCAACGCCTTCTACGGCGCATGGCTCGATGAAACGATGACCTATTCCGCCGCCGTCTTCGAGCATGAGGCACAGCCGCTGCCCGAGGCCCAACGGGCGAAATATGACCGGATCCTGAAGGCGCTTCGCATCGGCCCGGAAGACCACGTGCTCGAGATTGGCTGCGGCTGGGGCGGGTTTATGGAACATGCCGTGTCGCGCACCGGTTGCCGGATTACGGGACTCACGCTGTCGACTGAACAGGCGCAGTATGCGCGGGCTCGGCTGGCAGCCGCGGGTCTGTCCCACCGGGCGGAGGTAAGGCTGCAGGACTATCGCGATTGCGAGGGACGCTTCACCAAGGTCGTCTCGATCGAGATGTTCGAGGCGGTAGGTGAGGAAAACTGGCGGCTCTACTTCGATCGCCTGCGGCAGTTACTCGCGCCGGGCGGTCAGGCGATGATCCAGGTCATCACCATCGACGAGACGCGCTTCGAGCACTACCGGCGCAATGCCGATTTCATCCAGACCTACATCTTCCCCGGCGGCATGCTGCCGTCGCCGACGATCTTCAGGGAAAGGGCGATTGCGTCCGGCCTGGCGGTGAGCGATTCATTCTCCTTCGGTCGCGACTACGAGAAGACGCTTTGGCACTGGGAGCGCGCGTTCGTCGAGAACTGGCCGGCGATACGGCCGCTCGGCTTCGACGAACGCTTCTTTCGGATGTGGCTCTACTACCTGCACTACTGCGCCGCAGGGTTTCGTACCGGTAGGATCGGCGTGTACCAGTTCCGCCTGGATAGGCAATGACGTCACGTGTCCTTGCGCAGCATGCGCCGGGTGAGCGCGAAACGCAGGCTCGAAGGCAGCGCTTTCAATAGCTTCATGGCTACCTTCATCTTCCACGGAAAGGCGATTTCGAAGCTCCCCCTGTCGAGCCCTCTCAGGATGTGGTCCGCCGCTTCCTCCGACGAGATCAGAAAGGGCATGGGGAAGTCGTTCCTTTGTGTGAGCGGCGTGTCGACGAAGCCGGGGTTGACGACTGTCATCCGCACGCCGCTGCGATCGAGTTCGGGATAGAGGGCTTCGCACATGTTGATAAGCGCCGCCTTCGTAGCGCCGTAGCCGGCAGCACCTGGCAGGCCAATATAGCCTGCAACCGACGCCATGACGGCGATCTGGCCAGCCCGGCGTGCAACCATCGGCGGCATCGCCGCTTCCAGGCAGTTGACGGTGCCCATGATGTTGAGCGCGATCATTTCGCCGATTTCTCCGGCGTCGAAACTCGCAATCGTCTCACGCCGGTAGGTTCCCGCACCGAAGACGGCGAGGGAGATGGGTGCCAGATTTGCCTCGATCGCGGAGAAAGCCCCCGCAGTCGCCTCGCGGTCGGTGACGTCGAGCGGATAGGGGTGGATGATGCCAGGCAGCACCGCCGCGAGTTTTCCGAGTGCGGCCGCGTTGCGTGCGCTGGCAGCCACCGTCCACCCGTTCTGCGCCAGCCGGATGGCAACCGACCTGCCGATGCCAGAGCTTGCCCCGGTGATCCAGGCCACCCTGCGCGGCGTGTGCTCCCGGGTCGGTTCTTTGTTATTGACCAATTTGAGCCTCCCGTTTATGGCGATCCTCCTCGACTACGGGGCGGGAGTGCTTTCGGATCAGCCGGGTCCGGCGTCGTCAGTCGCCCTTCCTATCCGGCGAAGCAGCTCCCGTTGCGCCAATCTGTCGATGGGAAAGCGCCACATCATCCGGATTGCAGCAAGTTTCGGGACGATCGGTAGCCAGGCATAGAGCATCGCAAGCCCCTCCGACGAATTCGGCGCGCTAGGGCCGGCCTGCGGGTCGAAGCCTGTTAAAGCGAGCAAAGGAAATACCAGCCCTACCGCAGCTGCGAGCGACAGCTTCGTTGCAAGGCTCCATGCCGCAAAATAAAGGCCGGAGCGCTGCGCGCCGGAACGAGCGGTGTCGTGATCGATCACGTCGGCCTGGATGGATGGCGGAAGGGCTAGGTCGAAGCCGAGCAGAAGGCCTGTCAGCATGCAGATGACGCCGAACGCGATCACGTCGCCGGGGCCGAGAAAACCCGAGAGAGCGAAGATCGGGCAGGTTGCCAGCATCGCGCCGCACCATGCGCGGTGCTTGCCGAAGCGGTTGGCGGCCCTCACCGCGAGCGGCACGCCGAGCACCGCGCAGGCGAAGTAGGCGAGAAGCAGCGGACCGCGCCCGTCTGATGCCTCCAGCCGGTCGGATACGAAATAGAGGAACAGGGTGGCCGGAATGGCATTGGCAAACCCGTTGAGCAGGAAAGCAGCAATCAACCGGAGGAACGGCCGGTTTGCGGCCATGAAGACTGCACCCTCGAGGATGCCGAGTTCTCTCGACGAATGGTTCTTCGGCTCCGGCACCAGGATGACGGCAGCGAGACCCGTTATCGGCAGCAGGATCGCAACAAGGATCGCCATCGCCTGAAGCCCGCGCACCCCTTCACCTCCAGTCAGCCCGATCGAGAAGGGCAGGCTTGTGGCAAGCAGGATCCCGATCAGCGTGGCGCCCTCGCGGAAGGCGGAGATGCGCGTGCGTTCCGAGTAGTCGCCGGAAAGTTCAGCACCCCAGGCAGTGTAGGGCAGGGACGTCCACGTGAAGCCGATTGAGACAAGCGCGGCCCAAAAGGCGAGATAGCCGAGGCTCGCCTCTCCGGAGGGCCAGAAGAGCATGAACGCGGACCCTGCTGTAAGGGGCAGCGAGGCGAGGAAGAAGCCGCGGCGACGGCCGTCGCGCCCGCGCCACCGGTCGGCAAGCCAGCCGAACACGGGATCGGTGGCCGCATCGAGCAGACGGATAGCGAGGAGAACCGCGCCGACGGCCGCGACCGGCAGTCCGATCGCTTCCGAATAGAAGGTGGGCACGATGACGTAGAGCGGCAGGGCCAATGCCGCCAGCGGCAAGGCGGGGAGGGCATAGGCGATCAGGACGAGGGCCCGTGCACCAAACGCCCTTACGCCCCTGTCTTCATGGATGCCCCCTGCTCCCCGCATCGCTCAGCGCCTCCTGAATACCACGCGCGTCCATGCGACTGGCAACCCAAATTTCGTGACGTAGGCGGAATTGAGCACCGTTCCGTCGTTTCTCAGTGTCATCGTGTCGTGGAAACGGACCTTGTTTCTCCGGTTGGCCTCATCGAGGTAAACGAGGTAGGTGAAACGCGCCACGTTGCCGTCGATCGTGACCAGCGTCGCGCCGACCACGTCCTCGCGCGTGCCGCGGTAACTGTCGGGTCCGGTCTTCACGAAGCGCCAGATCTTGCGGTCCCGGGTGCCGTCGCCAAACTTGAAGTCTTCCCTGAGCGTGAGCGTACGCCCATCCCATTTTCCGTGGAGCGTGACTGCGAACGTCCTTTGCACGCCGGTGATGGCTCGAAAGCTGCCCGTGGCGTCGGTCCTGCCGGTAAAGAAACCTTCGAGCGAGAAGCCGCGTGCCTGTGCCGGTACGATCGCGAAAATCATATTCATGGCAGCCACGACGAGGAATGCTGCGAATTGGGGCATCCTTCATTCTCCTGATGATCCTGTAGTCGCAATGCCTATCCCCGCAACACCGCAAGGGTCTGAGCCGTGGCCATTACCAGTCTCAAGGCCGCTCACAATCGTGGCCCAATGCGCGCCGTGCCGGCCTTGCCATCATTGCGGATCCATTTCAGCCGCTTGTCATCGATGCGGTAGAGATCGAAGCACATGGCTGTGCCGCCATACCAACTGAGGAACCTCTGGCAGAGACGGTCGGCTTCAATCCACCAGCTGCCGGTGTCGTTCGGTTTGGCGAAGCGGCCAAGGCCGAGCGCCTCGCCGCTGCCGTCCACGCGGCCGCCCTCTCTGTAGTTGAGCGGAAACTCACCACCAAAGGGTACGGCGAGGAAGATGCGCCGGCCTACGATTCCGTCCCTTATGTCCTGGGCCGTGTAGCGCTCGGCAGCAGCCTCCAAAGACGTCGCCGCGAGCACGGCAGCAATCATGACGGTAATTGAACGCATGATACGTCCCTAACGCGTTGCGATCTATGCGCTCATTACGGTCGGGAGGTTCCTTTGGATCAGCCCGCTTTTTAGTTTGCCGGTTCGGCGATTTTGCTGGGGCCCAATATCTGCTGCGAACCCGCCCGCGTATAACGCGGTTTGGAACGTCGTATGAGCGAGGCTATCCGGTTGCTGAGGTTTCGCAGCGTTTGAGTGATCACGCAGTCCGCCGCTGCATTTGCCATGCTAGGGGGCTTGCGTTCATCGTCAGGCGACCAATGAGTGAACCGGATCGCTGACAAGACGGTCCGGCCTATGGGGTCGATGCTTGGTGGTTCTGCGCGGCTAGACGAAGGCCGCCCCGTCGGAGACTCGTCAACCTCACTGCGGGCGGCACCTCCGCGATTTACGGGGTAGGTTACACCGGGACAACGCGTTGGCGGGCCTCGAGTTATTGTCGAACGGTACAGGCAGGTTTAGTCTGTCCCTACTGATGGCGATAGCGAGGCCCTTGCCGGAATTGGATTCCCATGCGCGCCAAAGATGTCATGACGGTGCAAGTCGTCCGACTGTCGCCCGACAACAGTGTCAGGCAGGCCGCCAGAATCATGCTCGACCATCACGTCAGCGGCCTGCCGGTCGTTGATGATGAGGGAAGACTTGTTGGCGTCCTCAGCGAAGGTGATCTGATCCGACGGACGGAACTGTGCAGCGGTATGGCAGCGTCGCCCGAGGACCGGGCCCTTGCCACGGACGCGCGGGCAAGCGCCTATGTCCGGAGGTCGTCCTGGAGGGTCGGTGATGCCATGACGGTGGATCCCGTCACGATCGACGAGGATGCGTCGGTTTCGCGTGTCGCAAGGCTCATGCAGGAACGCGGTATCAAGCGGATTCCGGTCACACGCGACGGTCACCTGATCGGCATCGTCAGCCGTGCGGACCTTCTGCAGGCGATCCTGGCGGCAAAGCCCGACGAGACATTGGCGGACGATGAGGCGATACGAAGATGCATCGTCACGCGCCTTGGCGAAAACACAGGTCTTGAAAGCCTGGACATCACCGTCGCGGTCACAGACGGGGTCGTGCATCTTTGGGGCGTGGTGGAGACTGCCGATTGCCGCCGCGCCGCGCGCATCCTCGCTGAAAATGTGCACGGTGTCAGAGGCGTGGTGGAGCATTTTCCGAATCCGTCTCCGCAATAGCATCCGAAGACGGGCACTCCCGTCGGGAGGCCCGCTCTCAGTCGATGCCAAGGGAGGAACCGGGAATGGCACAGACAATGAGGGCGGCTGTCGTTCGACAGTTCCGCACGCCGCTCGCCATTGAGGAAATGCCCGTACCAACACCGGGGCCGGGTCAGATCCTCGTCAAGTTTGAAGCGACAGGCGTTTGCCACACGGATCTCCACGCGGCAAACGGCGACTGGCCCGTAAAGCCGAGCCCGCCGTTCATTCCCGGGCACGAAGGTGTCGGTTATGTCGCAGCCACGGGCGCGGCCGTGAAGAGGGTGAAGGACGGCGATCGGGTCGGCGTGCCCTGGCTGCACAGTGCCTGCGGTTACTGCCCCTATTGCCGGACCGGCTGGGAGACCTTGTGCGCCTCCCAGTCGAACACGGGATACTCGGTCAACGGCACGTTTGCCGAATATGGCCTGGCCGATCCGGACTTTGTCGGCCATCTCCCCGATGGACTGGATTTCGGACCCGCAGCACCCGTTCTTTGCGCCGGCGTCACTGTCTACAAGGGCCTGAAGGAAACCGAAGTCCGGCCCGGCGAGTGGGTGGCCATATCAGGTGTTGGCGGCTTGGGGCACATGGCCGTTCAGTACGCTAAGGCAATGGGCATGAATGTCGTTGCCGCCGACATTTTCGATGACAAGCTGGTTTTGGCAAAGAAGCTGGGGGCCGACATTGCCGTCAATGGAAAGGCCAAGGACGCCATCGAGCAGGTGCGTGAGGCGACCGGCGGGGGTGTTCACGGCGCACTCGTCACTGCGGTTTCCCCGGCGGCAATGGAACAGGCCTACGGTTTCCTGCGCTCGAAGGGAACGATGGCGCTTGTCGGGCTTCCGCCGGGGATGATCTCCCTGCCCGTGTTCGAAACGGTCCTGAAGCGCATCACGGTGCGTGGGTCGATCGTGGGCACGCGGCAGGACCTGGAGGAATCGCTGCAGTTCGCCGCGGAGGGCAAGGTGACCCCGCATTTTTCCTGGGAAAGCCTCGAGAGCATCAACGACATTTTTCACCGCATGGAAGCGGGGCAGATCGACGGCCGCATCGTCATGAGGCTGCAGTAGTTCGCGGACCGCACAATCGTAACGACATTTGCTCGGGAGGATCAGATGGCATCGCGCGAAACGCCAGCGGCAAAGGACGCGGGATCCGGTACCACGCGTGCGCGGGGACCGCTGTCGACAGATGAGCTTCGATTGATGGACGCCTACTGGCGTGCGTCGAACTACCTCTCGGTGGGACAGATCTACCTGCTCGACAATCCGCTGCTGCGCGCGCCCCTGAAAAGGGAACACATCAAGCCCCGGCTGCTCGGCCACTGGGGCACATCGCCCGGCCTGAACATGCTCTATGTGCACCTGAACCGCGTGATCAAGCGCGACGATCTCGACATGATCTACGTGATCGGCCCCGGGCATGGCGGGCCTTCGCTCGTGGCCCATGCCTACCTGGAGGGAACCTACAGCGAGTTCTATCCGAACATCAGCCAGAATGCGGAGGGCATGCAGCGGCTGTTCAAGCAGTTCAGCTTTCCCGGCGGCATCCCGAGCCACGTCGCGCCCGAGACGCCCGGCAGCATCCACGAGGGCGGCGAGCTCGGCTACGCCTTGAGCCACGCCTATGGCGCCGCCTTCGACAATCCGGACCTGATCGTCGCCTGCGTCGTCGGCGACGGCGAGGCGGAGACCGGGCCGCTTGCGACCGGCTGGCAGGGCAACAAGTTCCTCAACCCGGCCCGCGACGGCGCTGTGCTGCCGATCCTGCACCTGAACGGCTACAAGATCGCCAATCCCTGTTTCCTGGCCCGCATTCCCAAGGATGAGCTGCAGAAGTTCTTCGAGGGCATGGGTTACAGGCCGCATTTCGTCGAGGGCCACGAGCCCGAGCAGGTGCATCAGCGACTGGCGGAGGTCCTGGATGCGGCGATGGCCGAGATCCGCGCCATCTGGAAGGACGCGCGCGAGAACGGCAACCTCAAGCGTCCCGCCTGGCCAATGATCGTCTTCCGCACGCCGAAGGGCTGGACCTGCCCGGCGGAGATCGACGGCAAGAAATGCGAGGACTATTGGCGCTCGCACCAGGTGCCGATGGGCGACATGGACAAGCCCGAGCATGTCCGCATCCTCGAAGGCTGGATGAAGAGCTACCGCCCCGACGAACTGTTCGACGAGAGTGGCGCGTTGAAAGCGGAGCTGGCGGCACTCGCCCCGGTCGGGCGCCGGCGGATGAGCGACAATCCGCACGCCAATGGCGGTCTGCTGCTGCGCGACCTCAAGATGCCGGATTTCCGCAAGTACGCCGTCAACGTTCCAAGTCCCGGTGCTGCAACGGCGGAATCGGCGCGGGTGATGGGGACCTTCCTGCGCGACGTGATGAAGGAAAACCTGGGCGACAGGAACTTCCGCCTGTTCAGCCCGGATGAGAACAACTCCAACCGCTGGCAGGACGTGCTCGAGGTCACCGACCGCTGCTACATGGCGGAGATCTATCCAGAGGACGACCACCTCTCGCCGGACGGCCGCATCATGGAAGTCTTGAGCGAGCACCAATGCCAGGGATGGCTGGAAGGCTATCTGCTGACGGGCCGGCACGGATTTTTCTCGTGCTACGAGGCCTTCATCCACATCATCGATTCCATGTTCAACCAGCATGCCAAGTGGCTGAAGGTGTGCAACGAAATCCCCTGGCGCAGGCCGATCGCCTCGCTCAATTATTTCCTGTCCTCGCATGTCTGGCGGCAGGATCACAACGGCTTCAGCCATCAGGATCCCGGCTTCATCGATCATGTGATCAACAAGAAGGCCGAAGTGGTCCGGGTCTACCTGCCGCCGGACGCCAATACGCTGCTCTCGGTGACCGACCATTGCCTGCGCAGCCGCAACTATGTGAACGTCGTGGTCGCCGGAAAACAGCCGGCGCCGCAATGGCTGACGATGCAGGAGGCCGTGCGGCATTGCGCCATGGGCATCGGCATCTGGGAATGGGCCAGCAACGACCGGGGTAGCGAGCCTGATGTGGTGATGGCGTGCTGCGGGGACGTTCCGACGCTGGAGACGCTCGCCGCCGTCCAGTTGCTGCGCGAGCATCTGCCGGACATCAAGGTCCGCGTGATCAACGTCGTCAATCTGATGAAGCTGCAGCCGGAAACGGAGCATCCGCACGGGCTTTCGGATCGCGACTTCGACGGGCTGTTCACGACGGACAAGCCGATCATCTTCGCCTTCCACGGCTATCCCTGGTTGATCCACCGGCTGACCTACCGTCGGAGGAACCACAAGAACCTGCACGTCCGTGGCTACAAGGAAGAGGGCACGACGACGACGCCGTTCGACATGGTGGTGTTGAACGAACTCGACCGGTTCCACCTTGTCGGCGACGTCATCGACCGGCTGCCGCAGCTCGGCTCGCGGGCCGCCTACTTCAAGCAGGCAATCCAGGCCAAGCTGATCGAACATCGCGAGTATATCGAGACGCACGGCGACGACTTGCCGGCGATCAGCGGGTGGACGTGGGGGGCCAGAAGCGCGGACAAGGCCCGTGGAACGACGTCCACCGAGGGCGACAATACCTAGCTGGCGCCGCACTTTTCGCATCGATTGAGGGATCTATGCATGGTCCGACCGGTTGAAACAATCGCGAATGCCGATGCGACCGACACTCCGGCAGCATTGCCTGAGATCGCTTTGCTTTCAAACGGACGATACAGCGTCCTCGTTACCGAGGCCGGATCGGGATACGGATCCTGGCACGGCCTCGACGTGACGCGCTGGCGGGCAGATGCCACCCGGGATTGCTGGGGCCAGTTCTGCTACATTCGTGACCTTGCGAACAATCGGGTCTGGTCGATTGGCCGGCAACCGATCTGCAGGGGGGAGGGAACCTATGCGTGGGACTTTCACGGTGACAGCGCCGAGTTTCGCTGCACGGTCGAGGATATCGATGTCACCTGGAATATCTTCGTCGTCTTGGACTGCGATGCGGAAGTGCGTTTGCTTCGGCTCGTCAATACCGGCACTAGAACGAGAAGGCTCGAACTTACGAGCTACGCTGAGATCTGTCTGAACGGCCGGCGCGCCGACAGTGCCCATCCGGCATTCGCCAAACTCTTCATCGAGACGCGGTTCGATGCAGACACCGGGGCCTTGTTCGCAAGGCGCCGTCCGCGCAGCGCCGCCGACAAACCCCTTTGGGCATGTCACGTCTCTGCATCAAGCGCTGGCGATGACCATCCCCTCCAATTCGAAACGGACCGCTTACAGTTCCTTGGCCGCGGGAATTCGCCATCGGATCCACAGGCCCTGGAGCCCGGGGGCAGGCTGTCGGGGACAACAGGGCCGGTGCTTGACCCGATATTCAGCCATCGGCGAACTCACTCCCTGGAGCCATCCAGCGAAATATGGGTGGCCTTTGTCACGGGGGCGGCCGACAACGAGAACGAGATTCAAGCCGTTGCTAAACGCTTTGCAAGTATCGACGCGGCGGGAAGTGCGCTTTCAGAGGCAAGGTCAGGCTTTGCCACCGTGCTTGCTTCCACCAGTCTCACGGCGAAGAAGGTGGCGCTTTACAATGAAATAGCCGGAAACCTCGCCTTCTCGCGCCGCAACGTTTCAGCCGCGGTGGCGCTCGGAAAAGCGCCGCCGAACAGGGGAGCGCTCTGGTCGGTCGGAATTTCCGGTGATGTGCCTCTCCTGCTTCTCCATGTGGACAGAGCCGAGGACAGATCTCTTGTCGGCGAACTCATCGATGCGCATGCGTTCATTTCCGGGCGCGGTCTTCCCTTCGATCTTGTCCTCCTCGATGAACATGGCGCGGTCGAAGACAGCATGCTGAAGGTAGAAGGAGGGGATGTGAAGCTCGGCGGGCCGGGCGGTGTACACATCCTGTCTGCGGCCGCAGTTTCGGCGGACGCGAGGGATGCAATCCTTGCTGCTGCCTGCGTTGTCCTCCGCTCGGGTGGAACGGCGCTTGCCGATCAGTTCGTGTCCGGACCGGCCGTCAGACAAAAATTCTTGCGCCATGTCCAATATCCGCGAAGGGCCAGCAGGAGGTCGCGGGGCTCGGGACGGCCCAACCTGTCGTTCTGGAACGGTCGTGGCGGGTTCGCAAGTGAAGGGCGCGAGTATGTCGTGGCGATCGACGACGACAGAGGGACGCCGACACCGTGGTGCAACGTCATTGCCACCCAGGCGTTTGGGTGCCTGACGAGTGAGAACGGACTTGGCTACACATGGGCGGGCAACAGCCAGCTCAACAAGCTCACGCCCTGGTCGAACGATCCGGTTTCCGACGCGCCGGGCGAGGTCGTCTATCTGCGCGACGAGCAGACCGGAGAACTCTGGTCGCCAACGCCTTTACCCCTTGGTCGGGATCTCGCGACCACGGTGACCCATGGACAGGGCTTCAGTCGCTATGAGAGCGCTCGCGGAGCCCTGCATCACGAAATGACGGTCCATGTCGCCGAAGCGGACCCCGTCAAGATCGTGCAGCTTGCCATTCGCAACGACGGATCTGAGCAGCGCACCTTGACCGCCACCTATTTCGTCGAATGGGTTCTTGGAACGCTGCGCGAAGAGGCATCCGGACGGGTCATATGCGAACGGGATGTCGAGAGCGGTGCAATTGTCGCGCGAAGTGCCTGGGACGGGGATTTCGCCAGAAAGGTCGCTTTCATTGCGGCAAGCCGCCTGCCGCGATCCTTTACGTGCAGCCGGCTGGAATTTCTCGGCAGAAACGGCTCCGTCGCTCAGCCAATCGGTCTAGCCGCCGCGAATTTCAGCGGGAGCGTTGAAACGGAGGGTGATCCTTGCGCTGCAGTCATGGTCGAGGTTTCGGTGTCGCCCGGTCAGGCCGCCGAGTTGGCGTTCGTGCTCGGTGAGGTCGACAGCCTCGATGAGGTTCGCAGGCTCGTCCGAAAATACGCCGAGGCGGGGAGCGCGCAGCGGTCTCTTTCAGGCGTCTGCAAGCAATGGGACCGGGTGTTGGGTGCAGTCACCATTCGGACGCCTGATGCCGCCTTTGACCTGATGATGAACCGATGGCTGCTCTACCAGGTCCTGGCCTGCCGTGTCTGGGCACGAACGGGCTTCTATCAGTCCGGCGGCGCATACGGCTTCCGGGACCAGCTACAGGATGTGGCAGCTTTGGTGCACGCCGCACCCGACGAAGCACGCAGGCACATTCTTCGTGCGGCCGCGCGCCAGTTCACCGAGGGAGACGTTCAGCACTGGTGGCACCCCCCGTCCGGCGTCGGCGTGCGGACCCGCATGACGGACGATCTCTATTTTCTGCCCTTCGTCGTCCAGCACTACGTAACGGTGACAGGCGATCGCGGGCTGCTCAGCGAACAGGTCCCGTTCATCACGTCGGCCGTTCTCAACGACGAACAGGAAGAGAGCTTCGGTATTCCCAAGGTCAGCGAGGAGACCGGAACCGTCTACGATCACTGCTGCCGTGCGCTCGAGTACGGGTTCCGGCTCGGCCGCCATGGACTTCCGCTCATGGGAACCGGCGACTGGAACGACGGCATGAACAGGGTTGGTGCGAAGGGTAAGGGCGAGAGCGTGTGGAACGGCTGGTTCTTTCTCTCCGTGCTCAGCGGCTTTGCCGGGATCGCGTCGGCCACAGGCGACGAAAAGCGGGCCGCTTGGTGCCGAGAGCGTGCCGAAGCCTTGCGGAACTCGCTCGAGACGTATGGCTGGGATGGAGCATGGTATCGCCGCGCCTATCTCGACGACGGCACGCCACTCGGTTCGTCGGTGAACGACGAATGCCAGATCGACGCCATTCCCCAGGCCTGGGCCGTCATCTCCGGTGTTGCCGATCCCGAGCGCTCGCGCGGTGCCATGCAGGCGGTATGGGAGCGCCTCGTTCGTCCGGAGAGCAAGCTGATCAAGCTCTTCGATCCGCCGTTCGACAAAGGAGCGTTGCAACCCGGCTATATCAAGGGCTACGTTCCCGGTATTCGCGAGAATGGTGGCCAGTATACCCATGCGGCTGCATGGGTCGTGCTTGCGACCGCACTGCTCGGCGACGGCGACCGCGCCTTCGCACTCTGGAGCCTGCTTAACCCCGTCAATCACGCCCTCACTCCGGAAGACACGGAACTCTACATGGTCGAGCCCTATGTCGTGAGTGCGGATGTCTATGGCGCGGTACCCCATGCCGGCCGTGGAGGCTGGACCTGGTATACGGGATCGGCCGGCTGGCTTTATCGGGTCGGCCTAGAAGCCATCCTCGGCATTCACCGCCGAGGTCATCAGTTGCACGTTGAGCCATGCATCCCCACCGACTGGCCAGGCTTTGAGGTCGACTATCGATATGGCGCTGCGACCTATCGCATCACTGTGAGGAGGGCGCCTCACGCCGGGCGCGGTGTTCTGAGCATCGACGGGATGCAGTCGGCCGAAGGCCACATTCCACTCGTGGACGACGGTCGCATTCATGATGTCCAGATGATGGCTGGCTAGCCATGGAAGAGATGCTCTCGACTGATCCGGAACTGAACCGCATGCCGACAGACGAGGATCTCGGTCGACTGCAATTCACGACGCTGCTGTACTACCTGCACTGCACCAATCCGGACAATGGACTCGTGCGCGACAAGACGGCCTCCGACGCGCCCGCAAGCATCGCCGCGGTCGGCATGGCGCTTGCCACCATTCCGGTGCTGGTGGAGCGCGGGATCATCATCCGCAAGTTCGCAGGCAAGATCGCCCGGCGCCGTTTGAAGTTTCTGCTGGAATGCCCGCAGGGGCCGGAGCCCGACGCATCCGGTCACAAGGGCTTTTTCTACCATTTCCTCGATATCGAAACGGGCCGACGGGTCTGGAACTGCGAGATGTCGACGATCGATTCCGCGTTCCTGTTTGCCGGGGCCCTGACGGTCGCCGCCTATTTCGACGGCGACGATGCGGAAGAGGCCGAGATCCGCCGCCTTGCAAACACGCTGTACGAGCGGGCCGACTGGAACTGGGCCTGCGACAACGGCTTGACGCTGACCCATGGCTGGCGACCGGAGAGCGGCTTCATTCCCTATCGCTGGCGCGGTTACGACGAAGGCCTGCTGCTCTACATCCTGGGCCTTGGTTCGCCCACCCATCCGCTGCCGCCGGAATCCTATGCTGCCTATACCGAGAGCTATGACTGGCGAAACATCTATGGTCGAGAACTGCTCTATTCGGGGCCGCTGTTCACCCACCAGCTTTCGCATATGTGGATCGACTTCCGTGGCATTCGCGACGAGTTCATGCGCGAGCACAACAGCGACTATTTTCGCAACAGCCGTCACGCCACCTTCGTCCACCAGCAATATGCCATCCGGAACCCGATGAACTTCGTAGGCTACGGCGAGTACTGCTGGGGATTCACGGCGAGCGACGGACCGGGCTGGATCAAGCGCACCGTCGACGGCACGGAGCGGGAGTTCTTCGACTACATCGCCCGCGGCGCCCCCTTCGGGCCGGACGACGGGACCGTGTCGCCCTGGGTGGTCATCGCCTCGCTGCCGTTCGCGCCAGAGATCGTCATTCCGACCGTCTGGAACTTTGCACGCATGAACCTCGGCATGTCGCGGCTCTACGGTTTCAAGCCGTCCTTCAACCGTTCTTTTCCGCTCAAGGACAGCGAGACAGGCTGGTGGGTCAGTCCGTGCCACTTCGGCATCGACCAGGGACCGGTGGTGCTGATGATCGAAAACTACCGCACGGGTCTCCTGTGGGAGATCATGCGCGGCTGCGAGCCGATCGTGGTGGGCCTCAGGCGGGCCGGGTTCGAGGGCGGATGGCTGTAGCCGTTGAAGCGTGACACAACGCCGGTCGCATCTGCCTCCGGCAGGGAGGAACTGGTCATGAGGAAATGCGTGCCCTCAAGTCAACCCGACGGACTGTCCAGACGCGATCTCCTGTTCTTCGCGGGGGCTGCCACCGCCGGTCTCACAGTCTGCAGCCATCTTGCAAAGGCGGCCACCGACGGCGGCACGATCGCGATCCGGGACGTGAACCGGGGCGAGGGCGTCTTTGCCTACATAGGCAGGACCAGGGGCGGGTTCGAACAAACGGCTTATCGCCAGGTGATCGGTGCCGCAAATGAGTTCAAGGAAGGTGACCGGGCCATCGGAGTGGGTGCGGAGGATGCCGCGACGCGTGCGAACGCTCGTGCTCTGCTAGCAAACACGACGATCCGGGATCTCCACGACCATCCCTTGTTCGAGGACGACCTGCAGAAACTGATCTGGCAGACCACCGACCAGGCCCAGTACGAGAAGGTCAAGGACTGGACGATGGGGCAGTTGAAGGAATTCCTGCTGGCCGGATCCGAGGAGGACATCAAGAGCGTCATGCCCGGTCTGACCAGCGACACCATCGGCTGCGTGCCGAAGCTGATGAGCAACGAGGAACTCATCATCGTCAGTCAGAAGATCTTCAACGTCATGCCCGGCACGAAGCTCGGGGCGAAAGGGTACATGGGAGCCCGCATCCAGCCGAACTCTCCGACCGACCATCCAGAGGACATCGCCTGGCAGGTCTTCGACGCGTTCGCCTATGCGACCGGCGACATCGTCATCGGCACCAATCCGGTCGACAGTACGGTCGACAGCGTCGCCACCGTTCAACGCGCGCTCAAGGATATCGTCGACACTTTCCAGCTCGGCGAAACCATCCCCTGGTGCGTGCTCGCGCATATCGACGTCCAGGGCGAAGTGAGCGAACGCTTTCCGGGCACCGTCTCGACCATGTTCCAGAGCCTCGCCGGCACGGACGACTGCAACAAGATCTTCGACATCACGAACGAGAAAATCGTGAACTATGCGCGTTCGAAAGCGGGAGAGCGGTACGGTCTCTATTTCGAAACCGGGCAGGGTTCGGAGTTCACCAACGGTGCGGCAAACGGCGTCGACATGATGGTGCTCGAATCCCGAAAGTACGGTTTCAGCAGAGCGGTGGGCATCGAACTGGCGAAAGTGCAGCCCAGGGGCGCGTGGCTCCATGTCAACGACGTCGCCGGGTTCATCGGGCCGGAGGTCTTCAAGAGCCGCGAACAGCTCGTGAGGTGCTGCCTCGAAGACATGGTCATGGGCAAGCTGCACGGGCTTACCATCGGCCTCGATATCTGCACCACGCTGCACATGACCGTCAGCCTGGAAGACCTCGACTGGTGCCAGGACCAGATCATGCCGGCCAATCCCGCCTATCTGATCGCATTGCCGACCAAGAACGACCCGATGCTGAGCTATCTCACGACCGCATTTCAGGATCACGTGCGCATCAGGGACAAGTTTGGCTTCAAGGTCAACGATGCGATGTGGGACTTCTACAGGCGGATCGGGATCGTCGGCCAAGACAACACATACACCGAGCACTATGGCGACCCGCTCCGGGTCTACTACCAGTATCGCGTGGCCAAGGGCGATGGACGATCCAGGGACACGATCTACGCGGAAGGTCGGCAGAAGATGGGCGAGGTCGAAGCAAGGGGTGTCGACCTCGCCACGGGGCATGGAGCGAACATCTGGGATCTCAACCCGGCGCTGGCCGCCAAGGTGAAGGGCCTCTATGACGACGCCAAACTGTCTCTCTGGGCAGAGCTCACACCCGACTTCATTGCCAGAGTGCCCGACGTCGTCCCGATCCGGACCCCGTCCGCAGACAGGAACGACTACATCGCCCATCCGACGACCGGCGAAACGCTGAGCCCGGAAGCCACAAGCGAACTCGAAAGACTAAGAGCGTCCTGGGGAAGCAGCATCCCCAAGGGGCAGATCGTCATCTCGGACGGCCTGAACGCGAAGGCCATCATGGACGACGGACACCTTGCACCGTACCTCGACGAGATGCGCCGGCTGCTTGCCGAGGCCGACGTCAGCATGAGCGACCGGAACATCCTCGTCACCAGCGGAAGGGTACGGGTCGGCTACCGCATCGGCGAAGTCCTGTTCGCAGATGCCGATCCCAACAGCTTCAGGGGGATCCTCCACATCATCGGCGAACGTCCGGGCACCATGCATCATGCCTATTCCGTCTACATCACCGTCGCCAAGGGCAAGCGCTGGTCGGAGAAGGACATCGACCACGACATCACCAGGCTTGTGAGCAATGTCGCCGACACTGCCCTGCCGCCGAAGGAGGCGGCACGGGAGACGCTGACCATCATTCGGGAAATCGTTGGCAGGAACGTCAACGGCAGCCGTCGCTACGGATGACGGCAAAGGCATGTCGGCGATGGTTCGTACGCAAGCGAAAGGCGATGTGGAATATCGAGGGAAACGCAGCCAGGGCCGGCGAGGACTGGTCTGCGTGCTCGCAGCCGTCTGCGCTGCCGGGATTCCCTTGCAATCCCTGGCGCAATCTCCGCTCGGCGCGGACCTGCCGGAGGTGGAGTTCGGAGCCCGCAAGATCTTCCTCATGCTTTTCCTGATGCTCGGCCCGATCAAGATACTGGTGCCATTCAAGGTCCTGGCAGGCGGGCTCGATCGCGTCTCGCGGCGGCGTATCGCCACCAGGGCGATCCTGTTCTCGGCTGCGGCGCTGGCGATTGCCGGGTTGCTCGGGCGCACCATGCTCGAAAATCTGGAGATCTCATTGCCTGTCTTGGCGATGACCGGCGGGATTATCCTGTTCATCGTGGCGCTGCGGACCGTCCTGCAGCCGAGCGCTGATCTTCCGATCCGATCGTCGATGCCGAGCCAGACGGATCTGGGCATCGCGCTCACGCCGCTGGCCTTTCCAACGATCGTGACGCCCTATGGTATAGCCGCCGTGATCGTCTTTTCCACGTTGGCGGGCAACCGCCAGACGGAAGGTCTCACCGTGGCGGGCATCGTGCTGCTGATCCTGGTGCTCAACTGGGTGGCGATGATTTTCGCGGAGACGATCCTGAGGTGGATCGGGACATCGCTCCAGGTCCTGGCGGTCGTGCTCGGCGTTACCCAGGCCGCCTTGGGTCTGCAGGTTATCCTGCATAGTTTCAGTATGATTGCCTGGTAGCAATGATGCTGCCGGAGGTCATGGCAGCCAGGACGTGGGCTCGCGAATTGACGCGATCGAGATGCTTGGAGCAACCTGTCTCAGGGCGGATAGTTGCCAGCGCACCATTGGACATCGCCAATGCGAGTCACCGGAACAACAACAACAACAACAGAGTCCGACTGATTTGCTGGGCCAATGATCCAGCGCTCAATCGCGAGGCGTTGTTTCGATGGCGTCGAAACGGTCCGGGTAAAACGCGAGCTATCCCTGGCCGCGCCAACTCGCTGGCTCTGCAAGCGTCCCGCCCTGTGTTTATCAGTCACGCCGATGACGATGTGTGATACAGATTACTTTGCACGATGGTGCGCTTTTTCGGGGGCTGACGAGGCACCACCTTGGGAGGTTAGCGTGGGTGACAAGGCTATCGAGCATCTCGTAGGTCAAGTCGAAGGGCTCAGAGCGATAGCACAGGCCGCCCTTAGTGCCCTGACGGACTATACTGCTCACGACGCTTGCGTTCTGGAAGAGGTCCGTGCCGCCGCGCATGAGCTCATCAGGCGAGACAGACTGACCGCACCCGGATGCGACCCCGTTGTCATAAAGTCGGTAGCCGAACTTGTCGTCGACAAGATTGTCGCCAGCGCCGCCAATAAAGACACATAGAGTTCGGTTCAGCGCTCCGCAACGACAGTCAAAGATAGCACCAGGCCGACTGACTCGCGAAATGCTCGCCCACGAGAAGTGGATTACCGTAGGCAGAGAAGGCGGCGTAGCGCCTGAACTCAGACATTCCACACACCATACGTCAAACGACATAGACAGGGCGTATAACAGGCCGCACAATGTCCCATCGCTTCCATATGCATGGCAGGAACGACAGGGAGATGGCAGCTTCCGCCCAAACAGGGGGAGGAAGTTATGTCCAAGTCCTTAGAGTATGATGCCGCGGGTTGTCCGGTCTTCCCATGCGGGTCCAGCACGCGGATGTTCGGTCCGGATGATCTGAATCGCCTCCAGGAAATTTTCGAGGATTGCCTGGCTGAATGCCGGATAAATTCCGACAGCGAGCTGGCGGCATCCCTTGGTAACGCAATCATCCGCCTCTACTCCCGAGGAGAGCGGGATCCTACAGTTATTAAGGCGGTTCTTTTAACACCATACAAACGGCGATCACGTTAGCGCATTTGATCGTCTTGTCGGCGTTCAAGCGATGTTCGATCCCATCAGCGATCTGGTTTCCCCCGGCGAGCGCGTGAAGCTTCTTGATGCGGTGATTTCAACGTGCTGGTCTGTAATTCCGACGCGCAAAACTATCCCATCCTGATCGGGGCGGGGGGATCTGCGAAGATGTTGCGAAGCGAACTTCTGAGATCGGTGGCGATTCCACATGCATTATGAAGCGCGTCAACCATCGAATTCAAAAGCGTTGCAGGTGAATTCAACGGAACCTTACTCGCACACACAGGAAACTAATTCCGCAAGTGGGCTTCAGCGCGAGACGCACAAGGCAGATACCCTGTTGACCCCGCTGGACACGTCATCTCGAAAACGAGCCCTTTGATATCGGAGCCGTCAGGTTTGTTGGCGCAACGCTCTGGATCGACTTCCGCCTCAGCGGCGGTGATCCGGAACTCACGATGGCGGCTGCCCAGAGCGGGATGAACTATTGCCCGAGGTCAGTTTCGAAGCTGCCTTGTCGGAATCAAGCCACCACGCGTGTCATCACCAATGACGTTTCGCAAACAGGCAGTTGTGGCGACCTTGCCTTGGGGAAACGGTGGTCTTGACGCTCTCGCTCCGTCACCCAGGTCACGTTCAACCGAGTTTCGAGGGCGACCCGCTATCTGCTACGTTCCTGATATCGAGGACTCTATCGTTGAAGGGCCGCCGGCGCTGTGGTTTCATGGTCACGTCCATTGCACATGCGTAAACCGGGTCGGTGAGAACAGTGGTCGCCAAATCACGCTGCTATCCAGGAGAGGGGCTACGGTCGATCAGTGGCTTGTCGAAATCTGTAACATGCCTATCCAACGTTCGGCCTGCGGTTCAGCACTTGGTGCATGAGCAGACCAAAGAGTATGGCTGGGCGAGAGATTTGGAACTTTACGGCTTTCCTTGCGTCCTGTGGGGGGCGACCTGACGAACGGAGGCAGTGGTGTCAAAGCGTGAACTCATCGATATCGGGACCGACAAGCGCTGCATGCGGCGCGACGAAAGAAGGAAGTTCAAACAGTCAGTGGATGTCGGCCGTTCCCTGTTGCCGGACAGGAAACCAGAAGGCGAAGCACGACGCGAAGCCGGGCCACGGCGACAAGGGTGATCGCAAGAACTGCGACCGTGAAGATAGCCACGTATAACGTCAACGGGGTCAATGGTCGCCTGGCTGTCCTGCTGCGATGGCTGGAAGAGGCGTCACCCGACGTCGTCTGCCTTCAGGAGCTCAAGGCACCGGACCCGAAGTTCCCCGTCAAGGCTATCGAGGCTGCAGGATACGGATCGATTTGGCACGGCCAGAAGAGTTGGAACGGTGTGGCGATCCTCGCCAGAGACACGGAGCCAACGCTGACGCGCAAGGGCCTTCCCGGTGATCCGGAAGATCTCCATAGTCGCTATATCGAGGCAGTGATCAATGGGATGGTGATCGGTTGCCTCTATCTGCCCAATGGGAATCCCTATCCGGGACCGAAGTTCGAATACAAGCTGGCATGGTTCGACAGGCTGATGGCTTACGCGGCCGAGTTGCTGGAACTCGACGTGCCGGTGATCCTCGCTGGCGACTACAACGTCATGCCGACGGAACTTGATGTCTACAAACCCGAGCGTTGGGTGAACGACGCGTTGTTCCGCGTCGAGGTTAGAGACGCTTATAGTCGCCTGCTTGAACAGGGCTGGACGGATGCCCTTCGGCAGCTTTATGCCGGCGAACGCGTGTACACCTTTTGGGACTACTTCCAAGATGCGTTCGCGAGGGATGCTGGGCTTCGCATCGATCACTTTTTGCTCAGCCCGGATGCCACCAGGAGGCTTTCGGCCTCGGGGGTCGACAGGCATGTCCGGGGATGGTCGCACACAAGCGACCACGCACCGACCTGGATCGAACTTTCAGATAGGCCCATGGAGGAAGGTCAATGACGAATGATTGGCGCGCCGAGCTGCGCCTCGCACTAGAAGAGCTGGTTGATGCCGCCGTCGTCGTCGGCGCGCGCCAACAGGATGTCTACGCCGCCATTCTTGACGAGATTGGACAGCTTCGCCTCGCCTATCAACGAGACCCTGACCCCGCCGACGATGTCAGCGAACAGGTCATTGAAGAACCGTCCAACGATTGGCCCGCGGCCGACAAAGGCTGAGTGAAAATCCAGAATGATCCAGCAAGGCCCCATACCGATCATGGCCGGTCAGAGGGGATTGTAGAGCCGCGCGGGCAAAACCAGGAGAGGCGATGTTTGCAGCCAACGGCCAACTTGGAGGAGTTTGATCGCGAGCAAGATCCGACGCGTGAACGACTTCTTCGTCTTCGCCTCCTGGAGGGCCGGACCGCCGAAGCCAGGTTCCAGTCAGCCCTATCGACGTATTCGTGCCAGAAACCGGCGCTTCTCTAACCCGAAGTGTGTCGACGACAAGGCGAAATGTGACTGCATCACCTGCGTCCCCAAGGTGTCGAAATGTCGGCAGTTTTGGTCTGTAGGCCGAGGATGCGGGTCGCAGCTATCGTTTTAGACGATTAGCGGCGTTGTCAGCGGCATCCCTGTCGCCACCATGCTGTTTTACAATGCGTCTTGCATCCTCAGCCGAGATGCCGTGCTTCTTTGCGAAGTATGAAATTTCATAGGGCTGGCTGGTTGCCACATGCTCACGGTCTGGTTTTCCCACTTTTTTCTTGTTGTCCGACATTGGAACCTCCCTGAGTGACACGACCGTTAACGCATTGCAGGAGGCTCGGTTCCTCAAAACTCGTATTGAGGCCAGGCGGCGGGGGCAGCTTTCGGAATAGCGGCCGTTGAGCGCTTCTCCAAAATGCTTGACCCCGGTGTACAGCGCCGAGAGACAGCCGATCTCGACGCGCGCCTGCCGCCCCCAATACATACTCAATCGTTGGCCGTGGCTGATTCATGTCTTCGCCGATCGCAGTTATGCCGGACCGAAGATGAAGGGCGTATTCCAAATCATCGCTGCGTTCTCGCTCCGGTCTGTCAAGCGGACCGACAAGGGCAAGGGCTTCGAGCTTAGCCCGGAAAACCAGCGCATCAGCCGGACCCGGATTGCCGTCGCCCACATCCTGAACCTGACACGGCTTTGGCAGGGTACCGATATTGTGGAAAGCGTTCGCGTCACGCTTTTAGGAAACCTCTCAAGGCCATTTTGCGCTCACTCGCACTGAGTTCTTACCGATTGCTGAGAGGACCGCCCCTTTGGATGGATGAACGGCTGAGAAGCGGGGCCTTAGCGGAGCTCGTTGTGAGCCATAGTGGAGAGCTTATGTAAACGCAGCGCGCCAATCAACACGACTACTGGGGTGATACTCATGCACGTTCCTTCGTGCTCTCACCCTCGCTACAACAGCCTTTGCTCATCAGCCACAGCCGATCACCCTGTCGACGTCAACGGCTGGAGAACACCCTTCTCAAAACTGACTGTAACATTGTCACTGTTCCGTGCGGGCGTCCTAATCCGTTTCGATTTAGAAGCGGGATTCTAGCTCGACGCGACCATCATCGCCAGACGACTTCCCAACTGCCCGTCTGGGTCCGCCAGGTCCAAAACGACGTTCATATGGTTGAGACCTGGTATGGGCAGCAGTTCCGAAGCGCAACCCTGCACGTTGAGGCGCATGTCAAAAGCCGACGCCTGTTCGTTGAATGGTCTTGTTTCCTCCCCTCCAAAGGCAATGATCCGCATCGGACACGGGAGCTGGGTGGATGTAAGTGGCGACCAGGCTGTCGCTTCCGCAACCGTCATCTCGGCTTCGTTGCGTAGGAAGCTGTGAGGAATATCCGAAAGATCATAGATCCCGCTCAGGAGCAGAAGCCCACGCGGAGACGGAAGCAAGGTCGCGGCCGTCTCTTGCGGGCCGATCGCCGCGAGAAATGACGCAAGATGGGCGCCAGCCGAGTGACCGCTGACCGTCAGCCTGCGCGGATCCGCGCCGAAATCACCAGCATGCCGCTCGAGCCAGAGCACCGCCCGCCGCACCTGATCGACGAGCACGCCAAGCCGCTCGCCCGGCATGAGATCGTATTCGACGATTGCGGCAACAGCCCCGGTTGCGAGCACCGGGGCGGCCACGAAGTGGTAGTTCTCTTTCTCACCGGAGCGCCAGTATCCGCCATGGACGAAAACATGAAGCGGGGCACCGGTTTTCTGATTTTCCGGCAGGATGACGTCCAGGATCTCCCGCGGGCGTGTGCCGTAGCGCACGTCCGCCAGTACGCTGGCATTGGCCGAGAACGCTCGGCTTCGTTCGACGAATTCCGCGGCGATGGCGTCGAAATCGGGAACGAAGTCGCGAATTCGATAAAGGTCCTCTAGTTTCATATTCATCCCCCGTAATTCAGTACTGTACTGCGTAATACTTCGCCTCCATGTACTCCAGAATTCCCGTCACGCCACCTTCGCGGCCAAGGCCACTCTGCTTCACGCCGCCAAAGGGTGCGGCCGGGTCCGACATAAGGCCTCTGTTGATGCCGAGCATGCCCGTTTCGAGACGCTTGCCAACCCGCATCGCACGTTTCAAATCGCCGGTGTAGATATAGGCGGCAAGGCCGTATTCGGTGTCGTTTGCGAGACGGATGGCCTCGTCCTCGCTTTCGAACCTGTAGACCGGCGCGACGGGGCCAAAGATCTCCTCTTTCGCAATCGCAGCGCCTTGGGGAACGTTGTGGAGCACGGTCGGCGGATAGAAATAGCCATTTTCCGCGAGCGGCTTGCCGCCGGTCGTCGGGCGGGCGCCCCCGGCGATCGCGTCGGAGACCAGTCGGTCGATCTTACGCACAGCGTTCGGGGTGATCATCGGCCCGCATTGCGTGGCGGGATCGTAGCCGGGACCAATCTTCAAAGCAGCCATGCGGCTCGTGAGGCCGGCAACGAATGCGTCATGTATCCCTGCCTGAACATAGAAGCGGTTGGCGGCGGTGCAGGCCTCGCCGGCATTGCGCATCTTTGCAACCATGGCGCCGTCGAGTGCCGCTTCCAGATCAGCGTCGTCGAAGACGATGAAAGGCGCGTTGCCGCCGAGTTCCATCGAGCAACTGACGACCGACTTGGCGGCTTCTGCGAGAAGCGTTCGTCCGACAAGGGTCGAGCCCGTAAAAGAGAGTTTTCGCACGCGAGGATCGGCGAGCATGGCGTTCGTCACCGCAGCCGGCCTGGTTGTCGTGAGCACGTTGACCACGCCGGCGGGCACGCCTGCCTCCTCGCCGAGGCGCGCCATGGCGTAGGCCGTCAACGGCGTTTCGGAAGCGGGCTTCAGGATGACAGTGCAACCGGCGGCAAGGGCCGGACCAATCTTGCGGGTCGCCATCGCGGCCGGAAAGTTCCAGGGCGTGATGAGAACGGCGATGCCGATGGGCTCATGGTCGACGATGATGTGGTGCGAACCGGAAGGCGTGTGGCGGTATTCGCCGGGAATGCGAGCTGCCTCCTCCCCATACCAGCGGAAAAACTCGGCGGCGTAGGCGACTTCGCCGCGTGCGTCGGGGAGTGCCTTGCCGTTTTCCAGCGCGATAAGCGTGGCCAGTTCTTCCCCGTGCTTTGTCATCAGTTGGAACCAGCGATGCAGGATTTCCGAACGTTGCCGGGCAGGGGTGGCGCGCCACCCGCAGGCTGCGGCTTCCGCGGCGCCGACGGCGCGCATGGCATCTTCGACGGAAGCATCTGCGACCTCGGCCAGACTATTGCCCGTCGAGGGGTCTTTGACGGTAATGCCGCCACCTCCATGCCATTTGCCGCCGATATAGAGGCCCTCCGCGTGCAGTGTGGGATCGGCATAGCCGGAGAACTTGGTGGGGGACGTCATGACGGGTCTCCTTTAATTTAGGTCGGCTGTATCGCCGTAGTAGGCGGCGGCGACGAGATTGCGGATTTCGCTCGGGTTCAGGGGACGGGGGTTGTTTTGGATAAGGCGCGTGATGCCCGAGCTTTGCTCCGCCACCCAGTCGATCCGCTCCTCTTCTAGACCAAGATCGCGGAGTGTTGCGGGAATGCCGATCCGTTCGAGCAGGGAAGCCAGCGCCGGAATCACTGCGTCAGGTCCATCCAGTCCTGCGGCCCGAGCGATCTGCGCCAATTCGTTTCTTATGAGGGGTGCATTCCACGTCATGACGTATGGCATCAGGCAGGCGACGCCGAGGCCGTGTGCGGTGTGGGTGAGGGCGCCAACGGGATATTGGATGGCGTGGGCGGCTGCAGTGCCTGCAACTCCGAAGGCAAGGCCGGCAAGCGTCGCGCCGAGCATCACCTTTTCACGCGCCGCGTAGTCGCCGCCATTCTTGCAGGCAGCTTCCAGCCCCTGCCAGAGGAGCGAAATAGCGCTCAGGGCGAAGTGATCGGACATTTCATTCTTACCGACGAAAACGCGCTGCTGCGCAATGCCGGATACAGGATCGCGCCGGATGGCCGTGAATGCCTCGATTGAATGCGTCAACGCGTCCGCGCCCGCGATAGCCGTCAGGGTTGGCGGGCAGGAAAGGGTCAGTTCCGGGTCGCAGATTGAGACCGTCGGGATGAGGTACGGGCTCGAAATGCCGACCTTCAGGCTGCGCTCGGCATCCGAAAGCACCGCGACAGGGGTCACCTCCGAGCCAGTGCCGGCGGTGGTGGGAATGGCGATCAACGGCATGACCGGTCCCGGTACGGCTTGCTCGCCGTAATAATCCTGCGGCCGCCCTCCATGCGCCAGGAGCAGGGCGACGCATTTCGCCATGTCGAGGCATGAGCCGCCGCCGACGCCGATGACAAGGTCGGGCGCAAAGCTCCGCGCCCCCTCTGCGCTGGCAATGGCGGATTCGACTGGAACGTCGGGCAGGGTGGAACTGTCCACCATTACCGCAAGCCCAGCCTCCTGGAGCTGTCTGGCGAGCGCCAGAAAGTCGGCATCTGTGGCGAGGCGCCTGTCCGTGACGATGAGCGAGCGCCGGCCCAACCTCGATGCGATGGTACCGAGAGCATGTCGCTGGCCGGCGCCAAAAAGCAGTTCGCGCGGCGCTCTTAATGTGCCGAATAGGTTCATCCCGTATATCCTCCGATAAGTTCACGCGGCCTCGAGGGCCATAAGCTGTTCGAAAAGCTGAGGGGGAAGGTCGATGCCCGATTGCATCGTCCCTGCGCGACGCCGGCGCGCGCCGTCCCCTGGAACGGCGACGGGATTTTGGGCGTCAACGGCAGGGGAAAGTCGCAGTTGCTCGAGATATCCCGACAGCGATGTTGCACGACCGTTCCCCGCCGCCGCGTCGATCAAAATCAGGAGATCGCCCTTGTTTGAAGGATGGATGTCGTCGAGCGTACCGCGCACAGCCGGCGCGAGATCGGAACCGGCCAGCGCCGCGACAAGAAGTTCGATCGCAAGACCCAGGCCATAACCCTTCGCGCCGCCGAAGGGCGCGATCGCCCCGGTCTTCGCGGCCTGGGGATCCGTCGTCGGGTGACCTTTTCCGTCCACGGCCCATCCTAAAGGGATCGGCACGTCGCGCATGGCATGGTTGTTGATCTTCCCCATGGAAACGACACTGGTGGCAAGATCCATAACGAAAGGCCGGTCGGCCGGAATGCCGATTGCGATCGGGTTCGTGCCGAGCATGGCCTTGGTGCCGCCGAATGGATGCACGAGCGCCTCACTAGTCGACATGACAATGCCGATCAGACCTTTGCTCGCGGCGATTTCTGCGTAGTAGGCGAGCATACCGATGTGGTTGGCGTTGCGGATCGCGGCAATCGTAATCCCTGTCTCACCCAGCGCGCTCTGTAACGTCTGCATTGCATTCATCAACACGACCGGTCCGAGTCCACGCTCTCCGTCAACGCTGAGAAAGGCCTGTCTCCGCCAGGTTCCCGTTCCACTCTTTCCCGCATCCGCCAATCCCCTGTCCAGCCTGGACAGCAACATCGGTAGCCGCTGCAGGCCATGCGACGGCAGGCCGCGCAGCTCGGCCTCCAGAAGGAGGTCGGCCTGCAGGCGCGAGTGATCGGACGGAGCGCCCCGCCTCTCAAGAAGGGTGGTTGCCAGGTCTCGGAGGCGTTCGGGTCGAACAATCATTCCAAACTCCTATATCAGATCGTATATGATATTGTATTTGACATACGATATCTTATTTGCAATAAATGCCGGCGTGTCAAGAAGCGTTCGGAGAATGGAAGTGGCATTTGCGGCGGAACGGGAAGGCAGGGCAAGCGTTCGCCCGAGCAGCGTGGTCGACAACGTCTACGACAATATCTACCACCGACTGATGTCCTTGGAGATCGCGCCGGGTGCCCGCATTCCGATAGACGTGTTCGCACGTGACCTTGGAGTATCGCAGACGCCCGTCCGCGAGGCCTTGAGCCGGCTGGAGCGCGAAGGCCTCGTCTGGAAGGAGCACTTAATCGGTTACAGCGCGGCGCCACAGTGGACGCGCAAGCAGTTCGAAGACCTTTATGCCTTTCGCTTGCTGGTCGAGCCGGAGGCAGCACGGCTTGCAGCAATCCGTATGACGCCCGAGGCACTTCAGCAGCTCGAGGAATCTGCCGCGGACATGGGGCATGGAGAGGCACCCGTCGACCGAAACACGCGCTATTCCCGTTTTGCGCGAGCCGACGCGCAATTTCATGACGCCATTCTGAAGATTGCAGGCAACGAAATAATCCGCAGTACGCTTTCGAACCAACACGTCCACCTGCATATTTTCCGGCTCATGTTCCACACGCGCGTGACGCAGGAGGCGCTCGAGGAGCACGAGAACCTGCTTAGCGCCTTTCGTGCCGGCGATGCACAAGCGGCATTGGATGCGATGCGCATCCACGTCGAACGTTCACGCGACCGACTGCTGTCGGCTTTCGAATGAACGCGGTGCCCTCTCCCCAGATCGTGCCGACGCCGGAAAATCCGACCGTTGCCGCACTCCGCGCCGAGAACATCGGCAAAAGCTATGGCCAGATCACCGTCCTGGCGGACGTCACGCTCGATGTCCACGCCGGAGAGGTTCACGCCATCATCGGCGAGAACGGCGCGGGCAAGTCGACGCTGATGAAATTGCTGTCCGGTCATGTCGTGCCAACAACTGGTCACCTGCTGGTGGCCGGCCAGCCGATCCAGTTCCGCAATGCGGTGGAGGCCGAAGCCGCGGGCATTGTGCTCGTGCACCAGGAAATCCTCCTCGCCGCCGATCTGACAGTTGCGGAAAATCTGTTCCTAGGTCGCGAGGCGGGTCGTGGCCCGGTAGTGAACGATGCGCTGATGAACAGGCGTACGGCCGAGCTGCTAGCACGGGTCGGCTCGACCGCCCGGCCGCGCGACCGGGTGGGCGAGCTGTCGCTTGCCCAGCGTCAGCTGGTTCAGATCGCACGAGCGCTCCTGGATGACCGCAAGGTCGTCATTTTCGACGAGCCGACGGCCGTCCTTGCCAATGACGAAGTAGCCGCGCTGTTCGACATCGTGCGCGGTCTGCGCGACCATGGGGTCGCCGTGCTCTACATCTCCCACCGTCTCGACGAGGTGCAGGCGCTTGCCGACCGCATTACCGTGCTACGTGACGGTTCCATGATTGGCACTTGGCCGGCGGCCGGTCTTGGCCAACGTGAGATGGCGGAATTGATGGTCGGGCGAGAACTCGACATGCTGTATCCGCACAAGCGGCCTGCCGTCCACGGCGCGCCAATCCTAGTCGTGAGGGATCTTTCAGTAGATCATGGAGTGCAAAAGGTATCCTTTGCCGTCAGTCCGGGCGAGGTCTTGGGCATTGGTGGCATGATCGGTGCGGGCCGTACAGAACTGTTCGAGGGACTGATGGGGCTTCGTCCGTCCGACGCGGTAAGCGTGAGCCTCGACGGCCAGGAGATCGTGAACCGGTCGGTCAGGACGATGATGGACGCCGGTCTCGTCTACCTGACGGAAGATCGCAAGGGGAAGGGACTGCTTCTGGAGGAGAAGCTCGGCCCCAACCTCACCCTGCAAGCGCTCGACACGGTTAATCCCGGCGCCGTACTTGATCGCAGAATGGAGCTCTCCCGCCTTGAGAAGGCGGTGACTGACTATGACATCCGCGTCCGGTCGCTTCGGCTTGAGGCTGGCAAGCTTTCGGGCGGTAATCAGCAGAAGCTGCTTCTCGCCAAGATAATGATGGCTGCCCCCTCTGTCGTCATCATCGATGAGCCGACACGCGGCATCGACATCGGCAATAAGAGCCAGATTTACGACTTTATCGACGTGATGGTGCGGTCGGGCAAGGCCTGCATCGTCATCTCGTCGGAAATGCCAGAGCTCGTTGGCCTCGCCGACCGCGTTCTGGTGATGAGGGCCGGTGAAATCGTAGCCGAACTTCGGGGCAGTGAAATCAATGAGAAGAATGTCGTCTTTGCAGCCACGACGGGCGGGCGTGGGGACGTCAGGGAGGAAGAATATGACGACAGCCGCAGTAACAGTCTCACCGACTGATGAGGGAATTTGTATCCGCTGGGCCGATCTGGCACCCTTCATCGCGCTTGCCGTCATCGTGCTGTTCGGCGCGTTGGTGAACGCCAATTTCCTCTCGTCGGCGAACCTGATCAATGTGATCACGCGTAGCGCCTTTGTTGCGATCATCGCCGTCGGGGCGACCTTCGTGATCTCATCAGGGGGGCTGGACCTGTCGGTGGGATCGATGATGGCCTTCGTTACCGGCATCATGATCATGGTGATGAACCATCTCACCCCCTCCTACGGTGCCTGGGCCATTCCCATGGGAGCAGGTGTCGCCTTGGTCGTGGGCTCGCTTTGCGGCCTCTTCAACGGACTGATCGTGACCCTCGGGCGAATAGAGCCGTTCATCGTCACGCTCGGTACGATGGGCATTTTCCGCGCCTTCATCACCTTCATGACCGATGGCGGCTCGCTGCCGATCGACCGCAGCCTGCGTGAAGCCTATCGACCTGTCTATTTCGGCAGTTTGCTCGGCATTCCCTATCCGGTCTTCATCACGACCGTCGTCGTTCTGCTTGGCGCGTTCCTGCTCTACAAGACCAAATATGGCCGCCGTCTGACCTCTGCCGGATCCAATGTCGAGGTGGCGCGCTTTTCCGGCGTGAACGTCGCCGCCGTGCGCACTATCGCCTACGTGATCCAGGGATTGTGCGTCGCGGTAGCGGCCATCTGCTATGTGCCCCGCCTCGGCGCCGCAACGCCGACCACCGGACAGCTGTGGGAGCTGCAGGTCATCACTGCCGTCGTGATAGGTGGCACGCTTCTTCGCGGCGGTCGGGGGCGCATCGGCGGCACCGTTGCCGGTGCCCTCATCCTCGAGGTGATCGCCAACGTAATGGTTCTCTCGGACATGGTCTCCGAATATCTCGTCGCCGCCGTTCAGGGCGCGATCATCATCATCGCCATGCTGGCGCACCGCTTTACTGCAAACCGCTGAGAACAGCGCTGACTTCAAACAGGAGGAAAAAATGAAGTCTATTATCCGCAAATCTGGGTTATTGATATCGACTGCCGCGTTGGCTCTTGCGCTGCCCTTCGTCGCTTACGCACAGGACAGAAATGTGACGATGGCCATCTCGATACCGGCTGCAACGCATGGATGGACGGGGGGAGTTGTCTACCATGCAGAGCAGGCCGAAAAGGAGATCGAGGCCGCGTTCCCGAACATTGATGTCGTGATTTCGACCGCATCATCCGCCACTGCACAGGTTTCCGCGCTGGAGGACCTTTCGGCAAGCCGCAAGCTGGACGCTCTGGTCATCCTGCCCTTTACCTCAGAAGAGCTCACCGGACCGGTCGAGCAGATCAAGCGGAACGGCACGTTCATTTCCGTGGTCGACCGCGGCCTTACAGATCCCGACGTTCAGGATCTCTACGTCGCCGGCGACAACATCGCCGTAGGCGCCAATACGGCGCAGTGGCTTGCCGACAAGCTTGGTGGCGAAGGCCAGATCGTCGTGCTTCGCGGCATTCCGACCGTCATCGACGACGAGCGGATCAAGGGCTTCTCCGACGTCATCGAGAAGACCAATATCAAGATCCTCGACATCCAGTACGCCAACTGGAACCAGGACGAGGCTTTCAAGCTGATGCAGGACTATCTTGCGAAGTATCCGAAGATCGATGCAGTCTGGGCCAATGACGACGACATGTTGCTTGGTGTGCTGGAAGCCGTCGATAATGCGGGCCGCAAGGACATCAAATACGCCCTTGGGGGCAACGGCATGAAGCAGGTCATCGAGATGGTGAAGGAGAAAAACGAGCGTACGCCGATTTCAACGCCCTATCCGCCTTCGATGATCAAATCGGCCATGTATATGACGGCGGCGCAGTTCAGCGGTCAGGCTCCGGTTCGCGGTTCTTTCCTGCTCGGCGCGCCCCTGATCACTCCCGACAATGCCGATCAGTTCTATTTCCCCGATTCTCCATTCTGATCTGAAAAGGATGCCCCGCGGATTGCCGGGGAACCACCGAGTTCCATGACAACAGGAGATCTGACATGAGTGGCAAGAAAATCCTCATGCTGACAGGCGAGTTCACCGAGGAATATGAAATTTACGTCTTCCAGCAGGGGATGGAGGCTGTCGGTCACACGGTGCACGTGGTTTGCCCAGACAAGAAGGCGGGCGATCGCATCAAGACATCACTGCACGACTTCGAAGGAGATCAGACTTACACCGAAAAGGTTGGTCACTACGCCGATATCAACAAAACTTTCTCTGAAGTCAGGGTTGACGATTACGATGCGGTCTATGCCGCGGGCGGCAGAGGTCCGGAGTACATCCGCACCGACAAGCGCGTCCAGGACATGGTGCGGCACTTCCACGAAAGCGGAAAGCCGATCTTCACGATCTGCCATGGAGTGCAGATTTTGATGGCAGTGCCCGGTGTACTGAAGGGCCGAAAGGTCGCTGGCCTAGGTGCCTGCGAACCGGAGGTCACAGCGGTTGGTGGCATCTATGTCGACGTCAAGCCGACAGAAGCCTACGTCGACGGCAATATGGTCTCCGCCAAAGGTTGGACCGGCCTTGCCGCATTCATGCGAGAATGCCTGAATGTGCTCGGAACGAAGATTACGCACGGCTAGAGCGTACGCTCGAATACTTGTTGCCGGGCCATAATCCCGGCAGCAGGTTTTCGCGCAGGATTCGGGTCTTGCGGATGGCCAGCTTTCTGCGACTGGCTCAGGCGCGCGGCCGGTCTGCTACCAGACCGGCCTCATACTCACGGGCGGCCGCATCAAGGGATGCCAACCACCGTCCTCGACCTCTTCAAAACAGACGCGAGCGTGTCCTGCCGAAATCATGCCAATCTCCTTGGCGGCCGCCTTTGAAAGATCAAGCACCCGGCCGCGGATGAATGGACCACGATCGTTGACGCGAACGACAACGCTGTGACCGTTCTCTGGGTTGGTGACCTCAATCTTCGTGCCCAGCCTCATTGATTTGTGCGCGGCCGTTAGTTGCGCCGGATCCATCCGTTCGCCGGATGCCGTTTGTGAAGTCAAAGCATACCACGAAGCGCGGCCGCAGCCGTGACCGGCCTCGGCGCCATTGGGCAGGATGACAAAAGCGGCGACCAGGGCCGCACTAAACAACCAATGCATCTCATGATCCTCCGACGAGAGTGGAGGCCCTCCTTACGTTAGAGAACGCTAATTTAAAGGACCGGTTCCGCGATGCCCTTTTGAATTTCATGGTGGTCCCGTACACGAAATAATTGCCTTCTGGAAAGGGCCGCCTATGTATCCACCGATAACCCCAGGAAGGAAGCGCCATGATACGTAAAGTTGGCATTGCACTGGTCGCAACAGCACTCGTCGCCGCATGCGCTTCGTCGGAGCAAGAGAGACGAGCGGGAACCGGAGCGTTGGTCGGAGCAGCTGGTGGTGCACTGGTGGGCCAGGCGGTGGGCCGCAATACCGAGAGCACTCTCGTGGGAGCAGGCGTGGGTGCGCTCGCGGGAGCAGCAGTTGGGACCGCAACGACGCCTACGGGGTCACGCAACGGCGACTTATGCCGCTATCAGGATTCGCAGGGGCGCATCTATACCGCCCCCTGCCGTTGACGCTCAGTCCGCTTTTTAGAGTCGGACTCCAAAAGAGATCAACGATAGCGATATCTTGCAAGCCGCCTAGTGAGTATGCGGGGGTGGCGTGAGCTGAAGCGATGAATCCATGTCTACAGCCAGCCTGCGGCATCGCCCTGCTTCGCGAAGGTGCGCTCGACAACCCACCAGCGGGATTGGATTTCAGACGCCTTGGTCTTATCGGAGCGCTTGCTGATCTCGAGTGTCCACTTGCCGATTTTCTTCAGGTGGCTCTTCAGCTTTTCGCCCGCGTAGTCACCGTCGGCAAAGCACCCAAGGCCATCTGTGACGGAATGGACTTCAAGAGATCGGGCGCTCCGTAGGGATCCTGAACATCAGCCCGTGCACCTTGAGGCCGACCATCAGGCCAAGATGATAGCGCGCTTGCGGCCCTTGATCTCCTTTCCCGCATCAAAGCCGCCGCTTTCGGTGGTTTTGACACTCTGACTTGCTTTCGAGGGCGGCCGTTGCGGCCAAGAAGACGCACCTGCAGTTCAGGGGCACCTACATCCATGACTTGGTGTCCGCCCATCCTTGGATGGACATTTCATGCCTCGGAGCACTGCGCTTCAGATGGCGCACAGAAATTGGCGTTTACGGTTCTCAGACTTTTTCCAATCGTCACCCTTGTGGCTTTGCCGTACCAGTCACCTGTTGACCTGTCAGGTCCGTTTCATCTCCGTGACCATGTAGAATCCTACAACTGCCAGCGGGATGTAAACTGTGCTCATCTCCGCCGATCATGTTGGCCAGGAGAAAAGCATGCGAACTGTCGCGATTTCTGAATGCATGGATTGCCGTACAAAGCAACTTCTTGAGCAACATCATCGTTTGCGGGCACGCGTCTTTGCCAATCGACTGGGCTGGGAGGTTAACGTTGTCGACGGCCGCGAGACGGATTCCTTCGATGAGTTGAGGCCGACCTATATTCTGGCAACTTCCAATAGTGGACAAGTGGCAGGCTGCGCCAGGCTTCTTCCGGCGCTTGGTCCAACCATGGCGGCAGACGTCTTTCCCTCACTCCTTCCAGGTGGACGGTTGCAGGCGCACTCAGCGATGATCGAAAGCTCCCGATTCTGCGTAGACACGACCCTTACTGAAGCACGGGGAGGAGGGGCAGTGCATGAGGTGACCGTCACCATGTTCGCTGGGATCATCGAGTGGTGCATGATCAACGGATACACGGAGATTGTCACCGTAACGGACCTTCGCTTCGAGCGGATACTTGCTCGTGTCGGCTGGGCACTGCAGCGATTGGGCGAGCCCAAGAAGATTGGCGTGACGATGGCCGTAGCGGGCATTCTGCCCGCCGACTCCGATACATTCCAGAGGCTTCGCCCCCGCAACTATTGCTCCGAATTCACCTCTGCCTGCAAAGCGGCGTAAGGAGAAATCCGTGAACCAGCCCCGTTCTCATCCCCGGCTCGTGCGAAAACTTCAGGAGGCGCTCGGCGATCAGCTTTGCGTGGCGCTCGAGGACGCAACCGTTGTTGAAATCATGCTCAATCCAGACGGCAGGCTTTTCATCGAGCGGCTCGGGCATGGCGTCGCGCCGGCCGGCGAGATGTCTGCAGCAGCAGCCGAAGTGGTGATCGGCGCGGTTGCGCATGCCCTTCAGTCCGAAGTCGACACGGAACAGCCTATCATCTCCGGCGAGCTTCCGATCGGCGGCCACCGGTTCGAGGGGCTGTTGCCGCCGGTCGTCGCCAAGCCTGCCTTCACCATTCGCCGCCGGGCTTCGCGTCTGATCCCGCTGGACGACTATGTGCGCGCCGGCGTGATGACGGAGCACCAGGCCTCAACGATCCGCAGCGCAGTCGCCTACAGGCTGAACGTCATCATTTCCGGGGGAACGGGCTCTGGCAAGACGACGCTCGCGAATGCTGTCATCGACGAGATCGTCAAGAACGCTCCAGAAGAGCGGCTCGTCATCCTGGAAGACACTGCCGAAATCCAGTGCGTGGGCGAGAACGCCATCGTCCTGCACACCAGTGATAACGTCGACATGGCCCGCCTTCTGAAGAGCACCATGCGTCTGCGCCCGGACCGGATCGTAGTCGGCGAGGTCCGCGATGGCGCGGCCCTGACCCTGCTGAAGGCTTGGAACACCGGCCACCCCGGAGGCGTGGCAACCATTCATTCGAACACGGCAATATCGGCGCTGCGCCGCCTAGAGCAACTGACCGCCGAGGCTAGCCAGCAGCCCATGCACGAAGTGATCGGCGAAGCGGTCGATCTCATTGTGTCCATCGAGCGGACGCCGCGGGGTCGGCGCGTTCGCGACATCATCCAGGTCGATCGGTTCGCGAACGGTGTGTACCAATCGAAACCGACCAGTTCACGGAAGAACAGGGGACGCGCCATGTCGCGCAAAGCTGCAATCATCACTGTCGCGCTCATCGCAGCGTTCAGCTTCCTTTCCGCTGTGGCGCCGGCGCTGGCGAGTTCCGGCGGTGGCGGTCTCCCGTGGGAGGGGCCGCTCCAGCAAATACAGGAGTCGATCACCGGACCCGTGGCCGGCGCCATTGCGCTGGCCGCAGTCGCAATCGCAGGCGGCATGCTGATCTTCGGCGGCGAGCTCAACGATTTCGCGCGGCGGCTCGTGTATATTGCCCTCGTCGCCGGCATCCTGCTCGGGGCCACCAACATCGTCGGCCTTTTCGGGGCGACCGGCGCCACTATCGGCCTCCCCGACGAGCAAAAGTCGGAGGAGCAAAAAGCAGGAGGGGAGGGGCCGCATGGCTGAGTCCCTGTCCGGCCTGCAGCGCAACCGCATCCACCGTGCACTTTCTCGTCCAAACCTCCTGGTGGGCGCCGACCGGGAGTTGGTGCTGCTGACGGGTCTCGCCGCCGTCATACTGATTTTCGTGGTGTTGACCATCTACTCCGCTCTTTTTGGAGCTGCCGTCTGGGTCGTGATTGTTGGACTGCTCAGGACGATGGCGAAGTCGGACCCGCTGATGCGGCAAGTCTACATGCGGCACATTTCCTACAAGCATTACTACAAGGCGACCACCTCGCCGTGGCGGCGGTATTGAGGAGGCTGGAATGGTCGCACTCAAACACTTCCGGGCCACGGGTCCATCCTTCGCGGACCTTGTCCCCTATGCGGGCCTGGTCGACAACGGGGTTCCTGCTGTTGAAAGACGGAAGCCTGATGGCCGGCTGGTATTTTGCCGGGCCGGATTCCGAAAGCGCCACCGACCTCGAGCGCAACGAATTGTCGCGCCAGATCAACGCGATCCTGTCGCGCCTTGGAAGCGGCTGGATGATCCAGGTCGAGGCCGTCCGTGTCCCGACATACGATTATCCCTCGGAAGACCGTTGCCACTTCCCCGATGCTGTCACGCGCGCGATCGACGCGGAGCGGCGGGCGCATTTCGCGCGCGAGCGCGGACATTTCGAGAGCAAGCACGCGCTGATCCTCACTTACCGGCCGCTCGAATCCAAGAAGACGGCGCTCAGCAAATACATCTATTCGGACGAGGAGAGCCGCAAGAAAACCTATGCCGACACCGTCCTCTTCGTCTTCAAGAACGCCACTCGCGAGATCGAGCAATATTTCGCGAACACGCTCTCGATCCGGCGCATGGAAACGCGCGAGACTACAGAGCGGGGAGGTGAGCGCATCGCACGCTACGACGAGCTACTGCAGTTCGTCCGCTTCTGCATCACCGGCGAGAACCACCCGATCCGGCTGCCGGACGCCCCCATGTATCTTGACTGGATTGCGACCGCGGAGCTCGAGCACGGGCTGACGCCGAAGGTCGAAAACCGCTTCCTCGGTGTCGTGGCAATTGACGGACTGCCGGCTGAGAGTTGGCCTGGGATCCTCAACAGCCTCGACCTGATGCCGCTCACCTATCGTTGGTCGTCTCGATTCATATTCCTCGATGCGGAAGAGGCGCGCGCGAGGCTGGAGCGAACCCGCAAGAAGTGGCAGCAGAAGGTCCGGCCATTCTTCGACCAGATATTCCAGACGCAAAGCCGCTCGGTCGATCAGGACGCCATGACGATGGTCACTGAGACCGAGGATGCGATCGCCCAAGCATCATCGCAGTTGGTCGCCTACGGCTACTACACGCCCGTGATCATCCTCTTCGACGGTGATCGCGAAGCATTGCAGGAAAAGGCCGAGGCGATCCGCCGGCTGATCCAGGTCGAAGGATTTGGTGCGAGGATCGAGACACTCAACGCGACCGACGCCTATCTCGGTAGCCTGCCGGGCAACTGGTACTGCAACATCCGCGAACCGTTGATCAACACCAGCAACCTCGCGGACCTGGTGCCGCTGAATTCGGTCTGGTCGGGAAACCCGGTCGCACCTTGCCCCTTTTATCCCCCCAATTCACCGCCTCTGATCCAGGTAGCAAGCGGCTCGACGGCGTTCCGGCTCAATCTGCACGTCGATGACGTCGGCCACACGCTGATCTTCGGTCCGACAGGCTCGGGCAAGTCGACACTGCTCGCCCTGATCGCGGCCCAGTTCCGGCGATATGAACATGCCCAGATCTTCGCCTTCGACAAGGGAAGCTCGTTGTTGCCGCTGACGCTCGCCGCGCAAGGCGATCACTACGAGATCGGCGGGGAGGGGCCTGAGCCGGAACCTGCTCTCGCGTTCTGCCCGCTTGCCGCCCTCGAAAGTGAGGCAGACCGGGCCTGGGCGACAGAATGGGTAGAGATGCTCGTCGCGCTGCAGGGTGTCACCATCACGCCCAATCATCGCAACGCCATCTCCCGCCAGATCGGCCTGATGGCCAGCGCGGCCGGCCGGTCGCTGTCAGATTTCGTAAGCGGCGTACAGATGCGCGAGATCAAGGACGCGCTGCTTCACTACACAGTTGATGGCCCGATGGGTCAGCTTCTCGACGCCGAGCAGGACGGCCTCACCCTCGGTGCCTTCCAGACCTTCGAAATCGAGCATCTCATGAACATGGGCGAGCGGAACCTCGTCCCGGTGCTGACCTATCTGTTTCGGCGCATCGAAAAGCGCCTCGACGGATCCCCGAGCCTGATCTTACTCGACGAGGCCTGGCTGATGCTCGGCCATCCCGTTTTCCGCAGCAAGATCCGGGAGTGGCTCAAGGTGCTGCGCAAGGCAAATTGCGCTGTCGTGCTTGCAACCCAGTCGATCTCGGATGCCGAGCGGTCCGGAATCATCGACGTCCTGAAGGAGTCCTGCCCGACCAAGATTTGCCTTCCGAATGGCGCCGCTCGAGAGCCAGGGATACGAGAATTCTACGAGCGGATTGGCTTCAACGACCGTCAGATCGAGATCGTCTCAACCGCGATCCCGAAGCGCGAATACTACGTCGCCACGCCGGAAGGCCGGCGTCTATTCGACATGTCGCTTGGGCCGGTTGCCCTGAGCTTCGTGGGAGCTTCCGGCACGGCAGACTTGAAACGGATTCGCGCGCTGAATTTGGAGCATGGCCGTGACTGGCCGATCCATTGGCTTCAAACGAGAGGAGTTCACGATGCCGCAACGCTGCTCAAGGTCTAATTGGCTCGCCTGCCTGACGGCGACGGCAATGATCGTCGCTCCAGTCGCAACTGCACACGCCGGTACCTCGACTGGGGCAGCAACCGAATGGACGCAGGTGCTCAACAACGGCGAACTGGTATCCCTCGTCGGCCAGTCCGGCGAGCAGATCCAGAACCAGCTTACCCAGATCAGCCAGCTCGCCCAGCAGATTGAGACGCAGCTGAGCATTTACCAGAACCTGCTCCAGAACACCGCGACCCTCCCAATGCACATGTGGGGTGAGGTCGAGAACGATCTCAACCAGCTTCGCAGCATCGTCGATCAGGGTCAGGGTATCGCTTTTTCAATGGGCAACGCCGACGACGTGCTCCATCAGCGCTTCCGGAGCTATGCCGATCTCCGGACTAACCTGCCGAGCAATCAGACGTTCTCGACCACCTATCAGTCCTGGTCCGACACGAACCGCGCCACGATTGCGAGCACCCTGAAGGCTGCCAGCCTGACTGCGGAACAATTCGACAGTGAGGCGACGACCATGTCCTCGCTTCGAAGCCTGTCGGACACTGCGGACGGCCAGATGAAGGCACTGCAGGTGGGACACCAGCTCGCCGCTCAGCAGGTTGCGCAGATGCAGAAGCTTCGCGGCCTGGTCTCGCAGCAGATGGCTATGTTGGGAACCTGGCTGCAGGCGGAACAGACTGAAAAGGACCTCGCACAGGCGAGGCGGGAAAAGTTCTTCAACGCCGAGGTCAAGGGCATTCCGGAAGGTCAGAAAATGGAGCCCCGCTGGTGAACCGTGCCGCCCACATTGCCGTGCTTCTCGCTGTCGCGGCTGCATCGTCCGCCGCAACAGTACTGATCATCAATTCCAGCGTCACGGGCAAACATGATGTCCGGGAAAGAGTTCTCTGGCCCAAACAGGGAGTTGCCGCCGACAAAGGACGGCCAGGAGATGCGGCCGCCATGGCGAAGGCTGCTGTAGAACGGGCGGTTCTGATTGTGGGCCTCCTTTGCCTCACGTGTGCCGGCTCCGCCTTCGCACAGGCAGGGCAGGTCCTTACGGAATTGGAAAACCAGGTCTCCTCCGCGGCCAAGGGGTGGGAGACCACCATCATGGATGCTGCGACATCCCTTTTCTGGACCCTCGCGACGATAGAGATTGGCATTGCCGCCGTCTGGCTTGCAATCCGGGCTGCGTCGCTGGATAGCTGGTTTGCCGAGTTGGTCCGGCGAATCATGTTCATTGGTTTCTTCGCATTCGTTCTTGACCATGGTCCGAGCTTTGCGCGCGCGGTGGTCGACAGCCTTTTCCAGATCGCTGCAGGCGGCGGCTCGGCGTCTCCCGCCGAAATCTTCGACGCAGGGATTCAGGTCGCCTCGCAAATGTCGCAGCAGGCACAATTCGGCCTCTTTGAAGACAATGCCCAGGCGATCGCCGCGGTGCTGGCAATGGTCGTGGTCGTCATTTGCTTCTCGCTGGTCGCAGCGATTTTCGTGTCGGTCATGGTGGAGATGTATGTCGGCCTGCTCGCCGGCATGATCATGCTCGGGCTAGGCGGCGCGTCCTTCACCAAGGATTTCGCTGTCCGTTATCTCGTCTACGCTTTCGGCGTCGGCATGAAACTGATGGCGCTGGTGATGATCGCGACGATTGGATCGCAGATCCTCCTGGGGCTTGCGAAGGCTCCGACCGCTTCCTCGGAACAGTTTGTCACGACGCTGGCGATCGCGGGCATCTCGGTCGTGGTCTTTCTTATCGCCATGTACGTACCGAGTATTATCCAGGGTGTGGTTCAGGGCGCCGCGGTTTCCGGAGGAATGGAGTCGATCCGTCATGGCGGACAGGCAGCATCCATCGCCGCGGGCGCGGGGTTCCTTGCGAGTGGCGCCGCGCGAACGGGCCTTGCCGCCAGTCAGTCCGCACGAGCGGCGGGTTCATCACTCGCGGGCGCTGCGCTGCGGGGCTTCGGCGCGGGGATTGGAGCCGCCAGCAGTGCGGCTGGATCCGCGGCGAAGGAGAAGGCGATCGGCTCTCCCGGCGCCTATGCCGGGTCTATCCTCGGCCTCGCCAACGCCAAGCTCGATGGGAGCCGGGGCAGTCGCAGCGCGCAAAAGCCACTTCCCGAACGCAAACACTAACAGCAATCAGAGAGTGATGGACAATGGCAGCGAACCGCGCCCCCGAGAACCCATATCTTGCCGCGCGGCAGGAATGGACGGAACGATACGGGTCCTATGTGCAGGCGGCCGCCGCATGGCGGATCGTGGGCATATTGGGCCTGACCATGGCCGTGATCGGCTTCGGTTATGCGATGTATCTGAGCACGCAGGTCAAGCTCGTGCCCTACCTCGTCGAGGTCGACAAGCTCGGAACGGCCGTTTCGGCCGGCTTCCCCGAGCAGATTGAGTATGCAGATGTGCGGGTGGTTCGGGCAACGCTCGGCAATTTCGTGACGAGCTTCCGTTCGATTACGCCCGACGCTGTAGTGCAGAAGCAATATATCGACCGGACTTACGCACTTCTTCGCACCTCCGATCCGTCGACAGAAAAGATCAATACCTGGTTCCGCACCAACTCACCTTTCGAGAAAGCGAAAACCGCAACGGTCGCCATCCAGGTCAACAACATCGTGGCACTCTCGAACCAGACCTACCAAATCGACTGGACCGAATATGAGCGGGATCGCAAGGGCAAGGAAACCGGAACGCGCCGGTTCCGCGGGATCGCGACGGTCGCTCTGACCTCCGGCGGCCAGAACCGCATCGTCAACTATCGCATGAAAAACGACATGATGATCGTCGACTATGCGCTCGACAAAGCGATCCTCGTTTCGGGTGTGGGCTGGCGCCAGCAGAAGATCACTATCCGGAGGGGAGATTGAATAATGCGGAAGCTCCTCCCCTTCATTCTCGCCACGGCGGTTCTTTCCGGCTGCCAGACGGCTGATGATCCATTGAACGCCCCCACTCCTGTCTCCGTCACCGGACCTGTTGCAAGCGCCATTGCCGGCGATATGGCAAGCCGCCTTGCCGAACAGGTCGGTCCCGTCGGAATGAGAACCATCAAGATGGAGCAGGACAAGTCAGAATTCGGGATCGCGCTCGAGGCGGCGTTGAAGGGCTGGGGCTATGCGGTCATCACCGACGGGAAAGTCGGCAAAGAGGCCAAGCCGATCGAACTTGCCTACTCGATCGACCGTTTGGACGGCCAGGTGTTTGCACGGCTTTCCACTCCGTCGATTGCCCTTGGCCGAGCCTACAGGGCGACGCCTGCCGGCGCCACGCCGGCAAGCCCTCTTTCGGTCATGCAGCGCAACTGACCGGAGGAGAAGCATGGTCCCGTCGCTGCAGCTCGGCGCGCCGAACCAGACCGACGATCAGAAGGGCATGCGTCGCGTCAATCGCCTGCCGAGCGTCGTCGCCATCATCGTCATCGTTCTCTTCATCGGCATCGTCGTGATCGGCCTGTCATGGCGGGGGCTTCATCTCAACCGCAGCACTGATATCGAAAGCGCTTCAAATACGCCCGCCACCAGTTTCGGCGATCAACTCAAACGCGGTGTGACGGACGGAATTATTGGCGAGCCAGTCGAACGGGAAGTTTTCCAGCCGACGCCGATCTCTGAGCAGAAGGTCGAAAAACAGGAGCCGGCTGTCGAGCGCCGCCCCGCCGAACGGGAGGAACGACGGCCGAGTCTCGAATCCGAGGAGGAATGGAAAGCCCGACTGAAGCGCGAGCAGGACGAGCAGTATATCCGAGAGGCCCAACGCCAGCGGATGGCGCGCCTTCAGGCCCGCGCGACGGCGCTCGATTCACCGCTGAAAGTTGACGTCTCGGACATAGAGGAGACGCCGACTGCCGTGGGTTCCGACCGACAGAACGCGGCGGCGACCACAAACAGCGCTACGGACCTGTACGCGGCCGCCATGGGATCCGGGCTCATGGGGCAAGATACCGACCAGAACGGTCAGGTCTCCAAGGAGGAGTTCTTCAACCAGGATATTAAGCATCTCGGGTACCTTTCGAACCAGGTCGTGCCACAGATGTTACCTTACGAATTGAAGCGCGGCTCGATCATTCCCGCGACATTGATCACCGGTCTCAACTCAGACCTGCCTGGACGCGTTATCGCGCAGGTCAGCCAGAACGTCTATGACAGTGCGACGGGACATCGGCTCCTCATTCCGCAAGGCGCCAAGCTGTTCGGCCGGTACGATTCGAGGGTGACATTCGGTCAGGACCGGGTGCTGCTCGTCTGGACCGACCTCATTTTTCCAAACGGTTCAACGTTGCAGATCGGTGGCATGGCGGGTTTAGATGCCGAAGGGTATGGGGGCTTCGCGGACAAGGTGGACCGCCATCTGTGGCGAACCTTCGGATCGGCGGCGCTCATCGCGATGATTGGATCCGGGATCGATATGTCCCTGCCGGAGAGTTCGACGCTCGCGACACAGGAGACCGCCTCCGACGCCGCCAGGCGCAATTTTGCCGAGATCTTTGGACGCGTCGCCGAAGAGACGATCTCGAAAAACCTGAGCGTGCAGCCGACGATGCGCATTCGACCAGGCTATAAATTCAGTGTTCTTGTGGATCAGGACATCATCTTTCCGTCCACCTATCGCGACTAAGAAAGGATCCAGGCATGGGCTACCCTCTTTCCACAGGTTGATTTCGGTTTGACATTGCAACCTGCAAATATAAACTCCCGGCAAAGGTCAGCTTAGGCCAGCTGAGCGGGTAGAACCGCGCCTAGCATGTCGCGGTTCAAGGTGAGCGTTGCATGTGGCGGTACTGAGAGTTTTATTTCCGGATCGGGTCAGGCTCCCCAGCCTCCGCGCGGGATGCGGATGCATGTGGGTGGATCGTTCACTCAGGAAACGCCCCCAGATCGCGAGGTAAGGAGAGAGGCCGTGGATCTAAAAGTTCGCTCACTCATCGACATGCTGGAAGCAGCAAACGACGTGCAGACGGTCAAATGTGCGCTCAGGAGCTTCGCCCATTCCAGTGGATATGACTGGTTCGCCTATCTGCAAAAAGAAGCATTCCAGGTGAAAACCTTCAACTCATATCCCGGGACATGGGAAGGCATTTATCTCGGCAGCGACTATTCCATTATTGATCCGGTTGTCACGGAAGCAAAACGCAGATGGAACGCATTTTTCTGGAAGGCCGACGATTGGCCTGCGCGGGGATCTACACCTCTTCGGAGGTTTCGCGACGAGGCGATCGATCACGGCATTCGCTGCGGAGTCACCATCCCCGTTGAGGGAAGTTATGGATCCGCGATGATGTTGACTTTCGCATCGTCAAAGCGAAGCATTGATATCTCGGACGCGCTGGACCCCAAAAAGGCGGTCCAAATCGTAATGACGGTCCACTACCGGTTGACGATGATTGGGGCAAAGACTGCGGTCAATCCCAAGCAGGTGCTGTCGCCGCGGGAAGTGCTTTGCCTGACCTGGGCTACGAGAGGAAAGACTGCGTTCGAAACGGCGACGCTGACAGGGATCAACACAAGGACCGTGCAGCACTATCTCGATAGAGCGCGTGCAAAGCTTGGTGCGCAATCTTTGCCGCAACTCGTTGCCATTGCCAAAGACCGCGGCCTGATCTGAGATTTAGTTGTGATCCTCGTAGGGCACATCGGGCACGAAACCAAGAGCGTCAATCATATCCGAAAGCTGCTCTTGTTGCTCCTCAGATCTTTTTTGCCGCCTGAGATACTCATTCTGGAGCGTGTGCAGAACCGAACTCGAGATCGATGGATCTTCGCTCACGCGCAACCACTCCTCATAAACGGATTGATCGGCTTCAAGTAGCTGCCGATGTTCGTGGATCGCGGAAACAGCTAGTGCCACCAGCTCCGATTTTTGCATGTAATCGTAGCGAGACGGGTTTTCCCGTCTTTCGGCCTCAGATGAACTTTCACCATCCATGCGTATCTCCTCCAATTTCTTTTTATCGGTCGCCAAGAATTGAGGCTTAGTCTGCTTCATACGCGCTTCCAATTGGATACTAGGTTCGATGCCTGAAGGGAGTTGAGGCCTCAGAGCCCTTCACCCCTCGCACGAACAGGAGCATTTGCCGATACAGCATCACGTTGATTCTACGCACAGAATTGATTTGTCGAGTATACTCCGTGGTGAAATACTCTGCAAGCCGATGGTCTCTCGGTCATGGAGATTCGAGAGGTATTTGCGCGAAATCTGAAAGCCGCGCGTCTGGCCAGAGGCCTGTCGCAAGAAGAGCTTGCTTTTCGAGCAGGCATCGATCGCACTTACATCAGTTCTCTGGAGCGCAGCGTTTACAATGCGAGCATCGACGTCGTGGATCGCTTGGCAGTGGTTCTAGAAGTAGAGGCGTCTGAACTGCTGAAATGGCCACCAGAGAAATGAACCGCCTTGCTGACGCGCCGAGGCGGCGGCTGTCAGCGAGATCGCTGTGAAGGCGGTGCACAATGCGATCGACAAGCGCATCATCGAGACTCATCTCGTTGGTAGTAGGGGGCGAGCCCTCACCGATGAGGATCTGCTTCGGTTGAAGCTCTGGTATGGCGTCGGATCGATCTTGTCTGCGGAGCGGCGCAAGCGCTTGTTCGATACGATCGATCAGAACCCTGATGCCGAAACTGTGAGGGCAGACGATTATCTCATTATCGACGTTGCGCGGGCACGAAAACAACTGGCCGCGCGGGCCGAGGCGCTTCGAGAAGCCGAACGAATGATTGAAAGCGTGAAAGGGGTCGTGGGGGGCGAGCCGGTTTTCAAGGGAACCCGTGTCCCCGTGCGAACGATTGCCGCGATGAAGACCCAAGGCGCAAGTACAGCGGAAATCGTCGAGGGCTATCCTTCGCTCACCGAGCGGATGGTGGAACTTGCCGAGATCTGGGTTGCCGCCCATCCCGCCAGAGGACGCCCGAGGAAGCTTTCGGAGCAGGGCCTGAAGGTGAAATCCGTGAAGCACCTGAGCCTTCGGAACGAGAACGTCTCCAAACCGTCTGGCTCGACCTCGTGAAGTTTCTTATCGATGAATGCCTTCACACGTCTCTCGTGGCCGTGGCTCAAGCGCGCGGCCACGATTGTTTCCGTGTGAACTGGCTGGGACTGAGCGGCGAAACCGACTGGGACCTTATGCCTCGGATCATCGAGGAGGATTTCACCTTCGTGACGAACAATGCCCGCGACTTCCGGAAGCTGTACGCGAAAGAGGAATTGCATGCGGGCCTGGTGATCATTGTCCCGCAGGTGCTTCCCGCTCAGCAACGAGAATTGTTTGCCCTCATACTGCAGGATTTGGCAGACACGCAGGATGGTCAACGAAGTCATCGAAGTGACCCTCGATGGCGAAGACGCTGTTCTCACGCGCTATTCGCTTCCGGAGGCATAGCGCCTTCCCAAGGGGGTCATTTTCCTCCAATCCTCGACAGGTCAATCCGCATCCCGGCCGATCCAACGTTTTCGCTTTTCTCGACGCTTTCAGCGTCTGTATCCGCAGGCGGTATGTCCACGCCGGCCTTGTCCTGGTCTGCCAGCAACACGTTGTCGGTCATGACGCTTTTTCCGGGATCGTCCGCCTGGAAAACATTCACGCCCTCGAACTCGCCGGTCTTCCAGGCATACACCGCATCCTCGAAAATCTGCGGGAAGACATCGTCGCTCTTCGGATTGCCGTACCACTTGGCGACGATCCGCAGGATCTTGGCAAACATGGTCGTTCCCTTGCGGAGGTTTTCGCAAGGATCGACGAGGTCAGGTTTCAGTTCGGACGCGTCCTTGACGCCGACACCCGCCGGGAACTGCGTCAGGCCAACGCGAACCACCGCCTGGCCGACATACTGGCGGACGATTGCCATTGCCTCGTCCGGCGTCGTCGCTTTCGGGACGAGGATCAATCTACCACCCGATTTGACCGCGACGGCAAGCGGATCGTTCGAGCCCGCGGCGGTCACGAACTGTTCGACGATCGCCGGCTTCAATGAGGGGGCGGCGCATTGTTGGATGAGGGCAGCATCGAGCATCGCGGGCTCCTTGGCATTCAGGTGTTGAAGGAAATCAGGAGGGGCTTATCGAACAAACGCGCCCAGGCTTCCGCACTGGCGCGTTGGATGGCGACGATGGATGTACCCTTGGTCCACCAGCCGTTACCGACGGCGACAATGATGTCCGGCCCCCGCAGCATGGATTGGAGAACGGGCCAGACGATCAGCTGCTCGTAGCAGATCAGCGGTGCGATCTGATCGTCGGCGACGGTCGCGACCGGGCTTTCGAAGAAGTGCGCCCTCGCGCCGCCGCTTGCCCCAAGTAAGGGACGCCACGGCTGCCACATGGAACCTGGGACCGGCATCCGCTCGCGATAAAGGATTTGGGCGCCCGCGGCCGAGATGGCGACCAGCACATTGTCGTATCCGCCTGCATCGACGACCGCAGCGCCGGCGATGACGGTGGTGTCAGTTCCCTGCAGGGATCGCACCCAGAGCCGCTCGACCGTCGGCGTCAAGAAGCCCAGCGCGCTCTCGGGAAGAACAATGGTCAGGGCGCCGCCGGATGCTCGATCCTTCACCGTGGCAATCAGATCACGGTGGCGCTCAATGCTGGGGTCGCGCCCCAGCGAAGCGCCCATTTCGAGGTCGATCCCCTGCCAGGAATCCGGTAGTTTCGGTTCGTCCCAGGTTGCGGCGGACCAGATCCAAAAGCCTGCCAGGACAATGGCGACAGCCGGCCGCATGAGGGTTACGAGGCCCATGAGGCCGGCTGTCGCCGCAAGCAATCCCCACCATCCCCATCCCGGAAACAGCACGCCCGCGGCCGTGATCGGATGTGCCCAACCGGTGATACCGAAGGGCGGAATGGCCATGAGCAGGACTGCCGCGAAATAGCGAAACGGTCGCGTCGGTTCGCATCGTGTCCAGAGCATCGCGTGAACGCCGACAAACCCGAGCGATGCGCTGAGCCAGAGCAGCAACCCCGGCCACAGATCCGACGAATAGAAAGTTGCAACGCCCTGCGGCAGACCGCGCGACGCAGCGAGGAAGTAACCGGCCGAAACAAACGCCGCCGTCAGTCTCGATCGCGCAAGCGCCCAGAGGATCGGAAACGACAACGCGGTCGGAAGAAGAAGGACGTGGCCAGTCCACGCGACCGTTCCGGCGATGATGGAAGCTGCAATCAACAATGCCGGTCGAAGGTATTCACGGCGCATAGGTTAGCACCGGTTGCGCCAGGCCGAGAATGCCGGACACGGGCAGGGGACCGAAATAGCGGGAGTCATAGGAGCCCCTGAACGATGAATGGAGGAAGACGCTTTCTGCCGGCACGACACCGCCTGAATAGGGGGCCATCGGCCGCCCCCTGCCGTCCCGCTCGACCAAATCGGAAAACGGGAGCGGGCGCCCATCGATCGTCACGCCGGCGCCGATTTCGACATGCTGCCCGGCAACTGCGACAACCGTCTTGATGAGCGGCGCGACCCCACTCGGGCAGATGCCGGCCCGGAGATAGCCACGCTCTCGCGCCTCTCGCATGACAGGCGTCTCAGGCGGACAAATGAAGACGAGATCGCCGGCTGATACCGGACGATCGAGCGCAAAGAAACGCCAGAGGCCGAGGGGTTCGCTTGGCGTCAGGTTGATACGATAGCCGCCGATGATGGCCGCAGCAACACCGCCCCCAAAGACGGATGCCGCCCCCAGCAAGAGCGCGACGGCATTCGATCGTTGCGCACTTCCCAACCAACGTACAGAGACTTGCGCCGTCATTTGAGAGAGAGCCCCTGGCTCTTCGTCTGACGCAGGGTTTCCGCCTGTTTCAACGCCTCGGTGGTCCGCTCATGCGCAGCCAGCTGCTGTATCGTCCGCATCGCATTCCATGCCGATTGCACCTCGGCCTTCTGTGCGGCTGTCATTCCTCCGGTGACAGTGCTGAACGTCTGTCCATTGGCGTCCTTGGCGGCCAAAGGCAGGAAGGTTCGCTCGCCGAAACGCTCCGCTACGGCTCGCGCAAATCCGTCCAGTTCCAGCTTCACTTTCTTATCGGTCAGCGCATATTCGAGACCGGCTTGCAGGTCGTTGCGGTCGATCGCATCACGCACTCGTTCGAAAGTGTGTTTTGCGTTGACCGAGAGCGCCGGAATATCGATCGACACCTTCAGACGGACGGCACGTTCCTCGAACTCATATTTGCGTTCCGCGTCAGCCCGCTGCCGCAGATAGCGCTCGAGATTACGCGCAAGCGCAGGCGCATTGGTCTCAGCCTTCTCGCGCTCCTGCTTGTCGGCGCGGCTTGCAAACATCCCGGTCTTGCCCTTCAGCCCACCGAAGTGGTCAGGGTTCGATCCGATCGTCGCCAGCGTGGATCTCGCGACAGTCTCGTCCTTCAGCATCGCTTCGACGTTGATTGCCTTGAAGGCGCTCTCCGGCTGCGCGTAGACGAGGTGGAAGCGGGTCGAGACCTCATCCCACTGCTTCTTCAACCCCGGATCGGCGACGACCTTGTCCTCGACCGCTTGCTCAAACGATTTGGCGAAAGTCGTGACGCCCGAGACCATGGGCTTTGCCTCCTTGGTGGTGTTTTGGGTTGAGGATTGCGAGACGCCACGGACGAGACCGAGCTTGCCGGCAATGGCGGCAAGGCGCGCACCAAGATTGGCGAGCTTGTCCTTCTGTCTGACGGTCCATTCCAGGCGATCGCGAAGCAGCGTGCGGGCGACGCTGACGATGTTGAGACCGCGCGCCTCGGCAAAGCGAAGTGCCTGGCGGTAGAAGACGCCCTTCTCATAGTCGAGCGTCGTTTCCTTCGCATTGCGTCGCGACAGGATCTGGAACAGACCACCGTTCTTGGCGAAGGATCTGCGGCCATAGTAAACGGCCAGGTCCTCACGATGACGCGTCATGGCAACATAGGTCAGATGCCGATCAAGCGACAGCGATGCCAGGACCTTGACCCGATCGACGGTCGCGCCCTGGCTCTTGTGAATGGTGGTCGCATAGCCGTAGTCGAGGTTGTTGTAGAAGCATTGCTCGACCAGCACCTGGCGGGCATGCTCGCCATCGCCGACCTGCGCGGTGATGCGTCCCGCTGCCGTCTCGACGACCTTGGCGAGCATGCCGTTCTTGACGCCGAGCGACCCTTCGTTCTTGAGGAATACGATCTGGTCGCCGACAGCGAAGTTGCGATCGCCATCCGCCGTCTTGAACATGGTTCCTTTGTCGAGAACCCCGCGTTCGATCAGCTTGATGCGCGCCATCTGGTTCAGCATGTGAACGTCCCGACGCAAATGGGCAAGGATCAGCGACGTCTTCGTCGGATCGTAATCGCGGTCCCAGGCGGCGATGAGATTGTCGACGGCGTCGGCCTTCAAATCCCAGCCGGTCACCTTGCCATTGGCACGGTAGGCGTCGACCGCCTTGCCGACCTTGCCGCGCGCCAAATCAAGCGAGGCATCGCGCATCCATTGCTCGCGCTGGCGATAGATGGTTTCGAGTTCCGCATAGCCGATGCGGTCTGCAATGGCGCGGAAGGCGGCGCCGGCTTCGATCGGTTGAAGCTGTTCGGGATCGCCGATGAGAACGAGCTTGGCGCCGGCCTTCGTCACCGCTTCCACGAATAGGGCCATCTGCCGCGACGACACCATGCCGGCTTCATCCAGGACAAACACCGTCTTGCTGTCGAGCTGATCGCGGCCTTGGTTCCAACGGAGCTCCCAGGACGAGAGTGTCCGAGAGACGATCCCGGCTTCCTTCCCCAGACCCTCGGCCGCCTTGCCGGCAAGTGCACCACCGACAACACGATAGCCAGCCGCTTCCCAGGCTTCGCGCGCTGCCCTCATCATCGTCGTCTTACCAGCGCCGGCGCGGCCGACAACGGCAGCGATCCGTCCGGCTCCCACTACATACTCGATCGCGGTGCTCTGCTCATCCGACAGCCGGTCGTGGCGCTTGAACGTTGCGGCGAGTACCGCGTCCCGCACGCCGTGCGACGAACGCTGAGACAGCCAGATGACGCGATTGGCCATCTCGGCTTCGAGGCGGATCATGTCGCGGGTCGTATATTTGGCCGGCATTCGGGAACCGGACGCAAATTCGATCCGCTCACGCTCAAGGCGAAGCGTATCGGGGTACAGGATGATCCGGACCATGAGGCTTTGGAACAGGGCGGGATCGTCGATGTAGCGGTACAGGATCTTGGCGACATCACGCTCGTCGAAGACGCTCTTCTCACGCGTGATGAGGTCGAGCACGAGCTTCGGATTACGTTCGATTCGTCTCGCGTTCTCGGCCCTGCGAGCGTCCTGCAGTTCGAGGCGCTCGAGTTCCAACGGCTTGGAGGCGCTATCGGCTTTGCGCTCGACCGCTTTGGTCCCGACGCCAAGGTGAATAGTCGGTTTGAGATCGATCCCCTGTTTTTCGAAGGAGCGGCCATCCACTCGGATATCGAGACCGGCCAGCGCCAGGTGCCGGTTCTGGCAGGCAAACCAACCATCGCGGAAACTGTTGAAGTCGTCGGTGCTGCCGGCCCAGAGTTCATAGACGATCTTGCCGGCATCATTGCGAACGGCATTGCCGTCCGGCCCGACCACCGCAACCTTCTTGGCACCGAAACCGTCCTCGGTCAGCGGCCGCAACGTCGTCATCAGATGAACGTGCGGATTGCCGGGCGCGTCGTGATAGACCCAGTCTGCCACCATGCCCTTCGACCTGATGTGCTGCTCGACGAAATCCCGCATCAGCGCGATGTTCTGCTGGTCAGTCAGCTCGAGCGGCAAGGCGATCGTCACATCCTTGGCGAGTTGCGCATCGGATCGTTTCTCGAATGCCTCCACCTTGTTCCAGAAGGCTTCCGACGCGCCGGCGACCGAACGATCGGCGATCATACTGCGGAGCCACTCCGGCGCATCGGCAGGGATCACGAATTCCTCATGCAGGAGGCCCTGTTTGGCGCGATAGTCGATGGTCCGTGCCTCACGCTCGAACGCCATCTTCGCGCAATGCCGGTAGGCCGCCGACAGGACGGCGCTGCGGCCGGAGCCGCGGGCGACAACGCTGACGGAGAAATGGGGGACGGCCACGGCGGAATTCTTTCCCGGTTGCGAACGAAATCAACAGGTTCGTCGGGAGCGGCAGGCTCGGCCTAAGGGCCTCAAGCAAGAGCGTCGCATCAGCGACGTATAATTGCGCCCTTCGGATCCGCCCCTTCGGAACGGACGGGATCATTCATCAAAGCTTGCGCTTTGGCGATTGCAGGATTCACAGTAGTGCGTTCCGCACTCACCTCCCTGAAACTGAGTTCGAAAGACAAGCTTTCTCACCCGGGGGAGACAAACGGAATGAAGAAACCATCCTCCAAGATCCGCGACGAAATCGCCAAACTCCAGGAGCAGCTCAAGGCCGCCGAGACCCGTGAGGCCGAGCGCATCGGCCGTATCGCTCTCAAGGCAGGTCTCGGCGAGATCGAAGTCGACGAGGCAGAGCTGCAGGCGGCCTTCGAGGACCTGGCAAAACGGTTTCGCGGAGGAAAGGCGGCTACGACCGGAGGGAACAAGGGAGGTAACGCCGGTGAAAGCAGCGCACCGTCCGCGCAGAACGCGGCTGGCGCGGCTGCGAGCGGGACTGCTGAGGCTTGAGCGGATGGCGCGCACGATGACATCCGACGCCCGCAAAAAGGACACGCGGGAAAAGATCGAACTCGGCGGCCTGATCGTCAAAGCAGGTCTTCGCTACGAGAAGCGGGCGCTTTTGCTGGGCGCCCTCATCGATGTGAGCCGGCGCCTGAAAAGCGACGACACGGAAAGATCGCGGCTGCTTGCGATCGGCGCGGAGGCCTTCGGGAAAAGCGATGAATAGGATCATGCTCTTCATCGCGCCCGTCGCATTGATGATCCTGGCCGCCGTCGCCATCACGGGGGTCGAACACTGGCTGTCTGCCTTCGGGAAGACGGAGGCGGCACGACAGGCGCTCGGCCGAACCGGCATCGCTGTGCCCTATCTGACCGCAGCGCTCATCGGCATCGTCTTCCTGTTCGCGAGCGCCGGCGCGATCAGGGTCAAGACCGCAGGGTGGGGCGTCGTCGCCGGCGGCGTGGCGACGATCCTGATTGCCGCGTTTCGCGAAACGATCCGGTTGTCGGCACTCACGGACCAGGTGCCAGTGGGCAAGTCCACTATCGCCTATGTCGATCCCGCCACGTTGATCGGAGCGGGGGTTGCGGCAATGGCGACCTGCTTTGCGCAACGCGTTGCGCTCGTCGGCAACGCCGCGTTCGCCAGTGCCGAGCCAAGGCGTGTTCGTGGCAAGCGAGCGCTGTACGGCGAGGCGGATTGGATGAAGCTTGCCGATGCCGAAAAGCTGTTTTCGGACGCCGGCGGTATCGTGCTCGGCGAACAATACCGTGTCGATAGGGACACCGTTGCGGAACGCTCGTTTCGAGCCGACAATCCCGAAACATGGGGCGCCGGCGGCAAGCCGCCGTTGCTCTGCTTCGACGGCTCGTTCGGTTCGTCGCATGGTATCGTGTTCGCCGGTTCCGGCGGTTTCAAGACGACGTCGGTGACAATCCCGACCGCTTTGAAATGGGGCAGCTCGCTGATCGTGCTCGATCCGTCGAACGAGGTGGCGCCGATGGTCACTGCCCATCGTACCGGCGCGGACCGCGACGTCTTCGTCCTCGATCCCAAAAAACCGGAGACCGGCTTCAACGCGCTGGACTGGATCGGGCAATTCGGCGGCACCAAGGAGGAGGATATCGCATCCGTTGCGTCCTGGATCATGAGTGACAGCGGCGGGACACGTGGCGTCCGCGACGACTTCTTCCGCGCCTCGGCATTGCAATTGCTCACCGCGATGATCGCGGACGTTTGCCTGTCCGGCCATACGGAGAAGGAGAGCCAGACGCTTCGCCAGGTGCGCGCCAATCTCTCCGAGCCGGAACCGCAATTGCGTCAGCGCCTGCAGGAGATCTACGACAATTCGAACTCGGATTTCGTGAAGGAAAATGTCGCGGCCTTCGTCAATATGACCCCGGAGACCTTCTCCGGCGTCTATGCCAATGCGATCAAGGAAACCCACTGGCTGTCCTATCCGAACTACGCCGCGCTGGTTTCGGGCAAGACGTTTTCGACAAGCGACCTTGCAGCGGGAAACGCCGACGTCTTCATCAACATCCATCTCAAGACCCTGGAGACGCATGCGGGCCTGGCACGCGTCATCATCGGCTCGTTCCTCAATGCGATTTATAACCGCGATGGTTCGATGAAGGGCAGAGCACTGTTCCTCCTCGATGAGGTTGCCCGCCTTGGCTACATGCGGATCCTGGAGACCGCGCGCGACGCCGGCCGGAAGTATGGCATCACGCTTCTCATGATCTACCAGTCGATCGGCCAGATGCGGGAAACCTACGGCGGCCGCGATGCCGCGAGCAAGTGGTTCGAGAGCGCGAGCTGGATCAGTTTCGCGGCGATCAACGATCCGGAAACAGCGGATTACATCTCGCGTCGCTGCGGCATGACGACGGTCGAGATCGACCAGGTCAGCCGAAGTTCGCAGATGAAAGGATCGTCGCGGACGCGGTCGAAGCAGTTGGCCGCACGACCGTTGATCCAGCCGCACGAAGTCCTTCGCATGCGCGCTGACGACCAGATCGTCTTCACGGCGGGGAACGCGCCGCTTCGATGCGGCCGCGCGATCTGGTTTCGGCGCGACGACATGAAAGCTTGTGTTGGCACGAACAGGTTTCGCAAGCTTGGAAGCCCACCCTAAACCTCTCTGATCGAGCCGGCCCGCAGCGCAGTGAGCAAGGTCGATCCAGAAAAATGAAGAGTATCGGAGAAATCAGCGCGAGCGGCGCACGAAAAGGCGGGATTTCGGGAATTCTCGTCGTGCGAGGTGCGGGAAATAGCGCAGCCGCAGGAGCCTCAACAAAGTGGCCCGAAGGGGAGGCGGGATCGACTGTGCCTCGCTACCGCACACCGTCTGATAACGCGCTTGCCCATAAACGCGGATGAAACCGAAGCCGAGATAGGTTGGGGCAAACAGGAGAGGACCGAGGTGACGAAATCGAATGTGGTTCCGTTCAGAAAGCCGCGGAAGTCCGGCAGCAGGAACGATCGACATCGCTGGCAGGGGAAGTCACCCCGATCGGGACCGAGCCGCCCGCGCAAACCCCTGATCGCGATCCTCTACGCCATGATCATTGCTGCGGGAGGCTGGCTTGCCTTCGGAGGTATTAATAATCTTTCAGGGCTTGTGGCTGCGGCCAGGACACCGACAGGGGATTCATCGTCAGCGGCATTTTCATTCTGCGGTGCAGATCGCCATGTGAACTGCATCGTCGACGGCGATACGTTCTGGTTCGAGGGCGAGAAAATCCGCATCGCGGATATCGACACACCGGAGCTCAGCCCGCCGCGCTGCGAGGCGGAAAGGATCAAGGGCGAGGCCGCGAAAGTACGCCTGCTGGCGCTGCTGAATGCCGGCAAGTTTTCGCTTTCGGCCGGGTTGCGCGACGAAGACAAGTATGGCCGCAAGCTCCGTACCGTGACGCGGGCAGGGCACTCACTCGGCGACACGCTCGTCAACGAGGGCCTCGCCCGGCGCTGGGACGGCGCTCGACACGGATGGTGCGACTGAGAGCCGCGAGAGGATCGTCACCGATGGGCGGAGACCGTGTGCGGGCTCCGTGAGCACCGCGAGAGCCGTGCGCCGAAGGCGTCTCGCCCCAGCCTGTCATGACATTCCGATATCATCACCGATGTGAATCGATCCACCCCGGCCGATTCATAAGTGTCGTTGGACGCGATTCCCGCGATCGGCGATTCTGGTCTCATGATCGCGCAACCCTACCATCTCTATGTCGAACGCACGGACGTGGCGAAGAACATGGCACGCTACTACGCCATGTCGATCGAACCGAACCTCTTTGGCGATGTTTGCCTGCTCAGGAAGTGGGGCCGCATTGGCGCGAAGGGGCAAATGATGATCCATCATTTCGGGCGGGAAGAGGAAGCTGTCGAACTGTTTCTCGATCTGCTTCGACAAAAGCGCAAACGCGGTTACCGCCCGCGCGCCTCTGTGGCAAGTTGGGAAAGGCCCGCCGAAGCGGGCCAAGAGGGCGCTTTATCGACGCCGGTCCCAGTCGGTCTCGAGGGACACTTCGATCTCGACGAAGAAGGGGATCTTGATCACGAGCTTTGCGGAAGAAGTGGCTGATCACCTTGCAGAGAGTACGGAGCCGACGGCCGGTGGCGGCGAGGAATTGAGCGAGCTGTTGCATGTTGTTTCTCCTTTCGAATTGCGATGATCGCGGGGATAGTCGGCAGATCGGAAAGGAGGGACGCACCCCGGGGTCCCCGTTGCGTGAGCGCAATGGGGTGGCGCGTAGGGCCGAAACGAATGTGGAGGACTTGCCGGCGACTGAATTTTGATCCGTGAGGAGCAGCAGTGCTGTGGGGAAAATTCTGGCGGCGGCAGGTTGCATCGTGACGAACGGGCTGCAACATCCCCGATGAGAGATGACAGCAGGATCGAAAGGAAGAGGCTCAACTGGTCGCCATCGCTACGATCGCGATGCCTCCTCGACATCCCTATTGAGAGGCAGCTCTCGCCGTCTCTCGGATGAAACTGTACCGCAAGATTGATTACGATCCTGCGCGAGCGTCGTAGCTGATATGGGACGCATTTACCGGGATGCCGGTTTCCCGCGTGATCGCCGTGATGATCGGCGCAAGTGAGCCGAGTTCGTCGTCAGTGAGCGCGATCAGCTCCGGATAGTCGATATCAACGCCGGTATAGTCCGCAGTCAAAGCGATGGCCCAATCGCCGCCGTTGATGCGATATTCATGCGTGTCGAAATCGAATTCGAGATCGTCCAGCATGTTGATAGTAAAGCGCCCGAATATCTCGGCCTCCCCCTCCAACTGATGGTCGGCGAACTCGTCGTCGCCCGTGAGAGCGCTCCGCTCCAGCGCCATGATGGTCCGCACGCGCCCGATTGCTGCCTCCAGTCCTTCGAGCAGGCGATCGTGGAGAGCTCGCGAGAATTCGCTGTCGCAGCCGAAGCGGTTTGCGAGGACGACGAGCCGGAAGCCGGCGAGCTTGGTGTAAAGCGTGAGGCTCTGATTGGCTGTCATAATGTGATCTCCTTCGTTGATGACGGAGATCGGCCACTCTGTTGCAAAGAGGGGTCAAGGACCGCGGGACGCGGCTCGCAAGCGGGGGAACCGATTTTTCCAGAGCCCAGCGACGGAAAAATTGGGGGAGACCGCGCCGTCCTTGACGCCTGATTTGCTGGAGTAGAATGGGAGGTAATAGAGAGAAGAGACCCGCGGACCCGTAGGGGACGCGACCGTATTCGGCGGGAGCCGGGGGGAGCGTTGAGGGGTGAAATCCCTGACAGCCGGGAGGCCGGCGGACCGGCTCAAATAACAGGAGGAACGAGCCGCCTCAGAATGGCGGCTCGGCTTCGACGGCGCCCTCCTGTTCGGCAAGCATGACGGCTAGATCGGCCTCGGCGAGTTGGAGCTCCGCCTCGATTTGACGCCGCTCGGCCGCGTCCCATGCGTTCCTCAGTTCGGTCCGCAGTTCCTCGATGTGCTGTTCGATCGTCATCGTCTCATCTCCTTGAGTTCGTGAAAGACGACGACGCGGGGCGGGACGGGATGGCGGGGTCAGGGATCGCGAACGCGACCGCCAGCGGCGGCGAGTGGGGGAGCCGATTTTGTTGGAGCGGCGGGAACCGGAGCGGAGGCAAAATTGGGGGTTGACCGCTCGTCCTTGAGGCCGCCATGCCGGCACGGCAAACTGGAGCGATATGAGCAGACATTTCCGGTTCCGCATGGCACCAGGAAAGCCGGAAGCGGGCTCGATACCCGCTCCCGGCTTCTCTATTCGGCCGCTTGGCCCCGCCTTGGCGAGCGGGGCCTCGTCCGGATCTCAGTCCCGGTTGGGGCGGGACCAGATCAGCTGGTAGCCGTCCTCGCCTTCGACTTCGGTGAGGGTTGCGTAGATCGGAGCGGGGAAGCTCGGGTCGTCCAGCTTGACCGAGAGGTAGTCGCGGTCCTGCTCGGAGCGCTTCTGCCAGGCCGCACCGAGCTCGACGTTGCCGGCGTAGATGCGGTAATGCGGGCCCTTGTCGGAGGGGTTTTCGATGCGGGCGATGCGGGCCTTGACGTTGAGGGCAAGCGTGCGGATCGAGCCGTTGAAGCCGGTTTCGGTGGAGGTGAAGGTGCCGATCGTTGCCATTGTGGTGTTCCTTTCGTTGGTTTCGGGCCGCGCCCTTCGCGGCCTCGATGGCTGTCGAAAGGACCGGGGACGATCGGACCGCACCCCCGGGGTCCCCATTGCGCATCGCGCCATGGGGTGGCTTACCGGGCCGCAATGAAATGGAGGGCGGCCGGGAGGAACTTTGTTGCTGCGCGAGGAATGCGGCACGCCGGGGTCCCCGCTCGGCCTGTCGAGTGGGGTTGCGTTCGCAGGGGAAGAAAGTTTCGGATGGCCGTTGCGGGAGGACGATCGAGGCGAAGCCGGTCTCCGGTCAGACATGCCTCATCGAGCCCGCGAATGGAGCCCCGCTATATCAGGCAAAGGCACGTGGCAATGGCGGCTGCGCACAATTGGACCATAGCTCCGATTTCGGCTGATCGGCGGACGCTTCGCTCCGGCGTCAGCTTAAGCCGTACCAGGTCCCACGACCGGCTCCGTGGAGGGTCAGATGTCCCTGCTCGGTCAGCGCCCGAAGATGATCCTTGACGGTGTTGCGGCTCGCGCCTGTCGCTTTGGCCACATCCATCACCGTGACGCGCCCGCGTTCACGCGCCAGTTCGAGGATCGCGACGGACAACTCCGGCAGGTCGCCGAGGAGAATGCGCTCACGCTCGATCTTGCGCTCGAGACGCTGCTTCTGGCGTTGCAGGCTCCGCAGGAAAAACTCGACCCACGGATTCCAATCCTGTTGGTCCGTTCGTATCGTGCCCTGCGTTCGGCGAAGCGCGAGATAATAGGCTTCCTTGTTCTGCTCGATAACACTTTCCAGTGAGCTGTACGGCACATAGGAATAACCCGCCCGAAGAAGCAGCAAAGTGGTCAGAGCGCGAGACAGTCGGCCATTGCCATCCTGGAAAGGATGGATTTCCAGAAAGACGACGACGAAGACAGCGACGACGAGCAGAGGGTGAAACGTGCCATCCTTCTCCTGAGCTTGTTGCCAGGCCACCAGTTCCGACATTCGGCCCGGCGTATCGAAAGGGGAGGCTGTCGCGAAGACGACGCCCAGACTTCGTCCATCCTCGTCGAAGGCTTCGACGTTGTTGGCAAGGGTTTTCCAGTTTCCCCTATGTCGTTCATCTTTGACCGAGTGCGCGAGCAGATCCCGATGCAGTTGGCGGATGTGGTTTTCGTTAAGCGGGATTGCGTCGAAGGCAGAGAAGATCGTCTCCATCACCTCGGCATAGCCGGCAACCTCCTGTTCGTCTCGGCTGGAGAACGAGCCGATACGGAGGTTCGAGAGCAGCCTTTCGACCTCGCGGTCGCTTAATTTCGCGCCCTCGATACGTGTCGACGATCCGATGCTTTCGATCGTCGCAACCCGCCGCAAGCTGGACAGCCGATCGGGTGCGATGCGACCAAGCGCTCGCCAGGCGCCTTTGAATTCGTCAATCTCGGCGATCAACGACAGGATCTCAGGCGTGATACGCAATTTGGAGAGATCGAGCGCCGTCATCCATTATCCCATCCGTTTCCATCCAAATGGGGTATGACATAGCGAGATCCATTTTTCCATCCATTTTCATCCAATATGAAAGAACGAACGGGAAAAAGCCGCGGCACGAAGGAGGCCGCCCTGTTGTCGGGAGAGGCCCCGCCCGGCGGGCGGAGCCTCGAGGACCTCAGTCGCGGTTGGGGCGGGACCAGATGAGCTGGAGGCCGTCTTCGCCTTCGACTTCGACTTCGGAGAGCGTTGCGTAGATCGGAGCGGGGAAGCTCGGATCGTCCAGCTTGACCGAGAGGTAGTCGCGGCCCTGTTCGGAGGTCTTCTGCCAGGCAGCACCGAGCTCGACGTTGCCGGCGTAGATGCGGAAGTGCGGGCCCTTGTCGGAGGGGTTCTCGATGCGGGCGATGCGGGCCTTGACGTTGAGGGCCAGCGTGCGGATCGAGCCGGAGAAGCCGTTTTCGGTGGAGGTGAAGGTGCCGATGGTAGCCATGTCCAAGTTCCTTTCGTTGGTTTCGGGCCGCGCCCTTCGCGGCCTCGATGGCTGTCGCAAGGATCGGGGACGATCGGACCGCACCTGATAAGGCCGGAATGGAATGGAGGGCGGCCGGGAGAAACTTTGTTGTTCGCGAGGAATGAGCGCCTCAGCGCTCAGGGGAAGAAAGTTTCGATGGCCGTTGCGGGAAGACGATCGAGGCGAAGCCGCTCCCCGATCAGACATGCCTCATCGAGCCCGCAAAGGACGTGGCCTATGCCGACGGGTCAAAAGGAACACGCTGACGGCAACCTGCCACCGCCTCACCCAGCGGAACATTGCTGCGGTCGAACCGTTTCTCTGTCGCAATGCCAGAGCCGCAATTCAGTGGCGACGGACCGGCCGGCCTGGGAGTTGCCTCCAGTAATCAACCCGGTATCGTGTGCTCGCGATTCGTCGCCTGGAGGATACATGCGTCAGCAGACAAAGCCGTTTACCGTCGAAATCAAGCAATCCCGAAAGCTCAAACCGACCGACCGCAAAACCTCGATCTGGGGCAAGCTGGACCTGACACCAGATCAGGGCGCGCTCAAGCAGAGAGAGCCGAGAGAGGTGTCGGCCGTTGGCGGCGACAACGACCGACGCTGATTTCTAAGCCACGACTTTCTCCTCAGCTGCATCAGGCTGCAGATCATGCAGGAAGGTGACTGCCCGCTGCGCATGAGCGGCCGCCTGAAAAATCGCCCGCCTGTCTTCGGAAAGTACCGCGAGCCATGAGGCAAGGTACGATGCGTGATCGGGCCGTGGCTCGAGCTCCGGTACGATTCCAAGGTCGGCGCATAGGAAGCAACTGCCGAGCTCGGCAATGAGTTCCTCGCGGGCGCGCTCACTCTTGTCCTTGGCATAACGGCTGAGATCGCGGCCCACGCGCCGCGGGTTCGCGGTCCAGTGCGTTGCCTCATGACTCAGCGTTGCCGTGTAGGAAGCCGCATCGCGGAAGGTCTCGAACGGCGGCATCTGGATGTGGTCGGTCACCGGCGAGTAATAGGCTTGCGACCCACCATGCCGGATGACGGCGCCAGTATTGCGGAAGAAGCGATCGGCATTCTCGATCCGCTCGACCGGATCGACAGCCGGTTCCGGGCGATGATAGTAGTGGTCGGGCAGACCGTCGATTTGGTCTACATTGAATACCGAATAAGCCTTCAGGAAGGGAATTTCCCGGTCGACCTCGTTGCCGTTGCCGTCGACCTCCGACTTGGTGAAGCGGCTCGCAAACACCACAGTCGAGCCGGTCTCGCCCTTGCGAACCGCGGCTCCGAGTTCCCGCGTCTGCTTAAAGGTCATCCACATCGGAGAGACGAAACCTCTCGCCATCCCCTCGGACCATAGAAGGAGAACGTTCATGCCCGAATAGGGCTGCCCGTTGTGCCGTAGCGGCCGCGTAATCCGGCCTTGAGTGTTGGCTGCGTTCCACGGCTTCATCCAGGGACGAACCCCTTTTTCCAGATCGGCAACGATCCGGTCGGTGATCCTCGTGTAGATGTCGGCGCGCTCGCCCTCGGTTTTCCTGCTCACGTCTCAAACCTCCTATTCGGAGCCGCGCCTATCGCGGCCCGTCGCGGAGGTCCGAGGGCAGGAGCGGAATGGCTTGGAGGACACCGGAACGGCCGAAACAGCGTGGAGGACGGCAAAGCCGTTGTACCTCACAAGCCGGCTCCTGCAGGACTACCGACGGGGACGGGCCGCGATAGGCCGGTTCCTTATTTCCTTGCCTGTTTTTCCCCGGGGCGGCGCGACATGCGGAAAGGCCGGCCCCTCTTGGGAGCCGGCCGATGGAAACTGGAAAGATGAGGGTAGGGCGGCACGTGGGCGCCGCCCGGGCCGCTTTACCCGAGGGCGGCCATTTGCGCCTCGGCCGCCTTGCGGTCGAGATTGGCGCCGGGGTTTTCGACCGGGCGATCGAAGGGCTTCCAGGTCTCGCCGACGACTTGCTCGTAGGCCGCGACGGCGCCCTCGGCCGCCATCCTGAGCGCATGAGCCTGGATGCCCATGTCGGCCGCGAACTCACGCTTGCGCTGGGCGGCGCTGTCGTAGCCAACGGGACCATCGAGATCCTCGTCGCGAGCATCGTTGGATGCCTTGGCCGTGGCGTCGCGGGCCTCGGTGACGGCGCGGCTATAAAACTGCCCGGCGCCATGCGCCGATCCGACATAGGCGCCGACGACACGCTGGAGATGGATCTGCATCGCCCGTTCGCCGAGACCTTCAGCCAGGCTGTCGGCGGTTTCGACGATCAGTCGCTCATGTAGGCCGCGGATGCCGTCGCTGTCGACCAGCGCGGTTCCGAAGCTTTCGGCGATCTTGAGCGCCTGGGCGCTATCGGGGCAGGTGAGGCGGACCATTTCGAGGGTCACCCCCTTGCGGAGTTGCACGACGCGGGCGGAAGAGCGGTTGGGGGTCGCGGGCTTGGCCATAACGGTTTCCTTTTCGGTTTCCTCCGAAGCGGTTCCGGCCCCGTGCCGGTCTGCCCTTCGGTGCGGTCAAAAGGAACCGGCGAGGGACGGGCGATTTCAGAGGTCCGGAGCGGCTGAGTGAGCGGAGCGGGCTTGCGACCAAGCGGGGGCACCCTGCGCGGGACGCGGGTTCGCTTTGCGCAGCGAGGCTGTTTCGGCCGCCCCGCGGCGCGACAGCGGCCTTGAAACGACCGGCCGCCGGTTCAGACCGCAACGAACACGAAGGGCAGGCGGGCACGGGGCTGAACTCTCCCCGAGGCCGAATTTGGGAAACGATGGCCATCCTCGCAAAGCCCCTCATCGAACACGCGGGCGCACTCCGCCAATGCGTTACCGCCGACCGCCTCTCACGCAGCCTCTCGCCAAGCAGAATCGCCGAGTTTCAGCCGTAACGTTGTGATGGCGCGGTCCTGACGCCCCAGCTTTCGGGTGAGCGCCTCGAGTTCGCTACGCCGCTCGAATGACAGGCGATCGACGTGATCTTGAAACAGCATCTCATCGGAACGGGTCCATCGTGAGCCGGAGCGCTTGTGCGTGCGGTTTCTGGCTTTCGCCTTTTCGGTCACAGCCAGGCGCTCAGCGCGTGTGGCAATCTGCCGATGGATGAGATCGAGGTGATGGCGCGTTTCGCGCCGCGCCACCTCCATGCGGGCAAGGAGCACCCACGGACTGATCGGTTTCATGTCCCGGTCCTCCGCCGCCGCCAGCCGATGAAGTCCGAAGGACCGTCATAGACGGCGTGACGTTGTTCATCGATGACGAAGCCGAACGGCCCACGGGTTGCATATTCGGCACTCGGAACAAGAAAGCGCCGCTCGTCGGCACGTTGGTCCCGCACGACGCCGCGCGTGGCGACCACCTCCGTCATATCGGCATGGTGGCTGGAATAGATCGCCGAGACGACGACCCAGTCGCCGGCATGCCTGCGCTCGAAGGCTTGCCGGTCCTTCGCCCAGGATTGGCCGGACTCGAGTTCGCGCCCGTGGATCTCTTCCCATGCGGTCGGCCAGCTGTTGCGGAATGTCTTGTCCGCACATTTGCGCTCGTATGAGGTGAAGAGTTCCGGGAAGGAGAGGGCGACGATGGCCCATTCGGCATCCTCCTCGTACCAGTGCGAGGACTTTCGCAGCAACGGGGAGACGCGAAGATTCCGTTCGGCCGACAGATGAAACCCGCCATGGCCAGCCGTCATATGGGACACGATCCCCTCCGCGTAGACGGTCGCAAGCTGCGACGGTCCCCAGGGCGTACTGGCCGTCATACGGGTCTGGATCCGCCTCAGGGCGGATAACTCGCGCTTGTGCTGGGCGGTCTCGAAGACACGGGCGCGAAAAGCCGCCTCATCCTCGAGGCGGCCATCGTGATCGTAGAAATCTGCGCGCGTCAGCTCGGAAAGCGGACGGTTAAGCCGCCAGGCGCTCGCGAGGAAGCTCGCGCCATCGCGCGCCGGCACCATTGCCAGATGCGTATCGCCGATCCGGGCGACCGGAAATCCGTCGGCGCTGACGCCGAATTCCACGCCCAAATCCTCTAAAGCCGATATCGGCTCATGCTGAAGTTCTGAGGTCCTCATGCGGCGGCCCTACCTTCGACCTGAGCAGCCGCAACCTCGTCGGCGGTCACCTCTTCGAGCACGGCGTTCGGATGGCCGTGTTCTTGCAGCCAGACCGCAGCCGCCTCGCGATTGTCCGCGAAATGGACAAGTTCCGCGTTCGAACCCGCGCGATCGAAGACGCGGATCGAACCGAGGGCGGCACGCTCGAGCACCTTGAAGGTGAGATCGGAGTCGAGGCCGAAGGTTCGATGAATGCGCATGACGATGGTGTTTTTCCCGCCGAAATCCGCCTCATGCAGTGTGAAATATCCCGGCGAGGTGTAGTTTCGGGATTGGCGCGGACCCTCCTTGCGGATCAGCCGGCCCTTGCTATTGCGCGTCTGCCAGGCCGCGAGCTTCTTCTTGAAGCGCTCGGGCGGGCGGGGTGTGCCGTCGGACCAGGCAACGATGGAGCCGATCGGGGCGAGGTCGTAGATCAGGGACGCAGACATTGGACATCTCCTCGAAATTCTGCGGTTCATGGAAACGAAACCGCCGCCGGTGATGGCCGGCGGCGGGGGTCGATCGGAAAAGTTGGAAGAGCGGCGGCTATTCTGCCGCGATGCCGTATGCGGTTTCGTCCTGGTCGGCGGCGCGGTCATCGGCCTCCGGATCGGCGACATCAAGATCGGGCGCCTCGTCGGCGAGGCTGCCATCGGCAAGCTCGCCTTCAAGACCATCTGCTGTTTCCCCAGGGGCGGCAGCGGCGTCATCCTCCACCGCCTCGCCTTCCTTGATCAGCTCGGCGAGATCCCTCGGATCGGGGGCGAACAGGGCCGCCGCATGGACGAAGTGCCCGTCCTTGAAGTGCTCGACCAGTGCGGCACGGGTCTCGCGGACCTTCGGGCGCGGGAGAACCGAGGTGCCTTTGCACGAGGCTTCAAGCGCCTGCCGCGACAGGCAAGGCAGGAAATCCTCCGTGCCCATGTTCGGGAGATATCCGTCCGCACCGATGGCATCGCCGGCTATGCGCGAGACGATACCGCTGTTCGACATGCCGCGGCGGCACGACAGCACATCGACCAGCATCGAGCGGGCGGCAATCCGCAAGGTGTCGCGGTCGAAGGCGAGCTTGCCGTCAGCGTCGAGCAACCGAGCCACATGGCGGGCGAACCGCTTCGCGCCGAAGACGTGGTCGTTCGCCCCGGAGTCGACCCGGACATTCATGCCGGCAAAGGCGAGGACAAGGAGGGCCGTCAGCGTGTCGTCTTCGATCGGTGCGCGGGCGAGCGCCTCGTGGAGTGCATCGGTCCTGAGGTCACCGATCATGTCGTGGCCCTTTTGCGTGACATCAGGACGCTGCTTCGGTGCGTCGATCACATCCTCGCCACCGGTGGCGCCACCTTCGACGACCGCTCCCTTGCCTCTGGTTTTCTTCTCCTCGGGCATCCGGTAGTGCACGGTCTGCACCTTGCCGTTCCGATCCAGATACATGGCGGTGTGGTCGCCCTTGCCGGGCTTGCCATAGACGCGGCTTGCCTTCTGCGGCAGCTTCACCTCGCCCCATTGAGAAACCTCGGCGATCATTCCCTTCTTGGGCAGATTGTTCGTCATCCACTCCTGCTGGGCGCCGAGATAGGCTTCGACATTGGTGGTGTAGCGGCTGTCCTCGTCCGCGGGAGCGAACAGATCCTCGATCCATTCGATGCCGTAGGCTTCTCTGAGATCGTCACCGAAGCTCGCATCCTTGGCATACATGCGGGTCTTGCTCAGCGCGTTGGCAATCTGCCACCATGCGGCGGGCTGGCCTTTCTTCGGCTTCTGCGCCTTCCAGACCTCCTTCTGCTCATCGAGGTGTGCTGCCGCGATCGTGCGGAGCTGCTGCTCATTCGGCATGTCGCCGAACGCCATCTGGTCGAGCATCGCCGGTAGGACGTTGGCGAGCAGGCGCAGCTTGCGGATTTGCCGGACGGGCAGGGCGAGTGCCACCGCAATTGCTTCCTCGGTCCAGTCGAGTGCGACCAGGCGTTCGATGCCGCGCCACTGGTCGACCGGGTTCAGCGGTTCGCGCGCAATGTTCTCGACCATCGACCGCATGGCGCCATTGTCGTTTGCGGCATCGACGACGAGCACCTCGATTTCCTCGAGGCCTGCGGCGATGGCCATGCGGGTGCGACGATGACCGGCTTCAATGACGTAGCCGTTCCCACCACCAACTTCGGGAAAAATGACGGGCGGCTGGATGATGCCGACGGCCTTGATGGTGGCGAGCAGCAACGCATCGGCCTGCGGGGTGGATTTGGATTGCCGGGTATTGTCCGGATTGTCCTTCAACGAGCGCGGATCGACCTTCATGATTTGCATGGGATTTTCCTCTTCCGGGATGCGGGGACGCGGCCTCTTGCCGGTCCTTCCTGTCTTCATCTCTTTCCGAAGACACTTTCCGAACCGCAGGACGGACGGACCGGCGCAACTGCGGCCGAGCGTCCCTGCTGCGAAGGACAAGCGGGGTGCCTCGCGCCCTGCGCGGGACGAGTGGCCGGGATGCGGAGGCGGCGGTTGAGCGCAAGCGGCGACGGGACGACCGATCTGCGACCGGTTCTCCTCCCGGATTTTCCTCTATCTTTTCCCCACAACGACAAGCTTGATTTGACACCATTAAGGTGTCATATAAAGTCATGGAGAAAAGGCGCCCGACATACGATCTCGAGGCCGTTAAAGCTGTTTTGGGGTCGATTTCGACGCTTGCCATCACGACGACGGCGCTGCGGGATGCCGCCTCATTGGGCTACGACCGCGCCGGCATCGTCGCGACCATCGACACCATCGAGCGCCGTATGTTCTACAAGTCGATGACAACGAACGCAGACCATCGGGTATGGCAAGATGTTTATCATGTGCCGGTCCCCGAGCACGGCATGGTGCTTTATGTGAAATTCCAGGCGGATGTGATCACGGAATTCCGGGTCATGTCATTCAAGGAGAGATGATAATGGCGGTTGCAGCAAATATCCTGCCCGAAACGATGATCTCACCGGAAACCGGAGAGACGCTGCGCCGGGACGTCCGACCGTTTGTCGTGACCTACAAGGGCAAGAGCAAAACGGTCGACCTGCCGGGATATTATCCCGATAACGGCGACGAAGGTGTTCATGTCGGCAACGACATGGAGGCAACGGACGCGGCCTTGCGGGCGTTGAAGGAAGAAGTCGAAGGCATTCCCTCTCCGTCGACAATCCGCAGAGTGCGAAAAAAACTAAAACTGTCGCAACGTGAAGCAGGCGGCATCCTGAAGGTTGGTGAAAGCGCGTTCGACAAATACGAGCGCGGCTTGGTCGAGCCAAGCGGCCCGACCAGCCAATTGCTGCGCCTTCTCGACCGGCATCCGGAACTCATCGAAGAGTTGCGGCAACAGGCAAGCTAAGCGGCAACAGCCGCGGCTTCGTCCGTACGCCTCGCATCATCGGCGAGGGTCTGATCGATGTCGCGGAGCTGTCTGCGCTTCTCGGCAAGTTCGTCGGCAAAAGCGAAAGCGCCGCCCTGACGCGAGCGATAGGAGGCAAGCCGCCGGTGCGCTTCCTCCAAGCGGTGACGATGCCGTTCGCGCTCCTCGTCGAATCCGTCGAGTGCGTGCTCGAGGCGGGACACGGCGCCAAGCGGCGTCACCGTCACCGTAAGATCGATCTCGTAGTCGGCGCCGGTGCGCTGCAGCGTGGTGGTGTAACCATAGCCATCACCCTTTCCGAAGCGCTCGCCCTCATAGACAAGATCGAAGCCCCCAATGCTCGCCAGATGAACCTCACCCTCCTGCTGCAGCTGGAGGAGTGTCAGGATTTCCTTCATCAGCGTGCGGCCGGCATCCTTGCGCTCCTGGTAGGCTTTGCCGAGAACGGTCATCGCGAACGCGTCGCCCGCCGTCGGAACCAGCCGGTCGATATCCCGGCCGATCTCCGCGATGCGACGGGTCGACACTTCGATGTCGCGCTCCGCATCGCGCATCTGCCGGCGGACCGCATATTGGTCGTCGTCATGGGCGGCGCGCAGCCTTTCCAACCTGGCGATATCGGCCTCCAATCCCGCTTTCTGCATCAGCCGTTCGTCACCGGAAGCGATGGCCTTGGCCATGGCGAACTGGTTGGCCTGCCCTTCACCGAGATCCTCGAGCCGGCGGATGGATGTATCCCCGCTGAGCGCTGCCGCGATGAAGCGGGCCTTGCGCTCGTTGTTCTGCCACATGGAGGCGTCGAGTGACCCTTCTGTGGCATAGGCGAAGATATCGACCACATCATGCTGATTGCCCTGCCGGACAATGCGGCCCTCGCGTTGCTCGATCTGCGACGGCAGCCACGGCACATCGAGATGATGCAGTGCTTTCAGCCGGAGCTGCGCATTGACGCCCGTTCCCATCGTCTCGGAGCTGCCGATCAGGAAACGGACCCGGCCGGCGCGCACGTCGGCGAACAGCCGCTGCTTGGCCTCGGTTTTCTTGAAGTCCTGCATGAAGGCGATTTCGGACGGGGGAACTCCGAGCCTGACCAGCTCGTCGCGAATCCAACGGTAAGCGGAAAAGCCGCGGGTCTTCTCGACATTGATGGTGCCGAGATCGGAAAAGATCATCTGCGCCGCACCTGGCAGCTCGTAAGCCTTGCCGTCCGGGCGACGATATGTCGCCTCGCTCGTCTCCTGCCAGATCCGGAAGGCGTTGCGGACGAGAAGGTTGAGCTTGTTGTCCTCCTCGTTGTCGTTGGCCGGCATGACGAGGCGGAGATCAATTGCCGCATGGCGGCCGTCAGTGATGACCGAGAGCAGGATATCGTCGCCGGGCTGTGCTGGACCCTCGCGCATTTCGATGGCCTTGATGCGGGCATCGAGGATCTCCTGATAGGCCTTGAAGGCCGGCGTCGGTTTGGCGGTGAGGATCTGCCGCCGGCCGGTGGAGATATCAGGCACCTTGACGAAATCGCGGAGATCCTCCGGCATGACGACGTCGGCAAAGGCCCGGAACATCGCGATCAGTTCCGGCACATTGACGAAACTGGCGAAGCGGCTGACGGGTTTGTATTTGCCGGAGGGTTGGATTTCGAGTTCGGTGGTCGTGTCGCCGAAGCACGATGCCCAGGCATCGAACTCGTGCAGGCCACGTTCGGCTAGCGCTGCGTGCCCGAGCAGCCGCTGAATCGAGAACATCTCGCCGAGTGTGTTGGTGATGGGCGTGCCGGAGGCGAGCACCAGGGCCCGGCCGGGATTTCTGGTTTCGATGTAGCGGGACTTGACGTAGAGGTCCCAGGCGCGCTGCGAGCCGTTCGGATCGATGCCCTTCAGCGTCGACATGTTGGTGGCAAAGGAAAGCTTCCGGAACTCCTGCGCCTCGTCGACGATGATCTGGTCTACACCGATCTCGGAAATGGTGAGCAGATCGTCCTTGCGGGTCGCAAGACCTTCCAACCGTTCCTGCAGACCTTCTTTCAGCCGTTCGAGGCGCTTGCGCGAGACACGATCCTCGCTGTCGACCTTCGTCAACAGATCCTCGTAGAGTTCAAGCTCGTCCTGGATCATCTGCTGTTCGAAGGCCGACGGCACGGCGATGAACCTGAAGGCCGAATGCGTGATGATGATCGCATCCCACGTGGCAGTCGCCGCCCGGCTCAAGAACCGCGCCCGCTTGTCCTTGGTGAAGTTGGTCTCGTCCGCCACCAGGATGCGGGCATTGGGATAGAGTGCGAGGAACTCACGCGCCGCCTGCGCCAGGCAATGGCCGGGGACGACCAGCATTGCCTTGGCGATCAGCCCGAGCCGGCGTTGCTCCATGATGGCGGCCGCCATGGTCATCGTCTTGCCGGCGCCGACGGCGTGCGCAAGATAGGTCGAGCCGGACGAGATAATCCGCCAGATGCCGCGTTTCTGGTGCCCATAAAGAACGAAGGCGCCTGAGGCGCCCGGAAGTTTCAGATGAGAGCCGTCGAACTTACGCGGCGCGAGGTTGTTGAAGCGATCGTTATAGACGCGCGCCAGCCGGTCGGTGCGATCGTGATCGGTCCAGACCCAGTTCTGGAAGGCCTGCTTGATCTTCTGCAGCTTGTCGCGCGCGGCTTCAGTGTCGACGACGTTGAGCACGCGCCGCTCGCCGCCGGCGTCCTTGAAGACATCGAAGATCTGTGGAACGCGGCTGTTCAGCGCATCGGCGAGCAGCTCTCCGGCATCGCGGCGGCTGGTACCCCATTCGGATGTGCCGGCTGCACTATAGCCAAGCTGCCGTGCCTCCACGGTCCAGCTCCCGAGCTCCGGCATATGGTGAATCTTGATGTCGGCGCCCATCATCTCCTTGACGAAGGCGACGACGTCGCTGGCCGGAATCCAAGGCGCACCGAGACGCGCGGTAATGTCGGAGGGGCGAAGGTCGGCGGGCTGCACGGCCTGAAGCGCACGAACGTTGCGCTCATAGGCTGGATCCAGTCCTGCGGCCGCTTCGGCAACGGCGAGCTTGGTACGGACCGGGCCGGCGAGGTAGGCATCGGCCGTCTGCCAGGACCCGTCGGCAGGATCCCGGAAGATCGCATCGCCAAGTTCGTCGATGACGCCATCGGCGTGTTTGTGCAGCAGCTCGGCGATATGGTCGATATCGACGTGGCCGCGCTCGCTGAGCACGACGGCCAGTGCGTCCGCCGCGCTGGTGATTTCGGGCGGGGCAGGGGGTGAGATGACTCGTTCGGAAAAGATCGGACCGGGCTTGGCCGTGTTGGTGTCGAGATCGTAGTCCTCGATCGAGGCGACCAGCCAGCAATCGGGGTCGTCCAGGAAGGGCTGCAGGTTCGGGCGGCGATGCGTTTCGCGCACCTCACCGGATTCCTCGTCCTTGCTGATCGCCACCGTGGTGCGATTGATCGGGCCAAAATCGCGCACGAAGCTCGACCAGGCGATGCGCAAGCGGACCTGCACGTCGCGCCACGGCCGATCCTGTTCCTGGGCCTTCAGAACATCGCGCACCGCGTCGCGGATCGGGATCAACTTCTTGATGATCCGGGCGTGCTTTTCCGGCATGCCGTCACCGGTGCGGCTCTTGCGCACCTGGACTTCGACCGGCGCGCCGTCGACCATCTGCATCAGGCCGCGCCTCGTATCGATGAAGAAGCTACCCTCCCGAACCTGTCGACTGTCGGGGCGAAGATCGACGCTCTCAATGAGCTCGGTCTCGAGGTCGATGTCGATCTCGGTGGGCTCGCCGTCATAGCGACCTTCCGGAAGCAGGAGGATGAGCCGCTGCAGAGCTGCCTCAAGCTCCTCGCCAACACGTGGTCGGCAGGTGTAGGTCTCACCAAAGGGGCCGGAGGTCAGGGCATGATCGCCGAGGACGAAATCAGGATGCCGCGCAAACCAGCGGTTCACCAGAATCGCGCCTTCGTCCTGCGTCGCCGGCCGCACCTCCTCGACTTCCAGCCAGGAGAGGTCTCCCTCGGCCTCCCCGGTCTTGCGCTTGCGGAAGAAGAGCAGGTCGATCACGACGTCCGTACCGGCATCGCGGCGGAAGCTGCCTTCCGGCAGGCGGATCGCGGCGAGCAGGTCGGCCGTCTTGGCGATGTGCTCGCGCGCCGTCGCATCCGCCTTGTCCATCGTGCCGGAACTGGTGACGAAGGCGGCGAGCCCACCGGGCTTCAAGAGGTCGATCGAACGGGCGATGAAATAGTCGTGTAGGCGAAGACCAAGCGAGCGATAGGCCCGGTCGGATCGGACGGTCCGGTCGGAGAAGGGCGGATTGCCGATGGCGAGATCGAAGGTTGGTGCCAGGTCGGTGCGCGCAAAGTCGCCGCTGATGATCCGCGCCTTCGGCTGCAGCAACCTCACAATGCGTACAGTGACAGGGTCAAGCTCGACGCCTGTGAAGAAGCTCTGCTCGCGCAATGCTTTGGGCATCAGCGCGGGGAACAGGCCGGTACCGATGCCAGGCTCGAGCACGCGGCCGCCACGCCAGCCAAGGCGCTGCAAGCTCGCCCAGATGGCGCGGATGATGAACTCCGGTGTGAAATGCGCATACTGGGTGCATCGGGCAAGGGACGCGTAGTCTGCCTCCGAAACCGCACTCTCGAGCGAGCTGCCGAGTTCGCTCCAGCCGGCGCGGAAGTCGGGCTCGCCAGGGCGGCGGAACATCGTGTTCGCGAGCTCCGAGGCGCCGAAGCCTGTGAAGCGGATCAACCGCTGCTGCTCTTCGCGGGTGGCCGGCCGGTCCTGCTTCTCGATGTTGTTTGCGATCAGGATTGCGGCGACGTTGATGCGCGCCCGGTCCTTCCACGTCGCCGCAAGATCGCGATCGGCATCATCGAGGTAGAAGTTGGACCGGCTGCCCTGTCGCCGGGGCGCCGGACGCTTTTCCGTCACGACCGGCAAGGCCGGGGCAGAAGAGGGCGGTGTCGGTTCGGGGTCGTCGTCATTGGCCGCGACGGCATCGAAACCGCCAAACGCTGTGATGCCGAGGCCAAGCCCGGACGACAGCGCGCTGCTGCCGAACATGTCGAGAGTGAAGGGATCGTTGCTCATTGAGTTCTCCTAGGGAACGGCGAGCGTCATCACCCCCGCGGGAAACCTTGCGGGCTCGAGGTGCGCTCAGGGCTCAGGGATTGGTGGCCGGACGGGGTCGGTGGTCGCAGTGTTCAGGACTTCGCGATCAGGGTGAGCTGCATCGAATCCAGATGAAATGCGATGCGAAGGTGCGTCGCCTCCGGAGCCGCCGCCATCATCGGTTCCAGCTGTTCCGCGTCGATGAAATCGACGCCATCGTCGCCGCCGAATGTCCGGCGTTTGACGTCGAACCAATCGTCATTGGTGCGGGGATCGCACCCCTCGGCATAGACGACCAAGGGCTTGGCGCCATCGAGCAGCTTTCCGTTGGACATCAGATAAACGCCGTGATCGCCGACGAGCCAGAGGCCCGGCTTTTCGTCCTTGCCAGGGCGCAGGCCGTAATAGGGATCACGAAAGCCACCATTGGCCTCCGCGTCGGTTAGACCGCGGGCAATCACCGCGCGGACGGATGAGAGGGGGAAGGAAAGCATGGTCTGGCCTCCGTCACGCAGCGATCGGCGAGGGGAGGTGGCGCAGCTGTACCGGGAGCTTGGCTGCGATTTCATCGTCAGAGAGATCGTCCAGCAGCTTCAGGGTGCTGCCCGTCTGGCCGCCGTAAAGCATGATCGTGCGCTTGCCGCGCGACTCCTCCGGCCAGCGATCGCCTGCATAGCCGCGATAGTCGTCCGCCGTCATACTCCAGATATGCTCAAGCCGTTGCTCGCGCGACATGGCGCGCACCGGCCGGCTCTCGCGCTCGATGATTTCGACCCGCATGCGTTCAACGGCCTGGCGGTCGGAAAGATCGCAATAGCCATGGAAATGCCGGATGACACCGTCGATCCGCAGCGCAAAGAACACCGATGTCACCGATCCTGTCAGATACTCGCGCATCGCGAATATCGATCCGCGGATCCAGAGCGGCGGCAGGATTTCGAACATATAGTCATGCTCGGTCTCGGCGATCTCGAACCATTCGCCGGCATAGAGCGGGCCAGCGTCATCGTCCCAGCGGTTCGGACGCTGGGCGTGGCGATCGAACATCCGGAACATTTGCTGGCGTGAGGCGACGCCCTGGAAGACCTTGCGGATTGCGGAAGAGGGGTTCATCTGCGGCTCCTTCGGAGTGGTCCCGGGCCGAAGCGCGGCACTGTCCTTCCGACCTTGCCATCCTCTTCAGTCCTTCATGACATCTCCCGGGCCGCCGGCATCGCGGCCGGGCGTGTCAAGGGCCGGCTCCGCCGGGCGAAGCCTCCCTTGACGCGGGCGGCGCGCATGCGGCACGCCGCCTTCCTTCCTTTCCCTCTTTTCTTTCCCCCTGATTTTCAGGGCCTCGTTCCAGTCGTCCGCCGGCGGGCGAAGGCGAGACCAGTTGCAGCCGACGTCGTCAGCGAGCGCCCGTAACCGCTCGGCAAACATCTCGCCTTGCGGATTGGCGTCTGTCGCCGCAACCAGCAGAGCCTCGGGCCGCGATGCCATCTGCCGCAGCGCCGCCTCCGTCGACGGCGACCATCCGCCACCGGTGCTGAGATAGAGCGTTCCATCCCGCAGCCCCTCGATGGCGGCGAGGCTCATGGCGTCGATCGCAGCTTCCGTGACAGCCAGGCGCAACGCCGTGTCCTGCCCCAGTCGGAAGAGAACCTTCGTCCCTCCGGAGGCAAAACCGCGATACTCGGGACCCCGCGCCTCCCAACCGGTGACGGCTCCGGCGCTGTCAGTATGCGCTGCCCACATGCTGGCATATGGCCCCTCGCGCAGACGATCTTGCCGGATCGCGGCGCGAAGCAAAGATGCCGGCAGGAAACGCTGACCATCGAGATAAGCCCAGGTCGGCGAACCGGGCCATGGACGGCGGCGTGTTTGCCATCGCTCGGAAAAAGAGAGGTCGTAGTCTTGCTCTATCTTTGGAGACCGCCATTCCGGTTCCGTGATCGAAAAACCGACGAGCGCGGCAACACGTCCGGCGCATTCGAGAAAGTCGACATGGTCAAGATGCGCGACTAGACCGAACACGTCGCCCTTTGCATCGCTGAGCGGATCGAACCATCCGCGCCCCTCATGGGTGACGATGACGATCTCGCTCCCCCGTCGAAACTTCACTGCCCGCCGCGTGCTTTCCTTCATATCGATGGCGAAGCCCGTCTGCTCGAGAACGGCAGCACACTTCACCCGTTCGCGGAGCGCCTCTATTTCTCTTCTGTCCATGCCTCTTCTTCCTCGCATTTCCTTGCCCGTCTCTTCTCGAGCACGCTTCCACCAGCTGCGAAGAGCAAAGGCCGCCAGGGCGCGGCTGGCAATTGTCGGATCATGCAATGCCCGGGTCGGCCGCGGCGAAGCCTCCCTTGCGGCCTGCCGCTCGCAAGCGGCACTCAGGAACGGCGGCTCAATGAGCCGCCCAAGGGAAAATTCATGCTTATGCTCACCTCCGCATAACCATGAATATGAGCTGTGGGGACTTATGGTCACCTCAGGCTCGATCGCCCTGCTTTGCAGGGATCCTCGACTTTCAGCTGCACATAATCCGCCTCCGGTCAGAGGCGGTTGACTTCTCCAATGTATCCATTATTCTGGATATATGGAAAGCAACAACGCGATAGCAGCCCTTGCGGCCTTGGCACAGAACACCCGCCTTGAGACATTTCGGTTGCTCGTCCGGCATGAGCCGGATGGCATTCCGGCTGGAGAACTCGCCCGGCTCCTCGATGTCCCGCAGAATACGATGTCCGCGCATCTTGCGACGCTGTCCCGTGCCGGGTTGGTCAAGAGCGAGCGCCAAAGCCGATCGATCATTTATCGGGCCGACCTCGACGGCGTGCGTGAGCTGACCCTCTTCCTGCTGAAGGACTGCTGTGGCGGTTCGACGGAGCTCTGCGCTCCCCTGATCGCAGAACTGACGCCATGCTGCGCGCCGGGGGCGAAGCCATGTTGAGCGGGATCGCATTGCACAAAGTGTCTGGCAAAGACACTGGTCTCCGCGAGGCGCTCCGTGCCGCGGATCTCCCGATCGATGACATTGAAGACGATGGCTGCGCCTTCTTCGAAGCCGTCTCAGGCGACGGCCAAACGATCGGATATGCCGGCCTCGAAGGCTGCGCCGGCGGTTACCTGCTGCGTTCCGTCGTCGTGATGCCGGCACACCGAGGCCATGGGTTCGGCCGCGCGATCGTCGAGGCAACGCTGCGAGGCGTCGGTGGCGATGTCTTCCTCGCGACGACAAGCGCCGCACCGTTCTTTTCAACCATCGGTTTTTCCGAGGTTCCGCGGGCCCAAGTGCCAGCGGCCGTTCTCTCAACCCGCCAGCTTTCCTCCATCTGCCCATCGTCGGCGACCATCATGAAGCTCAACAGGCCTCCGACCTAACCACGGACCGCGACCCATGACTGACAAGACCTACAACGTGCTGTTCCTCTGCACGGGCAATTCCGCTCGCTCTATTCTCGCCGAGGCCATCCTCAACAAAGAGGGCCGCGGCCGGTTCAAAGCCTATTCCGCCGGCAGCCAACCGAAGGGCGAAGTCAATCCGCACGCGCTGAAGGAATTGGATGCGCTCGGCTATGCATCGACGGGATTCTCGTCGAAGAGCTGGGACGTATTCGCCGAGCCTGAGGCACCGGAGATGGATTTCATCTTCACGGTATGCGACAGCGCCGCCGGCGAAGCATGCCCGGCATGGATCGGCCATCCGATGACCGCCCACTGGGGTGTCGAGGATCCGGCGGCCATCGTCGGTACTGAAGTCGAGATTCAGCGCGCATTCGCCCAGGCCGCTCGGTTTCTGAAGAACCGGATCACGGCCTTCATCAACCTGCCCATCGCCTCGATCGACCGCCTGGCCCTCGAACAGCACGTTCGACAGATCGGTTCGCTCGAAGGCGCATCGGTCAAGTCCGCGAAGGTCGAGTAAGATGTCGACATTTGAGCGATACCTGACCGTCTGGGTCTTTCTCTGCATCGCCGCCGGCGTTGCCCTCGGTCACCTGATGCCCGGCGTCTTCCAGATCATCGGCGGCGCCGAGATCGCCAAGGTCAACATCCCCGTCGCGATCCTGATTTGGCTGATGATCATCCCGATGCTGCTGAAGATCGATTTCCGGTCGCTGGCGCAGGTCGGCTCCTACTGGCGGGGGATAGGCGTCACACTGATCATCAACTGGGCGGTCAAGCCGTTCTCGATGGCGCTGCTTGGATGGTTGTTCGTCGGCTGGCTCTTCCGGCCCTATCTGCCTGCGGACCAAATTGAGTCCTATATCGCCGGCCTGATCATTCTTGCCGCCGCACCCTGCACGGCCATGGTTTTTGTCTGGTCGAACCTGACGCGGGGCGAGCCGCTGTTCACCCTCTCGCAGGTGGCCCTGAACGACGCGATCATGGTCGTCGCCTTCGCGCCGAGCGTCGGCCTGCTTCTCGGTCTCTCTGCCATCGCAGTGCCATGGGCGACGCTTGCCCTATCGGTCGCCCTCTATATCGTCGTGCCTATGATCATCGCCCAGATGCTGCGCAACCGCCTGATGGCCGATGGCACGACGAGAGCGGTCGACAGCCTGCTCGCGAAGCTGCAGCCGATGTCGCTTGTCGCGTTGCTCGCTACCCTCGTGCTTCTGTTCGCCTTCCAGGGCGGGCAGATCATCGCCCAGCCGACTATCATCGCCTTGCTGGCCGTGCCGATCCTGATCCAGGTCTACCTGAACTCAGGACTGGCCTACCTTCTCAATCGCGTGGCAGGCGAGCGCCATTGCGTCGCTGGCCCCTCGGCACTCATCGGGGCCAGCAACTTCTTCGAACTCGCGGTCGCTACCGCCATCAGCCTGTTCGGATTTCAGTCTGGCGCGGCACTCGCAACCGTCGTCGGAGTGCTGATCGAGGTTCCGGTGATGCTGTCCGTCGTCTGGATCGTGAACCGCTCCAAGGGCTGGTACGAGGCATCGCCCGCCGTTTCCCGCAACACCATCGTCGAAAGGCCCTAACCATGGACGCCACCATCTATCACAATCCCGCCTGCGGCACGTCTCGCAATACGCTGGCGCTGATCCGCGCCGCCGGGATCGAACCCACCGTCATCGAGTACCTGCAGAACCCGCCATCGCGCGAGCAGCTCTCGAAGATGATCGCAGATGCCGGTCTGACGGTCCGCGAAGTGATCCGTGAGAAGGGCACGCCCTATGCCGCACTTAGCCTCGACAATCCGGACCTCACCGATGATCAGTTGCTGGACTCTATGATCGCCAACCCGATCCTAATCAACCGGCCACTCGTTGTCACGCCACTCGGCACCAGGCTTGCCCGCCCCTCGGAGGTCGTGCTCGACATCCTGCCGGTCGACGCCTTCAATGGACCGTTCACCAAGGAAGACGGCGAACTGGTTCTCGACCAGGAAGGGAAGCGCATTGTCTGACACATTCCCGGCACTGCACGATGCCCATTTTCAAACGATCGCATCGGAATCCCTGCGGCCGGCGTTCTCGACCCACAAGCCCAAAATCCTGATCCTGTATGGATCGCTCCGAGAAGTCTCGTATAGCCGCCTCCTTGCCTTTGAAGTCCGTCGGCTGCTCGAACGCCTCGGATGCGAGGTACGGATATTCGATCCAGCCGGGTTGCCGCTTCCAGACGAGGCTCCGGTCAGTCATCCCAAGGTGCAGGAACTGCGCGAGCTTTCCCAATGGTCCGAAGGACAGGTCTGGATCAGCCCGGAGCGCCACGGCGCTATGACCGGGATCATGAAGTCGCAGATCGATTGGATTCCGCTGTCGCTCGGCTCCATCCGCCCCACCCAGGGCAAGACGCTGGCGGTGATGGAGGTCTCCGGCGGCAGTCAGTCCTTCAATGCCGTTAACCAGTTGCGCGTTCTAGGCCGCTGGATGCGGATGATCACCATCCCCAACCAGAGCAGCGTGGCAAAGGCGTTTCAGGAATTCGACACCGATGGCCGGATGAAGCCATCTTCCTACTATGACCGCGTCGTCGACGTGTGCGAGGAACTGGTGAAGTTCACAATCATGACCCGCGATGCCTCGGCCTACCTAACCGACCGCTACAGCGAGCGGAAGGAGGAGGCGGCCGAGCTGGAGAATCGGGTCTCACTCAAGTCGATCTGACGGATCAGGCCGTCGCGGTGGCAGGCTGCCGGCAGGACGCTGCCACCGCGACGAATGCAGCGATGCTGATCGCCCCGAGGCATGCATTGGCGACGAGAGCGAAGCTCGGTCCGATATTCTCCATGACCGCCGCGAACACGAAAGGCGCGCCAGCGCCGACCGCCAGGCGGGCTGCCGCCATCTTGCCGGTGATGGCTCCGTACCCGTCCGATCCGAACAGATAGAGAGGCAGGCTCCCCTGCGAGATGCTGTTGATGCCGGAGCCGAGCCCGAGGCAAATGGCGAAGGCGGCTGCACCCGGCAACCAACTTCCCGTCATCACCAGGATCAGGACGCCAAAGACGATCAGTACGGCCGAGAGGACGGCCAGTGCCGGTGGCGACAGGTTCTTCCCGAAGACCATGTTGATCAGGCGGCTCAAAACCTGCGCCGGACCGAACAGCGAGCCGATCACGACCGCCGCGGCACCCAGTCCGATCGAGCTCAGCATCGGCACCATATGCGCGAGGATGGCGGCGAGCGTGAAGCCCAGGAGTGCGAAGGCAAATGAGACAATGACCATGGCACGGCGGCGTGCGTGCGGCGGGATCGCGCCGATCACCGCTTCCCGCGTCCGGATCGTCTCGGTCCCGGCCTTCTGTCCGCGGCTTCGGATCGAGAAGTGCAGCGGCATGCAGAGGAATAGGTTCAACGCTGCAAAGACGAGATAGATCTCACGCCAGGACAGATAGCCGGTGAACGTCGCCGAGATCGGCCAGAAGATCGTGGAGGCAAAGCCGCCGATGAGCGTCAGATAGGTGATGCTGCGGGAGGCCGTACGGGGATCGCTCTCGACCAGCGCCGCGAATGCCGCCTGATACTGGACCATGCCGGACGACACTTCGAGCAGGATGATTGCGATGGCGAAGATCGCAACCGATGGCGACCAAGCACAGAGGGCGAGCGTCAGTGCGGCCAGAGCCGAGCCGATCGTCATAATCGTCGCGGCGCCGATCCGGTCCATCTGCTTGCCGATATAGGTCGCCGACAGGCCACCGATGAACAACGACACCGAGAACAAGCCGAACACCTCTGCCATCGACAAGCCGAGATCCGCCGCCATGCCGGGGGCCAGGATGCTGAAGCTGTAATAGAGCGTGCCGTAACCGATGATCTGCGTCAGGCCGAGGGCCGAGACAATGCCGGCATGGATTTTGGAGCTAGGCAATGACGTCACCCGTGTCGGCTGGGCTGCAGCAATCGTCGCGACGTTCAACATTCTCTCTGATCGTTGGGTGGCCAGCGCAGCAGTCCTCCATCAGGAATTTGACGAGGTCGGCAAGTGTCTCGTAGCTGGCGCTGTAGATGATCGAGCGGGACTCCCTTCGCTGGGAGATCAATCCTGACCGTTCTAGCTCTTTTAAGTGGAACGAGACGTTTGTTGCCGAGACGCCCATGCGTTCGGCGATCACGCCTGCGGCCAGTCCTTCAGGTCCGGCGACAACCAGTGCCCGAACGATGGCAAGGCGCGTCTCCTGGGAAAGCGCGGCAAATGACGAAAGGGCTTGACGTTCATCCATATTTCAATAATCCTTGAACTATTGGATAGATGGATAACGCACATGAACGCGATCGACAAGACAATTTCGACAGACATCAGTCTCGGCCATCTCCTCGATGTGCTTGCAGTAGCGCCGGATGCGCCGCTGGTGTTCACCTATGATGGTAATGCCGTCCGGCCCGGCTATCACGTCACCGAGGTCAAGGCCGGCAATTTCGCGGCGGTCGATTGCGGCGCCAACCCGGAAGCCTGGTCGGAGATCTTCGTCCAACTGTGGGATATCGACGAAGATGATCGGACGCACATGCCGGCCGGCAAGTTCGCAGCGATCATCCGGAAAGTCTCCGACCATGTGCAGCTTGAGCCGACGACAAAACTCACGTTCGAGGTTAGCGACGGAGAGCGGCCGATGGCCCTCTACTGCGCGTCCGCACCGCGGCTCGTCGCCGGCACTTTCGAGGTCTCTCTTGCCGCTCGACCAGCAAGCTGCAAGCCGCGGGATCGCTGGCTGGCGGAGGTGCAGGCCAGATCGTCCTACTGCGGATCAGTGAGCACATCGTCGAAGTGCTGTGGTTGAGCCGCCCAAACTGGTGCGCTCCCGGACGCCAAGCCGGGAGCGACTGGCTTAGTTGCGATTGCGAGGTTGCCTTCGCTTCAGTGCCCGACGCTGAGGATTGACGGGCAACGAGCCGATTATGTGCAGCTGAAAGTCGAGATGCCCTGCAAAGCAGGGCGATCGAGCATGAGGTGACCATAAGTCACCACGGCTCATATTCGTGGACGATCTCCAGATCGTCGTCGGCGTCGATTTCGTCGGACGGAAGGACGCCGTATTCGCCGTCGACCGTGAACAGAGTGACTGGGACCATCAGGTCGCGGGAAAGCTGGAAGGCGTGGGACTGGGCGAGAGAAAGATCGTGCGACATTTGAAGTGGCTCCATCGGGAGCGGGCCAATTCCCGCTCGATGGCTCCTCACAAGGCCCGGGGACGGGCGCGATCACCGCGAAGCGAAGCCGGAGCGGCCGCAGCTTGCTAGCGGACCCCCTGCGGGTTGATCGTGGAAGATCCGGCACCGGGCCAGGACGCCATCCAAAAGAGCGGGATTGGTTTGCTCCAGCTGGAAACGCTTTGTTGGGTACGGCATTCGCACTTGAGCCAGATGCTTCCCGCGGCTCTCGGCAACAAGATCGCTTCCGTTTTCAAGTCAAGAGCGGGCGTCGGGAGTGATTTGCCCCTCAATCGGGGTTAGGGAGGTTCGCCTTCTGGAGCGCCTCCGCAATCGATTTTGCCTCCAGCGTGCGTAAAGCGCTTCGCAGGCAGTTTTCGATTTCAACAACGCTCTTACCCTCGAGGGATGCGATCTCGGCGACGGTTCTGCCTCGAGAAATCCATCGGATGGAGGTCTTTTCAAGCGGCGAAAGTATCCATTCCTTCATGACAAAAATCGCGGTTGGTTGCGCCGTGGTCGGCGGAGGGTGTGGCACCGAGTGCCCCCATTGAAACATCGGTGGGAGGCGAGTTGGCGACGCCCCAAGAAAAAGGGCTGCCGCCGGGACCTGGTCGACGGCAGCCAGTTGCCTCGGGAGGAGGCTGGGAATCTGAAATCTCTTCATCGGCTCCATCGTGTTATGTTATAACAGATCACATAATACTATTTATGGAACTTACACGGTTTCGGAGGTGTTCGGAGCGATAATCTCGGCCCTCGACGCCCGGGACGCCGAAGCTGCGGCAGGCGCAATGCGCAATCACCTTAACGGCATTCTTGCAGACCTGCCAGTTCGGGCAGGACGTCGGGCACGGCGAGCATCGCTACGCCGAGGCCGAGCTTTGTCGCTTCGCGGACGCCGTCGGGTCATTGACAACAATTGTCTCGCGCAACGGCGCCGCCATCTCGGCTCCCGCTGCATTCCGCATTGCCCAATGTCGGATGCGGCCGCTCCTGAGAGGTCGCATGACGGTCCCGTCGTACTGCGACAGCCCTGCGGGGTCGGACGGTGGCGTGCGTTCCGCCAAAGACGCAGGCGATGCGACGACAACCATATGAGCAGGCGCCAGCGTCCGGGCAACGATACCCGGCGCAAAGTCCAAGCCCCCGCCGATCGCCACGTCATAGCCTTCCTCGACAAGGTCGACCGGACGGGTCTCGAAGTGCCATTCAGGCCGGATCAGCGGGTATCGCCGTAGCAGTTCGGAGAACAGCGGCAGGATATGGGTGACACCGAAGGTCGGGCTGAGGCTGACCTTCAGCACGCCCGCCGGCTCGGATGCACCCGAAGAAGCATCGGCTATGGCGGTTTGAAGGGCGTCGAAATTGCCGCCGATGGACTGAAGCAAGCGTTCGCCCGCCTCGGTCAACATGAGCCTGCGGGTCGAACGAGCGTATGCGCCGAGCAGCCGATCTTGGTGGCTATGGAAGAGACTGCGGCCAGCTGCGACGGATGTTAGGCTTCATGCTCCGTCACCATTCGGACGGCGCGGGCGCGGACCTCACGATTTGTTCGTGTCTTGCTTGTCATAGAGGCTACTGTCTCCGGCAAAGCCGGGGCGGTTCAATCTCGCTGTCCAGCTGCTTCGAGAGTATCTGCTTCGTCCTGTTGACACGGCTTTTGATGGTGCCGAGGGGGCAGTCCAATTCCCGAGCAACATCTTGATACGAACGACCCTCCAAGACTACGTCTTGGAAGATAGTTCGGGCATGCGAAGGTAGACGAGCTACGGCCTGCTCTAATTCCCGTCCCCTCACGTGCCACTCCTGGGTGGGAGGGACAGGTATCGAACGCGAGGCACAGTCTTCGCTGTCTCCCGTCCTTTCTCTCTGTGCATGAATCCAAGCCGTGCAGAAGCTATTTTTCATTATGGTGAAAAGCCAACTCCTGAGGTTGGTACCAGGCTCGAATTGGTGCCAGCATTTCAATGCCTTAAAAAGGGTCTCTTGCAAGAGATCCTCGGCATCAGCAGGATCATGACAGAGAGAACGCGCAAACCGGTGCAGTGCCGGCATGTGTTCGATTACCGCATGATGGCGGTCTGAGTGCTGGACTGTCATGAGCCCCTCCCGATTTGCTGGGATACCCGTCAATGGGCGTCAGAGTGGGAATGCGAGTGCCTGTATTTGGTTCCCGTGGCGGCCAAAGGATTGAGCAGGAGTATCTCACTGGCAGCGGGTCTGATGTTCACCAGCTTGGGGAACAGCTTCGCTGATCGAGGTGACCGACAAAAGCAGCCGATCGCTCGCGACGCGCAAGCTGGCGCACGGGGACTCGTTTTGGCTTTGCGTGCCTGCCCGGCATTCAGGGAACTTTCCGCGGTCCGAGGACTTGTAGATCATGCGAATAGGCAGTGAGCAATGCGCGCGGATGATATTATCCAGGACCTGAGATTTGCGGCTCGTGAAACGCAGAGATTGCCTAAGATTGAACGGCGCGCGCTTCTGGAGCGCGCGCTCGACGCAATCGAACGGGCCCAGTCTGCATCGGGGACACCTTTGTCAGTGTTGCAACGCGCGCGGATGCAGGAAATCCGTCTGGTCGCTTCTTCCACTTCGATTACTCCCGATATGCTTGTGGCACACGCGATGACGACCGCAGCCGACCTGCTCGAGGACCTCAAAAACTGATGAGGTCGCTTAAATAGGCGGTATGGGATTTTTTGATGTCTGCTTTCTCCACAGGCGGGAGCTGGATTGCCCGTCCCGCGAACGGCTCAAACAGCTTCATCAAGAAGTCGCAGATTGTGAGACTGCAGTTGCCGCTCAAGAACAGCATGGCACAGAGCTGAGCTTCAAGCTTGCCGACCTCTGCAGCCAAAAGCCTCCTGCACCTTCTATAAGAGCGCCGGTCGGGTTACTGGCAGCAGACTTTGCTTCTTCCGCCTCTGCAAGCAGTGACTTGCCTGATCTGCCGAGCGTCCAGGGGATTGTGCTGTCAAATTTCCGGATTTCGGCGACAGCAGGCCGTGCCTGGGGACCGCAGCCCAACCCCCATGTTACCGCCGTGGCCGTCGCTTTCGGGGTAAGGCGCGTCGCGAAGGCGGTCGATATACTCGCTCAAGCAGCCGCCTGGCGTATCGCTTCCGCCACGATCGAGATGCACCTCCTTTCAGCCAAGGCTGTCGCGCAAGCCGCAATTTCACCTTCCGCTGCACGCGCCGCGGCAATCGTCGATTGGGCCGATGTCGTACCCGTCGCCACATCAAGCTAGCAGAACCAACATAAGCACGAAAAAGACCGCAGCTCCGATCGTCGACAGTTCCACAAACCAGCCAAACATCGCAGCATTCCTCTAAAGCGTCACGGGCCCCACCACCAGCAGAGCGGTGAGCAGGAACGTCAGGGCTGAAAATACCCAGATACCGATATCTTCCATGGCGGCGTCTCCATCTGATCGCGCGCATTAACGCTCAACCGCGGGCCCAAGTTCCATCATACTAGGGCCACGACTATGTCCACTGTCGTGCTGGACCTCCAGGAGCGCTTACTCGCGCTCGCATTCTCTCTGCCGGAAATCGGCGGTGACGGCGATCCCGGCAGCTCGTCGGCTGACACGCCGATTGTGAGCGGCGACGGAGCGGACGATGCCGGCATTTGCGCTGGCGCCCGGCTTGCCGGCGGCGGGACGACCTCGCAGGATATATGCAAACGGGGCGCGGATGGCGAGGAGCCGAAGATGGAGGGGTGATTTCGCGAACCTCCGGTTAGATTGCTCTGGGTGATGGCCGTCCGCGGGCGACGATTTTCACTTAAGATGAAGGTCGTGCTCTTCCTGCCAGCCCTGTTCCCACAGGTCATGAAAAGGGGAACCGGGCGGATAGGGATTCGCCTTTTCGAGCGATTTTCCGTCTCGAAAAGCACTTTGCCCGGCCTCTAAGGCCTGTTGCTCGGCGATACGTTGTGCAGGCGATTTTTCTTCCATGGTGCTTTCCTCGTTGGCAAACGTCTTCTGGCCGCACATCATCGCCTTCGGATGTGGATCCCGGCTTCCTCGGCAGCATTGCAGGTATGCTTTACGTGCGTCGCTCCGCCGTGCTCCGTTCGTGAGCGCGGCGTGACAGCCTCGGCGAAAGCGTCGCCATCAAGCATTCTTCTGCGTGTTTGGTGCTCCGTATGCGCCCATAGGTGCCGGGGCCGTCGGCCTCAACCTCTACGCATTTCGTCCAATATGTGGGATCGGTCACGCCTAACCGCCTCCGCGCGGTTGTCCCGACCGAACAATGGCCGCGCCTTAAAGTTCCGGTTGATGAGCGGTTTAGCCAGGGGTCTCCAAGCCGCGAGATCCGAGCCGGGAGAACTGTCTCCGGTCGTGCCGGAGGGTGGGCTCCTCGAAGGGGCGCGCATCAGCGGTGGGCTTCAATCATTGCTGGCGCCATTTCGTGGCATGGACTAACTCGATTTCTGCCGGCTCGAATGGAAAGTCGCTCTTTGCGCTCTTCTATCCAGATCTGACTTGCATATTTCACGAGCTTCCTCCTCGCCTGAAGCGCACTGTGAACTGACTGATTGACGGAGATGATCCGCAAGTCCAAATGCCGACTTCCTGCTCTGGCACTCATCGTAGGCCTCTTTCACGGCCCGAGAGGTGGCGGTACCACGCCAAGTGGCGGTCGGGATATAGCTTGAGTCCGTCATCGCGAACCGTCTAAGGCCTATTTTGTTGCCGGAGTGGAACCAGTCTGCGACAACGCGGCAACATCGAAGTCCGACATAGTAATGGTCGGAATGCTGCCATCATGCCTCGATCGTGCTCGAGCCACGTGAAGAGCCTCGTGCCTGTTTGAAAGGGAAAGGTGATCGGAGTGCCCCAACGCGGCTTGCATTATGCGGTAGCGACCGCAGGCGGGACAGGCAAACTCACGTGTGCCAGGTAGAATGGATGGGAAGAACTCCGTGGCGGAATGGCCGCTTATGGGGCAAGTTGTGCTTTTCCATTCCATGATATGTCCTTAAAAGTCACGGCCCTTCGGCGAAAAACGATCGGTTGCGATCGATGTTCCGGTGCAGAACAAAACTGCCGTGCCAAATGCCATTGGGCATGGTGGACCTTAGTTCTCACGATGTACTCGGCCATGACCCGATGCCCGCTCGAGCAAAGAATTCGTCTGTGTCGGCGGCTTCGGAAACCCGATACACCGCTCGAACAGTGCCGTGTTACGCCGCCAGTTGGAGGTGGTTGCGATTCCGAAACCTGCCATTGATCTCGGATAGCGAAAAGGTTTGGAAAGCCGGTGCTCCTCGCCGAGGTAGAGGTTCGCGCCTGGAACAATGATAGGATGCTACGTCATACATCGTTCAAAGGCCCCGGGGACGAAGCGGACGAGGCATCGATTTTCCGCATTTTGGACTGGCTCTTTTATGAACCATCCGCCAGTCCGGCTCGCGTCTCAAGTCTCGCGGGGCGCTATTCGGCAACCAGGAGGACGTAGCTGTGGGGCATCTGTTAGAGTATTATTCTTAAACGCCGACTACTAGGGACAAAGCCATGTGCTACGGTCGGCGAGACTGAGCCCCGCTCTTTCCCCAAGGCGGGGCTTTCTCTTTGTCCCGATTAGGATCGGTATTGCTTGCGGGCTTCATCGACGATCGCGCGCGGAGACTACCCTGCCGGCACATCGTCAGCACGGTAAGTTCGGCATCGGGCAGCGGGCGCTGCAAATGCTTGGCTTCTTCCCACGGCGCTGACAGCCAGATTTCGACCTCGTCTCCGGGCCGCAATACGACTGGCATCGCCTTATAGTGGATGGGGCCGACGATCCCGTTCGGATCCGCTGTCAGGAAGCCGAACAGATCGGTCGTGACCAATCCTTCTTTGACCTTCCGGACGCTTTCCCATTGCGACACCCAGATCCCTGCGAACTCAAGGTTGCCCAGGCTGTCGATCATGGCACGTGTGGCCTGGAGGATCGCGATCTGGTCGGTTGTCATCCCTTCGTCCGTGCATGCTTGGCTGTTCGATCAGTTTTCGCCAAGACGGCAAGGATATGGTGATCGGCCAGGATAGCAATCGCCGTACAGACCTCCACCTCATCCATCCTGCGTTCACTGCGCCAGATGAGGTCCTGCAGTCGCGTTTCTACCGCCGCATCGCATTCGCGTAGGCGGTCCATACGATCGGCATTCGAGGCGAGCGTATTTCCGCCATGGTCTCATCCAACCCGGAGAAGTATGGAGCAGCCGAACAATCTGGAACGGCGGTGCCTGTTGGCTACTGCTCTGGCAGCTCTCCATTCCCATCCGGCTTCGCTGGCCTGATCCGCGCCCAGATCCCCGTGCAGCCGATTCCGAGCCGCGCACGTCGTCCGCAAGTCCGACATTGGTGGTAGTGCGGAGCGAAATAGTATCGATTGAGGCAAACTGAATGGCGCCCTAATTTCTCCTCCGTCTCTTCACGGGAGGATAGTGACATGGTTCGAAAGATCGGCACTTCTGCAAGCGAAACGCTCAAAGGGACGGGAGGCGAAGATCGTCTCGAGGGACGGGGAGGAAATGACAAGCTATTCGGTTTTGATGGCAGAGACAGGCTTCAGGGAGGGGATGGGAACGACTTCCTCTATGGCGGCGGGAGTGCCGACCGGCTGCAGGGCGGTGACGATGCAGATACGCTATACGGTGCCGGCGGTTCTGACCGGCTGGAGGGCGATCGCGGCGACGATTTCCTTTATGGGTCCGACGGTGCTGACGAATTGCGGGGCGGTCGAGGAAAGGACCGGCTGAGCGGTGGCGAGGGGGACGACAGGCTTCGTGGAGATCTCGGCCAAGACAAGCTCTACGGGGGTGGCGGCGCCGACAAGTTCATATTCAAGTCCGTTGGTGAATCGACAGTCGCCTCCTCTGGACGAGACACGATCTATGATTTCAGCCTCGATGGTGGCGACAGAATTGATGTGTCCTACATCGATGCCAATACCAACGCGTCCGGAAACCAGACATTCAAATTCATCGGAAACGCTGATTTCCATAACAAGGCTGGCGAGCTTCGCTATGAAATCCGCTCCGGTGACACCTTCGTCTATGTCGATCGCAATGGAGATAGCCAAGCCGACTTTTCCCTGCGACTAGACGATAAGTTGCATCTGCTTAAGGGCGACTTCATCCTCTGAGCACCCCTGGTAGATCGGCTGATGTCATCTCCGGGTTCCTCCAAACCACTCAGCAGATCACGTGGGAATATCGCGCGTTGGTGTCTGGCGGAGCACGTATCGTGCTGATTGCAGAAGCTCCTCAGCTTTTTCAGCTAATGTGCAGATCCCTAAAGATTTAACGGGTTGCTGCCGTAAGGATTCACAAATCATGCCCAAATGTTCGCCGGCCCAGACTTTGCATACGGCACAACGCGAACTGAGGAAGCGCCATGAGAAGGAACTCCATTGATCTGATCGAATCCTCGCTTGAAAGCAGGTTTCTTACCAAGCTGGAGAAGCGAAAGAAGGGACATGACGACAGCGACGAGGACGGCAAGGATGGAACGCACCTGCGTGGAGAGAAGGGTAGTGACAAGCTCAAGGGGGGCGACCGCGACGACGACATTGCAGGAGGTGCGGGCCACGACGTACTCCGTGGTGGCGCAGGCGACGATGCACTCGTCGGGAACATCGGCAACGACAAGCTCTATGGCGCCTTTGGGAACGACACGCTTTCCGGTGGTGCAGGGAAGGACTTGCTGAACGGCGGGGTCGGCGATGATCTGCTGAAGGGTGATGATGGCAATGACAAGCTCTTCGGTGGAAAGGGAGCAGACGCGCTCGATGGAGGAGCCGGAGACGACAAGCTCGCGGGTGAGGCTGGTGACGATGTCCTTGTGGGCGGAGCCGGCGACGATCGTCTGGACGGGGGCAAGGGTGACGACACGCTCTTCGGCGGCGAGGGGAACGACGAACTAAAGGGCGGCGCGGGGTCTGACGTCTTCCTCTTCGCAGCAGCCGCCGGGCGCGACCGCGTGAAGGATTTCAGAGATGGGATGGACAAGATCGACTTGACCGCGTTTGGCTTTCCCTCGATCGATGATGTCCTCGCCCTCACCAAGGTTGTCGATGAACGGGCTACGATTGAGTTCGGCAACGGTGACACGCTCACATTCAAGCTCACATCGCTTTCGAATCTGGACAGCAGCGACTTCTTGCTGTGACCCTGTCCGGCCGCGAGGAAGACACTCGCGGCCCGGATCTATCGATGGGACGGTTAGGATCACTCGTCGCCTTATGTCGCGGGAGACCAAGTCGTCCCTTTCGTATTGCTGTCCTCGTTAGGACGTGGACCCCGAGTACGCGGGGGGCCGATCAGCCAATCTCGAAGGATCACCGGCACGCATCCTGCCGCTGTATCCGCAACTTGCCGTGGCGTCAGAAGGAGCCACGTCGGCCAGACCGATGCGACAAGGGCGAAGTGCTTGTTGCCCGGTAAGAGTGGGCCCGCTTTCGCCAAGCGCGGTTCGCCTTGACGCTTCTCCGGCTACTGGTCCGTCCCCTCCGTCTCCCCGCTCCCCATGGTCAGAGCCAGCTTAAAAATCGCATCTCGAGCAGTCTCGTCAGGCAGGCGATCATATAGGGCAGCCAGTCTGACGGCTCGCGCGCTCAAGACGGGGATTGGCTCGTCGTGCCTTTCATCGGCTATACCGGCAAACAGGGACGACAGGTCGCAATCAAGCGCCTCGGCAATCAGAACCAGCTTGCTCGCCGAAATGCGGTTGACGCCCTTTTCATATTTCTGAACCTGCTGAAACGTTATGCCCAGCTGCGTCGCCAGCGCTTCTTGACTCATCTGCCGAAGGCTCCGAACTCGGCGCAGATTTGCACCGACGGCGACATCAATTTGATTGGCGCGGGTCTTGTCATTCATGCTGCTGTCCCTCCGGTCCCGTTGCATTCGGTATAATACTTCAGGATTGCAGACAGTCGCGCTGTTAGTTTTCAGAGGAGGCGTGTCATCGCCGTCTTCGTTCAAGATGGGCTGATCGGTCACTCGGATATCTTTCCGCGGTAGGCGGTCGGTGGCGGCGAAGCCCCATGTGCCAGCGCGAGCGTTTCAAGCGCCGCGGCGAGGCTCGGTGGAATTTTCTCGTTCCCAGCTTCCAGCGCTTCAAGCCAAGACAGCGCCGGAGAGCTGGCTTGGATACTTACCTGCTCCGGAATGCGCACCGGGTTCAGGTAGGCATGGCGATTTCGACCGCCGCTCGCGTGGCATCTTCTTACCCAAGGCGGGCGAGAGTACAGTCCTGGAGGATCGTCAGCTGGGGAACGAGGTTGAACTGGCGGATCCCCTGCCGACGGCGCGAAGAACGGCGTCCCCCTTGCGCTAAGGTGCCAACCTAAGGCCGCCGCTTCAGATCCCCTTATGTCGGCTTGAGCGCAGCTTCTGTTTGAAAGTGTTCCACCATCGCACTTCAAAGTGCATGAGAAGGCTGTCGGATTTTCGGCGTCCGAATTCGACTGGAATGCCGCGGACGCCATCCTCCTTCAAACGGGTATGACAGTGAGGGTTCGTTCAATGACTGTCAGCGCAATAGACTTTGCGGGCTCCGCCTGAATGGCGGCCTTTTGGGAGGGGAACCTTTCACGAGCGACTGGAGTTGTTCTACCCGCAGGAATTGTCACCGTAAGGTTCGTTATGCAAGTTTCATTCACTGCGATCGCGTTGGTGCTCGGGTGCGCGGGATTAATTGCTTTCTTTGTAGTGGAACCCCTATTGCGCACATTTGGGGTGTGGTGAGGGCGAAGCCCGACTACCCGGGTGTATGCAGAAGCACCCTGTGAAGGGGCTCTGCCCCTTCACAGGCATGCAAATCCAGTGAGTCAATGCGGTTTGGTGGCTTCGCCTCCCATCCCCGGCTCACTCCGTCCTTCAGACATTGACGACGCCGAGGTGCTCGTTTTATTGCTGGCACCGGACGACGACTGCGGCGCGACACGAAGGTTGTTCTGCACGTTCTTTACGCCAGAGACGTCTTCGATGCAGTCCTCCGCACGTCGTTTCTGATCCCTGCTTTCCACAGTGCCACTCAGTGTGATTTCGCCTTTTTCGACACTCACCTCAATCTCGGTGGCGTCGATACTCGCGTCGTCACACAGACGATCGCATACATCTTCGCGAATGCGGCTGTCGGACCGTTCATAGCCCTTAGGACCGCGGCCCTGAAATTGTCCGCGTGCCTGCCCACTATAGCCGCCTTTCCGACCACTTTCGTTCCAACTCATGTCTCGGCCGCGGTCGCGTCCCTCGCCACCGAACCGACGCTCACCGTAGCTTCCACGCGTTGTGTCACTCTCAAATTCACCATAGCCGCGGCCGGGATACTGTCCGCCGAAACCGCCGCCGACGCGCTCACCGAACGAGGTGCCACGATACCCCCCTTCTTCGCGTTCCCTCCCTCCAAATTCGCGCCCTGACCTGCTGTCATCGTCCCAATCGGCGCTAAATCTGCGACGTTCTCTGTCGTCATCCTCGGACGGCATCCACCGCGAGTGCCGTCGACCGCGGTCGTCATCCTGGTCTCGGCCAAATCGCCCTGCTTCACGTTGTTCCTGACGACGATAATAATCGTTTGCCATAGCCGTTTCCTTCCGCAAGGGGTTGTTTGAGGTCTTTTGCGGACCCATGATGCGAACGGTTAACGTCTGTACCTGTTCCAGCCCTTGATAGAAATTTTTCCCGACACGGTGGCTTTATAGCGATGACGTTCGTTGCAACGGGAACAGCTCATAGTTTCCTGCGTTTCCCGTCCGACAGGAGGATTCGTCATGGCGAAGAACAAGATTCCTAAAAAAGTCGGTGGGTACAAGGTGCCAAAGGTCATTCGAAAATCATCGATCCTGAATGCTTTGCTCAAGAGTGATATTGGGCGCGGGATTTTGGCGAATGCACTCACTGCAGGCGCAGGAGCCGCAGCTGCAGTTCTCCTAAGTGAACGTGACGAGATTGCCGACGCCGCCGGAAAAGGTGCTCGAAAGAGCGTGAAGGTGGCAGGATTGGCCGGAGAGGCGATGCGAAGCGCAGCACATGCGGTGAGCGACGTGGTGCGCAATAGCGCAAACGATGCACTACCAAAAAAGATGAGAAAAGCGGCGAATGAGCGACGCAAGGAGCTCCGAAAAAAAACGGGCCCTCGCCACGGCGCCGTCGTACATTAACTACGGCGTCGCCCGCTATCCAAACAAGTTGGCTTGAGACGTTCATCGTCAGCCGTCTCAGCAAGACCGTGAAAAGTCGAGCAGTGACTGCAGCAATTGCACGGGTCATCATGCGCCTTGTGAAGCGGCATCCCATGATCGCAGTAGACCTGCTATCGGCTGGAGTACGCCGCGGGGGGATAGTAGGGTTACGAACGCTCTTGGCGAGGTCAGAAATTACAGACGTGCCCACCTCGTCCTCAGAACGAAGCCCGCGTGTCCCCTCAATACCTCGCGAGTTGCCATAGATGGTCGCGGCAAAAACAACCGTTGGAAAAGCGCTCGGAAGGAGGTCGAGGTCGACTCGTTTCTACCGCGTTGCCGCCGCAAAAGGTGGCCTGCCTCGATGGGGCCGACGATGGGATCGGGACCAAGCCGATACGACAACACGGCAGCCGGCGGGAGATTGCGGTGGCTCGGCCGCCGCCGGACGCCTCTTCTGCCGAACTGCATCATTTTTAAAGGTCGAGCATCACGCCTTTGGAGGAGATGGAGGCAAGCATGTCGCGCAGACAGAATGGCTCACGCGATCGTGCAACCTTGGCCTTGATCGGGCTTTCCGTCCTGGCGGGCGCGCTCATTTCGGGCCGCGCCCTTGCCGGGCGTTCTCGGACGGGTGTTGCCAAACTTGATGCCGGCAAGGTCAAAGACCGCGGACGGTTGGCCCAGAGACCAGCAGAGATTCCTCCGCGAGGACTGCGGGATGTATTCTGGAGGGTCATAGATTCGCTATCGACCGACCGGGTTACACTCGTCGCGGCAGGCGTTACCTTCTACCTGCTCCTCGCCTTTTTTCCCGGGCTAGCCGCCACCGTTTCGCTGTACGGCTTGCTTGCAGATCCGACCGACATCAGCCAGCACGTACAGGCAATGGCCAGCGTATTGCCGGGGGAGGCATACGGGGTTTTTTCGGATCAACTGCATTTGCTCATTCAAAGCCGTCAAAGCGCCTTAGGAGCAGCCTTCTTCGTCGGACTGGTTGTGGCCCTGTGGAGTGCCCACAATGGCACGTTGGCGATGTTCGATGCAATGAACGTAGCCTATGACGAAGTAGAGAAGCGCGGGTTCGTTCGGCTGAACGTGATTGCGCTTGCGTTCACCTTTGGCGCAATGCTGGCTGCACTCGCTGTGATTGCTGCCCTTGGGATCTTGCCAATCGCCTTGTCGTACGTTTGGCTCGATCCCCTGAAGGAGAACTTAGCGCTCTTTGCAAGATGGCCCTTCCTCTTGCTGCTGATGTTCGCGGCGTCGACGGCGATCTACCGATTAGGGCCGAGCCGGGAGCCAGCCAAAGTTAGATGGCTGACTTGGGGTGCCGCTCTATCCACCTTCGCTTGGCTTGTGATGACATTGGGCTTTTCCTGGTACCTCGACAACGTCGCCGACTACGAAGCCACATATGGTGCCCTCGGAGGCCTTGTGGGCGTTTTGATCTGGATGTGGCTCTCAGTCTTGATCATACTGGTAGGCGCGGAACTGAATGCGGAACTTGAACACCAGACGGTGTGCGATTCAACCACTGGGCAGCCACTGCCCTTGGGTGATCGTGGTGCGTTTGTGGCGGATCACATTGGCAAGCCCGTGCCTTAGTGCGCGAGTGCTAGCCTTATCGCCTTTGATGGTGGCCATAACCCCCAGTGAGCGTGTGGGCGGCGTGCGGCTCCTTGGCTCCGGTCTCCCAAAATCTGGCTGGGCAATAAAAAACGACCCACCGTCCACGTCGGCTTCGGCCGCCGAGCTCACGCCTGACAGCGTCGCGAGGGCGGCAGCTGCCGAAGGCGGCTCCCCGCGCCCGGGCGGACTCGGAAGCTTGCAAATCGTACGGCCGCCCATCCGTGCACCCGCCAAGGCACCGCGCATCGTTGCTCCAGTTGATCTCAAGCCTGAACGTGCCCGCTCAGTCCGATACGTGTTCCGGTTTGCCCTTCCGCTTGGTCGAGGCAAACTCCTCCAATTCTTTCTCGGTCATGGATTCGGCCATCTGCTTGGAGGCGCCCCTTAGCTTGCTCTTGGGCGTGTCTCCACGCTTCGCAGAAAGAGCCGCACCTGCTGCCTTTTGCTGAGCTTTCGATTTTGCCGGCATGTTGTTTCCTCCTGTTAGAGGAGATAACTTAGGGCGAGCGCGGTGGTTCCCCCACTGGGCGACTCCTTTCCCCTGCGGAACGCCAGCCCCCTGCCTGCGTCGCTTTCCTCTAGCTCCATCCCAGGCCCCCGACGCGTTGTAGATCGCTGCTTGCAGTTTACTACCTGTTCACACGCCAACGTGGCGAAAGCCACCTTTCAGGCGGCAAATTTCACCCAAGGTCGTAGTCAGTCACTGAAGAAAACCATGACATATTAGCTTAGTAACGTTTGTCGATGGAAATGACGACAACTGAAAGGGTTGATATCGATGTTTCTGCATGGCTTGGCGCGCAGCATCAGAGGTCGCGTAAATGACATGCGGCTGAACATCTCGACCGCGGGAACGGCGCCCGCCGAATCCGATGGCCATGTATATTACGCCACAATAAGCTACCGCTGCATCCAAGCGCTTTTGGATAGATTGCAGCTATCGCCAAATGATAGATTTGTGGACGTTGGATGTGGAAAGGGACGTGTGGTTTGCCTCGCGGCACGGCAGTGTGTTTCTATGGTTACCGGAATTGAGTATTCACAAGCCTTGGTAAACGACGCGAGGCGAAATGCACTGAAATTGCGAGGAAAAAGATCTCCTGTCACAATCGCCCATTCGCCGTAAGCGTCCGGTCAGGCCATTTCTGACGGACCTTGCAGGTTCCACGGCAGGAGTTCGTCGATCCGGTTGATGGGATGATCGGCGATGCGGGTGAGGACCTCCCGCAGGTAGGCTTCCGGATCGAGGCGGTTGAGCCTTGCGGTCTCGATCAACGACAGGATTGCAGCGGCGCGTTCGCCGCCCTTGTCTGATCCCGCAAACAGCCAGTTCTAACGGCCGAGCGCAATCGGCCGGATCGCTCGTTCAGCCGCATTGTTGTCGATCTCGATGGTGCCGTCTTCAAGGAAGCGGCAAAGCGATTTCCAGCGGGAAAGTGCGTATCGGATCGCTTCCGCTGTCCCGGATTTTTGTGGCAGGCGTTTGAGATTGCCATCCAGCCATAGCCGCAAGGCTTCGACCTTGGGAGTGCTGCTATGTTGCCGCGCAGCTTTCCGCACATCTGGCGGCTCACCACGAATGGCCTTTTCGATGTCGTAGAGTTCGCCGATCCGACGCAGCGCTTCCTCCGCAATCGGCGCTTTTCCTGAAGTCGTCAGATCGAAGAACTTGCGTCTCGCATGCGCCCAGCAGGCGGCTTCCAGGATGGTCGGTGGGCCGCCTGGCTTGTGTGGTTCGTAGAGGTCACGGAAGCCTGCATAGCCGTCGGCATGCAGCACGCCGGAGAAGGTGGCCAGATGCTGCCGGGGATGCAGTCCTCTACGATCCGGACTGAAGAAGTAGCAGACTGCAGGTGGGATCGTGTCACCATAGGGACGGCCGTCGCGAACATAAGTCCACAACCGCCCGGTCCTGGTCTTGCCCTTGCCTGGCTCCAGAACCGGAACGGGCGTATCGTCACCATGAAGTCGATGGCCAACGAACACATGGTCTTTGATCTTCACCAGCAGCGGCTCCAGTAATGTGCTGGCCTTGCCGATCCAGTCGGCCATAGTCGAGCGGGAAAGATCGACGCCTTCTCGCGCGTAAATCTCGGATTGGCGATAGAGAGGCAGGTGATCGCAATATTTGGCGATCAGCACATGGGCGACCAGACCCGGCCCCGGCTTGCCGCGTTCTATGGGCAGCGACGGCATCTCGACCTTAACCTGCGTATCGCAGCCCTTGCAGGTGAAGCGGGGCTGGATATGGCGCACGACACGAAACGAGGCCGGGACATAGTCGAGAACCTCGCTAACGCTTTCGCCTGCACGGATGAAGTCGGAGCCGCCACAGACCGGGCATGCGCAAGTTGCCTGGTGCGTCACGTCATGGCGTGGCAGATGATCGGGCAATGGCTGGCGGCTCGGCTTGGCCTTTGCCGGACCGGCAGTCGACGACGATGTCGGGGCCATGGCTTCCGCCTCGGCCGCCTCGATATCTTCCAACGCCAGTTCGAGCTGTTCGATGGCGCGGTCCATCTTCTCGGAGGACGAGCCGAACCGTGCCCGCTTGAGAACCGCAAGCTGCGCCTTCAGTTTGTCGATCAGGGTGTCGCGGGATTGAAGCCTTCGAGCCTGTTCAGCCAGTTGATCGGTCTGCGCAGCGATAATGGCTCGCAATGCATCGACGTCATCCGGCAGGTTCGAATGGCCTTCTTCCATGCCAAAATCTATACCCGATTTGGCGTCAGAATACCACCTATCTATCTGTAAAGATTGGCATCTGCCTTACGCAACTCGTGTCGGCGCAGATGTCCAGGCGGGTCGCCGCCAGTCAATACCTTCCCATAGCATCGACAACTGCGCCGCCGTCAGCCGGGCAGTGCCGTCGGTCGCGGATGGCCAGGGAAAACAGCCTTTCTCCAGGACCTTGTAGTAGAGGCAAAATCCCTGGCCATCCCAGAACAGCAGCTTTATGCGATCACCACGACGGCCCCGGAATGCGAAGACCGAACCAGACGCCGGCTTCTGGCGAAGCGACGACTGCACCAGCGCCATCAGGCCGTCGATCCCCTTGCGCATGTCCGTCACACCGCAGGCGAGATAGACCCGCACATTTGCGCCCGGCGCGATCATGCCTCTTCAACCGAGCGGATCAGTGCTTTCAAGACATCAGGCGCAATGTTGGCCTCGACCTTCAACACACGGCCGCCCTTGCAGCCGATCTCGATCCGCATGGGGCGTGTCGCCCGCTTTGCTGCAGGCTTGTCCAATGGTGTTGGTTGCTCGGCTTCGTCACTCGTTCCCGTAGCGATCAGTGCGACGGGTAGAAAAGAAACCAACGGCTCAGCCTGCCCCGCCGAGAACTTCCGCCGCCAGGTATAAATCTGCTGTGGCTTGATATCGTACCGACGAGCGACGTCGGAAATCCTGGCATCCGGGTCAGCAGCCTCTTGCAGTATCGAAAGCTTCTCCTCGTCGGACCAGTCGCGCCGACGCTCGACACCGGTCAAAATCTCCATACGGCCCATAGTTCATCCCTGATGACGTCTCTAATGACGGAATTAGTGACGTAACTTCAGGGGTTCGCGGAAAATCTCAAAGGCAGCTTCACCGGACGCTTACCATTCGCCAGCGGAGGAATTCGACTATTCGGATAGTTCCGTTCTATATTTTTTCAACCCGTTTGAAGCGCCGATCTTGAACACCGTGCTGCACAAGGCCCGCGCCGACCGGGCGGGCAGCCCCCTGCGCATGGCGTTCGTCATGGAATCCCGCGCCCAAAGAGACGTTTTCTCTGAGCATACATGGCTATCATGCTATGATCGATTTGAAGACATCGACCATCATATGGTCGCCCTCTATCGCACCCTCTGACGGGCTCTGCCCACAAATCGACAGGTGTTTTCAGGCTCTTCGCATTCCTGAGGATGACAGGTCGGGCTGGATCAAGCCCTGGGCGGCAGCCATTGCAACCGCTCGGGTCAGTGTAGTCGCCTCACACTGCTTTGTACAACCGTCATAAGTATTGCCCTTTCGCGCACACCGAACTTGTAGAGCTGCATGATGCGCCTGGCAATTTCATCGGCTGCCGCAGAGCGTCGCGCCAGACGTTCCTGCTTGCAGAGAGCATCGAAGACCTCATCGAGTGCGGCCAGGTCAGCATGCGTAAGGGTAGCATCATTCCGAAAGAAAGAGTGCATTTTCAGTTCCTCCCAGTCGAATGTGCGCCCCTCCTGGAATTGCGCAATTAACTTTGACACATCAATCTCATCGCCGCTTGTCGATCCCAGCGGGTACACAACAGTCATTGGGACCTATTCCGCAGCGGGCGACAGCACAATCTTGATATCCGTACCGGCTTTGCCTGCGCACTTGCTACTCGGGAACCGAAACCCGAACCGTCCTTAGGTCCAACAAGGTGATATCGCCAACCAAAATGCGGGATGTCGACCGGACGGAACTCAGCAATGGTTGCACATGGTATGTATCTTGGGATGAACAAGTCCTCACATGCCTCATAGGCATCGTCGCGCTCGCAGCTGGGCGACGGTCCGGACAACATACCGGGGCTCATGATGCGCGCGGCTCAAGCGCTGCTGCCGGAGGTGACGGTAATCCGCACGCAGCGTCTCCATGGCTGCGTTGGCGTAAATAGTATCTCTGGGGCTCCCCATCTCACAAAAATGGCCCGCCGAAGCGAGCCCATGCAGAAGGTGAGCGTACGTAGTGACAGGCCGGCGCCCAACCAAATATGCGCCCAAGCTCTGAATATTAGGTGAACACGACCGACTGAAGTCCCATTTTCGGCTCCGCAGGAAAGTTCCGTAACTTGATTTTCGCCTCCCACAGGCCGAGAGGAGGAGAGACGCCCATTTTTCTCAGCTGGCCCGGCGTATCGATATAGAGTGGAACAGTCCCAGCGCCGAGCTCCATCGATTGAAATGTGGGCTCCACAACATCCTCCCTGCCGCGACAAATTGCGTACGTCCCCTGTCTCGCGGGGACGCTGAAGGAACAGGGTAGCCTGCTGCCCAGCTTACTATCTTGGCGAGGCCGGGTCGCGCAAAAACCTATCACAGGCTTCGACTGAGTTATCTCTCACCAAAGGTGGACAACACCGAACCAATCAAGCCTGGGAAACGGGTCTCCAAATCCTCGCGACGGAGCGTAAGGCGGCGACCACGCCCCAGGGGCTCGTTGCGGATAACACCAGCTTCTCGCAGCACCTTCATGAGATGCGACTTTGTCGACTTCGGCATCGAAGGGTCTGATAGGTGGCACTGTGCCATTTCCAGCGGACCACCCGCCAGTTGGCGTACGATCGCCAGTCGCTCGGGGTCGCTCAACGCAAAGAGCACGTCGGTCAGCTTAAGCTCGCTGCGAGCGGGATGTGGGAGTTCTGCAACCTCAGACGCCATGGTTCGAATTTAGTTGAACTCTTAGAGAAAGGGTAGTACTAATTGGTTCGAAAATATTCGAACAATCAGGTGAACCATGTCTTACACGACGCTCCCCCTACCGCTCAGCGGCCTCGCGGGCTTTCGCGTCACACTCGCCGGCATGGCCGTGATGATGGCCGGTGCTAGCGCACCCTCGCCTTTTTATCCCATTCTTCAGCAGCAGATCGGCTTTTCCGCGGCGACCCTGACAAGCATCTTTGCCGTCTATACGGTAGCGCTACTTGCGTCGCTGCTTGTTACGGGATCTTTGTCGGACCATGTCGGCAGGCGCCCAGTCATATCGGCAGGCTTTGGGTTGCTGGCATTGAGCATGCTGCTTTTCTGGCAAGCAGATGGCGTGGCAGGCTTGCTCGCCGCGCGTACATTGCAAGGTGTGGCGGTCGGGCTAACGCTCTCCGCGCTCTCGGCGGCAGTGGTCGATTTCGAGCCTAAGGACAGACCAGGCAGCGCTTCGGTATGGAATTCTGTCGTTCCCTTGAGCGGTCTTGCGATGGGTGCTCTTGTGGCGGGCATGCTGATGGACGTCACCGAGTTGGCGGAAGCCGACGTATTTGGCACGCTGGTGGCAACCTATGCATTGTTTACCATCGTGATCTGGTTCATTCCTGAGACCGCGCCGCGACATGAGGGTGTGTGGGCCTCCCTTCGCCCGAGGATCGGCGTACCGGCGACGGCAGCCAGGGCATTCTGGCGCAGCGCACCGGCCGTAATCGCGGGTTGGTCAACGGGCGGTCTCTATCTGTCGCTCGGAGCACCGATTGTCCGGCACATCTTCAATGCGGAGGATCACCTCACCCAGGCAAGCGTGATCGTATTGCTTTGCGCCTCAGGTGCCACCGCCTGCCATGCCGCGCGGGGCCATTCCTCGCGGCGGGTGACACTTTACGGCACCTTGGCGCTCTCGATCGGCACAGCGTTGACGCTTGCTGCAATCGTCTGGCCGTCCCTGCCCGCATATCTGGCAGCACTGATGATCGCCGGAACGGGCTTTGGAACATGCTTCTATGGCGTGCTGCGCTCGATCGTTCCGCTGGTGCGCCCGGATGAGCGTGGCGAGCTGTTCGCTTCGCTATTCACGCTCAGCTATCTCGCTTTCGGATTGCCGACCCTGTTGGCAGGGGTGATGGTCGGTGCTGTTGGCCTGACCCTGACAACGCTGGGCTACTGCGCGTTGATTGTAGTGTTTTCAGCAATTGCGGGTCTGTTGCGGAAGTTCGGAACAGTAGACTAGAGCTGTCCAGCCACAAGGCCCGGCGTCGAACACGCCGGCCAGATCAGCGTGGCACGGCCGGTCGAGTGGGAATTGGAAGACCAGCCTTGCGCAGCGACCCGACAAAGCGCTCCCGATCTTCCGTCCTTGCGTAACGAAGGGCCGTCCATGTCCAGATATTCTCGACAAGGCCGCGAGCGTTGGCCATCAGCCAGTCCCGCTCCCATTCTGCCGCTTTTCCTGTGGGATCGGCTTCCGCGAGGACGGCAGCCGCAATCAGGTGATAGGCGGGATTGTCAATGGCGCCCGACTTTCATATCCACATCGCGGCAGTCTTGTAGTCGTTGCGAAAATAGGCGCAAACCGACAGGATAGCCTCATAGTAGCCGAGCGGGCCCGGATTGCGGCCGCGCGCTTCAGCGATGAGGCTGCAACCTTCGTCCCATTGTCCCGACACGGCGAGGCGCGAACCGTACTCTCCCATCAGTTCTGTGTCGTTCGGATTGGTCGCGAGGGCGTGTTTGCCCAGAGACAGGCTCGCGTCAACCTGTCCGCTGAAGTAGAGTGCGAACATTTCGGCTTCTAGGGCGCGCACATTTTGTGGGTCGATCTCCATGGCACGACGCGCAGCGGCCAATGCACGATCAAGAGATGTGGGTGACATCGACGAACCAACGGGGTAGCCGAACCGGATCTCGTCGATATAGGTCTGCGACAGAAGTGCCCAGGCGGTCGCATAGCTCGGAAAGCGCGCAACTGCATCTTCGAGACATTGGCGGACGGCGGGATGGGTCCTGGCATCGATGTTGGCACGGTAGGCGTAGTATGACAGTGTGCACGAATAGGCAGCCCAGTCGTCGGGTGCATGTGCCACCACGCGCTCCGCATCGGCCCTGAATATCACCCCGTAGGGCTGTCCGAGCGCTGTGGCAATTTGGTTCGCGATCTCCTTTTCTATCGCGATCAGCTGTGAAGGCTCGAAGTCCGCCTCGTAAGACTGCGCCCAGAGAACACTGGAATCTTCTGTTTTCAAGACGCGCGCCTGCAAACGGACTGTATCCTCGCCCAGGCTGACATTTCCCGAAAGCTCATAGCGCGCCTTATCGCCCGCGGAACTGGTGGCTTCCCGGCCCTCGACGGTAACGATGTCCTTGAATTTCGCCACCTGACCGATGATCTCGTGCGTCAGACCTGCAGTGAAGGCGGCCGAGTTGCCCGACCGAGACAGATCCTCGAACGGCCGGACGAGGAGGCGCGGCACGGCAGGTACAGTGGGATCACTGCGCCAGGGCGGCGACATGACCACGGATACCGCGCTTGCCAGGCCGAGCGCCGCCACGGCCCCGAGGAAGATGGGCCTGGGCTTGGCCAAGGCACGCCGCGCACCTGTTTCCACCTTGATGCGGGGCAGAATAAGCGGGACATACCCCCCTTTGGGAATCGATATGATGAGCGGGTCTTCGCGCCCCGCCTTGAGGTAGTACTGTTCGAGCGCACGGCGCAGCCGGCCGGCCTCAAGGCGAACAATGGGGTCGGAGTGGGCGTCGAAATCAGAGCCGCGGCCAAACACGTCCGTGGCGATTGAGAACGACTTGATGCGCTCGGCACGGCCGGCAAGGGTCTCTTCGACCACATAGGTAAGGAAGCGGCGAGATCGCGGCGTAGCATGGAAGTCCGGGCTCTGCAGGATGCGATCGAGCGCCTCCTGAGCCGAACGTCCAAAGGACGTGGTATCCTTCGCCGCCGTCTGTTCCCCACTCGTCGTCCCGGCGAGACCAACGAGCGGCACGCGTGACCCACGAACGCTCCGTACGCTTCCCAAATAACTGCTCATGGCGATGTTACCCCAAACTTTGCGTAATGTTACGCAGAAGTTGCGAGCTGTCACCCTATAAAACCAGCCAACGGTGGCACTGAGGTCGGAGTTGGTCGTGGCAAGCATTAAGGCTGATGGATGCGGGCAGCGATCCGCACTTTCCGGACAGGACAGGGGACATTGAGACGCTCGCCGAGGTCCGCGAGCGGTTCTGTACGTGTGCGACGAGCTCCTGCCGCGCAAAGTGCTTCTAGGCGTCCTCTCTGCGGCACCGGCGCTCGCACAGGATGGGATTTTGGCTCCGTCTCAGAAGACGACCGGTGCTCGCAAGCCCCAGATGGAGCCTTCGCTCATCGTGATGAACGCAACCGGCGCGAAACTGCAAGCCGGCAAGTTGATCCTGGACGGCGCCGCGCCCAACGCAATCATCTTGGCCGATCGGCCGGTTCCAGCGGCAGGCCACGCGCTGACCGCGCATCTACTGGAGCAGCGGGACGAGGGGTCCGACAGTTCTTTAAAGAATCAACCGAACGCAGTCGTCGCGACGTTCGCAAAGGACGGCCCGAGCGTGAAGGACGAGGTGGTGATGCTGAGGTCGCCAACGCCGCCGACGGTCGCATCAACTTCGATGTCGCTGTACTCGAAGGCGAAATTCCGGCTAATGCGGACGGGCAGACCTTTGTCTTCATCGACATCATTGAGTTGCCATGTACGCCGGTGTCCTTTGCGGGCGCCGCCCGACCCAAACTACCTGCCCCTTTTGCCCTACTAGCCAACGAATGAGGGAGATCAGCTATGAATATCACACGCCGCGCCGCGATCGTCGGCGGCACCAGCCTTCTCGCATCCACGGCCGTTCGCCCAGCAAATGCCTTTGACGGGCCGCTCACAGATCTGGTCACAGGTTCCGAGGACTTCTGGACGGCTGTCGACGCCTATGTCTATGGTTATCCGCTGGTGACCATGGAAATGACGCGACGCGTCATAACGAATGTCGCCGAGGTCAAGGGGACGCGCGGACCGATGGGACATCTCATCAAGCTCCGCGAATACCCGAATGCGTCCTTCCGGGACGTCACGGCCCCCAATGCTGATACGCTCTATACGACGACATTCATCGACGTCGGCGACGAGCCTTGGGTCTTTTCGTTCCCGGACATGGGCGATCGGTACTTCCTTTTCCCGATGCTCGACGGCTGGACCAATGTATTCCAAGTGCCGGGTTCGAGAACCACGGGTGGGACGGCACAAACCTTCGCCATCACCGGACCAGGCTGGTCCGGCTCCCTTCCGGAAGGTGTCACGGAATACAAGTCACCGACCGCTATCGTCTGGCTCCTTGGTCGCATCTATTGCACCGGCACGCCCGATGACTATGCCGCCGTACATAAGATCCAAGACGCCTGCAAGCTACAGCCGCTGTCGACCTGGGGTACGAACTACACTCCGCCTGCGGGAAAGGTCGATCCGTCCGTAGACATGAAAACGGCGGTCCGGGATCAGGTCAATCGCATGACCGCCATCGAGTATTTCACCCTGCTCAGCGAACTCATGACGCGAAATCAACCGGCCGAGGTCGACGCACCAGCTCTCGAAAGGTTCGCGGCGATCGGTCTCGTCGCCGGCCAGCCTTTCAACAAATCCAAGTTCGATCCCGCCTTCGAAAGACGTGTCCCGGAGATCGGCTTCGCGCGCATCATGCTGCACTTCAAAATGAGCGGTGGGGATGTCCAGAACACCAACGGCTGGGGATTTACGACCAAGACCGGCGTCTACGGCACGAACTATATTCAGCGCGCGCTCGTTACCGCCATCGGACTTGGCGCCAATCGGCCGCAGGACGCCGTCTATCCGACGTCTCGAAGGGACGGCGACGGCGTCTTCGCTCGCAGCTACAATGGCACAAGCGCCTACATCGTGACTTTCAAGAAAGGGCAGCTCCCGCCGGTCAAGGGCTTCTGGTCGATCACCATGTACGACGAGAACTACTTCTTCGTCGACAATCCCATCAATCGCTACTCGATCAGCGCGCGCCAGGACCTCAAGGCCAATGCCGACGGTTCCGTCGACATCCTCATCCAGCACAAGTCGCCTGGCGCGGGCAAGGAGGCAAACTGGCTCCCGGCACCCAAGGGCAAGTTCTACCTGATGATGCGCCTCTATTGGCCCGATGAGAATGATCCGTCCATCATCAACGGCTCCTGGACACTTCCCCCGGTCAATAAGGCGGACTGAATACTGAATCGCATACATTAGGGCCGAAGGTATGGCATGAAAGTCGGATCTCTCATCGAGGCGGTGCAACCGCAGCCATGGGAATTCAAGTTTCTCGCCATCGGGCGAAGCGATCCGTGTCTTCTGGTGCGACCCCCAGCTTCGTCTTCGGCCCGTTGCGGTAAGCTCTACGGCTGCCGTATTCGGACACGGCTATAGAATTGAGAACCAGGATGGGGCCTTGCAAGTTACGCAAGTTCGCGTCGGACCCCCAGGACGATGGGCAACTATCTCGCAAGTGCGATCGCGATCGCAACCCGCTTGGACCTGGATCTTGATCGCACCGCCATGGCTGACGCCACGGTATTGCTGAAGCGTCTTGGGTTAACATCCTGATGGACGCAATGCGACGGGCGCCCGACCGTCGAAGAGCTCGACGCGCCGATGCTGCATTATGACGATCGCGAGACGCGCCACCCGAACGCGCTGCCCATGCGTCGCGTCGTCGGACCTTCTCGACCAGGCGTTAGGATGAAATCACGCGTATGAAGTGCGCCAATCTCGTTGCCGAGCATAGCCGCGTTCTCGCCCGGGACTTTCCTGCCTCTTGCTCGACATCAAAGACCCTGCACTGCCACGGCCTTCCACACGATCGAGTGCCCCGGCTGTTCGAGCTCTGCGGAACTTTCCGAATGTCGAAGCCGTCTCCGGCCACAGGTCGTGAACCTCGCCGAAACGCTATACCCAATGTAAGGGCTTGGGCCATGACAACGTCGGGCTTCGCGGTTTCAGGAGCCCCGTGGACGTTCTCTGGAAGCATTGAGCGCTGAGTGCCGAAATCTTCGCTTGACCACCGCTTGCTGCGACGGCAACTCACTTTTTCGAATGTGGCTCGCGTCCCATGGCAGCGCAGAGACGACGATAACAGGTCCCTCCCATGTTGGGGATACGAAGGATTTCATAGTTGGGCATGTCGATCATGTCAGCAACACGATCGAAACCTCTTTGATTAAGCTCCGCCACGAGACCGGGTCTCAGGCCGATGTCTGAAATTCTCGCGTTGAGATTCGCCATGGCGGAAATTGTACACACGTGTGTTAGGGCAGCAACCCAGCCAAGACCGCTGTCCCACGGTTTTCAAAGCACCGACACCCCGCCATGCGCAGGCCACTCAACGTGCAAACTGCCAGCGCTTCCGGAGCAAGCAATGTACCAGCATTCCGCAGTTCAATTCGGTGCGGCGATTGCCGAGAAGCCAGGCCACACATTTTTTCTGTGGCGGAACATCTGTGTCAGAGAAAAGTTTCACGCTTTGGGCCCGATGCCCCCATCCGGCCCACCGGCGCCCTTGGCGTCGGCGCAGGCGTGATGCCCGCGAAGCCAGCGGAGGACCAACACCGGGCCTCCGCTGGTCACGTGTGGCGATAGCAAACTGCGCCGAAGTTTGGTACCCCGAAGGCGGAGTGCTGATAGAGACATGCAGAAGGTCAAAGGCGTTCTGCACGTCAAGACTGCAGCGGAAAAGCGCCCGGCGCACGTCTCGGCGGAAGAGCCGTTTCTGGCGAGGAAAATGCCACGTTGACAACGCTCCCGTCATCACAGTTTTATTTCGTTGTGTTTTCCGGGCGTGAGCGCATAGTACGGATATCGTCGGCAAACTATAGGGGCGTCGACGACAGGGAGGTGGCTTCTTCCGCCCACGGGAGGAGATCGTAATGCACTCCCAAACTCATCTCATCATTGATGCACGCGATCGAGATTCCGTTCTTGCGGTTCTCGTGCACGAAATTGCCTCACAGGCCTGGTTTGGATCTTTTACCATCCGAGCGCCTTTGGCTGCGCCATTATCTCAACGACCTCTATGATCGAGGGCTCGTCTACGGAGACCAACTGGCGAGCGTCGGCTTGGCGGCCGCGAAGCACCGAAAGCGCGCGGCACCGGCTGGGAACAGCAGACGTCGCATAGGTGTCTTCACGTCGGAGGATATCAGCGTGATGCGAAGTTTGTTTAGTCTTGCGAATAAGGGCGCACGGCATCCGGTGGACAGCAAAGAGGCACGGGCATTGGCTCGCCGCGTAATGTTTGTATTCCGAAACGGTTGCGAGGACCCGCTAAAGGCGCTCGACATCATAGCGGCAGCGCAACGCAGGAGGCCGCCGACCTCCTCTTACCGATGATCTGGCGGGCGAGACCGTGGATTGATCACACGATGAGCGACAAAAGGACAAACGGCGGGAAGTCAACCAGCGACCACAAACAACACTGGTGCCAGCACCCGGGTTGCAAGAAGTGGGCCCCCTACGGCTACGGTCGAGGCCAGGGAGCGATTGACTGGTTCTGTATGGAGCATCGGCCGAAGTCCCGAAATGCGAACGGCCGAGAGGGTGTCTTGCGTGATCCGTGGTGGCTCTACGCCGTGCTGATTGCCGGTGCACTACTGGTGGTGGCAAGTCTCATCTGGGACCTCGATTTGATCGCCGATCTCTCCTGACTTTGCTTCTGCGGTGTCACCCTCAACAAGTGGCGGAGAGTAACACATGAGCAATGAATGGATGCAGGTACTGCAGAAACAAGGAGAGACAGCTCAGCACCTCCATGCCCAGGCTCAACATATTCTCGGGCGCCGGGAACTGACTTTAGACCAGGCACTTCTCCTTGGGCGTATTGTCCAGAAGGGGGCTCAGAATATCGAGGATATCAGTCGACGAATGCGAGATGATGGCGTGGCACAGCCATATCTGGAAGCCGCTGATGCACTTCGGCAAATCTACCGGCTCTTGTCGGATGAGGTGGAAGCCAAATTGAAGACGCTACGACGCAGAGAAATTGTGCTCGTTTCCGATACCTAGCATAGCGTTTCAAGGTTCTACCGAAAGATGCATAAGGTTTGTCTCGCCAAGCATGCTGGGGCTCACCCGGGAGTGGCCCAGTACATAACGTCTGGATTGATCTAGAGCACCAAGCAGTTGATCGCAAGCGTCGTTGGATGGTCGAGGTGGACGGCGAGGCCAGCTTGGCCGTCGCCATTGATATCCCATAGAAATGGGTGTCCGACAATCTCTTGCTGTCGCGCAATTCTCCCGCCTTCTTGGACAACTTCTCTGTGCCGATAAAGGTGAAGGCGACGTTGTTCGCCGTCTCCGAGATCGCGTCGATCTTCGAAAGATTGATCCGGTCACCAGCCTTTCCGTCTGAACTGCCCCCACTTTCGACCAGACACTTTGAATTGCCCCACTTCCGACCGGGCACTCAGCACAAGCCGGAAGGCTCAAGCACAGGCTTGAGGATAGGCTTATGTCTAACGAGGTCGACAGGTCGAGCTGATGATCGGTGACATTTGACGCCACTGCCTGCATGTCGCTCAGGGCGCTAACGATGCCGCACTGAACCTTCAAGTAGTCCAGTGGCTGGGACGGACGTTTTACGCGCGTTTCAGCTAGCGGGTCGTCGCTCCAACGCGATGCGGCTGCAAGGGATCGAGGTGTAGCAAGCCGCGACGCCGGACGCGAATGGAGGCTACCATGGCTGGCGAGTGGCGCCGGGCACATTGGCTGGTCGCTTCTGACTAGGAACGCTAGCGTTCATCCGAAATGGGTAGCCTGCTGGTCTTGAAACCCGCTCTGATTTTCGGTGTAATTGGGTTGTAGGCCCATTGCCACTCCCGCCCTAGAAGAGTGCAGGAATGGCAACGGACATAGAAGGGCTCCGAAGGTATGAGGTTCGGAGCCCTTCGTGTTTCGGATGGGCGGTGATCGCGCCGACGCGCTGTGCGCGTGTTGATCAAGATGCTGGTAGTGTTCGTTCGTGCCTGCAATAATTCACATCGCAAACGCATGGCCGCCGCTGACGGAGAACAAGTTCGGAGACGATGCCGGCACGCAGGCACGTTCTGGCCGCCAGTCCATGTCGAACGCCGCATGTGTGTTACTGCTGATCGCCCGAGGTGCGAGTTCCGCCGCCGTGCGTCACCGAGAACTCGAGAGCTGACCACGCACGGAGGTTACGTCCGAGATCGGATCTGACGGGCGCAGCTCGCTTCGATGCGTCAAGCCGCCGTCATGGGTGGAAATCCTATCGCAGACACCGTCGTTCCAGAACACGTCCATGCCGCCAATCGGGCCTTCTCGGTAAGGCGTGTCGAGTCGTCGACATCGGCGGGGCCATAGTCCGCAACGGCCCAGAGATGACAGCCCGGCCTGGACAGTAAAAGTTCCGGTCGCCGACGACAGCTGATTGCGGATAGAGGGTCAGCACGGCAGCACAACGCAAGTGAACCGTCGCTGTGACCTGATCAGCAGCGTTGCTGCTCTGCGGCAAGCTTGGAACATTTGAAAGCAAGAATCGTTGTTGATGTCGATCGAGGAACGGTCATGGGTAGCGCAAAGTTCATCGAAACGATATTGGTTGTCGGTACACTCGCGTTTCTTGTGTTGGGAGTTCTGAATCTCCTACAATGAGCGTATGACGCCGTGTATCGACAAGGACCAAAGGCGAGAGCCGGCTGTGGTATTTCCTACAATGTGCTCGTCCGCACGCTGCCGCTAGAGTTCGGGTCGCGGAATGGACCTATCAGGATCCGGCGACGTGGCAGCGAACCGTAACATTCCTCCGATCTTCGACCACCGTAGACTGGCGGCGTCCCTGCGGACCCTGCAGGCGGCAAAAAGTAACGAGGCGGTGAATCTCACGCTGCACGAACTTTGCGCACGATACGGGCTGTCGCACATGACACTCCTTGTTGTTCGCAGTGGAGGCAGAGCAGACCGGTACCCCTATTACTGCACGACCTATCCCGACGCCTGGTTGAAAACTTATGCCCATAATCGGTACTTCGAAATCGACCCGGTTATCGGGGTCATGCGATGGGCGTTTCTGCCGGTGGACTGGTCTTCGTTGGATCGGCAGTCCGCACAGGTCTGGCGGTTGTTTAAGGAAGCACGGTCCTACAACATCGGCCCTCATGGCTTGACCATCCCTGTCAGAGGCCCGAAGGGCGAGCGCAGTCTGGTTTCGGCGGTGTCGAACTTGCCCAAACGTGATTGGTCGCGTCTGCTTGCCTCAAGCATGCATGAGCTTCATATTCTCGCCCACCATCTCCATGAAGCAGTGCTGGCGGCGACGGGTCTGCGACAGGATGACGGTTATCGAGGCCTCTCCAGGCGCGAATATCAGTGCCTTGACCTGCTTGCTAAAGGCCGGATTCACAAACAGATCGCAGCGGATCTGGGCATCTCCGAAACCGCCGTCAAATTGTACCTTCGATCGGCGCGGCTCAAACTTGGCGCTTCTACAAGCCATCACGCGGTTGCCAAGGCAAGCCTGCTCGAACTGATCGCATTTTGATGGCGCTCGCTCTCCAGGTGAGACGGCCCCCTCGGCCCTGGAAAGTCAACTTGCCGAATTCGGCAGGTTGGCTGTCGCCTCCTACGGGTTCACAGATGAAGACCTGAATCTAATGAGCCGTCCGCACTAGCGGCAGGCAATTGTCTCGAGGGAATGTCGGACAAGCGCCATCTGTGAGGATATTGGGAGATTGCTATGGTGGATCGTGAGGTGATTGAACGGTGGCGAAACGCTCCAAGGCTCACATCCTTCGCCGCGTTCTTTGAAAGGACTGCAAGCGGACAGGGTGGAGCACCGGATCTTGCCGACCCACAACCGGATATGGGACTGCTCGATTTCGATCTCGAGGGTGCTGTTCTCGCGGATACGCACCGACGCCTCTGGGGCCCCTTTGACGGCCATTACTTTGCAAGCATTCCCTACCGGCTCGAAGAGGAATGCCGGCTGGGGGCTGCGATATATTCCTTCTGCTTGAGGACCTGGGCACGCAGCGGCTCCCCGTCGACCATTTACACCCTGGGCACTGGCACTGGATGCCTTGCGCGAACGCTTGCCGCGCTTGGCAATGGTCGCATCGAGGCCCTGTGCTGCAGCCCAACGGCAGCCAACCGGACATCGTTCTTCGCGAAACGGGGGAGCGATCATGCACACTTCTTCCAGGGGCCGTTCTTCGAATTGGATGACGGGCGTTACGCCACCGACCAGGATCTACGGCCCTTCCAGGGTGGATTTGATGTGCTTTTCGAGGACACGACGTTTCAGATGTACGACCGCGACCGGCGCGCCCAGCTTGAGTTCATCTGTCCCCGGATCCGGCCGGGCGGTCTCCTCGTCCAAGTACAAAAGCTCTCTCATCCTGACCCCCAGATCTACCACGAGCGCGAGCGGCAGAAGAACGAGATTTTCAAGTCCAGGTACTTCTCCGCAGGGCACATATCGGAGAAGAAGGATGAAGTCCTCGACACGATGGCGGAGCTTCAGGTCGATCTGTCGGCCACAGTAGCCGCTCTGAGATCATTCTTCCGGTACTCCGTGCTGACCTGGAACAGCGGGAACTTTTACACGTTCGTGTCGTCCAATTCCCGGGCGTCCGTGCTGGAACTGACCTCGATGATGCTGAAACCGGCTATTCCCCCTGGCTATTGCTATGCGCAATTGCCGACCGTCGTCATCGACACCGATGCTCACCCCTTGGCGCCGAGTCTGGCGTGGCGTTGCCCGACGACCATGATGCTGGTTGCGCCCAAGCGTCTGGCTGCATGAGATGTCGGTGCCTCCGAAAGCCATCGAACATTGCAGCCCAACCGAGGTGCAAAGTGCGCTCTCAGCATTGATGCCGTATCTTGCTCCGTACTGGCGCCGGCCGCTTTCGGACTATGCGTCGGCTGTTTACAATGTCGAGCGTTTCCGTTCCGATAACCCGGTGCGTCGTCATGCCATGGACCTTCTTTGCTCGTGCATCGAGGGCGCTGCGTGTCGATCCGGCTATCGACAGGAGGAAGCGAGGAGCGCGAGCCGTCAATTGACGGCATCACCGGCGCTTCAGACGGGCCCGCATTGCCTGCTGCTGATCGAGCCAGACGCATACTACACGCATCTGTTCAGCCTGTTAGGTCTGAAGGCGCATGGCTTGGAATGGCACATCACCTATCACGCTTCAACGGTCAGCTTCGCGGAGAAGGCTAAGAAGGGTCCCGGCTGGCTCTGGCTCGAAGGCGAGCCTCTCAATGTCTTCGGCCTTGCGCGAAGCCGGATGGATTCGTTCAGCATATGCGGCCTGAATGGTCCGTATCGCTTCGCTTTCACCAATGCGACGGGAAAACGCCCGCCAAACAAATCAGCCGCCGGTCTCCTCGATGCCCTTTCCGGGCAGGAATATGCCTCAGCCGCCGAAGCTATCAGGGCGGCCAATCAAGTGCTGTGGCGTCGTAAGATGCCCTGCCCCATCAGGCTGCTTCAACTGGATGACTTCGACATCGCCGACCTTGTCGCCGCCCATCTCGACGAGGCAGCATCCTGGTTGTCGGCTCACTTCTTCGCAGACGGCAGCGTTGCACGGAACCGCTTGCAGGCGATCGATCGTCTGAATACAGGCCCCTGGCAAGGGTGGGTCCGCCGAACGACCGACCTTTTCTGGGGATTGCAAAAAGGCAGAATTGTTCCGCTCCACCTTCAGGGCGAGTTCCTAAGGGCTGGCAACTTGCCGGCCTTCGAAGTGAAGCTCCGTCCCGACACCATCGCAGCCGCGCTACGCGCGCGCGTGATCGTGCCCAGCCTGTACATCGCATTCCTGGTGATTTCCATTTTGCCCGGTGTGAGAGCGCTCGGTGGATGTCGGCAGACCATCTACTATCCGCTGATGCGCCACCTCACAGCGGTTGGCCTTCAGCAATCGGACGAAAACGGCCTGCTGACGGAACTTCGGCAAGACGACCGGCCCGGGGTCTGGGGCCATCGTGTCTTGAAGCCTGCCAACGGCTATCCGCTGCGGGAGATCGACCGTGGTGCTGCTGTTACCCTTTCAAAATATGCGCGGATGCCCCTGGTACGGGCGGGCGGAGATCTTGGCAGTTTCACCAGGGATCCCATGTGGGCGGATCTGTCGAGGCGCATTGCCAGTGGCGATATCGCCCTTGAGGCCGTCGAGTGGCAATTGTCTGGTTCTTGAGCGATCCGGGAAGCTGCGCGGTGTTGGCCGGAGTGCTTCGGCAGCCATTGCTGGCTTCCCGCGAGTTGGCGTGTTCAAACTGACCTGCGTACACTGGTGGAGATCGATGTGGCTGTCGAAGAGAAGGTGACGGTCAGGCGCCTATCAAGCAAAGACGTAGACGTGCTTCGCCACATGCGCCTGGAGGCGCTGTCGCACGAACCACTCTCCTTTGCGAGTGTCTTTGGCGATTGGGTCCGCCTCACCGACCGGGAATGGCGCCAAACCCTGGCCCAACCTGTGTTTGTCGCGTTTTTGAGCGGGGTGCCCGTCGGCATGATGGGGCTCAGGTTTGAGCATGCAAGGAAACTGGCCCATCGTGCAAAACTTGTGAGCGTCTATGTGCGGAAGGGCGCGCGCGGGACCGGGGTAGCGGCCCGCCTCTTGCACGAGGTTACAGAGCATGCGCGAAACCGTGGCGTTCTGCAGCTGGAACTGGCGGTGAATTCTGAGAACGCGAGGGCGATTGGCTTCTATCAACGGCATGGGTTCGTCGAGACTGGCCGTATCCCAAATGGCTTCCTGGGCCATGGTCGCGAGAACGAGGAGGTGATCATGGTGCTGCGCCTGATGTAGGCCGTGATTCGGTTGCGACAACCGACGCCGCCGCCCCGAAAGTGGCTCTCCAGCATTGCACGAAGACCGCGATGCGCCCTCCTCAGTCGACCGGCGGTACATTGCCAGGAAAGCCGCCACGAGCCGTACGGCACTGTGCTGCTGAAGTGACCTGTTCGGCAGTCGATCAGGGCAGATACGTCTACGACCGAGGAAGACTAGACCTGACCATCGCCAATTCACCAGTGCCAGAAAATTCGGGGCCAAAGCAGCGAATTTCAGCGCTCATCAGCAATGCCGATGAAAGTGTTCAACGTGAGCAACTTGTTCGCAGCCCGCCGCTACTAGGAATCAGTCACGGAGGCAATCGTCCGCTCCCACGCCGGGCATTCCTCGACCACGGCCACTGACCATCGATCTCGGCCTCGAGCGAAAAGCTCAGGAAAGTTCGAATGAGGACGATGAGCCCGAGAAGGCCGACGCTTTCCCACGTCAGAGGAGCAATGATAGTGGCGATGATATCGGCCCCTATCAGGATTTCGAGCCCAAGCAATATCCCCCGCCCGAGATTGGCGCGATAGCGCTCATAGGCATCGCGTTGTCCGGACAAGAGCAGATCCCGGATGTAACCGGCCGTTGCCACGGCCACGCCGATCAGGATTACGCCGACTCCGAAAAATTCGAGCCCGGTTGCAAGCGGTTTCAACACGGGAGCGATCAGGTTGGCGAGACCGCTCGCTTCACTACCAATGTCCATTTCAGTATCCTCTGTAAAAAACTGAAAAGTTCTGACTCCCAGTTTGTGTCAATCGGGTTCGGCACCTGACGTGCTGACGAAGAGAGCAACGCGCGTGGCGGCATAAAGGGCGGCGGCTGAAGCCGCCGCCTGCTCAAGTCTTCGCTATGCGGCACCAGGCCGATTAATCGTCAGGAAGTGACGGACAACAGGTTTCTTGGGACCGACATGGTAGGCCAGCACCTTGCGCTGCAGGTCGGCGTCGGCATTGGAGACCCGCTTGTGCTGACGAAGATGTTCGGCCCAGGATTCCACCATGAACCATTCGACCATCTTCTCCGGATCAGCCGAGTCCTCGGTGACACCCCAGCCATAGGCACCATCGCGCCGGCGCTCGTTGGAAAGATGATCGATGGCGTGGAGGAATGCGCTGCGGTGCTGCTTCTCGACCTTGTACTCGATCAGGATCAGAACCGGACCACGGTCATGTGCGACGGGTTCGGCGACAAGAGGCTCAGGCCAGTGGTTCGAAGGCACGAGGTCGGCGTCGCCGGTCGGCAGTTTCACGCGATGCATGAGGACCCCGGCGATGAGCAGGCCGATGGCCCCGATGACCAAGGCGGACTGGATGCCGACAGCCTCGCCGACCGCACCCCAGCCGAGGCTTCCGGCCGACATCGCACCGTTGAAGACGGTCAGGTAGACGGCAAGACCGCGGCCGCGCACCCAGTTGGGAAGGACGGATTGGGCGGCGCCATTGAGTGTCGTCAGGGCGGTGATCCATGCGGCTCCGAGGAAAAGAAGTGCTATGAGCGCGACAAATTTCGGCGGAGCAAGCGATAGGACACTCATGACGATGGAAGTGATCACCGCCGCACCAAGAAGAAGACCGTCGGAACTCAGGCGTTCGCGCAGTTTCGGCATGACCAGCGCACCGCCGATTGCGCCTGCTCCGACAGCACCAAGGAGTATCCCGTAGAAGCCGGCATCACCACCGAGCAATTGGCGGGCAACGAGCGGCAAGAGCGCCCACACGGCGCTGGCGAAGGCGAAGAAGATCGCGGCGCGCAGGAGGACCACGTGCAGCGGCGTGCTGGAGCGGGTGTAGCGAAGTCCTGCGCGGAAGGCACCGAAGAAATTCTCCTGAAGCGCGTCATTGGCATTCTTCGCACGAGGCCACCAGACGAGAGCAGCAATGACCACGATGTAGCTGGCAACGTCCGCCCCATAGGTGATCCCGGCTCCGAAGGCGGCAAGAAGGAGACCGCCCGCGGCAGGCCCGATGGATCGGGCGATATTGATGCCGAGCGAATTGAGAGCGACTGCGCTCTTCACGTCCTCGCGCTTCACCAGTTCCGGAACGATTGCCTGCCAGGTCGGCCCCATGAGCGCCGCACCGATCCCGCCAAGGAAGGTCAGGCCGATCAGCGCGCTGACCGAGAGCATTCCCGTCTGCGAGAGGACCATCAGGGAGATACTGACGAAGGCCAGCAGCACCTGGACAGCGATCAGGAACTTGCGGCGATCGAGGATGTCGGTGAGAACTCCCGCGGGAATAGCAAGCAGGAAGATCGGCAGGGTTCCGGCCGCCTGAACCATTGCGACCGCGGCCGGTGATGCCGAAAGATCCGTCATCAGCCAGGAGCTTGCGACGTCCCGCATGAAGCTTCCGGTATTGCCAAGGACGGTGGCGCTCCAGAGAACCGCAAACACAGGCTGTGCGAGTGGCGCGAAGGTTCCGCCGGATGCTTTTGCAGCGCTCATTTGCCTGCTCCCTTGGTGAGGTCGAATGCGGCGACGAAGAGAAATGCCCCAGCGAGGCCAACATGTTCAAAGAAGGCATTGGTCGCCATCGTGCGGTCCATGCCGGGAGCTATCTCCCAGAAACGGAGGGCGATGAGCGTTGCCATGAGCGTAAAGCCAGCGAGCGCCAGCGCTCCGATCCAGCGAAACAAGCCCGAGATCACCATGGCGGAGGCCGTCAGTTCAAAGACGATGACAGAGACTGCAAAGAAAGGGGCCGGGTGGAGACCGAAGTGATCCATTTCGGCCAGGGCACCATTGAAGTCGAAGATTTTGGTGAGTGGGCCTTGGACGTAGGCTGCGCAAAGAGCCAACAGTGACACCGTCCGAGTGACCGGAGAGCCGATGACGCGTGCCAGATTGCTCCGGATCGGATTTGACGTATGAGAGTGGTAGGTCATTTCAGCTCCTGCATGTTCGCCGCGACCGGCTGCTTTTGATGGAGCGATATTGGCCGGTAACCGCCATGCCAACAATTGCAGCAATAGTTTCGATTCAATTGCAAAATGCACAATTATGAGGTGATGCTCGGGTGGCATCCAGTCACCCGAGCTCAGGCTCGTCAGACGGCCCAGCAGGAGCAACCAAGTGCGCCGAAGAACCCCTTGAGGTCGGCGATCGGAAGCTTGGATGTCCAGGCTCCGGCATGGTCGTGGCCGTGCACGCCGCAATCGCTGGCGCATCCGCATGTGGAGATGGCGGTGCGGCGCAAGGATCGAGCGCCCGCGCCCTCCGGTTCGCCCCAGGCCGCGTAGCCGCCAAACCTGCGTACGGGAGACCAGTCGGGCATCGCGGGTGGGATGTCGTTCTCGTCGAGCGTCTTAAAATCGCCTGCACCATAGACGATCTTGCCGCCGACCATGGTCAGTTCCGAGGTGAGGAACGAAATCTCGTCCTCGGCGCAGGAGAAGAAGTCCCTGTCCGGCACCACCAGATCGGCGAACTGACCCTTCTCGATGCGGCCCTTCTTGCCCTCTTCATTGGAGAACCACGTGACCTTCTCAGTCCACATGCGCAGCGCAGTCTCCCTGTCGAGGCAGTTGGCTCGCGGATAGAGTTGCATTCCGCCGACCGTCTTGCCGGTGATCATCCACGACAGCGAAACCCACGGATTGTAAGAAGCAACGCGGGTGGCATCGGTGCCGGCCGATACGTTCACGCCCTTGTCGAGCATGCGACGGATCGGTGGGGTAGCCTCAGCCACGCCGTGACCGTACCGCTCAACGAAGTATTCGCCCTGGTAGGCCATGCGGTGCTGCGTGGCGATGCCACCACCGAGTGCGGCGATACGGTCGATCGAGCGATCCGAGATGGTTTCGGCATGGTCGAAGAACCAGTTCAGTCCTTCGAGCGGAATGTCCTTGTTGACCTTCTCGAATACGTCGAGGGCGCGAGAGATCGTCTCATCATAGGTAGCATGCAGACGCCATGGCCAACGGTTTTCCGCCAAGACGCGGACGACCTCTTCAAGCTCGCCTTCCATCTCCGGGGCCATCTCCGGACGAGGCTGCCGGAAGTCTTCAAAGTCGGCTGCGGAGAAGACAAGCATCTCGCCGGCACCGTTGTGGCGGAAGTAATCGTTGCCCTGCTTGTATTTGACCGATTGCGTCCAGTTGAGGAAGTCCTGCTTCTCTTCCTTCGGTTTCTGGGTGAAGAGGTTGTAAGCCAGCCGGACCGTCATCTGGTTGTCGTCAGACAGCTTCTGGATGACCTCGTAGTCGTCCGGATAGTTCTGGAAACCACCACCCGCGTCGATTACGCCTGTCACTCCAAGGCGGTTCAGTTCGCGCATGAAGTGGCGAGTGGAGTTGACCTGATAGTCGAGAGGAAGCTTCGGACCCTTCGCAAGTGTCGAGTAGAGAATGCCTGCATTCGGCTTGGCGAGAAGCATGCCCGTGGGGTTTCCGCTGGCATCGCGCATGATCTCGCCGCCGGGCGGGTTCGGCGTGTCACGGGTGTAGCCGACTGCGCGCAGAGCGGCGCCGTTGAGCAGCGCACGATCATAAAGGTGCAGAAGGAACACGGGCGTATCGGGCGCGACAGCGTTGATCTCCTCGATGGTCGGCAGACGCTTTTCCGCGAACTGATGTTCGGTGAAGCCGCCGACGACGCGCACCCACTGCGGGGCGGGCGTGATCGCCACCTGGCGCTTCAGCATGTCCATCGCGTCCGCTAGCGAGCGAACACCATCCCAGCGCAGTTCCATGTTGTAGTTCAGGCCACCGCGAACGACGTGGGTATGGTTATCGATCAATCCGGGCAGAACACGCTTGCCCCTAAGGTCAACGATCTTAGTGCCAGAACCAGCCAGCGCCAAAATTTCGCTGTCGGATCCGACTTCGAGAAACAGGCCATCCTTGATGGCGATCGCCGTCGCATTCGGATTGGTCCGGTCAAGGGTCGTTACGCGGCCGTTGTGGAGGATCAGGTCGGGATGCATGGTGTCTACTCCGGTCTGGTTGGGATCGGCGGCTTTTGCGGAGGAGAAGAGCTTCGAGAACGCCAGGCCCGACGCGCCTCCAAGAAAGGATCGCCGCGTCGTCATCAGCTCCGCTCCTCCACATTCGCCTTCGCCTGATCGGCAAGGTCGATAAGATCGCCGCCCTTCGGCATGTGGCCGAATACGTGCGGTTTAATCTGATAAATCCACGAAATGGCCGCCGGCTCCTTTGCCCAAAGCGACTTCGCGAGCGGGAGGATCTGCTCGCCGACCAGGATGCCGAGAAGGCCGACCAGGGCAATGACAGGCGGAGCCGGCGAGCGGACGTTCAGGAGGCTGTAGACGATGCCCACAAGCAGGCCTGCACCGAGAGAAAGAAGATAGATTTTCACGGGATGTCCTCCACGGTTAGCGAAAGGCCGCACCGACGGGGTTATCGGAGCGGCCTGATCGGGCTCTTACTTTGCGGGGTTCGGGCCGATGCGCTTGCCGTGCTTGACACGTTCCTCTGCGCCGTGAACCATCGTGTAGGCGTAGTCGACGCCCATGCCGTACGCGCCGGAATGCTCCTTCACAAGCGTGGTGACCGCATCGTAGGTTTCCTTCCGTGCCCAGTCGCGCTGCCATTCGAGCAGAACCTGCTGCCAGGTGACCGGGATCACCCCCGCCTGCACCATGCGATCCATCGCGTATTTGTGTGCATCCGAAGAGGTGCCGCCGGAAGCATCCGCGACCATATAGATCTCGTAATCCGGAACGTCATGGAGAGCGGAGAGGGCGAACGTCGTGTTGCAGACCTCGGTCCAGAGGCCGGAGACGACAATCTTCTTGCGACCGTTGGCAGCGTTCTTCGCGAGCGCATCGCGCACGTTCTGGTCGTCCCAGGAGTTCATCGACGTGCGTTCGAGAATGTCGTTCTCCGGGAAGACAGCAAGCAGCTCGGGATACGTGTTACCAGAGAAGGATTGCGTCTCGACCGTAGTGATCGTGGTCGGAATATTGAAGATCTTGGCGGCCTTGGCGAGGCCGACGACATTGTTCTTTAGCGTCTGGCGGTCGATCGACTGCACGCCGAAGGCCATCTGCGGTTGCTGGTCGATGAAGATGAGCTGGCTGTTGGCGGGAGTGAGAACTTCGAGCTTGGACATGAGATTTTCCTCTTCGGTTGTTTGGACCGCGAATGCGGCGGGTTAAATTGGGCAGGGCCTGTCGGACGAACGTCCTGGAACAGGGCTTATAAGGCCCTGTGTAGGTCGAAACCGATGCTTTCATTCCCTCGTTGCCACGGCTTCTGAAAGGAAACGTAGTCTGATTTGCGCTTGTGCAAAATGGCAATATTAATTGCGAATGAGTTGCCTTTATTGCAATAATTACTCTGAAGTTCGGTTGACCTGCGGACGTCACACGAGGCTACGCAACGCGACCATTCAGTCCAAAATTTGCTCAAGAAAATTCCATTCGAACAGGCGGCCCTGAGGTAGTTTGCAGTGTCGCTGTTCACGCATATTCGGCGTGGAGCGATTTGGCTGACTGCGCTAAGGCGAGACAGCCCATGGACAACAGGAGAGCGGCATATGAGCCGCGAAATGCGTGGCAGCCTGCCATTGAGCATTGACGCGACTAGATGGTGAGCACTCTGTAAGCGCGGGGGTTCCATGTCGCGATCACTTTGTCTTCTGCATGCTCTCAACACCCGTTGCTCCAAATTCATGGTTCGATCTATGCCGAACCAGGAAACGGGCGCCATGTCACTGCACACTCCCATACAGGACAAATGAGAGATCGGAGAAGCCCGTCATTGTAGAGTGACTATCCATGCATATGGATAAAGCCACTAGCGTGTGCCGGTCTCATCGTCGTAGGCAGAAAAAACACCCGCAACCCAGTCTGCAAAGACCTGATACTTGACACTCGGAAACCGACCCGCTGGTCTTGCAATGTGGACAGGGTAACGTGGCGGCGCCCAATCTCTCAAGATTGGTACCAGGGCGCCACGAGCGATATGGGGCCGTGCCAAGAATTCAAACGTCTGCCCGATACCCAGTCCTGCTAAAATTCCATGCAAATGCGCCGTCGCATCACTGGTGGAGAGCTTAATGGGGCTGTAGATTTCTATTTTCTGATCGCCATTCATCAGTCGGACGGGTGCAGCCTTCAGACTACGTGCAAAAAAGTACTGCACGACAATATGGTCACGCTGCAGATCCGATGGCGAAGAAGGCACGCCGTGTTTTTCGAGGTACAGCGGTGTTGCGCAGGTCACTATCTCAACGCTGCATAATTTCCTCGCAACGAGAGATGCGCTGGGCAGATCGCCGGCACGGATAACGCAGTCTATGCCCTCTTCGACGATGTCGGCCTGACGTTCTGTTACACCAAGATGCAACTCGATCTCTGGATAGAGCGCGTAAAACTCCGGGAGCCGAGGGATCAAAATCGAATTCGCGAAGGTTCCTCCTACGTCAACCCGAAGTTTTCCCCTGGTGGCTAGGCGCCCACGGGTCGCCTCATTGTTCATATCGTCGAAATCGGCGATCAGGCGAATGGCGCGCTCGTAATAAGCAACTCCCTCAGGTGTCACGTTGACTGAACGTGTCGTGCGTTCGATCAGTTTGAGGCTCAAGCTTGCCTCAAGATCCTGGACAAGCTTACTCACGGTCGAGCGTGGCGCACCCATCGTGTCTGCAGCCTTTGCAAAGGATCCCGCCTCGACGACACGAACAAAGGCTCTGATCGCTCCCAATTGATCCATTGCCATCTCTCCATCGAGAATTATGTGTGAGACGTCCAAAATTCGAAATGCCATCAGTTCTGAGTGGTCTTTTCAGGCAGCCAATGGCTCGAGATTCGCCTGGATCTGATCGCGGAAAGCTTCATATCGGCCCGGTAGCTTGAGCGCTTCTCCGAGATGGGCTGTATCCTCGTCGCGGTTGAATCCGGGCTCGTTTGTGGCGACCTCGAAGAGGATGCCGCCCGGCGTGCGGAAGTAGATCGCCCAGAAGTAATCGCGGTCGATGACGGGGGTGACCTGATAGCCGGTGTCCATCAGCGCCTTGCGCACCTCGAGCTGCTTCTCGCGGGTGTCGACGGCGAATGCGATATGGTGCACCGAACCTGCACCCTGTCGCGCAAACGGCGTCTTTGGCAATGCCAGTAGATCGATCGTGTCCGCTCCGTTGCCGTTGGGTATAATGAAGCGTACAACATCGTCCTCCTTCTCGGCCCGCTCGTAGCCCATGAAGCCGAGAAGCTCCTCCGTTGCAGCGGTGTCGTGCAGGCTGAAGCGTGCGCCCGCGAAACCGCGGATGGCCGCATCTTCTGGAATTCCATCTGCGAGCCATGGAGCACGCCTGTCGTCAGCGGACTCGATAAGCGCAAAGCTGTCGCCGTCCGGTCCCATGAAGCGGAGTCGCTCGACGCCGAAGACAGTATCGCGTTCCAGACCGTCCACGCCGTGGGTTGTAAAGCGATCCTGCCAGAACTTCAGCGATCCCTCGGGAACGGCGAACTGGGTCTCGCCGACTTCACCGACACCGGGGCGGGCACGCATCATGTTCGGGAACGGAAAGTAGGTCATCACCGTCCCGGCCGAGCCCGTCTCGTCACCATAGTAGAGGTGATAGACGCTCGGGTCGTCGAAGTTGACAGTCTGCTTGACACGACGAAGACCAAGCGTGTCGGTGAAGAAGCGGTTGTTCTGCCGCGCGTCCGATGCCATGGATGTCACGTGGTGCAGTCCCTTGATGTCCTTGATCATCTTGAAGCCTCTCGTTTTGTGGTTCGGTGTTGATAAGAATGTAGAGCCGTTGATCGCCGCTCGGAATTGCAATATTCCTTTTGATTGAATTGCGCTTTGCGAAATAATGAGATGAACGACTACAAAGCTCTCCGAACCTTTCTACTCGCCGCTGAGAAGCGGAACTTTGCCCAGGTCGCCCGCGAACTGGACATGACGCCAGCAGCCGTCACACGGGCAATCGCCGCCCTCGAGGCCGAACTTGGCGTGCAGCTCTTCGTTCGCACGACGAGACAGGTATCGCTGACAACCGACGGCGCAATCTTTGCCGCGCAGATCCAGCCCGCGGTGAAGACGCTTGAAGACGCGCGGCGCGAAGTCATGAACGCACACAAGGCGGACGAGGGTCGGCTGCGTATCAGTGCGCCGACATGGTTCGGCAAGACGGTGCTGCCGCCGATCCTGTGTGGGTTCAAGGAACGCTATCCAAAGATGAGCTTCGAGATCTCGCTGTCGGATGGATTGGTGAACATCGTCGACGACGACTACGACCTGGCGATTCGCATCTCGTCGCAGCCTTCGGACAAGTTCACGATCTGGAGAAAGATCCGGGTGGTGCCGCGCATCCTGGTCGCCGCTCCCGGCACCAGTTTCGCCGACATGCAGCACCCGAACGAACTGAAACCCGACGACTGCCTCGCGTACAGCGGCGAAAGCCGGCGTGAGAACTGGGTGCTCTCGGACGGTGGGTCAAGCATCACGATTTCGGCAGGCAGAGCCTTCAGCGCGAACAGCGGAGAGGTCCTGGCGGACATGGCCGCCGATGGCGCGGGTGTCGCGCTGCTTCCAGGATTCAATATCGCCGATCACATCAGTAGCGGTCGCCTTGTCCACGTCTTCAAGGGATGGGCGCCTCCTGACCTGTGGCTGACGCTGTTCTACCCGCCCTACCAAGCCCTCCCGCCAAGGATTGCGTCATTCTCCAAGTTCTTCGAGGAGCAGGTCGCGGCAAAGATGGTCATGTTGGACTGACGCACGCAAATGCCCGTCACATGATCTCGCCCACCCGTTTCAAATTCGATCATGCTTGGAATGCTCGAAGCCTAGCTGCGACTAGTTGCTGGAGCTGCCACAGGTTTCGATCATAGATCTTGCGATCCGCCAGATCTGAAACCGTCCGATGCAGGTATTCCGCGCAAGATCCGGCAGGTCCACATGCCTGGGCGATCAACCTTGCCGCCTCTTCGAGGGGGATCTTCTCCGTGAGCGGAGATTGCCTGCCACTCGCCCAGAACGTGAGTGCCCGCCGGACACCGGTCGGTGTCTTCACCGAAACCCAACGCAGCATGTCGCACACTTCGTCATACCGAATCTCTCGCGCCAGAAGAGTACGCAGATGATCCCTCTTGGTGGTGCACGGAAGCTTCTGGACAAGACCTGAACAGCTTCCTCCTGGCCGAAGCGCAAGCATGAGACCGGGCGCGTCAGAGGTTGCCCTGAGGCGTTCGATCCTCAACGAGAACGCACGGTGCCAGCCGTAAGCGACCGCCTTTTCGCTGGCGGCCACCTCGAAACCCGGGTTCCACATCAAGGATCCGTACGCGAACACCCATATCTCCTCGTCATCAGCCTCTTCCTCAACCTTGCTGACGAGATCGTCGAGCTGCTCGGGCGAGATCGGATTCCAATTGGGTTCCGGTCCCTCGTCTTCGACAATTCTGATGGTTGTGGCGACGAGGTCGGGGGTGAGTTCCATGGTACCAGGCGCGGGCGCCTTGGCGGCCGGTGTTTTTGGCATGGTGTGAACCGATTCAACGGGTTTGCCGCCCGAGGCCCATCGTCTCCGGCGGTTCATGGAGTGGCTGCCGCCCGATCAATCAGCGGGATATGATTGCCCGGAACGTGATTTCGACGATCTGCTCAGGGAAAGCCAGCGCCGAAACCCCGATCAGGTTGCTGGCGCACTTAGGCACATCCGTACCGTACATTTCCTTGCGCACCTTGGATCCAGCTGCAAACGCGCTGGGAACATCAAGCACGTACAGTGTCTCTTCGACAACATCGTCTAGCGTCGCACCATATCTGGCGAGCAGAGTCTTTGCATTGACGTAGGTCTGGCGGATCTGGCTCTCCATCTGCGAGAAGTCTGCAGGCCGCTTATTCTCATCGAGTTCCGCCGGAGCGACAAGTTTGCCGTTGCCATCATGGCTCAACTGGCCCGAGACATAGATCGTATCCTTGACCTGCACGGCCTGAACGTATCCGAAGGCGCGCTCCCAGGCGACGCCATGGTTCTCCACTTTCTTGGACGGGTTGCTGTTCGTCATCGTAGGTTCCCTCTATCGAATGATGGCGCGCCGGGTAGGCACGCGTGTTCATGGTGGCGACGGATGCGGGAGGCCCACCCGCCGTCGGATCGATCAGGCTTTCACGAAGGCCAGGAGATCGGCATTCAGGACATCGGCGTTGACGGTCAGCATGCCGTGCGAGAAGCCGGAATAGGTCTTGAGCGTGCCATTCTTCAAGAGCTTGGAAGACTTCAGTGCGGAATCTGCGATCGGCACGATCTGGTCGTCTTCGCCATGCAGGATGAGGGTTGGAACGGCAATTGCCTTCAGATCTTCCGTCTGGTCAGTTTCAGAGAACGCCTTGATGCCGTCGTAATGCGCCTTCGCGCCGCCCATCATGCCCTGGCGCCACCAATTCTCGATCACGCCTTCCTGGACCGTCGCGCCATCCCGATTGAAACCGTAGAACGGACCAGCCGGAACATCACGGAAGAACTGCGCGCGGTTGGCGGCAAGTGCCGAGCGAAAGCCGTCGAAGACTTCCATTGGCAGACCTTCTGGATTCGCTTCAGTCTTGAGCATCAGTGGAGGTACTGCGGAAACGAGAATCGCCTTGGCGACGCGGCCGGCTGGCTGGCCGTGCTTGGCGACGTAGCGAGCGACTTCACCGCCGCCGGTGGAGTGACCGAGGTGGACGGCATTCTTAAGGTCGAGCGCTTCGACGACGGCGAAGGCATCCGCGGCATAGTGATCCATATCATGGCCGTCGGAAACCTGAGCGGAACGTCCGTGACCACGGCGATCATGCGCAACGACGCGATAACCTTTCGACAGGAAGAACAGCATCTGGGCATCCCAGTCGTCCGACGACAGCGGCCAACCGTGGTGGAACACGATCGGCTGAGCGTCCTTCGGACCCCAGTCCTTGTAGAAAATTTCGACGCCGTCCTTGGAGGTTACATATGCCATTGTGTTGGTTCCTTCGGTTGAGCTGGATGCTGATGCAGTCTCGGCTGCCAGACTGAGAGACGGTGAAATCGCCATGGCTGCGATGGCGCCACCGGCGGAACGAAGTGCGCTCCTGCATGTCATGGAAGAAAAGGTCTGCGTCATTTTTTTCTACCTGCGGCTTCTTCGTCGACGCGACACTGAGTTCGTCTGACGGGCTGATAGTGCCGCAAGCATATGGCGCTAACAATTGCGCCAACAGTTTCGATTTTATTGCGGAATCTGAAATGGTGACGGGGGTCGTCGGTCGCGATGGCTCCTCATCATTTCCTCACGCTACGGTCCGATCAGCCCAGTTCCTGAGCGCTCAAGGAGAGGCAAACGTCCCTCCCCTTCGCCAAAGCTTTAGTAGAAGTACGGGCTTTCGACCTTGACGGTGCCGATATGGTGGGTTCGGGATGACTTGCGCCTCAAACAACTCTCTCGTGTTCCGATTACGGAACAATTGGGCGCTTCGATGCTTCCTTTCTCGGTGCCCAACAAGGGCATGAAAGTGAGGAACACCGATGAAAAGACAGGTTATTTTGGGCGGCATCGCCATTGCGCTCGCGTCCACAGTTGCGCTTGCTCAGGAAACCCCACCGGCAACTTCAGGCGACACGCCGGCCGTGGCCACTCCTGCAGAGCAGAATCCGGCGGCGCCGGTGGCTGGCGAGAACAGTTTCACCGAAGAACAAGCGAGAGAACGGATCGCTGAGGCCGGATACCGTGAAGTGTCCGCCCTCAAGCTGGATGAAAGCGGTGTCTGGCGTGGCACAGCCATGAAAGAGGGCAAGTCGGTAGCCGTCGCGCTCGATTTCCAGGGCAATGTTGTCGCCAACTAACGCAGGAAGGACAAAATGATGAGAACGGTAACAGGATTGTTCGATAACTACGATGATGCAAGCCGCGCAGTTGACCAGCTGGAATCAAGCGGCATTCCGTCAAATGACATCAGCATTGTATCGCATGAGCGCAGCCGCCAGCCAGAGCATGATACCAAAGCAGCGGAAGGTGCTGGTACCGGTGCGGGGCTGGGTGCGGTTGCAGGCGGCACAGGCGGGCTTCTCGCCGGGCTCGGCATGCTCGCCATTCCCGGGGTCGGACCAGTTGTCGCAGCTGGCTGGCTGGCAGCCATGGCGGCGGGTGCGGCTGCAGGAGCCGTGGCCGGCGGAGCGGCGGGTGGCATCATCGGGGCGATGATCGATTCGGGTGTCTCTGAAGAAGACGCACACTTTTATGCCGAGGGTGTGCGACGGGGCGGCACCATGGTGGTGGCCCGGGTCGACGAGAGCCGAGTGAATGAAGCAGAGGGCATAATGCGTGCAGCCAACCGTGTCGATGTCGATCGCCGTCGATCTGCCTATGCGCAGGAAGGCTGGACCGGGTTCGATGCATCACTCGATCCATATTCTCCGGATGAAGTCGACGCAGAGCGCGCGCGCTGGCGCAGGCCAATAGCCTAAGCAAATGGATCCCATTCCATCTCCGTGCAGATGGAATGGGATCATCAGCCGCGTTTTGCCAGTGCCGTTCGGCTCTGCGTGTTACTCATTGCGCCGGGCACCCCCCCCAACAGTCATCATCTCCGCCGGTCTCCCAGGTCTCGCGCACCTCTGGTTTCAGAATGTCTGCCTTGAGCGCGCATATGCCGGGCGGCACGCATTAAGTTGGAGGCAATGCGGCGACTTGGCGGCCGGTCGTGCCCGGTTCATCCGCAAGTGAGCCGCTTCGGTAGGCGATGTAGTATTCCAAGCAGACCTGCATCTTGGAACAAGTGTGGCGGAAAACAGTTCAAGACCATCACAGGCACCTGCAAATGGAAGGATCTGCCATGACTACGCCCGCTTCTTCCACCCTTCCCCACGAAAGCACCGCCACGGTCGCGGTCTCCGACACGGCTACTCTGAACAAAGTCTCCTGGGGAGCAGTCTTCGCCGGCGTTGCCATCGCTCTGGCTGCCCAGGTCCTACTGAATCTCCTGGGCGTCGGCATCGGAGCCGCCGTGCTGGATCCGTCCGGTTACGATAATCCGGAAGCCAGTACATTTTCCATCAGCGGGGGCATTTGGTTCGTAGCCTCCGGTGTTGTTGCATCGTTTATCGGCGGATACGTCGCCAGCCGCCTATCCGGCCGCCCGAGTAATTCCACCGGTGGCTATCATGGGCTGACTACGTGGGCGGTCGCCACCCTTATTGTAGTTTACCTGCTTACCACGTCCGTCGGCACGCTCATAGGCGGGGCCTTCAGTGGATTGACCAGCGTAGTCAGCGGTATCGGCCAGACCGCTGCGACGGCTGCTGCGACGGCTGCCCCAGCGCTCGCAAATTCGGCCAACCCGATGGCGGGAATTGAACAGCAGATCCGCTCGTCTACCGGCAGCGACCCGCAGGCGCTTCAGAGCGCGGCCGTTGCTTCGTTCCAGGCTCTCGTGAGCGGCGACGAAGCCCAGGCAGAAGAAGCTCGTGGCCGGGCTGCGGACGCCCTTGCAAAGGCGCAGGGAATTCCTCTCGATCAGGCGCGCACGCAGGTTGAGCAGTACGAACAGACCTATCGTGATAATCTGGAGGCTGCCAAGCAGCGGGCCGCCGAAGCTGCAGAAACGGCGACAGCCGCAGTTTCGACCGGTGCATTCCTGGGCTTCGTGTCTCTTGTGCTTGGCGCTGTGGCTGCCTGGTTTGGTGGAATGTTCGGCACCAAGCGCAATGTAGTGCTGTCGGACATCGGAACCCGTCACCTTTAGATAAAACTTCGGCCGAGCACTGGTCGCGCGGCAAGCTCCATGGCCTTGGCAAAGGCATCGACGGGTTCCTTCCGGAAATGGTCGCCGACTTTAGAGTGTAGCTCTTGTTTCGGAAGTGATCATGTTGAGCATCACAGACACCGCTGTGCGGCAAGAGAAGATCTATCGACGTTGGGCGCCGGTTTACGACGTCCTTTACGCTCGGCTTTTGAGGGCCGCGCATCGGGCGATTGCAGCCTCTTCCTCCGATGCCGGCCGCGATATCCTGGAAATCGGTGTGGGAACTGGCCTTGTCCTACCCCACTATGCAGCCCATTGCAAAATTGATGGAATTGATGTCTCCGCCGAAATGATCACCAAAGCACGGGAAAAAGTTACACGAAAAGACATAAGGCAGGTTCGAAGTCTGAAAATCATGGACGCACACGAACTGGGGTTTCCTGACCACTCGTTTGATGCAGTCACCCTTCCATTTGTGCTCACTCTCCTTGCCGATCCGGAGCTCGCGCTCAACGAGTGCGCGCGCGTCCTTCGCCCAGGCGGTCAGATTGTCATTGCAAGCAGGCTGAGCAGCGGTCTGGGGCCTCAGGCCAGGATCGCAAAAGCAATAGAGCCGCTGGCGCACTGTCTCGGCCTGAGTTCAGCATTTCAGATTTCCACGATCATCGACTGGGCGAACTCCCGTTGCGACATAGAGGTCGCCGAGATCCATTCATTTGCTCCCGCTGGCTTTTTCAAGTTGATCCGTCTGAAGAAGGCCGGATAAGCCGATAATTCTCTTATCTCTACAGCGCTGCACTCATGGGGATAGCGCTGGCAGACATGGAATGCTACCGGTTTCTTCCTGAACGCGACAGTTCAGGGCCTCGACTTTCAACGAAACGACCATCGGGCTTGCCGGCGAACCTTTCGGGCAACGGCAGAGCACCTGTTCAACTTGCTGCCGCGCCCTATTTTCCCAATGTCGCTCCCGGGGGGGCGGCACGGAGTTGATGAGGAGCCTCGCGCCACTTTGTCAGGAGGAATTGTTGTGTCAACGATCTTGCTCGGTGCAGCCCTTGTCTTCTGTGGGGTTCTGTTCTTGTTTCGGGGAGCAATCCGGCGACGGCCGCTAAGCGATCTACGAAGCCCTTCACCGTCAGCGAGAGAGCCGACGCTTGAACCAAAAGGTCAGGCCCTGCGATTCCTGGGGCTCGCGCGAAACTGGCCTGGGTTCGCGATGATTGCCGCCGGGGGCGTCATGTTGTTGCTTGGGGCGTGGCGGTCGGGCGTTACCGTTCTGCCGTGACCCACCTACTATCCGCTTGACGCTGCGGTCGCAAACGTAAAGCCGACCCGTGTCATCCCCTCTCCTGGTGCCGCCTTCCGCGCCTCTGCCCTTCGACGAGATCGGCGGGGTTTATCCGCATTGCCGCAATGATCGCGAGCGCTTTTGCCGGATCATCGCAACCGTTTCTGAACAGATGGATAATTCGGCGCGCCAATGCGCGGGCTTCTTCACTGTCCCGGTGATACCGCGGGGTTTGATTGGCAAGGTCAAAGACAGAGCGCATCACGCTGATATCATCAGGCATGAAGGTGCCTTGGCGGCGCCTACTGTCGTCAAACGGTGTCGCTCGCCTCCGATGTTTGGCGGCTGCCATTCCCACGCTCGCCAACTTGTCACCGTAGACGAGCCCCCGATCATAGAGGTTTTTGAGATATTGGCGCAGCCAAAGTCTTTCCGAGGGTTCGGATCCAAACCAGGAATGCGAAGCGATTTCATCCACAAGACCCGCAAGAACTGCGTCTCGTTCTTGGGGATCAACGACTAGATGGGTTTGGGAGTCCACTACGATCTCCTTCCATTGGGGCGGAAGAAGCCAACTCCCTGTCGCCGGCGCCCGCTCAGTTTGCCGATGATTGGGAATTATGCGCTCGCGGCTCGAAAAATGAAAATAAAATTGCGCTGTCTTGCAAGGGCCTGCTGCTTCGCCGCGCGACCGAAAGGGGCCAGCGTTTCTATCTTCCGGCTGAACCGGCCCTTAGAGCCGAGAAGATCCCCGCCCGCTCCTGCCCCGGTCGCATGCAGCCGTGCAACGAGCCGAGGCGACCCTCAGTTGGCCGGTAACGAGGAACCTTGCCGCTTTGCAATCGTTCAAGTTTTAGAACCCTGAAAGGAAGCGATAAGATGGACAAGATCCAAGTCATGCGGATCTACGCGAAAGCACGAGGCATCGGCACCTACCGCCGTCCCCCGCCTATGGGCGAAGTCAAAAGTGACTATTGCCCGATGGATACCTCCCGTCCCACCTACGCAAAGATCGTCAGTACGTCTCCTGCTACCCAAGTTGATCAGGAGCCGACGCCAGAACATGTTTAATCGTGCAAGAGGCGCCGCGTCACAAGGCTGACGGAAATCCGAGCACGCGTCTTTTTGAACACCGCAGTCTTTTGGGAGGGAACTCGTGGCCACGCTCGCGGTTTAATGGACGACCTCGACAACCTGATACAGGGAGACTGCGATGGAAAGAGGAATTTGGTCCCCTCCCGTCGAACTTAGATTTGGCCTCGGCGGAAACCGTACGGTAACCAGCGCCTTTGAGGCGCTGATCTGCCTTGAGGATATCTGGCCGAAACGGACGGACGCCGAGTACACGCGCGCCAAGATTGCTTGCAAAGCAGCACTTGCGGGCCGGCTCACCCCCGGCGAAGCGCGTGAGGCTTTCGTAAGCGCGGCGGACCAATGCAAGCTCGTGTTACGCTAGCCGAGGAACCTGAGGAAAACGCGATGGATCCGAAGTTCTGGAATAAACCACTTTGCTATGAGAGCGCCCTCACTGGCGAATGGCGGGTGGTGGATAGCGCTGCTGAAGCAATTTTGATCCTTCAGAACCGTTGGCCGCTCAGCCGTGGCAGGAGGCTTGCCAAAGCTCGCAAGATTTGCCTCAAGGTTCTGGAAGGCAAGCGGTCCGCAGAAAAGGGACGCAAGTCGTTCATCAGGGCTGCCAAAGAGGCACACGTCCACGTCGAAGGTTGACGCGCAGAAACTCTGCACTTAACCCGCCGCCGAGCCTTTGGGGGCCAATTCACAATGGGATCGCATAGCGCTGAGAAGCGCAGCCATAATGAACCGCGGTTCATAACTTTGTCCTAGCGTTTTTTGTGGAAAGGCAGACTACACCCGAGCCGCCTCGAACAATTGAGTGACTGTAATATCTGATCTGCCCTGGTTTTCCTCCAGAGAACGTTCAGCGGACGGACGCATGCCTGCCATCATCAGGTCAACAGGCGCCGGGCCGGAACTAATAGCCCGCTGTATTGTTGTCATTCCGTCAAAAAACAGAAGTGGAGATGAAAATGAACCAGATCATCTACATTGTAGGGTTGGTCGTCATTGTGCTCGCCGTGCTTGCATTCTTTGGATTTCGATAAGACGGCCGTTCCGGTCGACGGTCAGGCCAATCTCAACGAAGCTCAGCTGTCACCTCGCCGGTCGGCTATAAGCCTTCGTCGCTTTGTAAGCGGCGCGTCGGGAGACGGTTCGGTACCCGTTGGAATCTCGTCCTCAGTCATACCTGTCTCCCATGTCGCGCAAACAGTGCGTAGGGACGCCCAGGATTTTGAACACGGCTGGTAACCTCCCTTGGTGCTGGCCATCCAATGTCCGCGATGCGTGCCGCGCACTGTGCCGTCACTCGGTAAACTTACCCCGCGGTCGCTGTAACTTGGCCTACTCTGCGCCGAGCCCTAGCCATCGTCGCCCGGCCTAAACACGGCGAACACCCGCATACGGGCATCGGCTACGCCGCAAATGGTGTCTTTTCCTCACTGACAATGGTAAGACCCGCTTCTTCCACTGCGGACAAAAAGGCGTCTCGGGCATTCTCGGAGGGACTGCGGCTCTGGGCCGCATCAAGGCAGATCTGCTGCGCCTTGTCCCTTTCGGGCCCCTGTGTCGGCCAACCTATCATAAGCGACATTGCTGCCGCATAGGGGCCGTGAATTGTCTGGCGCCCGGCACCATCAACTGTGATCTCAACTGGACGTTTCCATTTTGCCATCAGTAGGCTCCTCTTGGAACATTAACAACGGCGAAGCCTTCGAGTTCCGCCTTTTTTCGTGAAATCAGCTCGTCGGGCCGCAGAGACACGCTCGTTGACGTCAACACCATTTGTTGCCTTCAGCCTGGCTCGCCCGGGACCATGACGCGGTCCATCGAGCCAGCGCAGCAGCCCTGCCACCGGTGGTCCATATCAGTGTATGCCGGTGATGTGGCGGGAGGCAGGGCTGCATCACTGTGAGTTGCGGGGGGAGCCAGCTCGCTCAACAAGGCCAGCCAAATCTGACGCCAGGAACCATCCGGGATTTGCGTCGTTTAGGCCCGGCGGCGGCCGCTGCAGTGAAGGGCCTGGCACAGGTGAATAACAATGATAAATAGTCACGAGGGACATTGGGGACCCGCTTGGCAGCCCGATGGACGAATTATGTTCCAGCTATGGGCTCCCTCACAGGAGAGAATTTGGCTTCACCTTAAGGGGACAAGTCATCCAATGGTAGATGGATCAGGGGGGTGGCATTGGCTTGTAGCCACTGCGGAGCCAGGCGACCCCTATGGTTTTCAGCTGGACGGCGGGAGGATCGTTCCGGACCCGGCATCAAGAGGACAAGCAGGAGGGGTCGACAGCCTGTCATTGGTGCCGGCAAGAGAGATGTATCCTTGGCAAGACTCCGGCTGGGAAGGGCGGGCCTGGGAGGAAGCCGTCATTTACGAGGTTCACATAGGTACTTTCACAGAGGAAGGTACGTTCCACGCTGCCAGCAGGCGCCTCAAGCAACTTGCTGAATTAGGAATAACGGCGCTTGAAATCATGCCCGTCGCAGAGTTTTCCGGCGCTCGTGGCTGGGGATATGACGGGGTTCTGCAGTATGCACCGCATCGGCGATACGGGACACCGGACGACCTCAAAGCTCTAGTGGATGAGGCCCACGCGCTGGGCCTGATGGTGATACTCGACGTTGTCTACAACCACTTTGGCCCGGAGGGAAATCATCTTCAATCTTATACGCCTGAGTTCTTTTGCAAGGACAGCACACCGTGGGGAGCCGCGATGGATTTCCGGCGCCCCGAGGTGCGAAGCTACTTCGTTGAGAACGCGAAGTACTGGCTCACTGAATTCCACCTGGACGGGCTGAGATTGGATGCGGTGGATCAAATGAAGGATGATGGCGCTTTTCACATCCTGGAAGAACTTTCTGAGGCTGTCCGGCGGGTCGCTGGGCCTTCGCGGTACCTCATTACTGAGAACCCGGCGAATAGCATAGAACTGCTAAGCCGGTCTCATAGCCCGCTGTTCGATGCAGATTGGAACGATGATTTTCACCATGCGATGCATGTAGCTGCAACCGGGGAAACGGCGGGGCACTATCAGCCGTTCTCCGAGTCGCCTTGGCGGCACGTAAATAAAGCGCTCGCAGAAGGCTATGTGTTGCCTGGACGCCCCCTGTTGCGAATGCCTACTCCGCTCGCCCCTCCCCCGCCAACTGCTTTCGTCCACTATCTGCAAAATCATGATCAGACGGGCAATAGGGCGTTTGGCGAAAGACTGATCAGTCTGATTGGAGAGGACACCTATAGTCTATGGCTTCAGGTACTATTGTTATCTCCGCAAATTCCGCTTTTGTTTCAAGGTGACGACTATGGCGAAAACCGACCTTTTCATTTTTTTGTGGACACGACCGAAGATCGCGCAAAGGCGATCGGTGTGGGACGTAAGAGGGAGGCAAGTAACTTCGGCGGCTTTCCGCCGGGCAAATCGATGGCCGATATGCCCGATGCGAATGATCCTTTGACGTTCTACAGGTCTAAGCTGGGCTTTCCGACAAAAAACTCGCTTTGGCACAAGATTAGAGATTTGATCGCACTCAGACATGATAGAATTGTGCCACTTTTGAAGAATTTGGGAAGAGGCACAGTTCCATTCGAGAATGATGGTGTAATTGCAGTGGATTGGCCACTCGACGAAGGCGTTTTGCAGATGCGTGCAAATTTCGAGGACAGCGTCAGCAAGCAACCAATCCGATCGGGCGCGCCTTTGCATGCTTGTAATTTGCAGGAGTGGAATTACGATTCCGTCCTGCTTGCACCGCACGGATTTGTTCTTGCATTCTCTCCGGAATGCTCTCCACTTTAACTGACTTTGACACTCACGAGCCGAGGCGCTACGCGCCGAGATGCCGATGGAACCGGCGAGCAGATTCGACTGCGAGTGCACGCCTTGGCTGCATCCAGCCTGCAACCATCGAACCTGGAGTTCTCACTGTCGGCGGGCTGACACGCCTATCTCCGGGCGAAGGCGAACTGCGATCGCAATGAACACGTGGGCACAAACGTCGCGCACATCTGGCGAGAATTGCTTGCTGATGGTTGAGTGTTAGGGCGACGTCGTAGTCGCGGCGCGGCTGGTTCAGGTACGGAGCTTCGGACAGCGGGTGCGACAATCCCCAGCAGATTGGCGCGCCGTCGACAGTGGCTGGCGTATCCCGTCTATCCGCTTCGAAGAGCGTCTATTGCGCCGATAAGACGCTTCAAGTCCGTAGGTTTTCCGAAATTGACGACCTCGGCAAGGATGTTATCGGCGGCCAATTCGGCATCGCTACTGGCACTGGCAAGAAAAAACGGGATACCCAGCGCCTTCAGTTGAATAGCAACCGGTGTGACCCTCTCGCTCCCAAGGCGGACATCAAGTACTGCGGCGTCGGGGAGCTCACGGCCGAGCAGATCAAGGGCATTTCCAATCGTGGAGACCGGTCCGAGAACGCGATAGCCCGCCTGGACGAGTGCATGTTCCATCTCCAGCGCGAGGAAGAACTCATCCTCAACAACGAGGACATTGAAACTACTCTGCAAGGATGCTCCAGGTGGTCCAGTCATGCTGCTACCGGGGTTTACGTTGTCGCTCTGAGATCAGCGCGCCCGTGATGCTCTGGTTCTTTTCCTCCGGATGGACGGAGGCTCTTTCAATTCGCGCGGTTCCTCAACCTGCTTGCTATGGCGGCGATGCGGTCGTCCCGGTTCGTCTTGCCATTCACAATGCAGACCACGTCGGCCGCCCTCGATCGTATCCCGGATCCACGCGGTCGTGACACAGAGATTGTCGTCGAGAACAACGACCGGCTGGTTGATGGGGTTGACCACCCCTCGAGCCTCGATGTGGCTGCCTTCGAAAATTCTGTACGGGTCATTCAATGACATCTACGCTTGTATCCTTCGCAGACCGCCCGCTTGTGCAACGGCTACGTCCCTTCGAAATGAATTAGATCATCGAAGTACGTTTTCCATAGGGCCAGGGGGCACTTGGAATCTTAATCCGGGCAGAATGAGCTCGACAGCGTCAACTCCTGGTCCTGCCGCAATCGGAACACCGCTGCCTGCCCATATTGACGCATGCAGTTATGCGCGACGGGTGTTTGCTTTAACCGCCAAATGGTCGTGCAGGCCGTGAACTGGGAAGATCTTGAAATCCGAACGGTCTTTTCTCATCTTAGCACCGTTTGCCGGAGCGCAACGGGTAGGCGCGTCCGATGTGGAGAACCGTCATGATCCATCGTCACCTTCCAAGGGAAAGTTTCGTCGATCCTGCTGGCCTTTCGATATTGGGGCACGTCTTTGACGAAATATGTCGACAACGCCAAATCGAGGCAGATACTGAGCCGGCACATGCGCTTGCTGGCAGACTGATCAGCCTTTATCAAGAAGGTATCAGAGATGGTGAAAAGCTCCTCGCCATGGCCGGCACAGCCGAACAGGGGCTGTTCGGCGACGCACGATAGCCTTGTGCGGCGGCTCTGACGTTACGCCCACGGCAGTGATCGTGGAGTTTTGCGGGAGCCCGCAAGACATTCTTTCATTAGAACGCTTTGGGGAAGATCTGAACGGCTACGTGATTTTTTTTCAGAAGGAGTTTCCCGATGAGCCTAACCGTGAATCCTGGAGATGACCTCCCCTTCATCCCGCGCCACCTCCGTTCGACCCTAAGCCCGTTAAAGAGCCGGTCCCACCGGATCTCCGGATGAGACGCCATTGCCAAACCCGGACGAAAGCCAGAAAAGGGCTTAGTTCCGCGGCGTAGAAACTTGAGTGACCACGGAACCATATAATTTCGTCTTCGCTAGGCCCTTTCGGGGTTGGACCCAGCGTCGTGCCTTTTGTTGGCCCTCGGCGGGGTCAGCTGCGAGCACGCTTCAATGCCCACAAATATCCAATGACAGCAGAGATGGCGATCGAGCAAAGTGGCCTCAGTCGCACTGTCGATCGCGCCTTATCTGCAATATCGGAGGCGCCGGACTTCGCGATCCGAACGGACGTCGGTCCGAGATGGGACATAACTTCTTTCAACTGGTCCAATTCTCGGCGCATCGCAGCTATTTCGTCGCTAAGACTGATGGCATGCGAATGTTCGTTCACAGCCGCATTTTCCTCCGTCCTGTACGCATCTTTTTCGTTGGGGGTCGGCAAAGTTATTGAGACGGGATCCGAGGCCGGGAAGGTATCTTCCAACCCTCGTTCAAGTTCGTCCTTTTCGGACGCGGGGCGTGCCCTTTCTCGTGTCAACGACTGGACCGCCGGTGAGATGTCGGTATGTTCAGGCATGAGGGTTCCTCCAACTTCAATCACCTTAATCCTTGGGGCGATCGTAAGTTCCTGACCGGGTGCGGAACGGTGCCGTAACGGCGCAAGGGGTAGTCTGCGCACAAAAGCAGCCCCATATGCGGAGCAGAAATGTTTGCATTTTGAGGGAACCTCCGACGCTTTAACTCGTTAGAAGTCTGCCGGAGCGGCGACCCCCATCGGCCGACCCGGTAATGCGACACCCGTTTTTGATGTGTCGCAGTGGGCAATGGCACGTAGCCCGCGCTGCCAGCGGGAGGAGGCCCAATCGATCCCGCTGGCAGCGGATTGAATAGCGCAGGGCAACCCTATAACAACCCTGTGTTTTGCCAGGTTGGATCCCTAATACCTTGGTCAGAGCCGAAACCCGCATCGCACGCCGCTCAACGTTGGCGTGCCGCCTATGGGCTTGAGTGTTCACTTAGCTTCGTGATTTGGCGGCCGTGCGCTCGAGGAATAAGATGGCGCAACCAAACGGTCCGGTCATTGATCCGTTGGCGGTCCGGAGCGTTCTCCGGGCAATTGCGTACACGAAAGTGGCCTCGCTCTGGTTCGAAGACAAATCGCTCTTGTCACGGAGAGATGTCATCGTGACGGCTCACGAATTGCAGTCTCTCGGAACTGCCGCCGCGACGCTCGGCTGCCCAGATTTCCTGCGGGATGGGACTAAAGTCCCGATGATCGAACACAAACCGCTCGGTGCGCGTTATAGTCCTGGTTCAAAGTCTGCGAGTAGAGCCATGGAAAGTGGGAAACCCGCGACACTTTTTCTGATCGCCCTTTTTGCCGCGGCAGCCCCGGTGCGGGTTTCGGCTCCCTTGCTGTCTCTTGATTTTGCCCAAGCCAAGAACGCAAACAACGGCAATAACAATGGCGGAGGAAATCAGGGCGGCGGTAAAGGTGTCGGGAGCGGTGGTGATAGTCCCGGAAAGAGCGACCACGTCGGCAATAATAACCCCGGGAACCAGGGAAAGGGCAAGACCGGTGGGCCGCAGAATGGCGTTGGGGATGGTCGCCGCCCAGCTGCCGAAAAGCCAGGAGATTCCGTCGTGGCCAAGGAGGTAAAAGACGATTCTGTGCAGGTCCGGTACGAAAACGGCTTCCTAGAGCAGGTAGAAAGGGGTCGATTTACCATGAAGGATGCCAAGGGCCGTACTATTATTGATCGTCCCGCCACGGGACTCGATCGCCTCCGTCTCTGGTTGAAGCAGGTAACACACTGACAAAGAGCTAGGCGGCTTGAATCGTATCACGCAGAACCATCGCCGCCTCTGTCCGATTGCGGACTTCCAGTTTGGCGAAGATTCGCGTCATATGGTGCTTAACAGTCTTTTCGTGTAGGCCCAATTTTCGGCCGATGTGTTTGTTGCTGAGACCGTCGGCCACAAGTCTCAGAACCTCCTGCTCGCGTTTGCTCAGCTTCTGGATTCGAGGTGTGGCCCCATTCTCGCCGAGCAGCAGACTTGTGACCATGCGCGCGGAAAGGCTGGGCGAAAGGTATATTTCTCCCGCCTGTACCACCCTGAGAGCTCCCGCGAGCGTTCGGGCCCCGACACCCTTAAGGATGTAGCCCTTGGCGCCATACTTAAGTGCTAGCGCCAGGTTGGCTCTGCATTCAGACACAGTGAGCAAGACAATCTTCTGCTCTGGTCGCCGTGTCAATATCGTGGCTACAGCATCAAGGCCACCGCCTGGCATCGAGATGTCTATCAGCATGATGTCGGGCGCCACCCGTTCGGCAAGTAAGACAGCGTCGTTGTGACAATTGCCTTCGCCGACGATCGCAAAGCCGCCGATCTCACCAAGGCATCTTGCCACGCCTTCCCGGAAAATTGGATGATCGTCCACGATCGCAACGCGAATGTAGGTCATTCATACTTCTCCATCTCCTCAAGGTACAATGTCATCGTAACGACAGTTCCAGTGCTGTCTGACGCCACGGAGAACCTGCCACCCAAGCTTTCCACCCGGTCTCTCATGCCTCTGAGGCCGATACCTTTGTCGCGGGCCGCCTCCGGTGATATACCGGATCCTTCATCCCCTACCCTCACACTTACGAATGATGCATCGCCGTTAACGCTGAGCCATTGGCCTTTGCCCCCGGCATGTTTCAATCCGTTGTTCAATGCTTCCTGAACGAAGCGGTAGATGCAGATCTTTGCTGCGGTGGGCAGCCCCTCGGGTCCGGCCATGCAGCGAAGTTCGACAGGGTGGCCGGTTCGCTCTTTATAAGAACTTACCAGATCCAGCAGGATTTCTGTCATGCCCGCGGCTTCAACATGGGGCAGCACATGGCCCGTGCAGATGTCACGAATTTCGCGCAATGCTTCGTCGAGGCTGCTCGTGATAATGTTCAGTTCCTTGTTTCGGCGTTGGGCCGACGTGTTGGGATCGAAAAGGGCGCCGCCGTCGAGACGAAGCGCCGCCAATGCGATGAGTTGGGCGGGCCCATCATGAAGATCCGCACCCAGCTGGCGCATGTATCTCTCGTTGAGCGTCGTCGTGGCCGCCGAAGCTCGCTGGATTCGCGCCTTCAGCGCAGTGTTCTGAGCGAGCAGAAGCGAAAGTTCATCGATGCGCCGGCGTAACTCGACACTCTGCTGGGTTATCGTGCGGCTTCCTCGAACGACAATCGTGGACAAGCCGAGAAAGAACAACACCGTTACGCCAGCCACGGCGGTAAGGCTCTGCAATCTTGCCCGAAAGAGATCACTCTGTAGGTCTTCGGCGCGCTCATAGAACTCGGTAACTGCAACGACCTCGCCGGACCAGGGTTGCAGCACCGGACTGTAGATTTCGAGGAGCGGAAGGTCACTTTGATGCTGGCTGAAAAACGACATCTCGGGCTCAAATTGCGCGACAAGGTGCCCGGCAAGCGCTGCTTTCAGGCCATCGCCTGGCGCGACATGCTGCCGCGCGACGCGGCCATTGTCGTTCGAGTAAAGGATCTTGCCGTCGCTTCCCCAAATGCGAAAGGCAAGGAGCCGCCTTCGAAGGGCGCCCTGGGACAGGGTTTCGTCGAGCGCGCGCGAGCTGACCTCGTCAAGCTTTTCAGCTTTTGCCATGTCGGGAAGCAGGGGGGCAATGATGCTGTCTACATAAAGCGCGGTGGAAGAAGCGGCATTACGCGTGACAATTTCTTCAATCAGTTTCGTCACCAAAACGCCGACAAGCACCATTGCGCAGAGCGAAAATATGCTGCCCACGATGAAAAATCGGCCAGCCAGCGTGTAGCCCCGGTCATCTACAGGTGGCACCACCTTTTGCCGGGAGAAGTAGTTGTCGTGCAGATCCGCGCCTGACAGCACACGTTCCTCCCGCGTCCGCGACGGGGAATTTGTTTGATGGACAAACGCCGGGTCTGCATTTTGGTTCCCTCACGCGCCTGCCCCGTTGCCGGCAGGGGCAGGCGCACGCGGGTCAATTGAGGACCTGAACGACCGTATAAGTCTTCGGATCGACAATGACCCGTCTCTCGTTAACCACGGCATACGCGTAGGTCGGATCCTCGGGAACAGGCGTAAGCACCACTGACTTCGGCAAGGGCCGACCGACTTCCACGACCTCCTCGATAATAACCGGGTTAGCCGGCACCGGCTGTTGCTCGACGTAGGTCACCACCTTGGGCGGAGGTGGGTCAAGGACGGCGCCCGCGACCGCCCCCACCGCTCCACCGACGGCCGCCCCAGCTGGTCCACCAACAATCGCTCCCGTAACGGCACCTCCGGCCGCGCCGGTAACGGCACCGTCATTGTCATCATCTGCAACGGCGGGGAGAGAATAAACAGCGGCAAACAGAGCCGCAGATAGCGCAATCGTCTTCATCATTGGGCAACTCCTTTCCACCCAGATAAAGCCTGATCCCGGGTTGGGGTTCCTCAGAGGGACCTTTGTCGACATTTCGCCAGACCAAAGTCTGACCTCCCGCCGCCTGCGGAACAAACGTCCCATCACAAGGTTCTCGCTCGGCTGATCGGCCCCGATCGGCAAGTATGAGGACAACTTGCCGGCGGCGAATACCGCCGGCATTTTGCGTTACGGCATGGCGCATCGATGCACATGTCTGCCAAAATATCTGTCCGACGCCTGAGACGCGCCCTGTGGGGGGTCGCTGGCGCGAAAGCTTGCCCCTCGCACTCTAGGAGCGTTGCACAGACGATAACCATTGCTCGACTAGCATGATTTCGACCTGCACGGAAAATCGTCCCCCCAAAAGCTCTACGGCAGCGTCGTGCGTGTGATCGGCCGTGCTGCATACTGCATCTTTCAGCAAAATCACCTTGTATCCGAGGTCAATCGCTCCCAGCGCGGCGGCTAGAACGCAGACATCGGTTTCACCGCCCGTGAGCACGATTGTGCCGATACCTTGCTGGGACAAGATGCTATGCAGGCGTCCGTTGGTCCAAGGTGAGTAAGTGGCCTTGTCGAAAATGCGCGCCGGCGGCACCAGACGCTGCAAGTCGGAAACGAGATCCACGAGGGCTGGCTCCAGTCGCGTGCGGGTCATCATCGGCCATTTCTCATAGTAGGTTGACCACATCCCAGGTGCATCGGCCGACGAAGGCGGTGGAATAAAGCGGGTGAACACGGTCCGTTCGGGAAAGCGCGATGCGACCTCGAGAATTCCGTCCAGCGCTTTGGGCATCCAAGAAACCCGCCACGGTGTGTTTTCGGCAAACATGCGCTGTACGTCCACGCATAAGTGAAGCCACTTGGCTGTGAGCATAGTTCTGCCTTCCAGAGCGATTTGCGTGTTGAATGCATCGAAAACGGCTGCCGTGGCGCAGAGTTCCAAGAGACACCGGACATTGAGAGACAGGCGTCTTGCCTCACCCCGGCAGGGTTCTGGCACCAGAAAGCGTCCTAGGGCCTAAGACGGGCCGACGATACGAACGCTGAAGCAAATTGGAACTACAGCGAGCCGAGACAATTATTGTTGCAGAAGCCCTAAGGAGAATGTCGGATGTCAAATGAATCGGGAATTGAAATCGAATCTGACGACACGGGTACGAGCGGGACCACGTTCGGAACCTCGGTGGAGAGCAAAGGGCAAAGAACGGATGCCCAGATCATTGGTTCTGCCGACTTTGGCGAGCCGCTCAATATCTACAGGCTCGTTCCGACAGCGCAAATGGACGATCCCCGGTGGCAGAATTCCCCTTTTCAAGGTGAGGTTGTTGTGGCGGCACGAACGGCTGGCGATGCCAGGATCGTAGCCGCTGGACGCGAACTGGACTTTATGGAAGTCGATGCTGCACCTGCGGAAGATGTAACGACCACCTCAGCAAGCGCCTTTCGCTCTGAGAAGCTCTATTCAGTCGTCGAAATTGAGCGAGGACGAACAGATGTGCAAAGGGGTGTAATACTGGGAGACGTCTCGGTGGCCACAATAAGGCCAGTGCAGCTTTAACGTGCAGTGCACCGGTGTACGGTTGCACAAACTCCGGTGAGGTTGCCGGGTGCGTCCAATGGCTCGGGCAAGCGACCGGCCCGATCCACCTAGCCGCGTCTACCTGAGCAATCCCTGCCCTCCATCCACCCACAGCGGTGAGCCGGTTATGTGTCTGGACCGATCAGAGGCGAGAAAGATAACCGCGTCGGCGACATCCGCCGCTTTGCCTGGTTTTCCGCCCGTAATTGGTACCTGCCCTTCGGGCCAGACAACCGGAATGGCGGTCTCTTTCTCGCCGCGTACGCGCGTGCTCGCGTCAATGTTGGTTTCAATTTCGCCGGGACATATTGCGTTGATGCGGATGCGATGACGAGCCAGTTCCAGGGCTAGTTGCTTGGTCATCGCTAGCTGCCCAGCTTTTGACACCGCATAGGCAGTCGCCCCGGGACTGGTGAAGGTTGTGGTGCCGTTTATCGATGACACGATCACGATGGAGCCGCCGTTTGCTTTCATGTGCGGCACGGCGAAATGAATGCACAAGTATGTTCCTCGGAGGTTGACCGCCAGTGTCTTGTCCCACTCGTTCGGGGCGAGATCGTCGATTGGTGCCCACACCCCGTTAATCCCTGCATTCGCGACGAGGATATCGAGGCGTCCGAAACGAGCAATGAGATCTACTACTGCCGACTCGACTTGTACGTCATTTGAGATATCGGCAACCAGCGAAACCGCCGAACCGGGAATGGAGGCGATCTCGGAAGCGGTTTTTTCCAGTTCTTCAAGGCTCCTGCCGAGAAGACCGACACGTGCGCCTTGCTCGGCTAACGCCACCGCCGACGCACGGCCGATCCCCGAGCTTGCACCGGTGACCAGTGCGACCTTTCCCGAAAGTGTACCGGTGTTCATATGTCCTCCATGAACGGTTGGGAAGCGCCCTGCTCAGGGCAGGTTACTCATCAACGTTTTGGGAGGCAGATTGTTCTCGGCGACGCGCTGCGGAATTGCTCGCTCTTTGTAGTTCAGGGTCTGCAATCAGTGTGACCAGCCCGGCGGGAACGTTCTGCTCCATGGCGAGCCAGACCTCCGAAATAAAGAAACGCCGCCATGACGCCGAACAGTGCCTGATCTTTGGCCGCGCATATTCTCGGTCCGCCCATCAAGGTGCAGGGCAGAAGCATCAGATCCGAAATCAACGTTCGCCGGAAAGCAGAAGCATGACGTTTGCTTCCTGGTTGGCGTAAGAGAAGCCGATGAACGAGGAGCGCCGCGAGCCCTGGCCACAGTAGTAGGTGGCGGCTTTCCTCAACGGAAGGAAGAGAGAGTTCGGTCATTGGCGATTCATTTTCCGAGGGAACTTGGACTACCAATGGGTAGGTCGCGCAGTCCAGGCACATGAATTTCGATTGCATAATGACACTGGTGATTTGGCGCCGGAACAATCCTTCCCCTCAGCCCGCACCCAGCCATAGCGGGGAGAAGGTCGTCTCGCGCCAGGGCGCAGGCGGCCTAGCTCAAAGGGAGTAGATCGATGGGGCTTGAAGGACCGGCCAATCTTGGCCCAGTGGGGTTTCGGGCCCCGTACCGCTCTCGCCATGATGAGTGCGGGAACGGTAAGGGAAATCGAAGGGCTCCGAGGAGTATGGGGTCGAACCCCTTCGGTTCTCCGCCTAATCTGTCAAAATCTTTCTTGCCGTAGGTCGGAGGCCGTCGGAGCGGACGAAGGCGAGGTTCCGAGCCCGTCTCGCAGATGTCCAGTCAATCCGCAGGCACTGTTCTGCGAGCCGGCGGTAGTGAAAAAGTGCGAGGGCGAGATCGCTTTGGCCTATGCGATCATCGCCACCGTTTGGCCTTAAGCGGAGACTTGATGCATGCAAGGTGCGTCGCGGCCGCATTCCCCGCGATCGGCATAGCCTGGCAGTGGTACCACGGCAATCTATCTCCTTACGGTCGCAGCTTCGTCAGGGGGGGTCGAGCATCCGGTCGTCGCCGCGAAAGGCATGCAACGCCAAGGTCCCCACCCAGATACCGTCAGACTGGCCTCTTCGAAGCGTTCGACACCGCTGAACGAGCAGCGGCTCTATAACTCGTCGAAACAATTGGCGTTCAGTTCTCAACGAGCAGCGACATAGACTGACCTTACCATCGTGACTGCCTTCCTGGATGCGGGCCACGGAATTGGATCGCCGTTCGTTTGGTGCCGACAGGCCAAAAGCCCGGCGACGGATTTCAAGTGTCCGGGCCGCAAATGCCGCAGCGGCAGCGGCAACTCGGGTGAAGCCATGAGCGGGAGGCTCCTGCTGTTCACACAATGCTGTTGTGTGGCCGCCATAATCCGACAATACTGCTCGACGCGAAACCCGACATTTCGCCAATTAGAACGGGAGCGAGACATGAAGAGCTTAGGATTCGTGGTTGGCATTGCCGCCACATGTGCATTGCTGTCCAGCACGTCCGCATATGCGGTCACCGAAATTTCGTGGTGGCACGCGATGACGGGCGCCAACAATGAGGTGGTCGAGGAGCTTTCCAAGGAGTTCAACGAGAGCCAGGCCGAGTACAAGGTCGTGCCGGTATTCAAGGGCACTTATCCTGAAACGCTGAATGCCGGTATAGCCGCATTCCGCGCCAAGCAGCCGCCAGCGATCATGCAAGTCTTCGACGCGGGTACGGGTACGATGATGGCAGCGGAGGGTGCCATAAAGCCGGTTGCCGAGATCCTTCCGTTGAGCGGCCAGGCCTTTGACAAGAGCCAGTATCTGCCGGGCATCGTCGCCTACTATTCCAAGCCTGACGGCACCATGCTGTCATTCCCATACAACTCTTCCTCGCCCATCCTCTACTACAACAAGGATATTTTCCAGAAGGCCGGTCTCGACGTCGACAATCCGCCCAAGACCTGGAGTGAGGTGTGGGACGCGGCTAAGACAATCAAGACCAGTGGCGCTGCCCCTTGCGGATTTACCTCCACGTGGCTGACCTGGATCCATACCGAGAATTTTGCCGCCTGGAACAACCTGTCCTATGGGACCAATGAGAATGGCATCGCGGGCACGGACGTCGAACTGAAGATCAACACGCCGATCTTCGTCAAGCACTTCCAGGAACTCGCCGATCTCGCCAAGGACGGAACGTTCAAATATGGCGGCCGCACGTCGGAAGCAAAGCAGATCTTCCTCGCCGGTGAATGTGGCATGTTCACAGAATCCTCCGGCGGGCTCGGCGATATCGTCAAGTCGGGCATGAACTATGGCACTGGCCAACTGCCCTATGAGGCTGGCGCCGCGGGCGCCCCGCAGAACACGATCCCCGGCGGAGCGTCGCTGTGGGTGTTTGCTGGTCTGTCTGACGAGCAGTACAAGGGCGTGGCTGCCTTCTTCAACTTCCTTTCGCAGACGCCGATTCAGGCGCGCCTGCACCAGGTGTCGGGCTATCTCCCGGTCACGGTAGCCGCCTATGAGGAAACGAAGAAGTCAGGTTTCTACGAGAAAAATCCTGGCCGCGAAATCCCGATCAAGCAGATGATGGGCAAAGCGCCAACCGAAAACTCGAAAGGCGTCCGTCTTGTCAACCTGCCACAAGTTCGTGACATCGAGAACGAGGAGCTCGAAAAGATGCTCGCCGGGCAGCAAACTGCGCAGCAGGCTCTCGACAACACCGTCCAGCGTGGCAATGAGGCGATCCGGAACGCGCTGAATAACTGACAGTGGCAGAGCATCCGCGCGACGTCCGCATTTCGGGCGCCGCGCTTGCCGCTTAAGTCCCGCGGATCGAGGTGCCGTAGCGTTGACACGGCTCTGTCATCGGTCATCGATCATCGGGCCGGGGCCAGTGCGTGCGAGCGCCGCTCGAACATCGCCACCATTCTAGCCGCCGAAGAGGCTCTCATTTGTCCCCACGCGTCGTTTTTCCGAACACGTTCCTGCCCTATCTACTGGTCGCCCCGCAGCTGGCAATTACGCTGGTTTTCTTCTACTGGCCGGCCAGTCAGGCGCTCTACCAGTCCATGCTCAGGGAGGACCCCTTCGGCCTTTCCTCGAGGTTCGTCTGGTTCGCGAATTTCAGGAAAGTGCTGTCGGACCCCAACTATCTCAATTCGATTGAGGTAACTATGGTCTTTTCCACTGCCACTGCCGCGGTAGCCCTGAGCACAGCGCTTCTGCTTGCAGTCATGGCTGACAAGGTTGTGCGCAGTCGGGCCATCTATCGAACGCTGATGATCTGGCCCTACGCCGTGGCACCGGCGATTGCCGGCATGTTGTGGCTGTTCCTGTTCAACCCTTCAATCGGCTCGCTCGCCTACGGCATGCGCTGGCTTGGCATAAACTGGGATCCCCTGCTCGACGGGGGGCAGGCGATGGTTCTGGTCGTGGCAGCGGCAGCCTGGAAGCAGATCAGCTACAATTTCCTCTTCTTCGTGGCCGGTCTGCAGGCCATTCCCAAGTCCCTGATCGAAGCTGCGGCAATTGACGGCGCCGGCGAGACCAAGCGCTTCTGGACAATCGTATTTCCATTGCTTGCCCCTACGACGTTCTTCCTGCTGGTGATCAATACGGTTTACGCTTTTTTCGACACGTTCGGCATCATCCACGCTGTTACCGGCGGTGGCCCGGGCAAGGCCACCGAGACCCTGGTGTACAAAGTTTACAACGATGGGTTCGTTAATCTCATCCTCGGCGATTCGGCGGCCCAATCCGTGATTCTGATGGTTATCGTCATTGCGCTTACTGCGATCCAGTTCCGTTATGTGGAAAGGAAGGTGCACTATGGCTGAGCCGGAAAAGCTTCCACCCGCAAGTGGACATGACAAGCTCATGATCGGCCAGTCGTCTGCCGGTATCTATCTGGCGCATGTGGTTTTGACCCTTGGTGTCCTGATCGTGGCGTTCCCGATCTACTACACCTTTGTCGCCTCGACCCATTCGCTGCAAACGATACTGCGCCCGCCCTTGCCGCTACTGCCCGGTGAACGCTTCTTCGAAAATTATTCTGAGGCGTTGTTTGGCGGGGTTGGTCGCATCGGCGGGGTCAGCGTGGCGACACTGCTCGTCAACACGACCATCGTGGCACTTGGTATTGCAATAGGAAAGATTATAATCTCGATCCTGTCGGCCTATGCCATTGTGTTCTTTCGCTTTCCCGGGCGAATGTTCTTCTTCTGGCTGATCTTCATTACGCTGATGCTGCCTGTCGAAGTGCGCATCTTGCCAACCTACAAGGTCATGGTCGATCTCGGCCTCATCGACACGTACGCAGGTCTTATCGTGCCGCTGATTGCATCAGCCACCGCGACACTGCTTTTTCGTCAGTTCTTTCTTACGATACCGGGAGAACTTGTCGAGGCGGCCCGCGTGGATGGCGCCGGTCCCTGGCGCTTCTTCAAAGACATCCTGCTACCCTTGTCGCGGACCAACATTGCCGCGCTCTTTGTAATCCTCTTCATCTATGGCTGGACGCAATATCTCTGGCCGTTGCTCGTCACCAACCGCAATGACATGAATACCATCGTCATTGCACTGAAAAAGATGATCTCGTTTGCCGATGCCGATACTGAATGGCATCTTGTGATGGTCACCTCCATGCTTGCGATCCTTCCTCCCATCCTTGTGGTGGTGCTGATGCAGCGTTGGTTCGTCCGCGGACTCATTGAAACGGAGAAGTAATGGCAACTGTGGATCTCAAGGATGTCTGCAAAGTGTATGCAGGTGGAGTCGAAGCCGTCAAAGGTGTCTCCATTGCCATTCCCGACAAGGCATTGTGCGTTCTGGTTGGCCCGTCGGGCTGCGGCAAGTCAACGCTTCTGCGCATGATCGCAGGTCTGGAAACCATTTCGGCCGGCAGTTGCGCCATCGACGGGAAGGTCGTCAACACAATCGGCCCCACAGAAAGGGACATCGCTATGGTGTTCCAGAACTATGCGCTCTATCCACACATGAAGGTCTACGACAACATGGCCTATGGTCTGCGCAACCGGGGCACACCGAAGGACGAGATCGACGCGCGGGTGCGTTCCACGGCGAAAACCCTTGAACTCGAGCATCTGCTCGAGCGCCGTCCGCGCGAACTTTCCGGCGGCCAACGTCAGCGCGTCGCCATGGGCCGAGCCATTGTCCGCAACCCCAAAGTTTTCCTTTTTGACGAGCCATTGTCGAATCTCGACGCCAAGCTACGCGGGCAGATGCGGGTCGAGATCAAGAATCTGCAGCGTAGTCTTGGCGTCACCTCCGTTTATGTCACCCACGATCAGCTGGAAGCAATGACCCTGGCTGACATTCTTGTGGTGATGAATGCCGGTCTGGTCGAGCAGTCAGGGTCGCCCCTCGACATCTACGAGAAACCGGCCTCGACATTCGTGGCCTCGTTTATCGGTGCACCCCCGATGAACCTGCTGCCGCTCCGCAGCGGCCACCTCGAGGGTGCGGTGACGCTTCCGCCCGTCCCAGCATCGGCAGCGACACTCGGTTTCCGTCCCGAAGACTGCGAGATCCGAAACGATGGCGCCGACGCTGTGGCCGACGGCGCGCTGCGCCTGTTGGCCGAAGTCGAAGGCGTTGAGCCGGTGGGAGCGGAAAGCTTCGTCTACTGCCGTGTCGGCGGCGAGCGCATGGTCGTACGAGTACCCGGGCGCGTCGAGATCAAGCCCGGGGATCAGTTGCGGACGTACGCCCGCCAAGAAAAGCTCCATTTTTTCGGCAGTGACGGTAAGCGGGTTTAATTGGAGGGGAAGTCTGGACCCGGTCACGCCGCTCACGCGTCTCGCATGTACAACTACGACCCCGTCTGGGCGTGTGGTGCGGCGACAGGTTTCGATTCCGGAGATCCCTTGAACCGAAGGAAAATCGACAAAACGACGATGACCGCGGTGGACAGAAACTCGGACTGCCAGTTCTGAAAAGACTCAAACCAGAACTCTGCGCTTCCAAGATGGGCAAACATGGACACTGCGGCCTCGCTGTGCAGCGAGGCTTCGGCGTTGGCGGCTTGCGTGCTGTATGTCAGGTGCAAAACAAAACTGGCCACAAAAAGCAGTGCCAGAGCAATGCCCAAGGAATAGCTATACAAGACCCGGGCGAGCCCGCCAATTTTGACTGGCAAGGGAGCGTCAGAATTATCACAGTCATTTGGCTTCGCCTCGTTCTGGCGAGAGGTCTCGTCTGGATCATTTGATTCTGCCGATCCCCGCTGGAACAAGAACGCCGTCAGCATGACGTAGGCCGACATCTGGAGAAACTCGCTTTCCCAGTTTTCGAACAGAGCCGAAAGGAAATGGCCAGATGCCGCGTAACGGAACAGGGGGAGCGGTCGACTGCCGTGCTGGGCCAGCTCTTCATTCAATACGAGCCAGCCGGTCAAAACCATAGCTGCAATCGCACAAAGGGTGAACGCGAGAAGCACGATCGTCAATCCATTGTCTCTCAAGAACCGCATCGGTCACTTCCACTCCGCGTCTCATCAACGATGTCAGTGGGACGAGATGTGGACGGACCTGAAGGTGGTCTCGAAGGATGTCCAAGCATTTATCCCGCTGCTCCCGAGCAAGGCCAAATCCCATTGCTTGCCGGGATTATGGAAACCGCGTAACGTTTTCCGCTGTCTCAATTAATCCCTTTATAGCTTAGAAGTTCCCTTTTCTTTGCTCACGCGTCGGCCGGCCCGGATTGCTCCGCCACATCGTCCCACGTTCGCAAGCAGGGCGTGTCCATTGTGGCCGGTCTAACGCGCACCCAGGTGCGGTGTGCTCAGTTCTACTCTGCGGTGCACACACACAAAATGTTCGGAACCTTTGGGCGCCCCGAAAATTTCCCGGAAGATCGCCTCACACGAGAGGTAGGAGACGGCAGACCATCGAGGGCGTCAATTCTGCAGGGCTGCGGTCTTTTGCAGAGATGGAGGCGACGATGCCAGACTTTGCGTTTGTGACAAAAGACGAGGACGGCGCCACTCCATCTGACCGCATGTTCCAATTTGCCGACTTGGAAGCGGCACTTGACGAGGCAAGGAAAGTTCTGGCGGAAATGGCGCTCGACGGGATACCGACGGCCGAGGACCAGCCGATCTGGATTGAGATTTTCGACGAGAACCTGCATCGGGTTGCAAAACTTGTTCTGCAGCTTAAGGTGGAGTATGGGTCCGGCAGGTGAGTGCCCTTGGGGGTGGAGCAGAAGTCACGTGCCGGTGTGGCCATGGAGCGGGTGCTGTCCTATTCCAGTCGGTTCCCTCAGGGCTGTGGCACCTGCACGGATGACAGCAACCGCCGTTATCGCATATTGCCGCGCAAGTGCCTGATTACAAAGATCAAGTCTTTTGAATGCTCTCCCCCGAATTTGATGCGTTAAGGTTTCGTTAACTTAAAAGCTCTTGCCCGAATCTCAGAATCAGCACTATCGTCAGTGGCGAAAGTTTACTGCTTTCGCGCAAAATATCGCCACTGACGAGAAATGGGTTTTGAGATGGCGAAGGCCGCCGTAAAACATGCACCTCAAAGCGAAGGCCTGACCGCCTTGATGGAGCGTCATGCCGATGCACTTTCTACTCAACTTCAGGCACATCATGTCAAGGTGTTCCCTCCGACTGCGGAGAAGGGGATTCGGACGTTCGCTCCCTCGGAGGCTTCGAAGCTTCTGGGGATTGGCGAGTCCTATCTGCGGCAAACGGCATCCGAAATGCCAGAGCTGAACGTCAGCATCAGCCCCGGCGGCCGGCGGACCTTTTCGATAGACGATATCCACGCCATTCGCAGGCATCTGGACCAGGTTGGCAGGGGCACTCGTCGCTACCTCCCCCACCGCCGGGGCGATGAACAACTCCAATGCATCTCGGTGATGAACTTTAAAGGCGGATCGGGAAAGACGACGACTGCTGCGCACTTGGCTCAATACCTCGCAATGCGCGGATACCGCGTGCTAGCAATCGATCTCGATCCGCAGGCAAGCCTTTCAGCGCTCTTCGGCAGTCAGCCCGAGACGGATGTCGGTCCGAATGAGACCCTCTACGGCGCCATCCGCTACGATGACGAACAGGTACCGGTCGAGCAGGTTGTTCGCGGGACGTACATTCCCGACCTTCACCTGATCCCGGGTAACCTCGAATTGATGGAATTCGAGCACGACACGCCGCGCGCACTGATGCAGCGCAAGGAGGGTGATACGCTGTTTTATGGTCGGATCAGCAAAGTCATTGAAGACATTGCGGATAACTACGATGTCGTTGTGATCGACTGCCCGCCTCAACTCGGCTACCTGACGCTTTCCGCCCTCACCGCTGCAACGTCGATCCTGGTGACCGTCCATCCGCAGATGCTGGATGTGATGTCAATGAACCAGTTCCTGGCGATGACGTCGAACCTGCTGCGGGAGATTGAGAACGCGGGCGCTCAGTTCAACTTTAATTGGATGCGCTACCTGATCACCCGTTTTGAGCCGAGCGACGGGCCACAAAACCAGATGGTCGGCTATCTGAGATCGATCTTCGGGGAAAATGTCCTCAATTTTCCCATGCTGAAAACGACCGCCGTTTCCGATGCCGGTCTGACCAACCAGACGCTCTTTGAGGTCGAACGCAGCCAGTTTACGCGCTCGACCTACGATCGAGCCCTCGAGGCGATGAATGCGGTCAACGACGAAATCGAAGGCCTGATTAAAAAAGCATGGGGTAGACGCTCGTGAGTCGGAAGCACATCCTTGGCCTGTCGCCGGACATCCATGAACCAACTTCGGGAGACGGCCGTCTCCCGAAGAGCCGCTCCATGCCGCTGCTTGGCGTGACGAGGAAAGAACGCGATCCGGCGACCAAACTGACAGCGAACATTGGCAATGCTCTTCGCGAGCAGAACGATCGCCTCAGCCGCGCCGAGGAGATTGAGCGCCGTCTTGCCGAGGGTCAGTCGGTCGTTGAGCTTGAGCCAGCCACGATTGAGCCCTCTTTCGTGCGTGACCGAATGCCAGGAGATATTGACGGTTTGCTGGCGTCAATTCGAGAGCAGGGCCAGCAAGTTCCGATTCTTGTGCGGCCTCATCCGGAAAAGTCCGCCCGCTATCAGGTCGCATTCGGGCACCGGCGGTTACGGGCGCTCTCGGAACTGGGGCGTCCGGTAAAGGCGGTCGTTCGCGATTTGACGGATGAGCAGCTCGTTGTCGCACAGGGGCAGGAGAACAACGAACGCGAAGACCTGACTTTCATCGAGAAAGCGCGCTTCGCTCATCATCTGAACAAGCAGTTTCCTCGTGAGATCGTCATCGCAGCAATGTCGCTCGACAAGAGCAACCTGTCGAAGATGCTTCTGCTTGTGGATGCCCTGCCATCGGAACTCATTGATGCGATCGGTCCCGCTCCGGGTGTCGGACGGCCGAGTTGGCAACAACTGGTGGAACTGCTCGAGAAGGCGTCAACCTCAACCGACGCGCTGAGCCATGTTTTATCCGATGAAGTTCAGGCCTTGCCATCTGCCGAAAGGTTCAAGTCTCTCATGTTGGCGTTGAAGCCCAACCGTGTGGCCCGCGGGCTTCCAGGTGTAATGTCTACTCCAGACGGCAAGAGAATTGCCCAGGTGGCACAAAGCAAGGCAAAGCTCGAGATTATCATCGACAAGAGGGCAACGCCTGATTTTGCGGCCTTCGTGCTCGAACAATTGCCGGCGCTGTATCAAGCGCACCGGGACAAGCTGCAAGGCAAACAGGGAGAGTAACGCAAAGGAAAAGAGCCCCCACAACGTCGCCGTCGCGGAAGCCCTTTTGTCTCTCTAGCAAGGACAGAATCGCATTTCCTCGAATCCTCGTCAAGAGTCTTTGGCACCGTTTGGGTGAGTGATTTTGCTTTGCCCGCTGAAGGGTGAAGACGGATGGTGACGGGAACGGTGACGACGCCCTTTGGGCGGCGGTCGATTTCGCTTGCGCTCGTGCGGCGCCAAAAGGAACTCGCGGAAATACGGGAAGGCAAGACCGCCGACAAGTGGCAGGTGTTCAGGGATGCCTGCGCAGCGATGGATTTGCTCGGTATCCAGTCGAATAGTCTCGCGGTTCTCAACGCTCTGCTGAGCTTCTATCCCAACAATGAGCTGCGTCAGGATGCGCCGCTGATTGTGTTTCCGTCCAATATCCAGCTCGCACTTCGAGCACACGGAATGTCTGGCGCGACGTTGCGGCGACACCTCGCAATCCTCGTAGAAACCGGGTTAATCGTTCGGAAAGACAGTGCGAACGGCAAGCGGTACGCGCGTAAGGACGGCACCGGGCAAATTGAGAACGCCTTCGGATTTGATCTGTCGCCCCTCCTCGCAAGGTCGGAAGAGTTGGCGATGCTGGCCCAGAAAGTGGCAGAGGACCGATCAGCACTCAGAGCGGCAAAAGAGGCCTTGACGATCTGCCGTCGCGACATCCGCAAATTGATCACCGCGGCGATAGAGGAGGGAGCTCCGGGCGATTGGCAAACAGCCGAGGCGACCTACCTCGCGCTTGTGCGTCGAATTCCGCGAGTTTTGACCACCGACGTGGCCACATCAATCCTGGGGGAGATGCAGGCGCTTCGCGCCGACGTCGTCAATTGCCTGGAAACGCAGGAAAATGCGGAGGAAATGAGCGGCAATGATGCTCAAATTGAGCGTCACATACAGAATTCAAACCCCGACTCTAGCATTGAACTTGAACCTCGCTCCGAAAGGGAGCCAGGGGCGCGGGCGGCGACAACCAACAGGCTCAACGGTGAGACCATAAAGGCCTTTCCCCTTGGAATCGTCCTGAAGGCTTGTCCTTCGATTTGCGACTATGGGCCGGGCGGCGGCATTGCAAGCTGGCGGGATTTGAGGTCGGCCGCGGTGGTTGTTAGGTCTATGCTGGGAATAAGTCCATCGGCGTACCAGGACGCCTGCGAGGCGATGGGTCCTGAAAATGCTGCGGCAACAATCGCCTGCATTTTGGAGCGTGCCAACTTTATCAATTCACCAGGGGGCTACCTTCGAGATCTGACACGGCGAACTGAGCGTGGGGAGTTCTCTCTCGGCCCGGTGATAATGGCGTTGTTGAGGGCGAGTGGTCAGACGAACACGAAAACGGGGTGAGCCATAGAGCTGAAAGTGGCGGAAGCCGAGACGAGAGCCGTCGGGCGTTACTCCACCCGCTCTTCTTCTGGTGTTGCGCTCATGATGTGTCGGAGATTCCCTCGGCATCATCGTCTGCACAATCGGCATCACAGATTTTGTGTTCGCTCCCACACAGGTTGCGCCAGTCCGTCGAGCTCGGCCGCGTCATCTTCTCGCCCTCGCGGCAAGAGAACTTCTCCCGCACGTTTTGAATCACCTTCCACCGACGCGGAATACGTAGGGGTTGTGTGACGGATGCGGCGTTCGAGGGCTTTGACAAGCTGAAGCGTTCTGCGGTCACCGCGACCACTTCGTCTTCACCGGAGTTTGCCTTGAGTTCCTCGCGCTGCAACGAGAGCCTTATCACGCAATGGTTTGCTTCGGGACCATAAATTGCCCTGGAGCTATACGGACCGACTTCGCACCTCATCGCAAACTAATCGAGGCGCTTTGGCCAGTCTAGTGGGCGCCACCATGTACCCGAGAGTCTCAGCCGGTCGGGCTCAAATAGCGTGGTCACCTTTCTGTCCATCAGTTCTGTTCCTGGAGTTTACCCCTCGGGCTGGACCACGGGACACGGACAAACTGATACGGTCTGCGGGCCTCAATCGGAGCAGGCTCATGAAGTCCCGAGGTCCATCTCGACGCCATTCGACGCCGTTCACATTGCAGCTTTGTCAGGACGGCGCTCGAACGCAAAGTCGGCCAGCTCACGATGGAGCTGGCCCTGGTTAAAAAGCACCGCGAGAGCCTTAAAGTTCGGTAGGCGAACTCGTTGAAAACATTGAGGACATCCAGGCGAACAGCCCTGCTACGCATACCGACGCGTACCGCAAGAGCTTCAGCGGAGAGGCCACCCGGTCAACCACAAGCGTGTCGCTCGCGTCATCGAGCCAGTGGCCTCGGAATCAAGCCTCGCGAGGGGTATGTTCGCACGACGGACAGCAGCCACCATTCCCCGGTCTACCCGAACCCTTATCGCAATTTGATCCCGGCGCGGCCCACTATGGTCTGGGTGGCCGACTTCACGCACGTCCGCATCACAGTCGGCCTCTGCTATCTGGCCGTCATTCTCGGCGCCAGCAGTCGGAAGTCGTTGGCCATGGACTGTCAAAACGCCTGGACACGCCGCTGGAATTGGCAGCTTTGCGACCCGCGTTCGAGAACCGATAGTCTCCTATCGGCTGCTTCACCACACCGACCGCGATGACAATATGCAAGCGAGACCTATCGCCGTGGCTTGATGCAGCGGGGCTGAGAGGCTCGATGAGTGCCGTCGGCAACCCTTATCACAATGCGTGGGTGGAGCGCTTTATGAAGACCTTGACAGTCGAGGACGCCTATACCACCGGCTACGAGACCTTCGCAGACGTCGCCGAGCGATTGCCGCGGTTCATCGAGGAAGACTACAATGCCACGCGGGTGCACTCAGCCCTTCGCTATCGATCGCCAGCAGAATTTGAAACCCAACTCGCCCAGCAGGCAGCTTCTTTCGAAGCGCCTCGCCGGTTCAGACCGAGGGGTTCAGATCCCGAGGTCACGATCTGACCCACCGTTGTATTGGCCTTGGGCTGCGCTGACCCGCTGACGGTACTCCGGATTTCATGGCCTGAACACACATTGGTCTTCTTCAATTTCTGCTGTTCATCGGCGCGTCAGTGATGTCGGCGATTGCTTTCGGTTGTGCTAAAAGTTGCCAGGTGCCAAGTAGATGAACGGGATGAGGTGGCGCGGCCGGCTACGATTGAACGAAACTGCTGCTGGACGATCTGAAACAGCATCGCAGCCTTGTGCGACCAATTGTGCACGGTCGCCGCTCGTAAGACGGCTATCCAGTATTAGCGTCCAGATATTTCATCAACAGGTCGATCCAGGTGCTGTGAGCGCCAGCGATCCTGCCCTCGGGCCGCAGGATGTTTTAAAGTCCGTGGCTAGGATTGGCTAACTTCTTTTTGGAAATTTGCCGCATCAATGCTTGGGTGTAGCCGACGGTGTTGAGCGGCAGCTCGGTCAAAGCCCTTTCGTGTGTGAAGGTCGAGTACGCTTGCAAGCCATTTCTGTAAATCGTCCAAAGACGGCATCGGTAGATCATACGCAAAAACAACCAGGAAGCTCGAGATTTTGCATATGAATGACGGTGGCCGATACCCTCGCTCGCCCGGCAGGCGGGGAACTTCACGATGCCGGTGGCGGTCGCTAGAGGGTGACGCTTAGAGTGACCTTAGGGTGACGTGCACTACTGGGAGCCGGTGAGCCGAGGCGACTGCGTCGCCCGCACTATTCGCGCATGACTGACGATATGACCGGATTAGGCTGCCAATGTTCAGGTCGACGGCATTGCCAGTGTCTCAGTCGCCTCGCCGTGGCACGCTTCTCCTCCCCTCCCCTCCCCTCCCCTCCCCTCCCTTTCACCGCACAAGTTCGGCAGCGACTACCTTCAAAAGGAAATCGACGGCGATAAAATGGACGGTGGATGACTTGCCCCATTGCTCCCTCGACCAAACGAGCGACTGCGGGCTTGAGATTGATAATTGGTGGAGTTTACTTTGGGTAAGCGCGCCTGGTGCGGAGCCGACAAATATATCGGGCGCCCTGCTCGCTTGGCCGGAGCGTTGGGTTCCTTACCGATGAATGTGGCCTGATGTCATTGTAGTCGTAACGCAAGAGCGCGAGCTTGCGGCGAGCGTCGTCCGGAGTGTCAAAGGCCTCGTTCGTGTGGGTTGCGGTTGAATGACTCTATGAAGGCGTTCCCGCGGGCCTGCTTCCGCCCGCGTCGTCCTCCTCCCGATAGAGCATATTCTCGTGGTAAATGGTCATGCCTTTGCGCTTGGGCAGGACGCCGATTCGGCGATGATGGAACGACTCCGCTCCCGGCAACGTCCAGATGTCTTCGAGAATGTCGGGGCTGTCCGGCGAGCATTGGCAGCGGACCGGGAGCCAGGTCACGGGTCTCAGCGGCGTTCGGCGTGCCTGAGATAGCTGAGTGCGGGAATTTTTAGTGGAAGCAACTGTCAGTGAGTCACGAGGCGCAATCGGTCGGACTACGCGCATTACGGGGCGCCAATCGTACAAGCAGAGGGCTCAAGCGGTGATCGGTTGAGGCCGCAGTTACTCGCTACGTGATCCTTCATTCCAGAATTCGTGCAGAAGACATTGACCCTTCAAAGGGTCAAAGAGAACATAACAAGAACGCATGGGCTGTCAGATGAGCAGTACGAACAAGTCGCCGCGAACGCGCTTGCCGCGGTCGTGATCTCAAGCACCGCAAACTTGCCCGTCGAGCGGAAGCATAAGTGGCTCGACCCGCCACTTCGCTTCCTACGTCCGCGGAAAGCGAGCACCCTCCGGTTAGCCTCCAATGTGGGCTGCTCCATCAGAGGAGGTTCTTACAACGGGGGTGGCGGCCGCAATTCCGGACGTGCATCGCGCCAACACGCTTGAGGTGATCAGAACGTTGCTGGCCAAAAAAGACTCGGTTGAAAGTAGCTTCCCAATCCGCCAGTCGCTATGGGACATCGTTCTTCGTGTAGATGGCGAACTCGTTCGGTTCCCGGATCGTGGGGACGGACGAATGAACATTGACGCAGGCTTGCTACCTTTCGGGGAAGTGTATCGTTGCGTCGTCATTCAGCGTTCGCCCGAACACTGTTGCCTATTTGGCGTACTTCTCCTGGCGAGCGGATGACCGGCGACTGCCCCTCCGAGATTGCCGAAGAAATGCATCCCCTCCCCTCTCCAGCCGCGATATCGCGGATGCGCGGGAGCGGGGCCGAGGCTCCAAGCTACAATGGCGCATCACATTGGGCGAAAGTGCCTTCGCTTTCGAAGAAGTCTAGGTTGAAATAATGGCGGCTCCTGCTGGCGCCACTCTAAGGTACAAGCCAACGACTTCGTTGTTGCCGCGCATGCATTGAACGTCAAAACGCCTTTTAGATCAGATAGTTATCTCCGTGGTCAGCTGACCACGCTGAGAAGCTGTATCCCTGCCGTGCCGGACTCCGGGAGGGTCCAAGGCTCGGTCTCACATTCATGCTGATTGCCTCTCTACCCGCCAATGCCCTAACTCGAGTATTGTTGTTTCGTGCGGCCTTGAGGCGCAGAAGTGTCGGTTGAAAAAATGGCAATCATGGGAACCGGTGGCCCCACTTATGTGACCCTAAGGTGCAAACCCAGGACTTCATCATTGCCGCGCATGCACTCAACGTCAGCACGTCCATTGGAAAGGCTAAAAAAAAGCCTTTTACGTCAGATAGTTATCGCGGTGGTCAGCTGACCACTTTGAGAAGCTGTATCCCTGCCATACGCGAATACGGGCGGGCCATGGCCCGACCTCATAGTCATTGGATGATGCCGCCCTACCCGCCAGTGCCCAACTCGAGTCTGGTTGATTCGTGTGGCAGAAAATATGGCTTCCTGGCCAGGAGGGCGGGTAACGCGCACAGCCAATGCGCTGCCACTTCGCCGTTTGCGGTCCGAGTCCCAGACATCGGGCTCAGTAACCGATGTTGAGCGGCCCCTGCCCAAGCGGAAGGCGGCTTAACAGCGGTCCGGACATGCTGCGATCAGTACATCTACGCTCAGCCGGGCCGCTGACGGCGACGATCCGAAGGCGCTGGTCCAAGTCAATAACCCTGCATTACCGAAGTGAACGCGCAGAACGAAGGCCGAGCCACTGCACTCCGCGGTGCCAACGCAGGTCAAGGCGCCGATGCTGTTGCAGCTCGGTGAATAGGTCCGGCGCGCTAGGGTGCCGCCTATGACGTATCGGCGACGGCTCTGCGGAGATGTACCCTCATCGCCGCCAAAAAGCCTAACGATCTGGTGGTTGATACCCGGTCGGCTAACGTTGCAGAGCAATAGAACTGGACGGAGCGCGGATGGAAACGTCTTTGATCAAGGTGACGCACCGGGGCTCTAAGTCGGCCGCTTAAGCCGTCGCATGGACTACCCGTCTTACGCAAGTTGCGGGGCTTTAGGCCAATGTCCCGTTGGGAAAGCGAACGTTCAAGAAAATGTACGCGGAAACCCTGGAGGCGAGGCCACAGAGACGGAACGGCAGATTTGAAATGCGGTTCCACGAGCTTCAATTGCCAAACCTGAAGGCTTTGGGGGCAAACCAGCTACCCTCCTCCAGCAGGTTTCGTGAACGCCAGGCAAGCTCTTCAAAACCGCGTTTCACGACGAGCGGCAAAGCTGCAGATCACACTGTTCCTTTGAAAAGCAATGTTGTGCCTGGCATGCTCCAGAGACTGGTGACGTCTGACCGACAGGCGAGGGGACAGGTCAGAGGCCCGATGCTTTGGTCAGATTGATTTGGAACCGGTCCCGTCGGCGCTGGTACCGGCGAGTCATCTCGACGCTGGCATGGCCCAGTTGCTTCTGCACATAGCGTTCATCAACCTCGGCGGACGAAGTAAGGCCGGCGCTTAGCGAGTGGCGAGAAAAGCGAAGGCTTCGTCCACCTTCGGGAAGCTCGCCGCGTATTCCGGCCGCCAGTGCCGTCTTCTTTACGAGGCGGGCTACTTACTGGTCGTTGAGCCGGTCAGGCCCGACGTTCTTGCCCTGGAAGGCTTTTCGAGGAAGACAGCGCCCACCTCAAGCCAGTGCGCGGTTACGTTCATGCTACTGCCGGGTTGGGGTGGAAGTATGCGCTGTGTCAGGTCCGGGCTCGACACATGCTTTGCCGGCAAACGGCGTCGACAGTCAATCTTTGGGTCGAAGGGGAGGCGGACTTGCGCCGCGCACTCACCTCTTCTGCTCGTTCATGGACTCCGACGCTGCAAGAGAGCATCTTCGCGCGATCTGCGGCAAAGTCGGCCTTTCTGCCACCGGAGAGGATCATTGCGGCATATTCCAGGGATCGATGACCTGCAGCCCTGCGGCTTCGAATGGACTGGTATCCCGTGTGGCGACCATCAAACCGCGCGCGGACGCCGTGGCGGCGACGTAGCCGTCTGCCTGACCGACAGCTCTTCCCGTTGCCCTCGCCGCCGCCATCAATTGGGCGTAAGCCCGCGAAGTGTCGAGGTCGAAGGACAGGATCCGACCGGAGAAAGCAGGCAAGACCTCTCGTTCCAGGCGCTCGTCATAGATCGAACGCCGTTTGCCCTCGGCATTGTTGCCACGCCGTAGCGTAATTCGGCGACAGTGATCGTGGACAGGCAGAGGGTTTCAACGATCTGCGCATCAATCCAGGCCAAAACGTTGGGGTCCGGTTCTTTTTTCCAAAGTTCGGAAATCACATTGGTATCGAGAACGATCATTCAAGATCATTGAAACGCTCTACTTCTGCGTCGGTGAGTTCGCCGGCTTCGCGGGCGATAGACGTCAGCAACGTGCCGAGCTTCAAACGCCCTTCGGGTTTGGCCGCTTGCTCCAAAATGCTGCGGATTTCAGCTTCGGCGCTGCGACCATGCATGACAGCCCGGGCGCGAAGTGCTCGATGGACGTCCTCCGGAACGTTTCGAATTGTGATCGAGGGCATTGCTTTGAAGCCTCTAAGATGATTGCGATGCTTGCAGTATAGGTAGGTGAAAGCATTCTTTAGATACGGGCATGATGAAAGCGCTGTCCCTCGCTGAGGTACCCGATTTCGCGCCGAAGAGGGGAGGGGACTATCATAGCCCGGACGCCTTGGTGAGGTTCACCCGGAAGCGATCGCGTCGGCGCTGATATCGACGGGTCATTTCTGCAGACGCATGGCCGAGTTGCTTCTGGACGTAGCGTTCGTCGATCTCGGCTGACGAGGCAAGGCCAGCACGCAACGAATGGCCGGCAAACTTCAGCCCCCGCTCGATCTCCGGAAGATCGCTACGGATACCTGCAGCCAAAGCCGTTTTCTTGACCAGCCGCGCCACTTCCTGGTCGTTGAGCCGGTCGGATCCGACATCTTTACCCTGGCTCGTAACGCGGCGGAAGAGGGGGCCTTTCGCAATCCGCGCAAACTTGATCCAGGTCTCGACGGCGGCCACCGGGCAGGTGGCGTCCGACGAACCGCGGCATATCTCGACCTCGCGCCAGCCGGTCTTGCCGCGCAGGGTCACCAGCAGTCCCTTGTCAAAAGTCTCGATCCAGCCGCGGCCGCCCTCCGTCTGATCGCGGCCAAGATCAAGCCCCGTGATTTCGGAGCGGCGCAGGCCGCCGGCGAAACCGATCAGCAGCATCGCCCGGTCGCGCAGGCCGCGCAGCGAACTGCGATTGAGCGTTTCGAGCATGGCGATCAGGTCTTCCGGCAGGATCGCCTCCTTCTGCCGGGGTGGTGCGGCGTGCCTGTTGCGGATGCCGGCCATGACAGTGGCGATGGCGCGGTCTTTGCGGTCGAGCGGCATGCCGCGTTGCGCGCAGTTCCAGCCGATGGCGGCAAGACGCCGCTCGATGGTCGAGACGGAGTTCGGCTTCATGCCGCCATCGGCGGCCCCTGACGCGCAGGCAGTGATGTAGAGCCCGACGACGTGCGGGGCCGGGGGGAGGGGAGACAGGTTGGAGCGCCGGCACCAGGCGGCAAAATGTTTCCAATCGCTAGCATACGCACGACGCGTGTTTGCGGAGCTGGCGGCCTCGACATAACCGCGGGCGCGGTCGGTCAGGTCCTGCAGATGGGCCGGCGGGGCAGGGGAGGGGACGATATTAGGGAGATCGTCGTCGGCGTCAGAGTCGCCGGTCATCAATACGCCGCCTCGATATCGGTTTGGGAAAAGTCGTTGCCGATAAACAGCAGCGGTTCGTCCGCACGTTTTGCCAGTGCGTAGGAGAGGCAATCGGCAAAATTCAACGCCGCCGGATGGCGGCTCTTGCCGTAGACAAGCCAAGCTTGCGTCGCCAGATCCACGAGATCGGCATCGATCGGAATGGTGTCCGCCTCGATCTTGCTGAGCCACAGATCGATCTCGGCCAGCGCATGTTCGCCGCGGCGGCTGACCAGCACCATGCGCGCCTCGAGCACGCAGGTCGCGGGAACCAGGCGGATCCGGTCAGCGACGAGGGCTAATTCCAGCCGCACCGCCTCGGGCTCATTGCGCAGGATCGCCACGATGGCGGAGGTATCGATCACCATCAGTTGGGAATTCCATGCTCGTCGTAGCCGATGATCTCTTCATCGCTGCGGTTGTCCAGTTCGGGCAGCCGGCCCACCCGCTCCCGGATCGCATGCAATTCTCCGAGCAGACGCTCCTGGGCCACATCGCCGTAACCCAGGCGATGCAGACGTTCGCTCAATGCCTGATGAATGGCCGCGGTCTTGCTGATCCCCTGGCGGCGCGCCAGTTCGTCGGCAAGCGCGACGGTTGCCGGGTTTTTGATGTTGAGAGACATCCAAGACTCCAGTATTCTACCTTTTTCGCATTTTCTACCCTGTTTCTCGAGCTTTGTCAAATATGACTGATAAGGCAATCTTATCAGTCATTATAAACTGATGACAAGCCGTGCGGTTCAGCTTGAAATCAATGGCATAAAGCGCACGATTGAAGTAGCCTTGCCGACATGGATTCGCCCGTCGCCTCGCTTGTTTTCTCCCTCGAGCTCCCCGCCGCTCTGCCCGGATGGGCCCTACCGCGCGGCCGTGAACCGAGTGAGCTTGAGGCCGCCTTCGCCGCCGGTATCGCACTGAAATCGCTCGATAATCTCGTTCAAAAGCAGCCCGTCTGGGCTGGCTGCTGGCGCGTGCGCCAAGGTTTAAAATGTGCCGCGGTTGCCGTGCGGTTGATGGGCCGCAACGAGGACGAAACGGCGCTACGCGACGCCTTGCTGCTAACCGCGGCTGGCGACGATCCCGGTCCCGCGGGAAAAGTGTTTTTGGCCACCAAAAGGCTTTCCACCCGAAAACCCGCCTTTTCCGCGAAAGCGGTCGCCGAACTTGCCGATCTATTGGGTCTGGCCTGGGACGATCGGCTCGCCACGGCCGTCGACCTTGCCGACGATGCGCTGCAATCGGGCCGCCCGGCACCGTTTGCAGCGGCGGAGCTGGTGACGGCGATTGTCGCCGTCCGCCCGGACGTCGAATCGTTGGCCTGGGCGCTCGCCGATAGCCTGATCGCCGCGATGCTGAAGTGGGAGCGTCCCGTGCCGCTGCTGATGGCGGAGCGCTATGGTTCGGCGTTCCGTACGCTCGGGGGCAGGGGGCGCGTGCGCCCTGGCGAGCCAGCTTTTCCGCGCGCCGTCTGCCTGGCCCTGGTCGAGGGGACGAGCGGCGCCCTGCGCGCGGCGAGTGAGATCGCCCGCCGTGCAGATGCCCTTCTGGCTGCCGCGCCGAAGGTGCGCACCAAGGGCGCCGGCGCCGTCATCCAAAAACTGCTTGAGGAAGACGCCGTGCCGGCCGCCGCGCCTGGCAGCCATCTCTCCCGCTGGGCCGCAACGCGGCTGTTCGAGCGGCTCGAAAGTTTTGGCGCCGTGCGCGAACTCTCGGGCCGGACCTCGTTCCGGATTTTTGGATTGTGACGATGTCCGGACCGAGCGCAACCAGGACATCTCGTGGAAGCAAATCGAGGTCGGAGGATGAAATCCTCTATGACCGCGAACTCGAGGATCTGCCGCCGGAGCTGCGCTGGCGCGAATGGATGCTGCGGGCCGAGGCGGTGATTTTTGCGTCCGCCGAGCCGGTCGACCGCCAGACGCTAGCGCGAGTGGTCGGTAAGGATTGCAGCATCGATCTGCTGATCGACGATCTCCAGGAGGAACTGCGCGACCGGCCCTACGAACTGGTGCCGGTCACCGGCGGCTGGCAGCATCGCACTCGGACTCGCTTTGCCGAGACGATCCGCGTTTCGTCGGCGCCGACGCGGGGAGGGGCGGCGGCGCTGTCGGAGTTCGAGGCTATGGTGCTGATGGCGGTGGGATATTTCCAGCCGGTGACCCGTGGGGAGCTGTCGAAAATCTTCGGCAAGGAGGTCAGCCGCGACACGATTGGTTCGCTGCGCGCGGCAGGCTTCATCGCCTCCGGGCCGCGCAACCCGACACCCGGCGCGCCCTACACCTATGTGACGACCAGGCACTTCCTCTCCGCATTCGGTATGGAGACCTTGCGCGACCTACCGGATATCGAGGCGCTCGAGGATGCGGGACTGCTAAGGCGTTTTGTCGGCACCCAGATGCGGGACGAGGCGTTGACAGATGACGAGGTGATAGGCGGCGCACCGCTCACTAGCCCGGACAATACTGAGTACCACGGGTAATTGTTGGTGGACGAAGATCGTCCAGCGAATTTTCGCTTGTCGTGATCTTTGGTCGCGCGCGTATGCGGTTATCGACGGTGCCAGACCTGCACAAGGCGTAACCACGGATTTTTCGCTACGAACGGACGGGCCGATGAAGCTCCTTCGATTTCCTCGGGGCTTGCGAACAGGACATAATTGACCCCGCGCTCACCGGTGGCGCTTCGATACATCAGCCCGTCAATCCTGCCGCCCTCGAAACGGAAATCCCTAAGGAACTCGGTGAAGACTTGGGTAGGGATATAGTCGATGTTAATCCGATCATTTCTGTCGACAGGTTCGATAATGATGTCGCTGAACTCGTGTAGAAAGGCGAGCGTCAGTTTTTCCCGACGTCCGGCGTGAGAGAAGAAGCCAGGGACGGGCGGTAGCCGGGCGAGATTCAGCAGTCTGATTGGTCTGGTCGTGCAAGGTGGTAATATGCGCACCCTGCAATCAATTGCCCCGGTGATGGATGTACCAACAACTGACGCGCCGGGCCAGAGTGCTTTTAAGGCGGGCTTAGCTCCATCACTCGAAAAGGCCTTCGATCTCGTCTCGCTGTTGTTCGTGCTTCCTCGGATTGTGATCCTTCAGTTTTTGTAGATTGAGCAGCTTCCATCTCACCGCAGGAAGGTTCGCGGCTTGCGGAAGTCCGACAACATCGAAATCGGGTTCACAGTCGTGTAGCGACAGGAGAAACGTTCTCGCGTGAACATCCAGCTTGTCACGAATGTCGGCGAGTAGCCGCCTTCGAACTTCCAGCAAATCTTCCAATTTTACAGGCTCGACGGTCATCCCTTCAAATTCTTGGCGGAAGGTGGCTTCGATATCAGTGATGCTCGGGGCTAGCAGTTCGTGCGGCGGCCGGCCCGAGCTCGCGACGTAGATCAAGAACGTTCTGAACAGAGCGTCCGTGAAGCCTTCATTTGCATACAAGAGCTTCACATCGAACAAATCGCGCGGATGCTGTCGGTCAACTGCCGCATGTAGCTTACCTCCAAAGAGGTCCTCGAACGACAGAACCTGCATTTCGGCGAAGCCGAACTCGTCTTCGACCTTTTCGCTGACTGTCCGGATATCAACCGGATGCACGGATCCTCTTGCGACCGGAGAGGTCTCGACTTTGATGACGGTAGCGCCTTGGCTGACTTCGAGACGGGTTTCGTTGCCTCCGCCGCCGGCAATTCGTCTCATTTTTGCGCCGCGCAGGTGTTGCGAGATGTTGCTGCCGATCCGATCAAGCGTCTCGTCGATGTCCCTCAGGCTTTCCTCCCGCGGCTTCACGGGCAGATATGTCAGATCGATATCCACCGACAGGCGTGGCAGGTCCCGGTAGAAGAGGTTGATGGCGGTTCCGCCCTTTAGTGCAAAGGCTTTTTCCTCTCCGATATAGGGCAGCGAACGCACCAGAAGCTGAACTTGGGAGACGTATTGTTCACGGGCCATCGGCAGCCTCAGGTAGTTGGGGCAAGAATTCAGGTGGCACCGTTATGCGATATCTCGGGTGCAATTTTCCCCCTTTGTAGAAGGCTCGGTCGCCAGAGCCAAGGTCGACCTCCGATGGGTGGATGTGCTTTCGCCAGGCGTGAGCGTGCTTGTCCGCGAAGACAAAGAAGAGCCTTTTGACCTGGACCTTCCGGCAGCTTTTTAGCAAAGCCGTCAGGCGCCGCGGTCTCAGATTCGCAAGGCTCTCGAATATCGTATCGAGGGTATGAAAACTCTCATTGTCGGGCAATTCATCAAGCGCTTCGAGGATCGCGCGTTCAGCGCTGGAGGCTTTCAAAGGCCATTGCCAAGGGCTGAGCGCCAGATTGCTGTCCGCGCTGAGGTTGACGTCGGCATTATCGACACCCAGACTAGCATCGTCGAAGAGCCGTGTGTTGCGTATGGAGAGCCGTGCCGTTAGCGGCAATTTGGTCAGCCAGCTTGGCGGTCTTTCCGAATAGAGGTAGACGGTTTCCCTGCTGCCCAAGGGCAAGTAGTGAACATGGCCGCCGAGAGCCAAGGCGGTCAACCCTCCGACGTGCAGATCATAGCCCATTATTTGCTGTGCGGACAAAACAGGTATCGTCCAGTCACGGGCGGTGTCCGGGTGCCCTGTGAGGGAGAGCGGTCGTCGGTACACGCCACGACTGAGAGGCTCGAGCCAATGCCGGCGAAGATAGTCATGGGTAGAGCTCCGGCTGATGCCATGCTTTGTCATCCACGCCGAGTCGACCAGAAACCCTGGTGGTATCTGTGCGAGCAGGAACTTTAATTTTTCTTCTTTTTGTCCGTTCATGGTTGACAAGATAGCCTAAACTCAAAGTCATTTCCATAGATGTCTTTGAGATTCCGGACAAAAGTCCGTCTTGAGCGCACAAAACATAACGATTTCAAAGTCCCTGGCGCTCGTATTCCTCAACGGAAATGGTCGCACGCACCACGCTTGCCGAAGCAAATGCGTGGGTCCGGAAGGACCGTGATCATCAGCACGACAAAACGCGACAGCCAACGTGCATGCGGAGCGTTACGAATGACTGACGTGAGGTCATGCAAGCACGTGGCCGGCCAAGACGCTAGTTTCGATTTCCGAACAGGTTGGCTATCCGCAGCGCCGAGGCTGCTACGCTGCCTCCCAGACCTGATTGAGAATGCGGGCCGCGAGTGCTGCCTTATCCTGCGGCAGGAAACGCCCATAGTGGTTGGCTACCATTTCCGGGGTGTCCTGAATCGCATAGCTCGCCTGCTCGTAGGAGCCCGTTTGTTTCAGGATATGGGTGGCGAGCACGTCGCGGACATTATGCGGTCCGTGCGGCAGCAGACCCTTGATCGCGCCGCGGCCAGTATAGGGATTGTAAATGCCATAGCGCTGGATCGTCAGACGCCAGGCTTCATAGAAGGTCGTCTGGTTATAGGCAGCATCCTTGCTGCTGGTTTTCACCGTCTTCACAAACAGCGTGCCGGGATCGTCGGCTCCGGCGAGGAGCACCCCGCGATGGCGGTCGATGTAGGCGTTGAGGTATTTGTAGAGGTCCAGAAGATCCGGCAGGATCAGCCGGAAGGGTTTGGAACCGAAGAACGAGGAGTTGGCATTCTTGAAAGCGTTGGACGGGATCAAGACCTCCCAGCCGCGGTCGCGATCGCTCCAACGGATTTCGCCGCGCTTCATATCTTCAAGCCGGCGCTCCGATGTCGGGAAATGCCCGCGTGGGCAGACAAGCAATTGCCGAAGGTTCTTCTGACGAAGCCCGAGATGCAAGCCGAGCCGCAGCATCAGGAATGATCGGACCGCCTCGGCGGCGGCTCGGGGATAGCGATCCTCGTCCGGCATGCGTTTCAGAATTTCGTCGGTGATCTTGCGGTATTCGGCGAGCGGGCTGTCCGCCTCGAGCACGCACATGATCGGCTCGAACGGCCCTATGAACCCGCATCACCCGCTGGATCTCCTTCGAGCGATGTGACGCGTGCTTGAAACAAGCTTCGCAGACCGCACGCCAATCCCGCTCGGCTGCGGCGATCTCAGCCGCGGAGATCAGTCCGGGGATGGCTTTCACGTTCCGGACGAGCTCCGGATGCTGCCAGAGCCAGCCTGTTTCGGCGCGCACCAGATTGAGAAGAACGTTCAGCATGTCCTCTTCCCACTGGGTGTAGAAGCCGCGCCGGCGTTCGCGCCATTGCAGATACCAGTCCCAAACGCCAGGAAAGACCAGGAGACCGAAGGTCAGGTGGCTGAGGGGAAGGCCGTAGCCCTTGACGGCGCCATTGGGCGATGCTGCCAATGCCCCGAACATCAATCCGAGATGCTCGATCTTTTGCGATGCCGTTTCTTCTCCCCAGACTCCGTTACGCTGAAAACCGAGGGCCGTCAGCGTCGCCGTCTTGAAGCGGATGAGATTGGCCATTTCCATGGCTAGCCGGGGTGGGGCGTCGACGACACCCGAAAGAAGGTCAGGGTCTTCAATCGCCACATGATCGTCGCCATGCTCCGAATGCAGCGCATCCGCTGATGCTCGTGGTGACAGAGAGCCGCCGTAAGAAATCGCGGGGAAGCGGATGGCGTAGCGTTGCTTCGTCGCCATGGCCTGGAAACGGCGGTAGTCGGTCGAACCTGAAATGATCACGCGACGCACCCATTCCAGAATTTCTTCGCGTTTGCTGAAGGGTAGACTGCTGAAGTTGTCCGGCAGATGCCAGGCCAACCGCCGCCGCTCCGCGGGACCAATGTCACTTCCGACGTCATGGCCGGATGCCGAGCGCGACTGATGCGGCAGCTTGGCTTTGAAGTAGCCTTCGGGCAGCCTGTATCGACGCTCGATGCGAGAGAGAATTTCGAAACTGTCGAGCGACCGCGGTACCTTGATGCCCTTGGTCCAGCTCAGCAGGCTCTTGTGGTCGAAGGCATCATCGTCCCCGACGACGGCGCGATGCAGATGCCAGTAGCTGTCGCCGTGTCGGCGCATATGGTAGATCAGCGCCTCTTGAAAGCCTTCAGGCTCATCGGTCCAGTCGAATAGAGGGTTGGGGAACGCCTCGATGGGCTTCGGTTGGACTCCCGGCTTCGCTCTTGCGTGCTCCACGTTGATAGATCGCACTGTAGGACTCTGACGAGCGACCGTTGTCCAGGCCGGACCGGCCCCAGGCTTTCGCTTTGGGCGCTCAGCGGTTGGCCGATCATCCTCCTCCGACTGTTCCTTGTTTACCCATCGAGTGATTGCCTCCAATCCCGGCAAGAGGTTCTTCTTCAGTTCCGGCGTCAGTTCAGCTTCGATGCTGCACGCCTCCGCGACTGCCTGCCAATCGATGCGACCGGTCCGCGTGGGCGGCAACTTCCGATAGATGATCAGGCTGATGAGATACGGCTTGATGTTCTCGAGACCTCGCTTTGAGGCGACCGGAGCAATGCGCACCTGGCAGAACTCGGAAATCTTGCGCTGAAAATGAAGAGAAGAAGCAGATTGGTTTTTCATTGGCCTATGCAGTTCACACGACATGGACCGGCTTACATGCCGGGCGTGGCCTGCTAAGGCGATGCGGTTAATGAAAGGTGAATCTGGATCGGAGTCGACTGTGTCCCGGGTCAACGTTTTCGACGGCTCGTGCCAGCTCGGCGCATCTACAACCCTGTCGAGCAGGTTCGAGAACGTGTTATATGGGCATCATGGGATTCGGGGTTTTCATTCACCGCACAGATTCGATCTACGACGATAGCCCGGCTGAACAATATCAGTTCCCGAGCCAGTACTTGGGCCGGGTCCAGGCTTGCATTGGCGACTGGATCATCTACTACGAACCGAGAAAAGTTGCCGAGACACGCGGTTATTTTGCGATCGCAAAGGTCGGCCAGGTCATTCCGGACCCCAAAGCGCCCGGCATGTACCTCGCGCTCATTGAACCGGGGACTTATCTCGACTTCGTCGATCCGGTTCCATTCAGCAATGCCGAGGGGGTCATCGAACGTGGGGTGCTCAACGAAGAAGGACGCATCTCCGGACGAGCACAATCAGCCGTGCGGCCGATTTCTCCAGCTGACTTCAACCACATCGTCGCATTGGGCTTGGACGAGCATGAGCCTGAACTGCCACGGGTGGATGAGCCAGGGACCGTTGCTGCAGCGTCTGGCTTTGCCGAAGGAGGGCAGGCACCGTTTGCCTTCGAACAGGAGCGTGATCGCGTCGCTCAGTTCACTTCCCGGATCGTCCGCAATCGGCTTTTTCGCCGCTTGGTCTTGCAGGCCTACGGCAAGCGCTGTGCGGTCACGGGCTTGAAGCTCATCAACGGTGGCGGCCGAGCGGAAGTGGATGCCGCGCATATCCGGCCTGTGGAGGCGAATGGACCTGATATCCTGACCAACGGCATTGCCCTGTCGGGAACCGCGCATTGGATGTTCGACCGCGGACTGATCAGCTTATCGGATGACCTCGACATCATGATCTCAAGGCAGGCCAACGATCCGGACAGCATTCGAGGTCTAGTCAACAAGACCGGCAGGGCCATTGTGCCACCGCGACCGTTCGAGAGGCCACATCCGCATTTTCTGCAGTGGCACCGAGAGAACTGCTTCAAGCAGTGAGATCTGTAAATCTGCAAGGGGAACCGGGGATATGTGCAATGGCATTGGGGCAGGTCATCAACTTTAAGAATGGCTCATATGACGTTCGCGCGATTGTAGATGGCCGCTTCGTCGTTCGGATTCGTAATCGCGCGACTGGAAAAGAGAGCTACAAGGTGTGGACAGAAGAAGAACGTGCGAAGTTCGATCAAGATCAGGACGTCGCTGCGGATAAAGACGACCGATTGTCAGATCTACGAGCGACGCCTTGCTGGAGAAACATATAAAAGTTTGGCACGGGAATTCGGATTGAGTTCCACGACGATCACGCAAATCTGCGCGCGGCAAGCAAGAAAGGAAAAGTTCGGCTCCAGGACGTGAGTGCGCTTTGATTGCCGTCGTATCGCTGATAGCGCCTCAGCTTGCCAACTTGAATTTCACCTGGCCCAGGTCGGGCCATCAGCTTTCGCGAGGACAGACAAGACCCACAATGGCGGGGTCGACAGTCCGACTCCAATCAACTGCGAGCTTCGGCAGCTCTGCGGCCCATCCCAGTCATTCCGGAAGAACCATGCGGTTTCCAAGCGTCGCCTTACCGCGGACCAGGATCGCCAAAACCTATCATTGTTCTGAATTCCAGATCTGGTGGCTAATCGACCAGCTTTAGCGGAGGTCGTTCAAAAAAGGCGTCGAGAACAAAGCTGAGCATGAGAAGGCAGCCGACGAGGTTCAGGACCCGTACGCAGCCTCAGGCCTCTTTCGCTGCATCTTCGGGTGCTTCCGCCGTCGATCGGATGCCCTTTTTCGTCACGGTGTAGCCGTACCCCCGCAGCCGACGATGAGCATTGCGCAGTCCCACCTTGCTAAAGAAGGGAATGTCGAATTCCCGTCCGGGCGGCATGATGATCCCAAAGGTTACCTCGTAGTTCTGAATCGGCGGCCGAGCGTCGGTATCCTCGAATTTTCGGGCATCGGGTAGCTTGGCGTTCACCTTGGCTCGGAAAGCGGCATCCGAGGCGAACAGTTCGCCTGCGACCACACCTTGGTTAAACAGGTGGCTCAATTGAGCCGATCCGCTGTACCTCTTAATGTGAGCGAATTGATTGTCGGCTGTGAAGATGTCGCAGAACTCAATCCTGCTATGACCTCCGCCATGTACGATATTATCCGCGTCCAAGCAAACGGACCCTGGGAGCCCTGCTGCGGCTGCGGCGTTGTATGCTCCTTCGCTCTCGTGGTGGTAATCGGGTAAATCCAAGGTGGATTCCGGCATTGCTATAAAATCAGCCTGCACCTCCTCCGTGAAGTCCACCGCGATTTCATACCACTTTCCGTTGTTGAGGATGCACACTTTCCCGTCGAGGGGAGCTTCGGCGTAAATGCATCGATAGGCGGACCAGTGATCGAACGGCTCGTCGTCCTCAACCGCGATGGCGTGGACCAACCGACCCTTCAGAACTTCCAAAGTCACGGGCTTGTCGCCAAGCGACGCTAGGAATTCAGCGACCTCCAGATCGGCGTGCAGATCACCGCGCTTCGGCGCGCCGTACTTGAAGCCCTTGAGTTTAACCCAGTCGATAACAACGGGGGGTGCCATCCAGATATAATCGAGTTCGTTGGCGGCAAGTCGATCCACCAACCATTTGTTCAACTCCAGAATGCGGTTCGGATTTCGAACGTCACGGATTTGATCGATCCACTTGAAGTCCGTCTCGTAAGCTTCGCTCATATATTTTTCGAGGCAAACCTCCAGTAGGGCGTCGAGCGAAGGAAAATCGACCTTGATGGACAACGACAGGGCATCGCGGCCAGAAACCGTTTTTCCCAAGCGCGCGTCCTTGGAACGGCCAGTCACGCCATTAAGCAAATCCTGCTCGATATCGATCCCAAAGCTCGCGGCTTCGCTCTCGCGGCTGACCTGTTCGCGGCTTTGTTTCGGAGATGATCCAAGGACTGTTCTGTCAATGCTACGCAAACTGTCCCGCGCGACGCTGTTCAGGACAACCTTCATGCCAAATCGCTCTTCGAGCACTCCCTCTTCGAGGAAGAAGCGCCCACCGCCGAACGCAACGGCGAACGTACGAGTATGTTCGCCCCAAGTCGCTTGCTTCACCAAAAGGCCACGCGAGCTCGTCTTTTTGAAATTGAATTTCCCATCGAGTTCATTGCCAAAGAAATCAGACACCCAATCCGGCACTCCGACAAAGGAATCCTTGCCGTAAAATTGGCTTCCGTCCGAAAGCTCGATGGCTTCCCAACCTTCTTGAACGTATCGGGCGATCTCCGGATCATCCTTGAACAAATAGATGTTGAGCCGATTTGTTTTGTCAGCCATCGCCAAGCCCTCCCCATTTGGAAAGTTAGCTCAGGTATCAAGTAGAATGCAACTTATACGATACGTCCATTATGGAAGTATATTACCAACTAACAACTCCGCAGTCCTGCCCAACCCACGCCCGACAGCGATCAGCGCCGCACGCTCAGGTTTAGCCCGCAGCATTCGACCGCGATACAGTGCTAATGAGAACGGTCCTCCAAATCGTCAGATCGATATAAACGGACGACCTGATCGTCTTGAGCGCGTCGATTTTATGACGCGACGGTTGGCACGTGAGTAGACGCTTTCGCTAATCGTGCGTCGGAAAGCCGTCGGTCCGCTTCTGGCCCCAAATCGGTGGTTCCTCCTCGGCTGGGGGTGAGCTAGAGGCGCATTCGAAATGAAGGACTCCTGTTTGCAACAGGGTCGCCGGTTCGATTCCCCTCAAGACCGAAGAGGCAGTTTATCAGCCCTGATCTCATCGCTTCGACGAGATCAGGGGTTTGATCTCAGAGGACTTTTACGTTCTCAGCCTTGGACTTGCCGGTCTTCCGATCTTGGCCCACGTCGTAGCTGACCTTCTGTCCATCGGTCAGGGAGGCGCCGAAGCCAACAGCCGAGATCCGAAAGGGTCGTCTTCGTCGAGGGTGACAAGGAGGAGGACATACTGGAGTGCCTCTCCTACCGTGGCCTTGGCGCTCTCGCCGGCGAGCAGGTGGTCTTCATTGCTGAGTCCCTCGCGACTGCGGACTGACGGAAGAAGGCTCAGATCAGACAAGCGTGATCGCGACGTCGATGTTCCCCCGTGTCGCTTTCGAATATGGGCAAATCTGGTGGGCTTCCTCGACAAGCGCATGGGCGACTTGGCGGTCCACCCCCGGAATTCCGACTGCAAGTCGGGCCGTCAAGGAGTATCCGCTCGTCGGGGACAGATTGAGATCGACTTCCGCGTCGATCGTCACATCGCCCGAGAGCTTAATTCGCTTCTGCTGCACAAGGATACCTATCGCGCTCTCGAAGCAGGCAGACCAACCTGCGGCAAAGAGCTGCTCGGGGTTCGTGCCTTCCTTGGTGGTACCGGGGAGTCCGAACTTCACGTCGAGCTGCCCGTCCGAGCTGCGCCCGACGCCGTGCTCGCGCCCACCGCTGACGTGTGTTTTCGCCGTGTAGATAACTTTCCACTGCTGATCCATAAGACTCTCCTTCATCTGTTGTTGGAGCTGTCCGGCCGTTCCTGCGACCAGGCGTCTCGTAACCTATTCCGCTGCGACAGCCGTGCTTCGTGCCGACGCTATCGCTTCGAGAATTTCCTCAGTCGACACGATTGCACTGGCGTAGCTCGGCATGTTGATCTCCAGCGCGGCGTGCATCATCTCATCCGAGTAATCCGCGACCGCGTCCTTCACGACGGTGACATCGTAGCCGAGTTCGGCAGCGTACCTGACTGTCGCCTCGATGCAGGTGTGGGCGATAAGACCGATGACAATCAGTCGATGGACGCCCTGCCTCTTGAGCTGATTGTCGAGATCGGTGTTGGCAAAGCCGCTCGAGCACCAGTGTTCCTGTGCGACTGTTTCGCCGGCGGCGGGTACGAACTCCGCCCGGAACTCGCCGCCCCATGTGCCGTACTCGAAGCTCCTGCGCTTCCATGCCATCTTCTGGATGGGGGCGATGTACTTCCAGTTTTCGTAGTCGCCTTCGCGAAGGCGGTGATGCATGGCGAAGAAGACGCGGAACTTGGCGGCGCGTGCCGCCTGCAGGATCTGCTCCATGTGCGGGACGCAGTTGTTTGCTTCCGCGACAGCCTGAATCCTAGGCCAAATTTTCCCGCCCTCGGAGATGAAGTCGTTGTACGGGTCGACCACCAGGAGACCGGTAATTGAAGGATCGTAGGACAGATGCGTCATGTCAGGTCTCCTGATTTTCAGGCAGCTATTGACGACTGCTGGTTACGAAGCGCAAAGCGCTCGATGCTCGCCGCAAAGAGGGGCGTTTCGCCCTTGTTGTGGGCGATCGACATTGGCTGGCGCTGCGTGCGGAACACTTCGAACGGGATCCCCTGGCGATCCAGGCCTGCCATCATCTCGTCGGTGGCGAAGGATTGGACGCGGTTGGTGAACTCGCAGCGGTCCTTGTCGAGCGCCTTGACACTGAGTTCCCATGTCACATGGATGACGACCCGTCCGGTCGGTGTGAACACGTCGGAGTCGGAGTCGAGGATCAGATGGGTCTTCTCGCCGAGTGTTTCGAGATAATGCTGGACCATCAGGCTGCCGCCGATCGTTTCGACGTTGATCGACATGCGGGTTCCGTCGGGAGCGGTGGTGAAGCCGGCGGCGATATGGGCAGGCGAGCAGCCCTGGTATTCCTTCTCCGGCAGCGAGAAGCACCATGCCGGGATATCGATCTTTTCGATCGGCGCGTTGATGATTGCGGTGAAGCTGGAGTCTACGATCTGGTTGTCACGCATTGTCATCTCCTTGATAGGGGTGGGGCAGGGGTGGCGCAGGCTTTCCGCGCCGCGTTGCTCAGATCTGATCGCGAAGCGATTTGAATGAAGCGCGAAGCTCGGTGGTGAAAAGCTCGGGCTGCTCCCAGGCTGCGAAGTGGCCGCCCTTCGGCAACCGGTTGTAATGAATGAGGTTGGGATAGGCCTTCTCCGCCCAGCTCTGCGGTGCCTGGTAGATCTCATCGGGGAATGCACTGACCGCGACCGGGATCTTGATTCCGCGCGGATCGAAGAAGCCGCCGCTCGGGTGATGTGCGTTGTCCCAATAGAGCCGTGCCGACGAGATCGCGGTATTTGTCAGCCAGTAGAGCGTGACATTGTCGAGCACGTCATCGGGCGTCAAGCCCTCCTTCTCACCGTCGATCGACCGCTCGATCATCCGGTAGCTGCGGATGTCGTGGTCGAGCATCCAGGAGGCGAGGCCGACAGGCGAATCGACGATGCCATAGAGCGTCTGCGGGCGGTTGTTCATCTCGATCGCATAGCCGAGGCCGTTCTTGTAGAAATCGTCGAGCTGCTCGTAAGCACGCTTTTCATCGGCCGAGAGATCGGATGGAGCCGGGGCGCCTGCCGACAGCAGCTTGGCGATATCGGCGGGCACCGTGGCGGCCATGTTGGTGTGGATCCCGATGAGCCCGGCAGGCTCCTGCACCGCCATCAATTCGGTCACCGCATTGCCCCAGTCGCCGCCCTGGGCCACGTACTTCGTGTAGCCGAGGCGCTGCATCAGCACGGCCCAGGCCTTGGCGATGCGCGGCGGGTTCCAGCCCGTTTGCTTCGGCTTGGCCGAGAAGCCATAACCCGGCAGCGAGGGAATGACGACGTGGAAGGCTTCGGCCTCAGTGCCCCCAAAGGCGGTTGGATCGGTCAGCGGCTTGATAATCTTCAACTGCTCGATCACAGAACCGGGCCAGCCATGGGTGATGATGATCGGCAGCGCGTTTTCGTGCTTCGACTTCACATGGATAAAGTGAATGTCGAGACCGTCGATCTCCGTTGTGAACTGCGGAAACGCATTGAGGCGAGCTTCGACCTTGCGCCAGTCGTGGCCTTTCCAATGCTTGGCAAGCTTCTTCATCGTTCCGAGCCGGACGCCCTGGCTATCGTCCGCAACGTTTTCCTCGTCCGGCCAACGGGTGGACGCGACACGGCGGTGGAGATCACCGAGCTGCTCGTCAGTTGCCACAAACTTGAACGGCTTGATCCCGGGAACTGCGTTGGTGGCAGCAAATGCGTGTGGGATCATCCCCATCGCGCTCGCTGTCGCGGCGGTTGCGAGCAGGGTTCGACGCTTGACTGTCGGCTGTATCTTGGACATGGCATTCTCCTAGGTGTTGCTTTTCCGAGCAGGAGAGTCACATCGATGCGGCCGCGCCACCATTGCACGAAAGTATCGATGACACCTTGGTATCGGTCTTGGGGGAGGGGCCTTCGGCGCCGTCACGCGAAGACTGACGGCGTCTCTCCCGCAGCTAAATATGCTGGCACGGAAAAGCGGATGGCTGCGCCTGGCCTTTGTGTCGACGGTGAAGACTATGCTCGCGCTGTCTGACCTCTCCTATCTCCGGAGGGACCAGCGATTAGAGTATGGCGCGAATTGCTTCCTCGAGTTCATCGTCACCAAACGGCTTGAAGAGGCATTCGAGCGCTCCGTCATTCATCAGGCGCGTACGCAAGACCTCATCTTTGAGAGCCGTAATGAAGATCGTCGGGACCGGTTGGCCTCTCCTCGATAGTTCTTTGTAGAGCTCCGGTCCGGTCATGCCGGGCATGGCGATGTCGAGTATCATGCCATCGCTTCTTGCGAACGCACCCGCGTTTAAGAATTCCTCCGCAGAACTGAAGGCATCCACACTGAAACCGAACGAGCGCAGGAGATCCGGCAGCGACTCGCGGACCGACACATCGTCATCGACCACTGAGATATGTCTCGGCTTTGTCGTCATTCCGCCCTTCCTGGAATCGCCTCTGTTGTGGGTAGTGGCCCGTCAGGGTGAGATTCTCCGGCCGGTCCGCACCAGTGGTGCGCGGGAACAGAAAAGCCGACTGTGGCTCCATGCAGCGCATTGCTCTCCGCCCAGAGGCGCCCGTTATGATTTTCGATTATCGAGCGGCTCACAGACAACCCGATGCCCATGCCATCAGGCTTCGTCGTGTAGAACGCGTCAAATATTCGCTCTGTACCATCTGCGCCGAAACCGACGCCGGTGTCTTCGACGAGAAGTTGGACTTCTGCACCGCTCGCTTCAGTCTTAAGAACAATACGACCTGGACGGTCCTTGACCGTCGAAGTCGCTTCAATGGCGTTTCGAAGCAGGTTCATGATAACCTGCTGCAGTTGCACGCGGGCGCCGGCAACGCGGGGAAGACCGACGCCGAAATCGGAGATGACAGAGACGCGCGCTCTCTGGATGTCGCTGTAAGCAAGGGCGATCACTTCGCTGGCGACCTCGTTGAAGTCGATCGGCTCGATCGCAGGTGGCATTCGACTGAAGAGTGCTCGCAGCCGGACTATGACATCTGCTGCGCGGTTCGCATCGCGGATCATACGTCGCGCGGTGTCCCTGGCGATGTCCAGGTTTGGAGGTTCGGCCGCAAGGACACGAAGACAGGTGCTCGCATTGGTTACAATTCCCGCCAACGGCTGATTCACCTCGTGCGCGATGGATGCAGTCAGGACACCAAGGCTTGTCACGCGGGTCACGTACGCCAGCTCCGAGCGAACTTTGTTGAGAGCCTCTTCAGCCATGCGGACCTCGGTGAAGTCCTGTACGACCCCGGTGAGCTCTTGCTCGCCGTCCTTGTTTTTTTCGCTGTGCGCCAAGACGCGGACATATTTGACCGACTGATCAGGCATGATGAGCTTGACGTCATAGCCAAAATCCCCGTTCCCATCCCGCGCTCTTTCGATCACGTTGTGCACCTTGAGGACGCTGTCCGGATCAAGTCGAGATAGCACAGTCTGCAGTGTCACGGGACCGTTTGGGTCGACGTCGAATATTCGGTATGTTTCTGCAGACCAGACTATCTCGCTGCTACCCAAATGCAGTGAGAAGCTACCGGTCTTGCTCAGCCGCTGCGCGTCAGCCAGGAAGGCCTCGCTTCTTCGAAGCTGTTCCTCAGCGCGCTTCCGATCGTCGATGTCTGTCAACAGCCCGTACCATCGAACAATCCGTCCCTCCGCGTCTCGAAGAGGCAAGCCCCTGAGCTGAAACCAACGCCAGACCCCATCGTGCCTGAGAAAGCGCGTCTCGTAGTCATAAGGCTCCCCGGTAGCGATAGCGCCCATAAAGCTGTCGATGCATACCTGCAGGTCGTCAGGATGGGTGATCCCGTTCGTCGCCCAATTATCGAGTTCGGCGATGGGACGCTGAAAATAATCGATGATCTGCTGGTTCCCGCCGATCAATTTCGCGTCCGGGGAGAAGATCGCAATCATTCCCGCGATGCCATCTACTATAAAGCGGGATTCGCGCTCGCGGTCCGCAAGTGCTTCCTCGGCTCGTTTTCGGTCGTCTATGTCAACGTGAAGGGCGTACCAACGCACGATTTGACCATCGTCGTCCAATAGCGGTGAGCCTGTTACCTGGAACCAGCGATGAGCACCATCAGCTCCTCGGAGCCGAACCTCGAGGTCATAGGGTTCGCCTATTTTAACAGCACGATCGACTGCATCGATCATTCTCTGCATGTCATCGGGATGTACGACATCGGTGTCACCCCAATCGCGGAGTTCCTCCAGCGTCCGCCCATAGTACCGCAACAGCGGTCCGTTGATCGCCTCTACTTCGCCATTGATTCCAATAACGCCGATCCCAGCAGGAATGCTTTCGAGGACTGTACGTGCTTCACGCTCGCGCGCCGCCAATTCGAGTTCGGCGCGCTTGCGATCGTCCACGTCTACCAGCAAGTGAAACCATCGGAGTATCGTACCATCGACATCTCTCAGGGGTAGCCCGAGGACGTTGTGCCACCGATAGATGCCGTCCCAGCGCAGATGGCGGCTCTCGACGTTGTAGAAGGTGCCTGTCCGGTGTGCTTCAACCTGATCCTCGATCGTCCGCTTGAGGTCGTCGGGATGAACCACTTCAGTGGCTTTCCAGCTCTTCAGCTCTTCCAGACTCATGCCAAAGTATTCAAGAGCGGGATTGTTGAGCGCCTCAACGTCTCCTGTCGGCGTAGTTACGGCTACCGGGACCGGAATGCTATCGACGATGCGCTGAAAGTCGTTGTCGTCGCGATTGCGGCTGCCCGCGCCATGTTCAGTAGCAATGCCATACCACCTACGGATGTCACCCGGACCGTCCAAACGATTGCAACGGATGAGGAGCGATCGGCCAGCGCCGTCGGACCGTCTGACGGGAACCTCCATCTCGAAAGGTTCGTGCTGAGACAGCATTGATCGGTATCTGTCGAAGAATGTCGAGGCACTCGACTGTCCAGGATCTATAGGCCAGTCCCAGCCCTCAGTTCCAGAAAGGGGGATGCCGGTGTACTCCGCCAGGGCCTTGTTCACAAAGTCGATCGCCCCGCCGGGAAGGATGCTAAACACCATACCCGGCAAAATGTCGAGAACTCGAACGAGCCCCGCTTCCATAACTTTCCTTTCGAGCTCGGCTTGCCCCGGTAGGGTATGGTTTCGGCAACGTGCCGTATATTATCCTAAGGTGTTGGATAGTTAGCGCAGGCTGCTTCCTCCCCGGGGATTTCAGCGCAGTGCCCGATCTAACGCTTCCTGGAGGGCGACGTCGCTGAAGGGCTTGAACAGGCAGTCTATCGCGCCGCTCTGAAGAAGCGGAGCTTTCTCGTTCTCGTCCTTGTGCGCCGTGATGAAAATGATCGGAATCTCTTCGCCTCTACGGGCCAGTTCCTCCTGAAGCTCAGGGCCCGACATTCCTGACATTGCGACGTCCAATACGAGGCAGTCGGTCTTTTTCACCCATTCAGAATCGAGAAACTCGGCGGCCGACGAGAACGCGCGCACGTCGAAGCCGAATATCCGGATCAGATCGGGGAGTGCTTCTCGCACCGACTCGTCATCATCGACGACTGAAACGAGTGGCCCTTGCATCGTGGTCATGGATTTGATTCCGAAGGCGGCCCCCCACCAGTGGCCTCATCGATCGGCAGTGCGAAACCGAAAATCGCGCCCCCGGAAGGATTGGGTTCCGCCCATATTCTTCCCCTATGGGCCTCGATTATCGAGCGGCTCACTGACAGGCCGATTCCCATGCCGTTGCTCTTTGTCGTGTGAAATGCATCGAATAGCCTCTCGGCATCAGCGGCTTCGAGGCCCATCCCATGGTCCTCGACGGTAACTCTAGCTTCGTGATTCACAAAAACCGTACTAATCACGAGTTTCCTCTGCGCGGGCGCAATGTCAGTCATAGCCTCGAGAGCGTTACGAACAAGGTTCATTATCACTTGCTGCAGTTGGACTCGGTCTCCCACGATAAGGTGCGGTCGATCCGAAAGTTCCTCGATCAGCGTGATCCTTTCCCTTTGCAAGTCGTTGGCCAGCAGTCCCAGCACCTCGCGGATAGCGTCATTCAGATCAAGCAGCTCGACCGCCGCCACGCCTCTCCTGAAGAGCCTTCTGAGCCGCATGATCACGTCAGATGCCCGATTGCCGTCACGTATTGTTCTTTTCGCTGCCTCGACTGCCCGTTCGATGTTCGGTGGGCTTGCGGACAACATTCGAAGAGAGGCGCTGGCGTTCATGATTATACCCGACAATGGCTGGTTGACCTCATGTGCAATGGACGCCGCCATCGTGCTGAGGCTCATCACCCTGGCTAGTTGTGCGAGTTCGGTGCGCAGCTTGTCGCGCGCCAATTCGGCCACTCGTTGAGCCGAAACATCCTGGACGGCGCCGATGCATTCCATCGTGCCATCGAGGTGCTTGATTATCCGCCCGACTACCCGGACATGCTTCACCTGCCCATCGACGAACAATCGTATCTCGTAGTCCGGGTTGTCACCCCCCGCCCTGACATCAGCCATTTTCGTTGCGAGAAGCGGCAGATCCTCTTCATGAACCCTTTGGCCAATGCCATCGAAATCAACCACGCGTCCGCTCTCGAAGCCGAAGATCCGGTTCAGTTCCTCTGAGAAGGTGATTTCGTCAGTCTCGACTTGCCACGAGAACGTTCCTGTGCGGCTAATTCTTTGCCCCTCGCTAAGCAGAACTTCGCTCCGTCGCAGATTTTCCTCGGCGGTCTTCCTTTCTGTGATGTCCGCGACGGCGCCGATAAATTCCGGATCTGCCGGATCCGTGCCTATGTTCTGGAGAACAACGTGGACATACTTAATGGCGCCGTCCGGCATGAGCAGCCGATGTTCAAAGTCCACATTCTGGCCGCGGTGCATCGCGTCGGAAATTAGTCCCCGGACTGTCGGCAAATCTTCCGGGTGGCAGCGATCCAGCATCATTTCCGAGGTCGGCGTGATCCCCAACTCGTGGCCCGCCACCCGGTATGTCTCCTCTGACCAGAAGATCTCCTCCGTTGCAGGTCTCCACCACACGCTTCCCGTCACCGTCAGGCGCTGGGCCTGCGTCATCAAGGCCGCGCTCCGGCGCGCTTCCTCCTCAAAACGCTTTCGATCGTCGATATCCGTGTTGGTGCCGTACCATCGAATGACTGTTCCATCTTCGCCATGTACGGGGTTCGCGCGGAACAGGAACCATCGATATTGGCCATCCCATCGCCGAAGCCTCGCCTCGGTTTCTCCAGGCGTGCCGGAAGCGAGGAGTTGCATCCATACGCGTTGGAGCGGTCCGGAGTCTTCGGGATGTAACGCCTCGGTCCAGCCCCAGCCGGTTGCCTGTTCCGCGGTTATCCCGAGATATGTCAGGAAGTGGGCGTTGAAGAAATCCGCCTGACCGTCTGGAAGTGTCGACCAGGCCATGACCGGGATAGCGTCTACGACCTTTTTGAGTTCCCGGGCAGCAACGGCGCGGGCGTCGTCACGGAAGCGGATTGCCTCGGCGATAGCGATCGCAGCCTGGCTGGCTGCAACATGCAGGACAATCCTGTCCTGCTCGCTTGGAAACGAAGACGCGATCGATCCCGCAATGAGAAGACCAATCTTCCCGTCAATACCAAGCTTTTCGCTGATCAGCCTGAAGCGGACTTGGTCCCGGACGAGCTCAGCCCGCTGGGGCCACTCGCCCACGTTCGTCCCGAAAGTCGCTATCAGATCTTCGACGAGGGTCGGGCGACCGCTGACCGCGTTGTTGGTAGACCGCTCCATCAGCATTTCGGGGTGATCCCCATTCCCAGCGACCCTAAGCATCAAGAAATCGACGTCGAGGATCGCCCTCAGTCCTTCGAGCAAGGCGGTGCCGATCTCATCGACGGTCCCGCCCGTCCAGACTGCCGGAAGCGCGGTGATGCTGAGAATATCATTCACGCAGCGCCGGAGTCTTTCATTCTCCGTCGCCGCCGCAACCATGTCTGGCATGTCATTCAGCAGCGGCCGACTGCTCCTCTTTTCCGGAACGCCTTTCGCGCGATTCTGCGAGAAACTGCGCTGGCGGGATATAGAACGGGTTCTCCCTTAGGATGCCGCCGATCACGGCAAGCGGGTGAGTCCGCAAGATGTCAACGATCATGTCGCCGCCGAATTTGGCGAGGTCGTACACGCAGATGACGACATCGTCGTGCTTGCTCCAGAGGTCGTTGACCTGTGATTCGAACTCGATGAGATCTTGAAGATGATCAGGCGCCTCGGCTGCCCAATCCATGTCGCAGACGATGCGACTTAACGGATACTTTCCGTCCCTGTTGCCACTCGCCAGCGCCGTGAAGGCCTCCACCATCCGTTCGCGATCAAATCGTCCACCCTGGAGGTATTCGTCGGCCGTACTGCGGATTTCGAGTTGTCCCGAAAGCTGCGACGCCTCCGTGTCAATTCCTTCGCAGCGCAAACGAGCGATATGCGCGTCGCGCTTGTCCGCGCCGACCAGATGGACGGCTCTATGGTCACACTGAAATCCATCACGGATGAACGGGCCGAGAACTTCGAACACGCCTTCGTCGCCGTTGAAGAAGGCACAAACGTGCCGATGACGGCTGAGCCTCGCGCCCGCAAAGCGGATGGTTTTGGGGTGCGCCTCTGTCACAAGCCGCCGCTCTCTATCGGAAGTGCCAATATTATCTGGCAGCAACCCTGATCCATTTGCTCGCCATTTCACCCTCATTCGTCAAAGCTGCATCATCGGCATGCCGGTGTCTATTGTCTAATGGTATCGGGTGATGAGTGACGGCGCGTGCTGGCTTTGCATCGGCATCTGTTGCAAGCATGAAGAGCGCGAAAAGGTACGCTGGAGCATAACCATGGATCGCATCGACGCGATGAAAGTCTTCGTCACCGCCGTGGAGGAGGGGAGCCTGGCGGCCGCCGCCCGGAAGCTGAAACGCTCGCCAACTGCGATCAGCCGTGCGCTCGGTCTGCTTGAGGAGCATGTGGGTGTCGAACTCCTGCACCGCACCACTAGAAGCCTCAAGCTCAGCGAGGCCGGACATCGTTACGTGGAGGCCTGCCGGAGGATTCTCGTGGATCTGGAGGAAGCCGACATCATCGCCGGCGGCGAGCGCTCGTCGCCCCGTGGAGTATTGACTATCTCGGCGCCGCCCATCCTGGGGGAAGAGGTGCTCCGGCCGGTTATCGACCAGTTCTTGCAGCAGCAGCCGAGCGTGTCTGTCCGATTGCTGATGCTCGACCGCTTCGTAAACCTGGTTGACGAGGGAGTCGATATTGCGCTGCGCATTGGCAACCTGACAGACTCTACGCACATTTCGACACGGATCGGGGGCGAGGTTCGCCGAGTTGTGGTGGCATCGCCCGGATACCTCGAAAATCATCCGCCAATCCATGAACCTGCTGATCTGCAACGGCACGACATTATTGCATTCTCAAACTTTGGGATTGAATCCTGGAGCTTCCGTTCCTCCGGTAGTGGGAATATCCCCAGGACGGTGCATTTCTCCCCGAGGTACGTTGTCAACAGCGTACGTGCTGCCGCAGCGTCCGCTGAGGAAGGAATGGGCGTGACGCGGCTCTATTCATATCATGTGGCTGACCGGGTCCGTGACGGAGCTCTGCGGGCCATTATAACTGAATTCGAGCCACCTGCGCTTCCGGTCCATCTTTTGGCACCACAAGGCAGAACATCAGTTCCAAAGGTGCGTGCATTCGTCGATTTTGCGGTTCCGAAACTAAGATCGACGCTTGCGCGGATAGCTGTTGAAGCTCGAGGACTCCCGTAGATTGTGCCGAAAATCGGTTATCTGTCGCCTTGCTGTCGGCAATTCTCGTGAATCATGATTCCACCTAAATCAAATGCACCGACGCCGAGGGCGGCTGGCAGCCGCCCGCAAGGACCACTGCAACTTGAAGGATTCAAATCATGAGCAATCGGCAGAAGGTCACCATTATCACGGGCGCAGAGCAGGGTGTCGGCGAAAGTCTGGTCAGCGCCTATCGCGAGCACGCCTACCGCGCCGTCACGACCTCGCGTTCGATCAAACAGGGATCTGACGACAGTGTGCATGTCGTGGCCGGCGACATCTCCAGTCCGGAGCGGACCGCCAAAGCCCGAGGCGGCCCAGCGGTTCGGCCGTCTCGGGCTGGGGCGGTCTTCCAAAGGCGGAGTATCGAAAGCTGCTTGCGCAATCCGCGCACGAGCGCACCCGACCCGTGAAGTGAGGTCTCAGGTTAGCGACGTCGATCCGGACTGCTCCGCAACCAGGTATTCCGAGTACCACTCCGGCCAATTCTCGTCGTGGTTTCCGCCCGTCCGCTTCTCATGTTCCCCGTGAGCGGCGGCGGCCCGGCGAAGCGCGTGGGCGATATCCGAGGTCGAGATATAGGAGACTCCCTTTGCATCGATGCGGCCCGGAAGCCCTGCTGTCACCTCTTGAAGAATCCAGCCGTTCCCGTCCGGATCACTGAAAGAGGCGAAAGAGCCATAGCTTGCGCGCGATGGGTGCGGGCCGGGTAGCCGATCTGGAAGACACCGCCCGCATCGTGAAAGACGCCACTCATCTCAGCACCGCAGGAGGCGAGCGCAGCATGGGCCATTTCAATGTCGGACACGATCAGGTGGAATCCCTGAGCCGAGCCAGGCTGCGCGGAGGTGATGTTGGATCCGAATATTACGGAGCAGGGCGATCCCGGCGGCGTGACCTGCACGACCCGGAAGCCGCCCTTGCCGGGCACGTCAGCGTCGAGCCGCCACCCGAGTCCGGTGTAGAACGACGTGGCACGGTCGACGTCCGAAACAGGAATGACCACGACTTCGAGCTTCATGTCCAGGTCGTTCTTGACGGGGGTCTTTGGCGTTGCTCGCTCATCACCGGTCATTCGCGTTCCCTCGTTGGATTCGGCCACCTGTCGTGGCGGGCACAGGATGCGCGTGCGGCTATCGGGTGTCCCTTATTCGATGGTGTCGGATGCCGGCCCGTTCCGACCAATCCAAAGGTATCCCCGATACCATCGTGCAATAGCGTCTGAGCAGCGGCCGGACGAACCCTAGACGCAGTCTGATACTGCCAAATCAACGGAGCACGTCATGTCCAAAACAGTTGAAGCCAACACTTCCCTCGCGCCGACGCGGCGGGAGCTTCTTGCCGCAACAGCAACGACCGCCGCACTCAGCCTGCTGCCGGGGCACGTTCGAGCTGCTGCATCTGAAGACGCGATCCGACCCTTCAAAGCAGCGATACCGCAAGAGGATGTCGATGAGCTTCGTCGTCGTGTTCGCGCGGCCCGGTGGCCCGGAATGGAAACCGTCTCCGATCGTTCTCAGGGGGCCCAGCTCAAGAAATTCAAACCTCTCGTCGAATACTGGGGTACGGATTACGATTGGCGCAAGGGCGAGAAAAAGCTTAATTCGTTTCCACAGTTCATGACCAAAATCGATGGGCTCGACATTCATTTCATCCATGTGAAGTCGAGGCACGAGAACGCGCTGCCGCTCATAATGACGCACGGTTGGCCCGGCTCGGTTCTGGAATTGATCAAGACCATCGCACCGCTGACGGATCCGACCGCTCATGGTGGTACTCCGCAGGACGCATTTCACGTCGTCATGCCGTCGATGCCCGGATACGGCTTTTCGGAAGTTCCTTCAGAGACTGGGTGGGGTCCCGATCGCATCGGACGGGCATGGCACGTTCTGATGACACGGCTCGGCTACGACCGCTACGTGTCGCAGGGCGGTGACTGGGGCGCTGTGATTTCCGATGCGATGGCGCGGCAGGCCCCGACAGGGTTGCTCGGCATTCACACCAACATGCCCGCCACTGTGCCTCCCGAAATTGCCAAGGCACTCACTAATGGCGAATCTGCTCCGGTCGGGCTGTCTGCTGATGAAAAAGTCGCCTACGAACAGATGAATGCGCTCTACACGAAGGGTGCAGGATATGCCCTGATGATGGTGACTCGCCCGCAGACCCTTGGTTATGCCTTGACTGACTCCCCTGTTGGCCTTGCCGCCTGGTATTACGACAAGTTCGCCGACTGGACCTACAGCGGAGGCGATCCCGAGAAGTCTCTTACCCGCGACGAGATGCTGGACGACATCTCTCTCTACTGGTTCACCGGGACCGCTACATCCGGTGCGCGGCTCTACTGGGAGAACAACGCCAACAACTTCAACGCCGTCGATATCTCGATCCCAGCCGCCATCACGGTCTTTCCGGGCGAGATCTATCAGGCGCCGAGGAGTTGGGCCGAGAAGGCGTACCACAACCTCATCTACTACAACAAAGTCGACAAGGGCGGGCACTTCGCGGCTTGGGAAGAGCCGGACCTTTTCAGCTCTGAACTGCGGGCCGCGTTTAAGTCACTCCGCTCGGTCTAGCTACATGACCTGACACGCCTCGGAGCGGGACCCGGACAACCCGGGTCCGTCAGAGGCCAGATCGTTTTATCTCTCAACATTAAGGAGACCCGCAATGTCCACTATCGGTAAAGGGACTGCGCTCATCACTGGTGCTTCGTCTGGCCTTGGAGCGATCTACGCCGACCGCCTTGCCCGCCGCGGCTACGACCTTGTGCTCGTGGCTCGGAACCAAGATGCTCTCGATAGGGTCGCGAAGAACCTCTCGAGCTCGACTGGACGCAAAGTCACGACAGTCCGTGCAGACCTTGAACAGCGCAATGATCTGCTGAAGGTGGAAGGGATCCTTCGAAGCGATCCTACTATAACGATGCTCGTCAACAACGCAGGTGTCGGCGCCGTTGAACCTCTTCTGATGTCGGACGTCGAAGCAATGGAGCGGATGATCAAGGTCAACGTCACGGCTCTGACACGACTCGTGTATGCGGTCGCTCCATCTTTCGTCGCTCGCGACACCGGCACCATCATCAACATGGCCTCCGCACTCGGGATCGCGCCCGAAATTCTCAACGGGGTCTATGGTGCGACCAAGGCATTCGTAATTGCTTTGACTTTCTCGCTGCAAAAGGAGTTTGGCGACAAGAATATCAGAATCCAGGCTGTGCTCCCAGGTGCGGTTGAGACGCCGTTCTGGGACGCCTCGGGCGGATCTCTCGATCGGCTGCCCAGCAACATCGTGATGAAACCCGACGACACGGTTGATGCCGCCCTCGCGGGGCTGGACATGGGTGAACTGATCACACTGCCCTCGGTGCCTGATGCGGACGATTGGAACGCTTACGAGGCCGCCCGCCAGAAGCTGATGCCGAACCTGTCCCGGAGCGTTCCCGCATCGCGCTATCGCATCCCCGCTGTGTCGCACTAGCTGCGGTCGCGAACTGTTGGCTGCCGTATTGTGGGCCTGACTTTCACCAACAGCACGGCAGCCGCAAGACCATTTAATTCGAGGGTGATCCTAATGACCGACCGTGATCCTTTGCGCAGCCTTCCTCGCGAGCGTCTCATCAATGGCCCAACTCCCATCCAGCGCTTGGCACGGCTCGAAGAAATCCTGGGCAACCGGAGCCGAGGCGTGTCCATATGGGCGAAGAGGGATGATCTCATGGAGCTCGGCGGCGGAGGCAACAAGCTCCGCAAGCTCGAGTTTCTCATAGGGCAGGCGAAGAAGGAGGGATACGACACTCTCGTCGTGACAGGGGGCGTACAGTCCAACTTTGCACGCTTGGCCGCCGCAGCTTGCGCACGGACGGGGCTCGCGTGTGAGCTAGTACTTGCCCAGATGGTTCCCCGCGACACCGAGATATACCAGGCCAACGGCAATGTGCTCCTCGATCGCCTGTTCGGCGCGCGTGTTCATATCCTGAATCCGGGAGACGATGCCGGCGCCTATGCGACCCGCCGGGTCCAGGAGATCGATAAAACGGGTCGGAGAGCATTCGTTGCGCCGCTCGGCGGTTCCACGACAGTCGGCTGCCTCGGCTATGTCGACTGCGCCTTCGAACTGGCTCGGCAATCCGCCGAGATCGGCGTTAGATTCGATCAGATCGCCATTCCCAATGGAAGCGGCGGCATGCACGCAGGATTAGCCGCCGGCTTGATAATCGCAGGTTTACATCCCTCGCTGATCGCCGCGCACACGGTGCTCTCGCCAGCAGAGAAGTGCCTGTCCGCGACCGCGGAAAAGATCGACGCGGTTCTTCAGTTCCTGTCGGTCGATGCAAGAGTAGCATCGACCGATCTCCGGGTAAGCGGGGCCGAACTGGGAGACGGATACGGGCTCCCCACGCACAGCATGATCGACGCGGTTGGGCTCCTTGCCAGATCCGAAGGCCTGCTCCTGGATCCAGTCTACGGCGGCAAGGCTTTCGCTGGCTTGCTGTCCGACATTGAAAGCGGAGCAGTCGCTCCGCAGTCGAGCGTTCTCTTCATCATGACCGGGGGCTCCCCGGGTCTCTACGCGTACGCCGACGCCTTCACTACACCGTAATTGCCAACGGACCCACAGCCAGAGAGGTTAGCATGTCCCAGAAACCGAAAATCGCCCTTATCATTGGCTCAACCCGGGCCACCCGGTTTGCCGACAAACCAGCACAATGGATGCTCAAGCAGGCCGAGCAACGCGGCGATATCGACGTCGAAGTTGTCGATCTCCGTGATCACCCGCTGCCGTTCTTCGATGAGGTGGCATCGAACGCATGGGCGCCGAGCAAGAGCCCGGAAGCAGTCCGCTGGCAGGAAACAGTGGGGCGCTACGACGGCTACATCTTCGTGGTTTCCGAATACAATCGCTCGATCACCGGCGTTCTGAAGAACGCGCTCGATCAGGCTTATGTAGAGTGGGGCCGCAAGCCTTTCAGTGCCATCGCTTACGGAAGCATGGGCGGCTCACGCGCCCTCGAGCATTTGCGCGGTATCGGCGTCGAGCTGCAGATGGTCTCGACGCACGCCGCAGTGCATATCGGCGCGGGCGATTTCTTCGCGACTTCTCCGCTTGGTGGCAACAAGCCGATCGAGGAGATCGAGGAGAATCTCCTGCCGTCGGCAAAAATGGCGCTTGATGAGTTGGTCTGGTGGGCAAAGGCCACGATGGCAGCTAAGGCCGTAGCGGCGTAGCCGACGATGGCAGCAGAAGTCGGGGGGCTGTGCATGGTCCCACGACCCAATCCACGCTCGCAATGTTGCGCGTCAGGTCGGTTCGACGAGGTCGTCAGGCTCCTTCCAGCGAGGACGGCCGAGCAGTGTCATAGTTTGCTGCGGTCCGTGAACGGGAATGTCGTTCCTGGAGAAGGGTAATTTGACTTCGCCCAAAGCGGACCGTTGTGCTTCTCGATGATCGATCTGCTCACAACTAGACCAATTCTCATGCCATCGGGCTTCGTGGTGCAGAACGCGTCGAACAAGCGACTCTTCTCTATTCGGGCGAAGCCAACTCCGGACGCGGATAGTGGTCCGGCTTGGCAAGCCTGTCAAAATCACGGAGAGTCGTGGAAAGTTGCTGTGGCGCCCGCGCAACCTGCCGGGATGCCGGGACAATGCGCGGGCGCCCCTCGGCCTATTTTTCGGCCAAGGTTCCGGTGTAGTGGCCGAGCCGAGTCTCGATATCCGGGTTGGTCTGCAGCCCCATCTCCATCAGGCGGCCGATTTTCTGCTGTGCAACGGGTCGCTGGACCGAGGAGATGAATGCATCCCACCCGGCTCCGATTTCAGGATCCGAGGGAAGGCTGGCGAAGTCGACGAGACGCTTGGTGTCGGCGATGGCCTGCCGATCGAAGCCGGAAATCCGCGTGGCGAGCGCATCAACGAATGGATCAAGCCTGTCGTCGTCAAACGAGCGGTTGACGTAGCCGTACTCCTCGGCGAGGTCGCCGTTAACGTCGTCGGACCCCAGGAGGACTTCAAGCGCGCGTCCGCGTCCCATCAGTCGCGGGAGGCGAGCCATCGGTCCGCCGCCCGGAACGAACCCGGAGCCAACTTCCCATTGCGACAGGATCGCCTTCTCCCTGCTTGCAAACCGCATGTCGCTGGCGAGCGCAAGTTCGCTGCCGACCCCGGTCGCCCGGCCGCGGATCAGCGCGATCGAGACGACAGGGGCCTTGCTGATGCGAACCAGCATGTCGGGCAGGGGGTGCAGGCCAGTCCGGCCAGAGGGGAGGCCGGTGGATTCGGCGAGCGGAGGCGTGAAGTTGTAGTGCGTGAGGAAGAAACCAGGCACGGCGCTGTCGAATACAACGACCTTGAGGTCGGGATCGGTTTCGATCTCCGCGACAACCTTCTCCATCTGCGGAATCGTTTCCGGACCGAAAATGTTGAACGGCGGGTTGTCGAAAGTGACACGCCAGTAGGCCGGCGTTCGCTTCTCGACCCGGATTTGCGGCCGTTCGCTGTCCGGCTGCGCCTTGTTGTCCGCGGCCCGATCGGTCTTTTCCGCGACTATAGTCTGTCCGGAAAGCGCTAGCGCGGGAAGCATCAGCAACGTCGCCGCAGTCAGGAATGTCGATGAGATTGCGATGCCTGTCGATCTATGTGGTCTAATTTTCATAACTGCCTCCATTGGGTGTTGGGATAAAGCAGAGCTAGGACTCGATCTCGAGTACGAGTTCGACCTCAACCGGCATCCCAAGCGGTATGCTTGAGACTCCGAGCACGATGCGGGGTGGGATGCGTTTCTCGCCGAAGATGGAGAGCAAAAGCTCGGATGCTCCGTCCGCCACTTTGGGATGCTCGCGAAAATCGTCGGGTGTGGCAATGTAGACGCCAAGCTTGGCTACCGTCCGTATGCGGTCCAAGGATCCAAGATGCGATCTTGCCGCAGCCAGTCCGCTTAGGCAGGCGGTTCTCGCGGCGTCGTAGCCCTCGGCGACCGAGAGTTCATTGCCCACGCGTCCCAAGTATTGTGGCACGTGCCCGACGACCGGGAGCATCCCGCTGAGGAACAGCATCGAGCCGACCTGAACCACCTCCACATATGCGCCGAAAGGCGTTGGAGGTGGAGGGATGACCAACGCCGTCTCGCGCACTCGGGCCTCAGCGCTAGGGGCTACCATTTTCCAAGATGTGCGCCGTTGTCGACGTGCAGCACCTCCCCGGTAATGTTGGACGATTCCGTGAGATAGACGACCCCGTCTACGATTTCCTGGACCGCGGTGATGGTCCCCATCGGCGACAAGGATCGAAGGTGGTCTCTGGAACCAGTTGCGTGGAGCGGCGTGTCGACGACCCCAGGCGAAACCGCATTCACGCGAATGTTGTCGCTCGCGAACTCCAGTGCGAGGCTCTTGGTGATCGCATTCAGTCCGCCCTTGGTGATCATAGGCAGGGATGCCTTCACGCCGGCTATCGGGTGATCGGTCAGCGACGACGTGATGGTTACGATGCTTCCACCTGATCTTTGCCGGAGCATCTGTCCGACAGCGTGCTTCGTAAAGTGAATGAATCCTTCGACATTGGTCGCGGAGAGGCGGCGGAAGTCTTCGATCGTGTAGTCGAGAAATGACTTGGTGAAGAAGACGCCAGCATTGTTGACGAGCGCATCAATGGAGCCGAACTGTCCAACGGCTACTTGTGAGACACGCTCAGCCGTTTCCGGGTCACCGACGTCTCCATCGACAAGTTCCAGCCTGCCAGTGCGGTTGAAAGAAGATGCCTCACTGATCCGCCGCGACGTTCCCACCACATTCCAGCCCTTATCGAGGAATGTCTTAACGAGCCCGGCACCGATGCCTTGCGATGCTCCGGTAATCACCACCGTCTTGTGCACACTCATTCGTGCTGCCTCCATTTGCTTGCACCCCAGGTACTCCCGCCAGCGGCAAGGCGCTGTGGTATCGCTCTATTGAAAGTTCACGGGCTGCCCCCGGGGGCGGCCGCCGGCAACCTTCGCGCTGATGGGCTTGCACGCGCTATTGTACGAAGGTGTCTCCGATACCTTTGGATCGGTCGGGGATCTTGAAGCACACCAAGGTGCAATAGACCGTGGCCAGCTATCGCGCTAAGCCTCGGCATGCAGTGCATCGAAATGGAGACCGATATGAGCGCCTGGCTGGACCGAAGAATCCTTGATCTCCTTGGCATCGAGCTTCCCATCATCCAGGCTCCAATGGCCGGAGCGACAACCGCGGAGATGGTGATTGCCGCTTCCAATGCTGGCGGCCTCGGCTCGCTTCCCAGTGCACAGTATTCAGTTTCACAGTTGCGTGAGGAGCTTCAGCGGATCAGCGCAGCAACGACGAGGGCGATCAATGTGAACTTCTTCAGCCATGTGACGCCCGATGCCGACCCCGTTGGACAGATGAGATGGCGATCAGTTCTGGCACCGTATTATGTAGAATATGGCATCGATCCGGCTGCTCCAGTCAGTGGCCCTGGTCGCGCGCCATTCGACGAAAAATTCTGCGAGGTTGTCGAAGAGTTCCGCCCCAAGGTGGTGAGCTTTCATTTCGGCCTACCGGATCGGCGACTTGTTGATCGCGTAAAGGCCACTGGAGCCAAGGTGCTGTCCTCGGCAACCACAGTTGCCGAAGCCACCTGGCTCGAGATGAATGGCGTTGACGCGGTCATCGCGATGGGCTTCGAAGCAGGTGGCCATCGCGGAAATTTTCTGACGCAGGACATGAGCACCCAAGTCGGAACTATGGCACTCGTTCCCCAGGTCGTCGACGCGGTCAAGGTTCCAGTGATTGCCGCAGGGGGAATCGCGGACGGCAGGGGAGTTGCTGCGGCCCTGATGCTTGGCGCGTCCGCGGTTCAGGCCGGCACTGCGTACCTCCTTACGCCGGAGGCCAAAATACCCGCACTGCATTCCAAGGCTCTCAAGGACGCTGGCGACGCCAGTACGGCGATCACCAATGTCTTCACCGGGCGGCCCGCCCGCGGCGTGGTGAATCGGCTGATGCGAGAGCTTGGTCCGCTTTCCGACGTGGCGCCAGCGTTTCCGACGGCGGGTGCAGCCGTCGCCGCCATTCGCGCGAAGGCGGAAGCAACGGGCCACGACGACTTCACGAACCTTTGGGCAGGCCAGGCGGTGAAGTTAGCGAAACAACTTCCTGCAGGGGAGCTGACACGGCAACTTTTCCAGGACGCTATGGCAGTTCTGGAAGCAGCTTTGACAGCGCATCGACTGTAGCGTTACGCGGTGGAGAGCCCACCGCAGGTCGGCAGTTCAACGCAGGCGAACGAGTAACTATTTCGGGGCGGCAGACATCCTGCCGCCCGCTCGGGAAGCAAGCCGACAGGCCCAACTACGTCACCTCATCATTGAAACCGTCTAGCGCCGGAGGAATTGGCATGTCTCGGCGAGTAACCGAACAACTCACAGTCGTTCTCGCAGGATCCGCTTCCCTTGCAATTGCCATGGGGGTCGGACGCTTTGCCTTCACTCCGATCTTGCCGATGATGCTGCACGACGGAACGGTCGATCTCGTTCTTGCAGGTCGGCTCGCCACCGCAAACTACGTCGGCTACTTGGTCGGCGCTCTGGCGGCAATGCTGATGCCAAAGCTGTGGCATCAGACGATGGTCATCAGGGCTGCTCTCGTGCTAACCGTTGGGCTTACCGCCCTGATGGCGCTTCCGTTCCCTGCGACATGGATGGCGCTAAGGTTTCTGGCGGGTGTCGCTTCCGCGATCGGTTTCGTCTTCACGTCAGGCTGGTGCTTGGCGAAGCTTTCCGGATCGTCAAGCTCGATCGGCAGCGCGATCTTCACTGGGCCCGGAGCTGGGATTGCTGTGTCCGGCCTGGCTGCCAGCGCCATGACCGCATTGAGCTTTACGGGGCAATGGGGCTGGGTGACATTTGCTTTCTTGTCCGCTGCGATCAGCGCACTCATCTGGCGTGTCTTTCGAAAGCCGTCGAGAGCTGTTGAGCCTTTCTATGTTGGTAATGCAGGATTGCCATCGGGGAGAGTTCCGCGAAGCGAGATGCCTATGTTTTCCTTGGCCTACGGGCTTGCCGGTTTTGGGTACATTGTAACCGCAACGTACTTGCCGGTGATCGCAAAGAACGCGATACCGAACTCTCCCTTGCTGACCGCCTTCTGGCCACTGTTCGGAATAGCCGCCGTTGTCGGCTCTCTTCTGGCATCGCGTGCGAGAACGAGTGCGGATGCGCGCCTGTATCTTGTCGGCTCGTACCTCGTTCAGGCCGCAGGCGTGGCGGTGTCAGTGATCTGGCAGAATGCAGTCGGCCTCGGCCTCAGCAGCATTCTGGTCGGTGTGCCCTTCACGGCAATCAGCTACTTCGCTATGAATGAGGTACGGCGAATTCGATCGAACCACCACGCCCGCTACATGGGGCTACTGACGGCTGTGTTCGCTATCGGGCAGATCATGGGCCCGCCCGTCGTGGGAATGATCTTTGCCCGCCAGTCAAATGCTGACAGCGCCTTCGCGCTTGCTCTGGGCATCGCAAGCGTTAGCCTGGTCGTGGGAGCCGTGATCCTCGTGGCCATGATCGTGATGTTTCCTGTCAAGGTCCATCATCGGTCGCAGGAACGCTAGTGGACCTCTCTGCCGTCCTCAATGCGAAGCTTCGCCGCCATGTTCACAAGATCCGGCAGTGACCGGGCGCTCATTTTGCGCATGACCTGGCCACGATGCGCCTTGACCGTGATTTCGCTAATATCGAGTTCGAAAGCGACCTGCTTGTTCAAAAGACCCTTCGCCACGCGGGACATGACCTCGCGCTCTCGCGGGGTGAGGGCGTCGTAGCTGCGTTGAAGCCGCATCAACTCTTCTTCATCGCGAATGAGCACCTGGCTCCGCGCAAGGGCCGACTGTATAGCCTCGAGAAGCGCCTCGGCGTCGATCGGCTTCGTCAAAAAATCGAGAGCTCCGCCCTTCAGAGCCTTTACGGTCATGGGGACGTCGCCGAAGCCCGATACGAATATGATTGGCGTGCGGCTACCACTCTGAGTGATCATGGATTGAAGATCCAAGCCGTTGAGGTCGGGCATGTTCACGTCCAGGACAAGGCAGCTTGGTCCCGCAATCGGGGTCCCAGCCAGGAATGCCTGTGCAGAGTCGAAAAGAACTGGCCGCCACCCCGCAGAACCAATCAAAAGCTCCAAAGATTCTCGAACTGAAATATCATCGTCAACCACGAACACCGTCGGCCCGCCGATGGTGTTCAAGGGCGAGTTAGTCGCGTGAGTCATCGCCGAGATCATCCGGTACATGTGCTGCCTCCTTGAAGAGGGCGCAAAGCTCATTGAGTGCAGACTATATCACGAGTAGCTACGGACGATACTGCCCGATGGTAATATCCCGCCGCCTCTCGACGCAGAGCATGAGAGTTTCTGGCCGAAAATCCATTGTACGATGGTATCGGCATTGGGTCCCGCCCTCTCTCCACGACACCATCGTACAATGGCATGCGGGCGATCTCGTGAGCATGCTGAAAAGGTCGATCGAGCGTGCCGCCTCTGCCTATGGAGTTCGCTTCTGCTCGCCAATGACCGGACAAGACGCCGAACGTCTTCAACGGGAGATAACGATGAGCAAGATCTTGGTGGTTCTGACTTGCATGATGAACTTGGTTACACGGACCGGACCGAAGATGATCTCAGGGCACTTGGGGGCCACAATAAGAAGACAGGAGACTAGGAGGGTTTCACAATCGTTGATAGCCACCTGATCACGAGCCAGAATCCTGCTTCATCGACGGCGGCAGTGCAATCGCTGCTCGCTTTGGTCTGATCCCCATGAGGTCGAAAATGCAGACACATCTCGTCGAGATAAGTGGCACCGAACCTAGGGCCGGAGATGGTAGTCCCCTCGATGCCCTGATCGAGTTCTACCGGGCTTTCAACGCGGGCGATCTCAAAGGGCTTGAATCCGTCTGGGTCGAAGGGGAAGCCCCAAGCATGGACAACCCCATCGGCGGCATTCGTCGCGGTTGGGGAACGATCGCAGAGGGGTATTCCAAACTCTTCAGCGGTCCCGCAAAGGTCCATGTCACCTTCCATGACTTCAGCAGCCAGGGAGGGAGCGAGTGGCACCTCTTTGTCGGCAGGGAACGTGGGACCTGTATCACCGCGGATGACAAGCTGGAAATCGCGTTTAGAACCACCCGGTGGTTCATCAGGCAAGACGACGCCTGGCGGCAGCTACACCATCATGGTTCGGTTGAGGACGCGGATATGCTTCGAGAGTATCAACGGTTGATCTTTGGCCGGTAACTCGCGGGCGCGGTGGTGCAGATCGCCGCTCCTCATGGCCGTTCCGTGGCGTATCTTCCGGGTCACGTCCGCGCAGGGGTAGCCAGCGTTTATTGCCAAGCAGCATGCGGCTGGTCTTGTATCTTCAACCCAATGCCCGTCACGAATCCGGGAAGATGACCGCCTTTGTCTCAAGAAACGTTTCGAGACCCTCGGGACCGCCCTCCCGGCCTCGTTTGGCGTTCATTTTCGAACTCGTAGGTCAGGGCGAGTCCTGCGAAGTAAAGCAACCGCGCTATGGCCAAAGGCGACAGTCGATTGGTGAGGGCAATGGGCGCACCCACCTGCGCGGTCCACAGTTTGGCAAACAGCGACATCCGACGTTCAAGCGCTCCGGCAAGCGCGGTCATCGCCGCTGCGCGCTCGCTCGGCTGGGCCCGGGGCCAAAGTCCGCGTTCGAAAGCGTTTGCCGCAGAGGCAATCGTCAGATCGATCTCACCTGTCGTTGCGAGGGGTACCTCGGTCAATAACTTGCCGTCTCCGGGACCGACGATCTTCTTTGCTTGTGTCCCGGAAGCCCGAACCCAGTGCCCCGCCTATGAAAAAGCTATCAAGGATACGTGGGGGATACTCGCGGCTTAGATCGATCACGGGAATGTCCTCTTTCGCTCGGGCTAGGCCCAGGTGTCGGCGTCGAGCACCGCTTGCGCGAATGCTGTCGGAGCCTCTTGAGGCAGGTTGTGACCGATGCCACCGGATATCTGGCGGTGCTCGTATCTTCCCTTGAACTTCCCCGCATATGCCTTGGGGTCCGGATGCGGTGCGCCATTGGCGTCACCCTCCATCGTGATCGTCGGGACGGGGATTTCCGGAGCCGTGGCGAGCTTTGTCTCGTACTTGTCGAACCGCTTCTCTCCGTCGGTCAGGCCCAGCCGCCATCGATAGTTATGGGTTACGATCTCGACGTGATCCGGATTGACGAAGGCGGCCGCGCTTTGATCGAATGTGGCATCGTCGAAGTCCCACCGCGGGGAGGCAAGCTTCCAGATCAGCTTCGCGAAATCGTTCGTGTATTTCGCGTAGCCTTGACGTCCTCTGTCAGTGGCGAAGTAGTACTGGTACCACCATTGCAGTTCAGCGGATGGGGGAAGGGGATTCTTTCCGGTTGCCTGGCTTCCGATCAGATAGCCGCTGACGGAGACCAGGGCCTTGCACCGCTCGGGCCAGAGCGCAGCGACGATGTCAGCAGTGCGAGCTCCCCAATCGAATCCTGCGACGGTGGCCCGATCGATTTTGAGGGCGTCCATTAGTTTGATGGTGTCGATGGCGAGCGCTGACTGCTGCCCATTGCGTTTCGTCTTCTCGGACAGAAACGTGGTGCCGCCATATCCGCGAAGAAACGGGGTGATGACGCGGTGCCCCTGTGCTGCCAGGATCGGCGCAACTTCGGCGAAACTGTTGATGTCGTACGGCCACCCGTGAAGGAGGATCACGGGGGATCCGTCCTGCGGGCCGATCGCTGAATAGGCGACCTTGAGATCGCCGGCCTCGATGGTTTCGCTTGCGGTCAAGGGAACGGAGTTCTTTTGACCGCCACTGGCCTGCTCTGCGCGAACAGTTCCAGCGATGGCGCCAAAGAGTCCGGCGGCGGTAAGACCTAGAGCCGCGCCGCTAAGGGAGCGGCGTGTCATGTTGGCGATCTCGATGTTGCTCATGGTTGTGTTCTCCAAGGATATCGCGAAGGCAGGTGTGTGCGATCGCGGCTGTCTACGCACTATCTGGGACATTGGAGGGATCGCCCGCTTGCCGCTACTGAACGAAGGTGTTGGGGATACGAAGGTATCGGCGATACCTATGTGCAATGCCGGACGAGACGGCATTGGACTTACTCATTCCTCAACGGTGGCCAACGCACGGTTAGGAGATGACGATGTCGCATGACTACAGGCCCTCGGGTTCCTTGTTCCCCGGTTTCGTGATCCTGGTGGCGATTGCTGCTCTGGTCATTGCGTTGGTGGCCGTGAAGGAGCCGACGAAGGCCGCCCGGGTTTGGGTTCCCGGGGTCTCTGCTGGCGCACATACCCCGAGCCACGCAGCGGTCCCGAAGTGCGAAACCACATGCAGATCGATCGATCCAGCGTAGCACAGGTCGGTTGGCGCAAATGTGTGATAGGTTTTCAGCAGGTGGGCGGCCGCTCGGCACAGAAGAAATCTCGATTATGCGCGGACTTCTACGCGAATACTGCTCTCTGCGCCGATGCGACAGACAAGGTGATATCGCCGAGGATGCCGCCCGGTACCTTGTAACCCTTTATCAGAGTGGCTTAGGTAACGAGGACGAACTCAGGCGGCGGCTTTTCGAGAACTGGTGCTAGGCTGGCTGCCTGCAAATCGAGACGGCCAGCCGCGGTGCAGGCAGGTTAGCGAAGAGCGGCAGGCAGAAGCGCCACGGCGAAGTCCTGGTACGACACGGGCCTGAGGAAGCGGTAGATAGCCAGAGTGCCGACGGAGGTTGACCTTCCGTCCGCCGTTGCTGGATACGGACCTCCGTGAACCATCGCTGGTGAAACCTCGACCCCCGTACCAAACCCGTTGACCAGAAGTCGCCCCGCAAGCAGCTCCAGCTTCGGCACCAGTCCACGAGCCAAAGACTCATCCTCTTCGCTGATCTGAAGCGCGATCGTGAGTTGCCCTTCCAGGGCATCAAGGACCCGCTCAAGCTGTTCAAAGTCCTTGCAGCGGACAACAAGACCCGCAGCTCCGAATACCTCGTCTTGAAGTTCATGATGAGCGAGGAATGCATCTGCGGACGTCTCAAACAGAGCAGCCGTTCCTTCGAATCGGCTTCCTGCCTTTCCGGAGGCGACTGCCCGCACTTCCGCATGCGCTTTCAGCTTGGCAACCCCATCGCAGTATGCCTTTGCGATGGACGGGGTCAGCATCGCCTGCGCGTCGATCTGCGGAAGCAACTTCGCCGCGGTATCGACGAAAATGTCCAATGCTTCACCGTCGATCGCTAGCAATAAACCGGGATTGGTGCAGAACTGCCCGGCGCCGAGGACAAGAGCGTCCACGAAGGTTGACGCGATATCGACTGCACGGTTCTTAAGCGCTCCCGGAAACAGGATTACCGGATTGATGCTGCTCATCTCGGCATAGACGGGGATTGGCTGCTTCCGCCTCGAAGCTATCTCCATCAGCGCCGTTCCGCCTCGTCGGGAGCCAGTGAAGCCGACCGCGCAAATCCTTGGATCGGCGACCAATTTCTGACCGACCTCAAACCCTGTGTCGAAAAGCAAGGAGAAGGTTCCCGGATGCAGCCCAGCACGCGCGACTGCGCGTTGGACTGCTCGGCCGACGAGTTCCGAGGTTCCGGGATGTGCCGAATGTGCCTTGACGACGACCGGACAGCCAGCCGCCAGAGCGGAGGCCGTATCGCCGCCGGCGACCGAGAAGGCGAGCGGAAAGTTGGAGGCGCCGAACACCGCCACCGGGCCGAGCGGAACGTTTCTCAACCGGAGGTCAGGCTTGGGCAAGGGTTTGCGGGTCGGGTCCGCGCGATCGAACCGCAGTTCCTGGAAGCGCCCGTCACGGACTTCCGTTGCGAACAGCCGAAGTTGTCCAAGGGTTCGGGCGCGTTCACCTTCCAGCCTTGCGCGCGATAGGCCCGTCTCAGCCATCGCTCTCACGATAAGGTCGTCACCAATGCGCTCAACCTCTTCTGCGACGGTGTCCAAAAATTCCGCCCGGCGATCGAGCTCGGTCTCCCGATAAACGCTGAAGGCCGCCCATGCCTGGCTTGCAGCGTGCTCGACGTCTTCAGCGGTTGCGCCGCCGAACGAGACAGGAAGAGGCTCTCCAGTGGCAGCCGCAATTCCGTGAAAATTGCCATTGGTGCCGCGTTTTTCCGATCCTGCGATGAGCAGACTGCCATTCAATGTCATAGTCGAATTTCCCTATTGGATTTCGGGGCTTGATATAGGAAGCCGCGTTGTCCGTTTCACCACCACTGGCACCCCCTTGTATGAGGGTGTCCCTGATTGCCGATCGAAATGGGAAAGCGACATCACCGTGTTCATTTCAGGGTAATAGCCCGCGACCGAGCCTATCGGAATGTCATATGCCACGGCTGTTAGGCCGCTGATCGTGTGGGATTGCTGATCGCCAATAAGGCCTTGGACTTCAATCTGATCACCATCGGCGAGGCCCCGGCGGGCCAGGTCTTCGGCATTCATGAAGACCACGTCGCGGCGACCGAAAACCCCACGGTAGCGGTCGTCGAGGCCGTAGACCGTCGTGTTGTATTGATCGTGGCTACGGATCGTCGTCAGGACAAGCGCTTGTATTCCGGCGAGCGCCTGATCTTCTCGAAGGCCAGGGGCGGTCAGGAAGTTTGCTTTGCCGTTCGCTGTATTCCAGCGACGGAACGAGGCGGCAACGTCAAGTCGGAAACCGCCCGGGTTGCGAACCCGCGTATTGAAGTCCGAGAAATCGGGAAAAACCACCTCGATCTTGTCACGGATGCGATCATAATCGTCGATCAAGCCATCCCAGTCTATCCCGTGGCGACTGCCCAACGTGGCCTTGGCTATTCCAGCGATAATGGCTGGTTCAGATCGGACCAGGTCACCGGGCGGCTTCAGAAAGCCTCTGGAGGCATGAACCATCGACATTGAGTCCTCGACGGTGACCGCCTGAGGACCCGAAGCCTGGGTATCGAGGTCTGTCCTTCCAAAACACGGCAGGATCAGCGATGTCTTTGCGACAAGGAGGTGGGAGCGGTTCAGTTTCGTCGCGATGTGAATGACGAAATCCAGATTCCGCATCCCTGCAAATGTTGCCTTATGGTCAGACATCGCGACTGCAAGGTTTCCACCGAGACAGACCAACGCTTTGGAGCGGCCAGCGATGATAGCTTCGATAGCTTCTACTGCATTGTGTCCCTTGTCTCCCCGGGGCCTGAATCCGAAGGCCCGCTCGATGCCGTCCAGGAGGGCCTTGTTCGGCATCTCAGTGATACCGACAGTGCGGTCTCCCTGAACATTGGAGTGGCCGCGGATCGGCGCGATGCCTGCGCCTTGACGGCCAATGTTCCCACGCAGCATGAGCAGGTTGGCGATCTGCTGGACGTTCGAGGTGCCCTTCGCGTGTTGTGTGATACCCATTCCGTAGCAGACAATGACATTGTTTGCGTACGCATAGACCGCCGCCGCGCTTTCGATTGCTTCTTGTGACAATCCGCTTGCCGAGATGATTTCTTCCCAACTGGTAGCCGCGATGTCAGCCTCGAGGGCTTCAATCCCCAGCGTGTGCTCCGCAATGAACAAGCGATCCAATACGCCTGGCCCTCCGCCGCTCAGACTTTCAGCGTCAAGTGAAAATACAGCCTTCATGATCCCCTTGAGAGCAGCAAGATCACCGCCAACCCGCACCTGATAATATGCGGAAGCGATGCGGGTCGAGGAAAGCGTCACCATTTCGATCGGGTCTTGCGGCGCCGCGAAGCGCTCCAGCGCACGCTCCTTCAATGGATTGAAAACGATGATTGGCACACCGCGGCGTGAGGCTGCATGAAGGGTAGACATCATTCGCGGATGATTGGTGCCGGGATTGTGCCCAAAGCTGAAGATCGCATCGGCATGGTCGAAATCTTCGAGCGTTACGGTGCCCTTGCCCACCCCGATAGATTTGGGTAGCCCGACGCTGGTGGCTTCGTGGCACATGTTCGAGCAGTCTGGAAAGTTGTTGGTCCCGTACGCGCGAGCGAATAGTTGATATAGGAAGGCCGCCTCGTTGGAAGCTCTTCCCGATGTGTAGAACTCCGCCTGATCGGGGTCATCAAGCTTGTTGAGTTCGGCGGCTGCGAGTGCAAATGCCTCGTCCCACGCGATCGGCTCGTAATGGCCGGTCGCGGCATTGTAGCGCAGCGGCATTGTCAATCGTCCCGCATCTTCGAGCTGGTGATCGGACCACTCCCATAATTCCGAGACCATGTGCTGCCGGAAGAAGTCAGAATCTGTCCGTTTCGCGGTCGACTCCCAGGTGATTGCTTTGGCGCCGTTCTCGCAGAATTCGAAGGAGGAGGTGTGCTTGGGGTCTGGCCAGGCACATCCAGGGCAGTCGAAGCCGTCGGGCTGGTTTGCCTTCAGAAGAGTTCTGCTGCCTTGAGCAACGACCTGCTGATGCGCGAGTGTCTTCGCTACCGCTTTCAAGGCATCCCAGCCTCCAGCGGGGTGATCGTATGGCTCAATTCCTTCCGGACGTCGGTTCGTCATCACGGGCTCCTTGCATGGCGTTGTAGGTGGCTGGTGGCGTGAGCTACGATGGCGATCTGCCTTTCACAACGAAACGCTTCATCGCAATTTCCGAGGGGTTACGTTCCCGAAGTGGACTTCAGCTTTAGCTGGGAAGTTGGTTGCGGCGCTAAGCGTCGCCGCCGCTGAAGGTTTCGTCCGGGATTTCGCCGACCCTGCCTGTCGCGATGCGTTGGCCGAGATTAAGTTCGAGATCTGAACGCTTCTGGAGCCCTGCCTCCAAGAGTTCTGCCATCCGTGCTTTCGTTGCCGGACGCATGACAGATACGAAAAACTGATCGAGGGCAGGCGGGAAGAGTGAGTCGTCGGGGAGGGACGCTTCATCGACAAATCGCTTTGCCTCCCTCAGCGCGTCCTTGTCGAACCCTGCAATGCGCCGGGCAAAGCGGTCAACGAAGCCGTCGAGTTCCGCGTCTGGAACCGCACGGTTTACATAGCCGTATCGTTCCGCCAAAGCGCCCGGAAAATCGTCGGCGCCGAGGACCACTTCGAGTGCACGACCGCGCCCCATGAGGTTGGCAAGCCTTATCATGGGGTTGCCGCCTGGCACCGCACCGACGCCGACCTCGAATTGCCCGAGAACTGCCTTCTCGGCGCTCGCGAAGCGGATATCGCAAGCCAGAGCGAATTCGCTGCCTGCTCCCCGCGCGCGTCCCCGGATCGATGAAATCGAGACGACTGGGGCGCGTGACAGCCGCACCAGGACATCGAGCCAGGGATGCATGCCCGTGGGCCCGGGGATCATTGCCGCCGTGCGCGCCTTGTCTACAAGAACATCGTAGTGGGCGAGAAAGAAATCCGGATCCCCGCTTTCGAACACGATCACCTTGATATCGGGATCCCTTTCAAGCCTCACGATCAATTCAGAAAGTTCGGAGATCGTTTCGGGGTCGACAAGGTTTATCGGCGGATTGGCGAAGGTCGCCCGCCAGAAACCCGGTGCGGGCATATTCAATTCGATCTGCGTGCGCATTCGGATTACCTCGCGGCGCTGCTGCGCGAGTACCTAACCGCGTCTGAACCAGGAATCCTATTGCACGAAGGTATCGCGGCCCACCCACTAGCGCGGCGAGGATCAAAAAGGCCGCCTCCGGGCAGGTGGAGGCGGCCTTCAGCGGACCGGGAGGATCCGCGCGCTCCGGCGGAGGGGAGGACGCGGGAGCGCTGTCGCTGCATCAGCGTTTCGCCCAGGGAGGAGGAGGCGATGAATGGAGAATAGCCTTGTTAGAAACGGTGCAAAACCAGACTTAGGTATCGGCCGATCTGCCGTGCCCGCCTCGACGCAGTGATTGCGTGGTCGAGCAGCTAGGGCTTGTTCGGGAGAGAAAAGGCCACGGTTGCGCCCGGCCCATCGTTCGGCAGCGCCCACATGCGGCCGCCGTGGCTCTCGATTATTGAGCGGCTGATGGAGAGACCGATGCCCATCCCGTTGCGCTTCGTGGTGAAGAAGGGTTCGAAGATCTTTTCCACAGTGTCGGCGCCGACTCCGACGCCGGCATCCAAGACCGACAGTGAAGACATGTCGGCGCCCTCCAGCGCCGTACGCACGAGCAGACGGCGAGGCCGTTCCTTGATTTCTGCCATGGCTTCGATCCCGTTCAGGACCATATTCAAGATGACCTGCTGAAGCTGGATCCGGTCGCCAGTGACCGTTGGCAGTCCTGGTGTCAATCGCGCCTCCAGAACGATAAGTTTCTCCCGCATGTCTCGAGACGACAATGTGATGACCTCCCGAGCTATCTCGTTGAGGTCGATCTCCTCCATGGTTGGAGACTGCCGATTAAACATAGCCCGAAGTCGCTTAATAACTTCGGTCGCACGCATGGTGTCTCGGATCGTCCGCCGAGCGGTGTCTGTTGCGGCCGCAAGGTTCGGCGGATCGAGCGCCAACAGACGGACGCATGCATTTGCGTTCGCGAGAATGCCCGAAAGTGGCTGGCTAACCTCGTGCGCTATGGACGTCGTCAGGGCACTTATAGTCATCACGCGAGATACATACGCGAGTTCCTCTCGAGCTTTTAAAAGCGCTTCCTCGCCCCGTCTGAGAGCATCTTCCGCCGTTCTTGTCTCTGTAATGTCCTGAACCGTTCCCATGAACACCGGGTGGTCGCCGATGTAATGCGTAACTCTCGCAAGTCCGCGAATGAACCTGACCGACGCGTCTGTCCTGATGATCCGGAAGGTGAAGTCGGCATCCTCGCCAGCGAACCCTCTCTTCATCTCGAAGTCAAAGAGTTCCAGGTCGTCTGGATGGACCCGCTCCCTGACCGCATCAATGCTTGGCTCGAGCTCAGGGTCGAGGTCGAATATTCTGTAGAACTCCTCAGACCAGATGTTCTCATCCCGCTGGATATCCGACGTAAAGCTGCCTGTTGAACTGATCCGTTGAGCGGCAACGAGTTGGGCCTGGCTCCGCTCGACCTGCGTCTCTCGCTTGAGAAGAGCTTCCTCGTGACGTGTCCGGTCTATGGAGATAGCTGCGATATGCTTCGCTCGATCTACTATCTGCTGCTCGCGAGGTTCAAGCTTTGCTTGCTGATGCCGTAGGATCGCAAATATCCCGGCCGTGTTTCCATACGGGGAGAGAATGGGGATGGCCTGGCAGTAATTCAGACCGTTGGCCAACATGATCTCGCCCATCGACGTCTCACGCTGGTCGCTTTCGGCCAGGTTTTCGATCTCGACGGACCTTTTCGTCAAAGCGGCGGTGGAGCAGGGGTTCTTGTCCGAAATCACGCTCTTGCCATCGAAGATCTTCCTGAACTCGCTTGGCAGCCTGCTAGCCGCTCCCATGCGGAAGAGCTTGCGGTCAAGCGAAAGCTCGAGAAACCCACAAACGAGGTCCGGAACCAGATCTTCGACGACATCGCAGAGCCGTTGAAGGACAGTTGCCGACGGCGCGCCTCGCGCGACCATTTCGAGAATCTCCATTTCCTCGCCGAGGAGGAAAGAGTTTTCCTGATTGTCCTGCGTGTCGGTCTGAAGTACGCAATAGCCCGCCACCTCTCCGCTCAGCTTCCGTATTGGAGTGACATGCGCCTCCAGCCAGCGCAGTGTGCCGTCGGCGGAGGGCGCTTGATACGAAACGACGGCTGGTTCATTTCGGTTTTGCCCCGCCTGCGGAAAGGCGATTTCCTCCAGGTTGCCGAGATGCATATGACTTGGCGACGAGCCGTACCAGCGGCATGCTGATTGATTTGCAAACTCGAGCTCCAGAGTAGGAGTTAGTAGAAGCGCCTGGAATGACAGGGAGTCCAGGAATTTCCGAAAGTCACGATCCGCGTTGCCAATCTGGTTGTCGATCCTATCAAGACGTTCTGTCGCAAGCCAACAGACCTCACCTTCGAGCCATTTCATTGGCGAAGCAGAAAGATTGAACCACTCGAATTGTCCGTCCCGTCGCCGCAAACGGGCGGTGAAGGGTTGAACGCAATCCTTCTGCGCCGGAACGACAAGGAGATGATCGTCGGGATGCAGAAAGCTTGCCCACTGCCGTGAGCCATCCTGACCGATCATCAAGCCAGTGAAGTCTGTGAAGCGTGAGTTTGCATAGCGTAGGCTTCCTGTTTCGTCCGTTGTCCAGACCAGGCCGGGCAGGCTGTCCAGGATCCCTAGGCCGTCGTTGGACCCGGACGTGATTGCCTCCTCGTCGAGTGACATTGACATCAACGGCCGTTCCGTTTCCTCCGTCGCCCCGCTGCCAGGGCGGGAGCAGTTGCTATTGCGGCGCCGCCGCTGAGGTGCGTCTCGGTTACCCCTCGCCCAACGATGAGGTCCTTCGAAAGAATTGCCGCCAGCGCGCAAGCGAGCATCCATATCGAAGCGGTCAGGGTAAACGTGACAGAAGTCCAGCCGAGCGTCGCCGAGGCTAGGATGGTTCCCAATGAAGTCGAAATCTTCAGCATGGTAAAAACCTCTGCCCTCATCTCTGCTGTCACCAGTCTGTTGAGCTGCAATGAGTAGTGGATGCCGAGCGATGGGGCGCATATACCGACAAGCGCGCAGCCGAGTATCGATAAACCGAAGGAATTCTGAAGTATCAGCGCCATGCCGATAATGATCGAGAGGAACATCGCCGCGACCTGCTGCTTCGAGTAAGCTTTGTTGAGCAGTCCGTTCCCCATGGACCCGACAAGCGACGCCCCACACAGGGTTCCGGTGAATATCGCGCCGTACCCCGCTTGCAGATTGAACCCCATCGCAAGCGACACCGCGCCAACTTCGATGCCGCTGATCGCGGCGGAACTGGCACAGGCGCATCCGAGCCAGAGAAGGACTTCAGGCGTCAGCGATTTGGTTCGGGTTTCGGTCGCTTGCGGCTTTACCTCGCTTTGTGCAGACGGCAAGAGCATCGCGGGCACCGCGCCGAGTATTGCGATTGCTGCTATCGAGAATGATGCGGATACCGATCCGAGACTGGCCGCCAAAATTGGGGTGACGAGGAAGGTGAGGTCCGACGCAAAAGCTGCCAAGGCAAGGGCCCTTGTCATCTGTGACGGCACCACAAGATAGTTTGCGCTGTCACGCAGATAGCCGAAGGCCGCACCTTGCACGAGGCCGGCGGCAATTGCCGCAGCGATGAAAACTTCGAACGGCGCCCCAACTCCACACGCAGTAGCGCAAGCGAACAGTGCTGCCGTCCGAATAAAGATGAGAGCCTTGAAGAATGCAATTGAGTCTGCACCCCGCCCCAACCGGGCAATTGGCATGGCTCCGACAAGTTGCGCGGTTGTCATGGCCGCGAGCGCCGTTGCCCCGGTAGCGGGGTTCCCCGTGATTGAGAGTGCTGCCAATGCGAAGGCTATGGACGCTCCAGAGCGAGGCGCACCGAACAAGCCGTAGGCGACCGCCCAGCGGATAGATTGATGACCCTGTAGACCGCCCCAGTTCATTTTTCCGCCAATTCTGGCCGTATCGTCCGCAGATAAACCTTGCCCAAAGTATTGCAGCACACGTGGTGGGAAGCGCCTCGTCTCCGGTCACTTGGAACCATGGGCGGCGCTCATCATCAGGATGAGTTTACCGCAAACTTGCACCAAGCACACTATACTAAGGTATCGCCTCTGATCTGTGACAGCAGAACTTCGGCCGAGCTGAATTTGCTGGTGTTTCGATCGTGGGTTACTGTACGATCCAACTATGCACGAAGATCCGGGTCGGCGACCTAATTCGGGGATTTCATCGCAGATGGACTATGAGATCCTCGTCGTCGAAGCACTTGCTGTTTCTTTGCTGCGTGGATTGGATGTCGACGTCGTCAGAGTGGCTTTCCGAAGCGAAACGCGACAGGGTATTGCCGAGGTTGTGCAATGTTCGCCGGATCTCAACGCAAGTGAAATCGAAGCGGCACTCAAGCAAGCAGCCATCGGGAACCCCCGATACGCAGCAGAACTGGTCGTCGGGGACTTGAGGCTTCCATTCCTTGTTACGCCATTTGGAGATGATGAGCTGAGCGGCGAACTGCTAGTCGGTGCCAGCCGCAGTGGCTTTCCGACAGACATAGAGCTCCGGATCATCTCTCAAGCTCTCCTTCAGGCGAGTGCCGGACTGAAGCAAAGGTCTTCGCCCTCTCAACCGCCTGACGGGCCGACACCTGCAAATGCGCCAAACCCCACCGAAGCGATCGACTCGATCCCAGGATTGGCGTGGTCGGCAGGGCCAGATGGGGCCGCACAGTATTTTAATGACCATTACCTGACGTACGTAGGTCACGATGCTGCGAGCCTCCAAGGTATCGGGTGGACTGCAACTGTCCATCCAGACGATCTCGATGGGCTCGTAGCCGCCTGGGCCAAGATGCTCTCTTCGGGACAGGGGGGTGAGGCCGAAGCAAGGCTCCGTCGGTTCGATGGGGAGTATCGCTGGTTTCTTTTTCGCACAAATCGATTCGTAGACAGCAGTGGGGCTGTTGTTCGCTGGTACGGTCTGAATATCGACATTGAGGAAAGGAAGCGTGCGGCCGAAGCACTTCAAGCCAGCGAGTTCCACCTGCGACAGCTTACTGAAACCATACCTCAGGCGCTCTGGAGTGCCACACCGGACGGAGCCATCAGATATCTCAACAAGAAGGGCCTAGACTTCATGGGCGTGGAAGCCGACGACCTTACGGACGGCTTTTGGTGGGCGGAAGGACTTCATCCAGACCAGGTTGCCGGGATCATCGGTACGTGGGAGCGCTGCGTCGCCACTGGTGAACCCTACAACGTCGAAGTCTTGTACCGCCGCCGTGTCGACGAGGATTACCGCTGGGTTGATGTCAGGGCACTTCCGATGCTCGATGACGATAACAACATCCTCATGTGGTACGGTAGCCTGATCGATATCCATGATCGGAAGATCGCGCAGGAAGATATCGCATCCAGCGAGAGGAGACTGCAGCTTATCATCGACACGATTCCGGGGATGGTCTGGTCGGCTCTACCTGCCGGTGGAGGCAGCTTCGCAAATCGTCACTTCCGCACCTACCTTGGGCTGTCGGTGGATGAAGCCAACGAACTCGGATGGGCGTCGGCGGTTCACCCAGACGATCTTTGGGAGCTGACGGAGACCTGGCGACGAATGGCGGAAACCTCGCAGCCCGGAGAGTGCGAGGCGCGATTGCGCCGCTTCGACGGGGAGTACCGCTGGTTTCTGTGCCGGGGTAATCCCCTCGTGGATGCTGCTGGAAGGGTGGAGTGGTTTGGCATCAACGTCGACATACATGATTGGAAGATTGCGCAGGATGAACTGCGCGAGGCACAGGCGGAGCTGACCCACATGACGCGCGTGATGGGTATGGGACAGCTCACGGCGGCCATTGCCCACGAGCTGAGCCAGCCACTCTCAGGCATCCTGGTAAATGCCAGCGCCGGCCTGCACATGCTGAGTATGAATCCGCCGCAGGTGGAGAGCGCACAGGAAACGGTCAAGCGGACAATCCGGGACGCAAACCGCGCTTCGGATGTGACGGAAAGAATAAGGGCGCTTTACAACGGGAGTGCTCCCATCGTGGAGGTGGTGGACCTGAACGCGATTGCCCAGGAAGTCATCGGGTTCGCCCACAGTGATTTGCGAAAGAACGGTGTCAACGTCCGGGTCAGCCTCGCCTCCGATCTCCCAGCGGTGAGGGGCGACCGCGTGCAATTGCAGCAGGTGATCTTCAACTTCATCAAGAATGGCACCGAGGCGATGAGCGGCGTTGTCGGTCGCCCGAAAGACCTGGAAATTTCCACCGCCCGGGAAAAATCGGACTATGTCCGCCTTGCAGTCAAGGACGTCGGACCTGGCTTCAATCCCGTTATTTCAGAAAAGCTGTTCAGCCCGTTCTTCACCACGAAAACAAATGGCATGGGGGTAGGGCTGTCGGTTAGTCGCGCAATCGTCGAGAGCCATAGCGGCCGCCTCTGGGCAGAGCCAAACGAGCGATATGGCGCGACGTTCGCCTTCTCGATCCCGGCAGTCGAGGCTGCAAGCGTCAGCACCAACACCACCCGGGACCGTTCTGAGTAAAGCGTCCTGTGTAACGGATCACACGATCTTCCTTTTCAGTCATAATATTCCGGCAGCAACTTCAAGCCATCCGTCTGCTGCTTGTCGTGGTTTATGAACATCGTCGCATTATACTCCTTTATCAACGCCCGCACCCGATCCATTGATGCGATCGACTGTGCTTTGTCGACGTTCAATGCAGGAACGATATCATGCTCGAAGTTGCTCTCGAGGTGCACGACGTCTCCCGACAGGATAACATATCCTGTTTGGGCCAAATGAACCATGAGCGACTGGCTGCCGGGTGTATGGCCGGGTGTCGAAATAAGCCTGACGCTTCCATCTCGGAAAAGGTCGATATCGCCGGTAACGAGTTCCAACCGGTGAGGTTGGCCGAGCAGTTTCCTGGCGAGTGTGACGAGCGTGTTGATTTTTGGATCGGACGGGGGAGCTGAGTTGATCCACTCGTATTCCGCCTTTTGCATGACGACGGTGGCGTCGGGAAACAGGCCGATATTTCCAATATGGTCGCCGTGCGTGTGTGACACGAGAACGTATCCCACGTCCTCCGGAGAGAGCCCGATCTGTGCGAGCTGCGAGGATATGGTCTTGTCCAAATGGTAGACTATGAGACTGGGTAGAGTGGACCAACCTTTCGGATCGCCGATCGTTGCCTCCGGTACGCCCGTGTCCCAGATGAGGGTGTCGGTGCCATGTCGTATCAGATAGCACGTTGATGAAAACTCGATGGGCTTGCCGACATTCTGTCCAGGCGTCCACACGGACCCGTCGTTGGCAAGCGAATGTCCGCAGTCGATGTGATAGAGCCGATCAACGGTGGCCGGCGGCTTTGCGCCGTCCGCTGCGAGGATCGGGTTCATCGGCGCAGCGGACAATGCCGCAGTCATGAACGTGGCGAGTTGGCGAAGTTTCATTTCGAAGCCTCCAGAGCTCAACAATTCAACAAATCCTCGGGGAAGCGAGCCGTCCCTGCGGTGCAGGGAAAAAAACGGCCACTCGCGGATCTTGCACGGATCCCCAGGCTTCGGTGAACGGCCCGTCCTGAAGCGCCTGGGCGTGTCGCCAAGCGAGGAGGAGGCGACACGGCAAGAAGTAAGCGGGTCCATCAGCCGTGGTAAGTGAACTTAAGTATCGACCGTCGATACATCCCACGATCATACCGCAGCCATCATCGGCCTGCGTCGCAGAAACGACCGTGCCTATGGAGTGATAGCGTGCCGGGAATTGTGCCGGAAAACGGTTCAGTGACTGCCGCGTACCGGCAATTCTCCCGATGAGCGACAGCATCTAAATCAATTGCACCGGCGCCGAGGGCGACGGGCGGCCCAACAAGGACCGCTGCAATTGAAAAGGATGTATATCATGAGCAATCAGCAGAAGGTCGCAATCATCACCGGTGCCTCTCAGGGCATTGGCGAAGGCTTGGTCCGTGCATACCGCGAGCGGAATTATCGCGTCGTTGCCACCTCGCGTTCAATCAAGCAGGGCTCGGACGACGGCGTACATGCCGTGGCGGGCGACATCTCCAACTCCCACACCGCAGACCGCGTCGTCAAGGAGGCCATCGACCGTTTCGGCCGGATCGACTCTCTGGTGAACAACGCGGGCGTGTTCACGGCCAAGCCTTTCGTCGACTTCACTCAGGAAGACTACGACCTGAACTTCGGCGTGAATGTTTCGGGCTTTTTCCACATCACGCAGCGGGCGGCGAGGGAGATGCTGAAGCAGGGCTCTGGCCATATCGTCAGCATCACGACCAGTCTTGTAAACCAGCCGGTGTCGAGCGTCCCCACGGCTCTTGCCTCGCTCACCAAGGGCGGTCTTAACGCCGTCACGAAGGAACTGGCGATCGAGTTCGCCAAGACGGGCGTCCGGGTGAATGCCGTCTCCCCTGGCATCATCAAGACCCCGATGCATGCTCCCGAGACCCACGAGTTTCTTTCCGCGCTGCATCCCGTCGGCCACATGGGCGAGATCAGCGACATCGTCGACGCTGTGATCTACCTCGAGGGCGCAAGCTTTGTCACTGGAGAGATCCTCCATGTCGACGGTGGCCAGAACGCTGGCCGCTGGTAGGCCTCAAAAAATGACGGGGATTTGCGGCGTGGGTACGCCGCGAATCCTGAAAGTGGGTGAAAGGAAAGACGATGGAACTTATACTTGCCGCCGATCCGATGTGCTCTTGGTGCTATGGATTCGGCAAACAGATGGGACTGCTACTTGAACGGCGCCCGGACCTGTCTCTGAAGATCATCCTCGGTGGGCTACGCGCGGGCGCGACAGACGTACTCGACGATGCGGGCAAGCAGTTCAGACTGCACCACTGGGGCAAGGTCGAGGAGGCCAGCGGCGTACCGTTCAATCGAGAAGGCCTGCTCGCCAGAAAAGGCTTCGTCTACGACACCGAACCTGTATGTCGAGCGGTGGTGACCGCCCGCATCCTCAGGCCGGAAGCCGACCTCCTGAGCGTTTTTCGAGCATTCCAGCATGCCTTCTACGTCGACGCGCTCGACACCACGGACGGAGCAGTATTGGCTGAGACCGGTTCCCGAACGCTCGCCGACCTCGGTCATTCCGTCAGCCCGGAGGAATTCCTCGCTGAGTGGGACAAGCGCAGCACGAAGGAGGAGGCAGCGACGGACTTCGCAACAGTGCGAGCAATGGGTGTTTCAAGCTTCCCGACCTTATTCCTGAACAAGGATGGAACTCTCAGCAAGGTTGGCGCCGGCTATGCCCATGTCGATGAACTCGAGAAGCACCTCGCTGCAATGGCCGCCTAGCAAACCGACGGGGTTATCGAACAAGGAGAACAGGAAATGCCCATAGTCACCGTACAAGTAACTCGTGAAGGCACGACGTCTAATCGGACCTCGGTAACTCCCGAGGAGAAAGCCGCAATCATCGCCGGCGTCAGCCAGGTCATGCTCGACGTCCTCAACAAGCCGCTTGAATCGACTTACGTGGTCATCGAGGAAGTGGATTTGGACAACTGGGGCTGGGGCGGCCTTCCGACCGTCCAGTACCGGAAGAATACGGCCGAAGGTAAAGCCTGACATCAAGTGATGTCGGCGAAGAAATGCAGGCCGCCGGAATCATCGGCGGCTTCTGCGTGTCGCGCCCGCAAGGAGCCAATCCTCCGGTCAGCGTGAGGGGCGTCGCCGCAAAGACTCATTTTTTGCGGCTCCGAGCCGCGGGGATACCATCGTGCAATAGCGTTGGGTTCTGGCTGGCGGATAGTTCTCTGTGACGCCGTGTTCGGTAATCTTGGAGACGCCAATGCCCCTCGTCAAAATCCATGTCCTGAAAGGTCGCCCGCCCAATGAGGTCGACGTGCTGCTTGACACGATCCACGACGTCGTCGTGCAATCTTTCGGAGTTCCGACAAGGGACCGGTATCAGATCCTTCAGGAGCACGAGGCGTCGCACCTTCGCGCGCTCGATACGGGGCTAAACATTCAGCGGACTGAGAAATTCGTCGTCCTGGAAATCACCAGCCGTCCCAGGCCGCGCGAATCCAAGGTGGCATTCTATTCAAACCTTACGCTCGCGCTCCAGGACCGCTGCGACGTCGCGCCATCAGACGTAATGGTCTCGCTGCATATCAACTCCGACGAGGACTGGTCGTTCGGCATGGGCAATGCGCAGTTCCTGACGGGCGAGCTGTGATTGGGACTCGACTCATTCGCGGGTCGATTTACCGACACTAAGGTATTGGCGATACTAACGTGCAAATGCAACATCCGCTGATCCTCGACATTCTTCCGGTCGTGCAGCCGCCCGGCTGCGAATTCAGAGAAGTGGAAGGAGCCTACGCATGAAGATCCTCATGGTATTCACCTCGCATGACATCCTCGGAAGCACGGGGCGCAAGACCGGGTTCTGGCTGGAGGAGGGTGCGGCACCGTACTACGTCTTCCGCGACGCAGGCGTCGACTTGACGCTCGCGTCCCCCAAAGGCGGCCAACCTCCGATCGATCCGAAGAGCGATCTGCCAGAAAATCAAACACCTGCCATGAAACGGTTTAAAGCGGATGCGGCCGCGCAGAGGGTTTTTGCGACCACCAAGAAGCTGAGCGATGTCCGTTCCGCAGATTTCGACGCCGTCTTCTATCCAGGTGGTCATGGCCCGATGTGGGACCTCGTGGACAATCCGGAGTCCATCGAGCTCATCGAGTCCTTCTACAACTCCGGCAAGCCGGTAGCGGCTGTCTGCCACGCGCCGGCGGTGCTTCACCGCGTCACCTATAAGGGCGCGCCGATCGTCAAAGGCAAGCGGGTGACGGGCTTCACCAACAGCGAGGAGGAGGAGGTGCAATTGACAAAGGTCGTTCCTTTCCTGGTCGAGGACGAGCTCAAACGTCTCGGCGGCCTCTATGAGAAGAAGGCCAATTGGGAAAGCTTCGCCATCACCGATGGCACACTGATAACCGGACAAAATCCCGCATCCTCGACAGCCGGCGCGCAGGCTCTCGTGAAGCTTCTCACGAGCACGAAGAGCGGGGGCGCTGCTTAAGACGCTGCCTCGCAAGGATGAGAAATGCCGCGAGATGGGGTATCCCGCGGCACTTTGGATCAGCCCCGGTCACTGGCCCTTCATTCGATCTTTCGTCAGATCATTCTGCGTGTAACCTCACACGGCCTTCCGGCAGTTCATTGTTGCGGCCTTGTACGCTCTCGCGCCGCCCGCAACCCCTCGACGAGACGTACCAATCGCCGGATCGAACCACCCCTCCAAACGCTCGCCAGGGCATCCAGCTCGAATCCTTCAAGCGGCGTCGCCCAGCGCAAATGGTGACCCGTCTCTACGTACAGCCGCTCCAGGATTCGCGCGGCGAAGAGGGGCAACTGGTCAGCTCGCGGATCGGGAAACTAAGGATTCGGCACCTGTCGCGTAAAGCGACCGGGATCGGCTCAATCGAGTGCGCGGTCATCAGCCAAGATACATGCGACAGATCGCAGTGGTCCTGTATGTAGGGATCATGCCAGCTTCTCGATGTTTCCGGTTCGTACAGGCCGATCAACACGTCGTGCACGTTGCCATTGTGGCGACCGGTGCCGATCTTCTCGATCTCGTCGAGAATTACGACCGGTCCGGCGCATCGGTGTCGCCTCACTGCCATGATCGCAAGGATTGGTTCGCCCGATGACCACCTCCGGGCGGTTCCGCCGATGGCACTGTCGCTCAAGCCGCCACAAGAGACGATCTAATATGGCGTGCCGAGTTCCTCCGCCAATCGCCTGGCGAACCGGGTCTTGCCGCTTCCGGGCGCCCCAAGCAGTATGGTCGGTCTCAGGTAGACATTTGGCCGGCCACCAAAGCCCTCGAGCACGTTGTTAACAATCGTGGCCGCATGAGGAAACTCTGCGATCAGTCGCGCGCGAACACCCGTCAGTTCGGGCATGACGGGCAGCGGCAATGGCCGCTGCTTGAAGTACGCGAATTCCTTCGCCACTCGCTTCCCATCGGCCGTCGTGTCATTACCGATGCCGCTGATAACGACGACTCCATCGGTCGGTCGCGTTTCGTGCTCCGATCGCTCTTCTTCCCAAGTCGCGATTGCAAGGCCTGCAGATACTGAATCCTTGGGTTCCGTCTCGTCGACCATTGTTGACGTGATCGCATTTCTGAAGTGAACTTCGTAGGTCCGCACTTCCGCCTCGAACCACTCTGCGGATCTCTGAATAGAGATGCCTGCTCGTTGGCGCGCGTCGAGTACGCGGGATTGTGCCGCCCAACCAAGCGAACGCCAAAGTTCGATCGCGTCTCCAGCAGTCCTGGCGCAAATATTCCCGCATCTCCGCCGGCAATCACGACGTCGATTTTAAGGCTGTCCAGAGCTTCCGCGGCCGTGATCAAAAGCCCGAGGTTCTTGTGCCGAGCGCGGGATCCCAGCGCCAAGACGAACCGCCGGCCTCTCGCTTGGATAGCGCTGACGATGTGCGGTGCGACCGTCGCCAGGGCCGGGTTCCACGCGAGCACATGTTCATATCCGTTTGGCAGAACGGCAATGTCAGATTCTCGGATTGGCAGATAGCGCGCGAGCTGACGGGCCGAGGCATGCGAAACCGTGGAGATACAAGCGGAGCGGCGAACCAGTTGTGGCTGTAGGTGAGAGTAGACCGTGCGAAACACGCGACTGTAGCTTTCCGGAGCGGCAAAAATGTTGGCGTCATGAATGCAAACAATCTGATCCGCCTTGAAGGCCGGCGCGGTGTTGCAAAGAGTCGACTCTCGCTGATGCGAAACTTCCGGGATGTAATCAGCCGTAAGAACTATGATCTGATCGTAGTGCCGCAAGTCGAACCGACGGTAATTTGCATGGTTTCCTGCATCGGCCTCCGTAAGAAGTTCGTGGTCCATCTCCACGGCAACCCCCGTCTCGAGCGCAGCCACCTCAAGGCAAAGTTGCTCTTTCTGTTGATGAGGACCTATTTCCTGTCGCGCGTGGCCTCTGTCTTCGGCACCTCCCCGCGACAGCTCGATGCTTTCAAGTCGATGTTCGATAGCCGGCGTCCGCACCGATGGGTGCCCAACCCGGTACGAAGGTTCGAGTTCTCCGAAGCGCGGCAATCCCCCGGAGACACGGACATAACCTTCGTCAATGTCGGACGTTTCTCCTTCCAGAAGCAGGACATTCTCATCGCGGCCTTTGCCGAGTTGCGCAAGGTACGCAGCAATGTCAGGCTCAAATTAGTTGGATATGGCGCGGGGGAAGCGGCATTGCGCGCCGAGATCAAGCGACTTGGCCTAGAGGAGACGGTCAGCATCGAGCATCATCCCGAAAATCCTCAGCCGGCGCTCTCTGCAAGCGACGTGTATGTTTCCACCTCGCGCTGGGAGGGCTGGTCGCTCGCCATATGCGAGGCGTTGCGTTTCGGAATGCCGGTAATCGCCACCGACTGCGAATTCGGTCCCAGCGATATTCTCGTCGATAGCCGTTTGGGCCGTCTGGTGCCGGTCGACCGACAGGACGAACTCGTTAGTGCCATGGTCTATTATTGCGACAATCTCGCAACCGAACACGCGCACGCGGTCTACCGGCAGGAGTTTATCGACTGCTACAGCCCCGAACGGGTGTTCGAGGTGCATGCTAAGGCATTGCTTGGTGCGGCTGCGGGCTATTAGGCCCTGTTTGAGGCGAGGTTAGGATGGCGATGCTCTCCCGGCGCAATTTCCTGATCTGTTCGGTGGCTTCGGCCGGCCCTGGGAGGGCCAAAGCGGCTTCGACGGAGGATCCGACCTTGGGACGATCGATCGTTTTTGAGGACGAGTTCACAACAATCGACTGGTCAGTCTGGAACGCCGGGCCGAAGCCGACGAAATCCGATCCGGGCTTTTATGGTCGTTCGGCCTTTGCGACAGGCGGTGGTCGGGAGGGGGTCGACCCTTACCTGATCGTTGATGACCCAATGGCTAGCGCGGGCAAGGCGCTCCAGATCAGCGCAAAATACATCGGTCGGCCGATGAGCGTGCCTCACTACTACGGCAACGCTCTGGCGGAGTTCCAGTGGATTTCCGGCAATATTCAAACGGCCCGGCGCGATGGGACTATCACAAGAGGCTGGCGCAGAGGGTATTTCGAAGCGCGCATGATTTTTCCGAAGCACCCCCTGAGCTGGCCGGCGTTCTGGATGATGAACGGACGTAGTGTCTTGTTTCCAAAGACTAGCATCGAAATCGACGTTGTCGAGCACAAGGGCTGGGAACCTAGGCTCTATGGAGCCTATCTGCATGAGTGGGGCAAGCCTGGCGAGCATCACGAGGGTACGGGAGTGCCGACGCGGCAAGACATGACCGAAAGCTACTGTCGCTATGGCGTGCTCGTCACTGAGCAGCAATGCAGGCTCTATTTTGAACGGCAGCCGGTGATCGACACCGGCACGGGCGCGCCCGTGGACTGGACTATCACCCGCGCTGCCGAACTCGACGCCAATGCGGACGTGTTCTGGCCGCTTTTCACGCTGGCGCTCCGATCCGATGTCGGCTATCCCCAACCGCTCCTGGACGAGCACAGGCTTACGCACATGCGCGTCGATTACTTCCGGGTCTATGCCTGAGCGCCGGCGCGTGTGTAGCGCAGAAGGGGACCGCGCATTGCCTCGGTTTCCGGCTCCGCGCAGCAAAGAGCGGCCAGGATGAAGAACAGCAGACCGAGGTCGACGGTAGGTCCCGCGACCAAAGCACCTATCATGAGGCAGAAGCAGCCGTTGCGAGCTGCAAGTCGCGCGTCCGAGGGGAAGGTGCGAGGTGTGCCGCGACGTCGGCCAAAGGCCGACAGCGCGAAGAGCGAAAAGAATAATGTGCCGGGGATGCCGACATTTGAGAGCAGGGCAAACAGAAAACTTGAGGTGCGGGCCGTGCCAAGTCCGACGCCGAGTCCGTAGGAGTCGAGGAAATTGTTCAGACCGTGGAGGTTCCACGAGCCGCGTTCGATCGCCGAATTGGAAGTGGACTTGCTGAAGAGCAGAAGATCGAAATACTCGTAGATTTGCCGGTGGACGTTCTCATCGAGCATGGTGAACAGCACGGCGAGGAGCACGAGGGGCGGTGCAAAGAGGACCACGACCAAACTGCTGCGGGTACCAGATGCCCCTCCTGACCGCATGACCGCCGTCATGTAGAGAATAAGCAAGCAGAACGGCAAGGCGAACAACCCGGTTGAAGATGTCGACCGGACCACAAGGACTGCGGAGAGAAGAAAGAGTGGCGCCGTCCATAGTGTATCACGGCCGCAGAGCCACAGGGTGCCGGTGAAGCCGATCGCCGCCAGGCTTATGCCGGCGAAAGCTGACGCCTCCGGCCACGATCCGGCGATCCGCTTCACGTTGAAAACGATGTCGTCTGTGTGGAAGGTGTACCGGGCGTTGCGGATAAACAAAAACAGATCGTGGGCAGCGGTACCGTGGGTCACCACATCGAGAATGGCAAACGCGACATTGGCGCCGGAGAAAGCCAGTACGCCTATGGTGATAGCCCTAAGGCCAGCCTTCGTCGAGCCTATGGAAACGATCAACACGAAGGCGAGGAGATCTGCAGCAAGGTACACTGTTTGGGTAAAATTGCTGGAGACCGGTCCCAGAGGAACGGCGCCCCCCGTCGATGCATACTCGGAAACCCCGAGCGGAATGATGTCGGTCATGCGAGCGAGAAGCCGCGGCATGAAGAAGCCCGCAACCGTGCCGTAGACCAGCAGGCAGAGCAGCCAGAATGCAGGGTTCGGGAAACGCAGCGCCTCAAGCGCGAGGGCGAGATTCTTTCGAAATGTCAGGGTGCTGAGCGCTAGGAAAGCAAGAAAGAGGTGTGCAGGCTGGATATTTGCGGAACCTATCAGAATCGCGCCGGCGGCGCCCAGGACGGTGAGGGTGACGAAAGCGACGACGCTGGCACGTGGGCGGCAAATAGGCAGTAAATACCCAGAGCGAGAGTGAAGATTCCTACCGGCTCAAGGCTCATGCGGCAACACCTGCTGGGTATTGACCCTGGGAACCGCCTGCGGTTTCAGAGTATTTGTTTAATTCTCACAAGGTAACGCCGCCTGTCTACGCGCTGAAATTCCCAACCCCACCAGCTTCTCGTTGCTCATTTACACAGAAAGCGGCGCGGGCAATCCTCCATCTTTTCACATCGCTCTGCAAGGGAGGGGCTAATAGGTGAAGGTGCCCCCAGCGTAGGGCCACGCCAGCGCCAAGCACCGGCGTGTGCCGACTCCCGACGAAGACTGCATCTGTCCCGCCGTCAATGACGCGCCATTGAAGCTCATAGACTGGCTTTCCGCCTGGCTCCTTTTCGCCGCATCGTTTCTGGTCGGTTCGACTTCGACCGTTCAGCAGATCGTTCCCTTGTCGCATCGCTTGCCGCTCCTGAAATGCGCGGCGCCACGATGGGCACCGTCGTGGCGGCGTTCTTTCGGTCATCCATTTTAGCCGCCCGCTGTCCAGCTTCGTGAGGCAGCATGCCGGATCGCGCGAGATGTCTCGATCGGCGGGACGAGGGCGCTTATGGCCGCGGCAATGACGTTTCTGAGGCTGCCTCATCATCCCAGGGGACGGTACTCGCGCCGCCGGCGATCGGCCCCAAGTCACCGGGTCACCCAATCGGCAGTCGTCGGAGTGAACCGTGGAGGAGCAAGGGTGCCAGCGAACTTGCAGACGGACACCGCGAGTTGGACCGAACGTCAGTGCCGGCGCGGTTCGCGCTGGACGTTGTATCGAAGCTCGCAGGCGGTAGCGTAGGGGCCAAAGAGGCGGACCAACTTCTTTTCTTCTGCCTGATTGATATTGAAGCGCCGGCAATAATCCTTGACTGACCAGACTTTTGTGGCAGCAGCAATGATCGCGGTTTGGTGTTTCATCAGATCCTCCCTTGTTGGAGGATTACTAACAAAGGCTAAATTAGAGCGCTATAAACTATGACATACGGTGGGATCCTCCTGCATACGGATCTGACAACCGCTCGGATTTTGTGTTGGGGGTGGTGCTTCCCTCATTAGCTGCGCCCGTCCCGCATGCTCACTCTGAGCGGTCGCCCACGCCCAACTGAATAGCCCGATTGGCTGTCGAGCGTCGAGCGGGCAATGAACGACAAGGCATCGAAGCCTTGTCAACCGGATAGGCTATATACAGCTCAGGGCGAACACGCGGCTTCAAACTCGCTGATGACATCTGGGGAGTTGTCGTCGCGAAGTACAGCGTCCGCGCCAACCAGGTCCGGATCAAGCTCGACAGCTTCCTTGGTGAAGGACGCGATGAAATAGGCTCTTTTGCCCTCCCAGACCTCGCGCCCCTCGATCAACGCGTAACACGGCCGCGCCGATTCAAAATCCGCCTGAAGTTCATCTGCCGTCGGCTGAGATGTGGCCGCCAAAAGCACAACCGCGAACAATATTGACGACATCGACTTCATCTCCTCTGATCTGAGACGATAACAGCAGATTCAGCGCGCGAGGTCGATATTGGAGAGTCGGCTATGCACAGCAGCGCTGAGACAGTCGGTAGAGGAGATCCGGTGTGCCGTAGAGAAGGCGCCCGGTCGACAGTGGTATCCATCCCGTGCAGAACCTGGCCATGCCCCGGGGTGGGCAGCATCTGCTCAAAGGATCAGTGTTTGTTCCTTTCGCCCGGCGCGATCGGTTGCCGGTGCGCCGGGCGAAAGGCACGACCCACTTCTGGATCTTCTGCTGATCGCCTCCGTTCAGTGTCGCGGATGACGACCCACCAAAGGCCTAACGAACCGGCCAGGCGTATGAGCGCGGTCAGCCAGAACCAGATCGGGGAGAGGCCTTCTAGGCGATACAATGCCGATGGCATTGACGGACATCGCTCCCTGGCCTCGAGTTCCGTAAGCATGCGGCTTTTGCTTCAAGATGGATCCGGAGCGCGGACCGGCGCTGCCTTGCTTCGTTCTCTGCTGCGCTGATCTTGACGTGTTAGCTGGGTTCTCTGATCCCTGTCATGGCGTCTATTCCTGGCGAAGCCCGGCGTAATAGATGTCGTCGAGAATTCTTGCGCTCCGGACAAATTGCTCGCAGGCGGGATCGTAGCCAGGATTTTCAGCCAGCCGCCGAAGCCAGTCGACAGCCGCACGGCCGCTCCAGTCCTCAGGTGGACGACACAGCTCGCTCGATGATGTCCCAAGGTGATGATGGGCGTGGAAATCGTAGAACGAACCGCCGACGTTTGAAAATTCCAGACCGCCCCGTTCACCGAAGAACCGGCAGCGGATGATGGCGTCGCATCCCGCATGAAGTCGCCAGGAACAGGCGAGGCGTATTGTTGCGCCATCGTTGCACTCAAGCGTCGCCGTGGCAAAATCCTCGACTACATTACTGCTAGAACGCATCCGTTGCCCGTTACTATAAAGAGCCGCGTCCACGACGCGGACTCCGGTGGGCTGCAGGAGCCAGACCGCCAGGTCGACGAGATGAATGCCGAGATCGATGAGGCAACCGCCACCCGAAAGATGCCGTTCATAGAACCACGGCTTGTCAGGGCCGTACGCGTTGTGAAATTCCAGATCGAGGGAAAATACGGTTCCGATGTTTCCCCGGCCGATCCGTTCGGCGATCATCTGAAAGCCCGTCGTGAAACGATAGGAAAGATCCACGCCGAGGAGACGATTCGCATCGCGGGCGGCGGCTACCACATGCGACACTTCCTTTCTGTCACGCCCCAGCGGCTTCTGGCAGAACACGGCCACGCCGGCCTTGAGCGCCCGGATCGCCTGCTCGGGATGCATGGCGCTCGGCGTGGCGATAACGAGACCGTCCAACTCCCGTTCAAGCAACTGATCAAGGTTGTGAAGGACTTCGCTTCCCGGCGTGAGGCGGCAGGCCTGTTCCAGCATCGCGCCGTCGGAATCGGCAATGCAGGACACGTCGGCAAGGTCGCTCCGCGCGATGGCCATCAGACGGTTGCGACCGATCCAGCCCGTCCCCAGAAAGCCGAGCTTAGGACGATGACCGGCAAGGGGAGCACCTTCGGGCAGAAAGCGTTGCGGTTTCATGGGAGCTCCCCGCTCGTTTCGGGACAACCGTCTGGCCGGCTACCTCGTCCGCGTCGTTGTCGGAGCAACGGAGCCCGTTTCGTAGAGTGGCAAGTTCAGGCCGTCGTCCGACCGACATAACCTGTCCTAACGATACGATATCCATGCAATGGTCTCTGCTGCGAGGTTGCCGAAAAGCCGCCTAACTCCGTAGCGCCCAGTCGGTTCCCGCATCATCTATGATGCCCGCGGTGACGTCATGCCAATCCGACACGACCACAGCTTGCATCGCGCTGCCACACGACCGCCTATCTCGGAGGCGTTTCCAGAGCGTTTCCCCTTCACGATGGATCATTTCCGCAAGAGCTGAAGAAGCTTCGCGCTTCATGGGGCTGGATGAGGTCGACCAGTTTTCCGATCCGATCCCACAAGGCGGTCACGGTTCGCTCGCTGCCTTCGCCGTAAGGCCTTCTGTTTCGGAATGCCTCTTCGAGGGGTTGAAGTCCGAACTGTATGGCGGCAGGAACATCGTGCCTCACAAGGAACCGACGCAATGCCGACTTGCTGACACATGATCAGATCCGCGTGGGCTTCTTACGGGAGTTGCGGTCGCCGCTGAGCCGACCAGGACGAATGTTTCCTTGCCGGATTTCCAAGTTGCGCCAAATGTTACGCACGCGGCACTCACACCAAATCGCGCGGCGGCTTTGCGGTGAGTGCCCCGCCGGCGACAGCGGCAAGCACACGGGTACGAAAATCAACGGGAAAGCGCTTTCGACATCTCTGCCGACCTCAGTCGGCAGCGAGCTTGAATCAGAACGCGCCCGATTTACGAAGCCCCCGATTCAATCGGTCAGGGAAACGCTCTAACCGTCGTCGATCGTCCTGTACCGCCTTTTGGAAATATTGGCTATGGACCAACCGGCTTTTCGGTGGACGCAATGGAAGAAAGGCATGCAACAAGGGCGAGCACTGCGGTCATTACGAAGAAGGCCGGCCCGTCAGCGGGATCGGCGAACGAGGTGTCCAGCCTGCGGATTTCGCAGCGGGGCTTCAGCGTCAGAAAGCCGTCCAGCAGACGGCCCTCCCCACACCATGCACAGCGACCACGTAGGCCCATCATATAAGGGGATCGCCGCTCTCCCGGTTCGTCATCAACATGATGTTCCATAGCGTACGGCAGGCTCGCACTGACCGAGCAAGGCACGGCGGACTAGTCCATTGACCGTGCCGTCAGAAGGAGCTGTACAAGAAACCTGACGTCGCCAGGCCTTTTCCTAGCAACTGCGGGCAGCCTTCAGGTCGATGAATTCGTCCAGGGCTTGGGCCCCGATGCTGTCGCCTGAGAATTGGTCCAGTATCGCGCTGATTGCGGATGTGATGCAAAAGGCTGTGACCTCGGCTTCCAGTGCCTCCGCCGTATCCTTTGCGTATGTGAGAAGGCGGGCAAGCGCAATCAGCTCCCGCCTTCTGCCATCAATACCGGGCGGTACCGCCGCTGCCAAGTTCATCGTCTTTCCCCAGTGCCCAACCGTTGGCGCAGCATAGAGGTGATGAGTGTCGCATGCGCGTGACATTGGCGTGACACACGCAATATGAGAAGTCCCGATCAGCGCTTCGCGTCGCTCAACATCGATTTCCACATCGACGTCGACCTGAAAACCCATGACGGCCTTGTCCCGGAACGCTGGTCGGGTGCGTGGATGACGGCCCGAATAAGCGCCAATGCATCGGCGCGCTTTATGTCGATATAGAAGGCACGAAAGCTCTCGAAGAAGTCGGCGTCATAGATCGGATTCTCCAGGCACGCCGCATTTGCAATGCTTCCCCAGTTCCGCTCCTTATAAAAAATTTTCCTGACGATGCATATCAGTTCGTCCTGCTGCTCCATTGTAACGTGACCCGCCGCAACGAGATGCTCGAGGGTCACCACGAGGTTGACCATCGGAATGGAAAGAGCGCGAAATCCCAGTTCAGCCGGTGCGTGGATCAGCGCAACATCTGAGTCATCGACCATCATCGCCGTTGAATATCGCCGATGGACCTCGCCGATCCCTATCATACCAAACGTTTGGCATTCGGCTGCCCGAAGAGCACCCATGCTCGAGCTGCCGAAGATCGACACACCCTCGGTAAGGCCGTAGAGAATCTCTTTATGCCAAACCGGCGCCGTATACTCGAAGCTCCCGTCGATCAAGCCGACGACGGAAGCTCCATCGAGCACTGCGCGCAGTATATCGCCTTGCCTGGCGGGAGGGCGCACGACAATGCCGGACGCGCTGAGTGAGGCGGCATCGGGAAGGCTCGGCCCGACGAAAATGACCTTCATCTGGCACTTATGGCGAGCGCCAGGGCGCGTTCGCCAAACCTACGCCTGCGTGCACCGTCAGGGTTTTCGAGACCCGGGACGATGGCCTTGACGACTGCTACTGGAAAATTGGCTGAATGGAGCGGCACGGAAATGGCGGCCTTGATTCCAGCTGAACTCAGTTCGCACAGTACGCTTTTCAACATCACCGAAGGGTCCCCGGACGCGACCATGGATCGTTTTCGGTCTCGCACTCCATATCTCGCCCCAAAGAGATCCTGCGTCTGCTTCGGTAGAGGACGTTCATAAGTTTCGCTAAACACATCGTCCCGGGCGCCGCTGATAAAAGTGAGACGCGACTGGGCCACCTCGGTCAACGCACGGATCACGGCCCGCTCTTCTGCCAGATGGGCGCCGTAGCCGATGGTCACCTCATAGAACCGAGGCTGCGATCGCGTGAGAATGCCCCTTTCGGCGACTATTGCCGCGTAGCACGGAATAGCTATGTCACTCGAAATATCGAACAGGCGAAGGTCCAGTCCCGACGAACTGTATCGTTGTGCCAGGTCATCGACTATGGGATCATTGAAATCGGCCGGGTCTACGCAGGACGATAGCCGTGCAGAGAGTGATCGAAGTCGCCACAGTACATCGGCGTCCCGTTCGATCCGTTCGAGCAGAGCATGAAGCGTGGCCTCCGACTCATTGTTCCCCGAGGCCAGTCCATCGGAAGATTGCCAGAAGCGGCAGTTGTCGCGCGTCCGGTCCAAGATCACAGCCTCCAAGGGAACCCAAACCGCAGCCTTGGTGAAAAGGTCTTTGCCTTCAATCCAGGCGATTGTCTCATCCTCTCGAATGTCGTCCTGGTTTGAAGCGATCAGCTGGGACAGCGTGGCAAAGCATCTGCCAGAGTTTGCCGTTCTGCGGGCGATGCCTCCAGAACTGGAACAGCCGGAGTGCAAGCGACGGCTCGCTCCAAGGCCTCCATCGCAGCGGAAACGCGGGCATCCATGTCGCTGACGCCTTTGCCCTGATTAATAACGATTGATTTCGAGTTGGGCGATACGGCGCTCCAGACCGGAATGCCTAGTCTGTCCAGTCCGGTCAGGCGGGAAAGCCGGGCTATTCCGAATTGCCGCAGCAAAGGCTCGACCTGCACCCAGGTCTCCGCCGGCTGACGAGTTCTATCGCTATAGCCTTCGGCGGCACTCTCCATGCCTTGCTAGCCGTCCATATAGCCGCCGGATACCGATGCGGCGGACTGCGCAACGACCGCAAGATCTATGCCTTTGGTGAGAGTGACGCCGCTCTTTCGCAGCTCGTTGGCTGTTTGGAGCGCGCCCGCAGTCGGATCTACGATCCGCGTCACAGTTCCAGCTCCGAGATCAGCGACCCATAATCCGTCTTCTCCCGCAACACCGATCACAACCACCTTTGACATTTGTAACCCTTCTCCAGTTGTGCAAGTCCTCAGAACCCGGCTTTGACAAGCCCCTCTTTGTAATGTTGCCTCTGCCACTCCTCCTTGAACGGAACCAGAGCCATCCATGTGTCGAGATCAAACGTTGGGTGAACATCGAACGTCTTTCGGACAAACTGGCGCGCCTTGCGCATATCACCAAGCATCCCCCAGCTTGCGGCTGAAAGCCGGTCCGCGGGCGTTCTGTCTTCCATAAGGCCGATGTAGTTCAGTGCATCTTCGTATTGCCCAAGCGAGTAGCAGGCGCCGGCCGCTGTCCAGAAATATTCATCCGGAGCGATCGGGTTGAGCTCGATGGCATGCTTGACCTTTGTCAGTCCCTCCGCGGGCCGTGAACCCTGGATCAAGGCGTCTCCAAAGCTCGCAATCAGATTTGCATAGTGCGGGCTGAGGGCTTCCGCCTTCTGAAAAAACTCGGCGCTTTCGTCGAATTGGCACAGATAGAGCTTGGCAACGCCCAGTTCCTTGTATCCGGCAGACAAGTGAGGGTCGGCATCGATGGCGTTTCGGGCGTGTCGCTCAGCTGCCGACAGCAGGCCCGCATCGTTTCGCGCCGTGACAAGCCACTCCAGGAAATAACTTCGGGAAAGGCCACTTTGTGCGGGAGCAAACTCCGGATTGATCTGAAGCGCTTCCCGGAAGTTCTTTTTCGCTCTGCGGATTTCCGGGAGGCTCAGATTCGTTAGATGGCTCTGACCGCGCAGGAAGCGGCGATAGACGTCAGCATCATGCTCGTAGTTGCTTCGGATGGCTTCGCTTGCGTGGATCTGTTGTGTGAGGGTAGCCGCAAGGCGAAGTGCGAGATCGCGTCGTGACCTGAGCAATCCTGCACCGTGCAATTCAAAGCGTTCGGCCCACACAACTTCATCACTGCCGAAGAAAATCAACTGGGCGAACAAGGAATGATGCCCGCCTTCGCGCGTGAGCCGTGTATCGAGAACGTAGCTGATTGCATGTCGCTCATAGGTCGCTGCCTTGTCAGTCTGGTGACGAATCTTGGCCGCGCTGTAGGGCGCTACGACCGATACGGAACGCATGCTGCACAGGCCGATGGTAACATCTTCAATCAACGCGGTGGCGAATGAGACGGTCTCATGATCTGCCTCAGTCGCCAAAGGTGGGAGCAGTACCAGCCGCGGCAAAGCCTGCGTGCTGAGCGTCCTCTCTTCGAGAGGCAGTGGCAGCACAGTTCCATGGTTCGCAACGGCCACTGCCCTGTCTCCGCCCATCTGGAACATGGCGCCTCGAAGCAGGGCGCGGATCGCGTCGTCAGAAGGGTCACGTTCCAAAAGCCTGATTGCGGCGTCCTTTGTCGAGCGGTTGGCCAAGTCCTCGCCACAGACGCCAATGGCGAGAACACAGCGGCGAAGGATACCAAAATGCGCTTCACGTTCGCGGACAATCCAGTTGGCCAGCGCCGTGCTTTGCGTTCGTGTGTCTCGCAAAAATTCCTTGCGTAAGGAGGATATCAGTCGCCGTGCCCGGGCCTTGTCGATAGTCGAGCTGTCGGCGAGGACGTCGTCCAGATCGGTATCGGCCGTATCTGCGCCTACCCCAATTTCTGTCTTCGAGAATGACAAAAGTTCCAGACCGAGCTCTGCTTGGCGGCCCAAGATGCGTGAAATCGTCTTGCGAAGGTTTGCATAGGCCTGATGCGGATCGACGTCGCCCCACAAAAGCCTGGCGATCTCTGGCCTGGCGCAGCTGGGTAGACCACTTGCCTTCAGGAAAGCAAGGACGATCAATCCCATCTGCGGGAATGCCATATCATTCCCGTCAGGGCCCGCCAATCTGAGCCGGCCTAGTGTGTATAGGCGGCAGGCGGCCGACACCTAAATACGCTGCTCGTTGCCGCGCTCGGGCGCAGGCATATCGGGGTCTTCGGTTTGCCCTGCAAGCGCTTTGGCGAGCGCCACAATTTTTCTGCGAAGCACCGGATCTTGGATCTTGGCAAATGCCCGGTTCAGGGCAAAGCCTTCGCTCGTCTTAAGAAAGGAAGCGATTTCGTCGGGCTCATTGACGACACCCTCTGGCAGCAACTTGCTGTCATCCTGAAAGAAAAAACTGGGAGCAACGTTAAGGATCCCTGAAATGGCAACCAGACGGCTGGCGCCAACCCGATTGGTCCCCTTTTCGTATTTCTGAACTTGCTGAAAAGTGATGCCAAGGCGCTCGCCGAGCTTTTCCTGGCTAAGTCCGAGCATGAGGCGGCGCATCCTGAGCCGGGAGCCCACCAAAACGTCTATCGGATTCGGTTTCCTCTGTTCCATGTGCCCCCCAGTCCAGCGACGAATGTCAGTATGTCCCACTAGCAATGCCGATGCAACTTCCGCGATGAATCATGAACAGAATTCCCGGCCTCGCGCCGTTACGAAGGGGTTATCTTGCAGACCGTCAAACGGATCATTGAAGTTGCAGCGCTCGCGTCGCGGCCGAACGGCGAATGCACATCAAAATTCCTCAGAACACCTGGCAAGTTGAGCACCGAGCTCGGTCAGCGCGCGGGCCTCGGTTTCTATTTCCACTCCGGGGGTGCTTATCGCGAACAGTAGTGGCTGCCAGCAGCAACGTGTCTCTGTCGGAAAGCCGCATCTCGGTCAGGACACCCGGCTGCGGCTCCGGTCTGGCGTTAGGCGTCTTTGAGAGACGGGGTCCGTTTCGGACGGCGACACTTTAAGCGCAATGACTCCCGCTCAAACGCCGGATGCTGCAAGGATACATGACTACCTCCTCCGCCCGTACATTGCGCTCTTGGCGAACTGCGAGCAAAAATCGCCAGTCTGGAGGGGGGACGGCTTGCGCACTCGCGGCGTCCTGCCGTTCGAGGCGGACTTGCCTACGGCGCGCTCCATCAAGTGGCCGGCTGCGGAAACGCCGCGGTCGACGCCTTCCCGCCCTGCCCAGGTCGACCTTCATCCCGACCGCTTCGTCTTCGTCGAGTGCGACAAGGAAGAGGCGGTACTTGCAAGCTTCGAGGAGGCTTTGCGATACGGCGGGGTTGGTGCAGTCGTTGCCGAGTTGGTGCGGCTGCCATGACGGCATCGCGCCGCCTGCAGCCTCACGATGATCGATGTAGATCCGGCGGCCGACCTTGCCGCGCTGGAACGACTGACGCAGTGGGCGATTGTCGCAAGATTCTCCCGTCGCCGCCTGCCTTGACTTGGCTGACGGCACGTCGATCCTGGTCCATCTGACCGACCGGGCGCCCATTCGCGGCCGACCCGGCTACTGGCTCTTGTAAAGCAGGGGCGGGAAAGCCAAAAGCATTCTGCACTTCGATGAAAATAGCACTCTATGCTCAGGGGCTGATCGGTATACTGGTGCCGGACATGCCAGATGCCGCCTGTGCCGCGAAGCTCAGGAAGCTGGCCGAGATCTTTGGTGATCGTGCCTATGTTTCCCTCTATCTTCGCCGTCGGTCCACTGATCAACTGGTTCGAAACGTCCCAATAAAAATAAAACGAGTTGCGTAACAACTTTGTAGCAGCGATGGCTGGTCGTGGTGCTACGCGAAACAGTGCAAAAGAGGCGGCGTCTGGTTTGCGCCGCCACAAGCGGTCACGCCGACGTGTCTACACGATACGCCATCCCCAGAGACCTTGGCGCGGTCTCCTTGAAGCCGAACTTTTCATAGAGCGTGTTTGCCGGCACATCAGCGATTAGGCTGACATAAGCCGAAGGATGAAGGTTCTCTTTCACGTGCTCCATGATGGCCGTCATGATTGTCTTTCCGAGCCCGCGCCCCTGGTGCTCTGGATGGACGGCGATATCCACGACCTGAAAGAAGCAGCCTCCATCTCCGATCAAGCGTCCCATTCCGACCGCGGAACCCTCGTGAAAGATGAGTGCGGAAAAGATGGTCCCCTGCAACCCCTTTTGCGCGGCGGCCTCCACAAACGGGGTTAGCCCCGCCACGGCGCGAAGATGCAAATATTCCGCAACTGACGGGGTTCGAGCTACGACTGAGTAGGTAGGCTGGTTCATTTGACTTCTTTTCCTCTTCACGCCAGGCGCAGAAGCGCTACAGACATTGTTCCACCTAGCAGATGCGTCGGTATCCGTTTTGATCGCAGCAAGGGAAGACTGCAAGTCTTAAGGTAGAGCACAGAGATCCAGAATTTTGTCATGCTCGCCGCGGGCGGATTAGGCGGTCGCACAAGGGTCGCCTTTTATTCCCCTACCGCTTCGGCAGGTGCCCAAGAATCCAGGTGTGCACATCTAGAAGACATTGCGCTCCTCCTGGGGCGCCGCGATGTTGAAAACCTTCGGATAGCCGCATACCTTGCAAGCTCGTGTCGCTGGGGGCCAAACCCTCTGAGGCGGCGGGCTGTTGAACGGGGCAAAAACGAGAATACTCACTGAGGGGCGAGACAATGGGCGATTTGCTTACGCAACGTCTGATCCTTGAATTCCTGAGAAAGCACACCTTGGCGGTCATCGCGACCTGCCATCGCAATGGAACGCCGGAGGCTGCTACGATCGACTTCTCGGTGCGCGACAATCTTGAGATCGTGTTCAGCACTTTCAACGACACGCGAAAGTTCGACAATCTAGCGGAGCGTCCCGGCGTCGCGTTCGTAGTCGGATGGAACGACAATATCACGGTTCAATACGAGGGCGAGGCAACAAGGGTTCCTGCCGCGGATATCGAACAATACCAGGAAGCTTATCTCAACAGCCTTCCTGCCGACAGGGAGTTCATAGAGAAAGGGGCCGTGATGTTCAAAGCGACGCCGCGGTGGATTCGATACTCCGATTTCAACAAAGAGCCTCCCGAACTGATCGAGATTCAATTCTGACAGACGCGACGGCTTCGGGTCGCCGTCGCCGGCCTGTTCGCCCTTTTCAACCCGATCGCAAACCGCGGGCTTGACGGCCTGGCCCGCCGCATTCCGTTCTCGCTGTTGGACGGCTCGACAAGGCCAGCAGCTGCTCGACGGGGATGTATCGATCGGCGTACCGGGCGAGATGAATGTCGACGGTGCCGTCGCCTGCGCCTCGATCGTTTCCAAGCCGGTGATCGGCGCTCTGCCACCGCAGGAATTTACCGGTGAGGGCGAAGACGAGATCACCCTTGCCGGACAGATCCTGCCGGTACGGATCGGCGGGACCGACCAGTTGGAGATCGGCCACCCGATGCGGTGGGCTGGAACGCGCTTTCCGCTGATGCGCGGTGACGGCCACCGCTATGGCTGGTTAGCCATCACCAGCATCAGCGAGAGCCATTCTGAACTGGCGCGAACCGGCGTGCCGTTCGTCGTCAGGCACTCGATCACCATGATCAAGACCGCGCACGATATCGGCGCCCGGCAACAGATCATCCAAGGCCTGCTGTCGCTCTTCAACACCTTCAACTGAGGCCACCCATGCCGAGAACCATCACCGCCGAGCGCGAGGGCATCGCCCTCGACGCGCTGCTCTGGCGTGTCCACGGCGTGCGCGGGCGCGGCCTGCTCGAAGACACCTATGCCCTTAATCCGGGGCTTGCCGGGCTTGGCATGCATCTGCCGATCGGCGCCACCGTCATCATCCCCGACATTCCGGAACAGGCGTCGGAAAATCACCTCGACGGGCAGGACATGTCGGCGGCCAATGCCAATAGCTAGGGCCGGCGCGATAGCTTGCCGGCAGCCAGCCAAGTTCTCCTCCCGTCCTCCTCGGTTCTCGCAATGATAGCAATAGCTAGATTTAGCACTTTGCACGAACATCGAAAGGTTGGTACGTACAGTTCAGCGCCTCGGCGCTGTTCCCCTCTGGGCTTTGATAGCCCGTTTGCCCCGCATGTGGCGGGGCTTTTTTTGCGGAAGCAAGATGACCCGTGACCCATGGTGGCTGTACGCTTTGCTGATTGCTGGCGTGCTGCTGACGCTGGCGAGCATGGCCGGGCATGTCTGGCAGGTGCTCTAGCGTTCCTGCCTCACCGGCTGACTGGACTCGATCCGCTGCAAGGTCTCGCGAACGACGCGAATGTCGAAGCCCCAAGACGCAGCAGATGTCGCCCCCGGTAATCGAAGAGACTTGGGACGTTCAGTGTCCCTCGAGCGACCGCATAGAGACGGCGGCATCGCTGGTTTGCTTTTCGACGGCCGACAGGCGGAGTTCCTGCATGTCGAGCGTTCGCATCTCACCCTCCAGGGCGGTCAACTGCTTGTCCAACTTGTCGAGCCGCCCAGCCGCTTCTGGCAGCCATGCCTTGGCGCCTTTTGGGTACTGGATCGCCCAGAACCTTTTCCCCGCCTTCAAGGTCTGCAGGATCGGGTAGACTCGCCCGATGCTTATCTCGCCCTCTAACCCCTGATAGTCCTCGTCCGGCTTGCCGTCGATGCCGGTCTCCACTCCCATGTCCGAACCCATCGGTATTTCTTTCGCGAAGTTATCGCTTCTTCCGTGCGCGCTTGGTTGTTCGATAGGCTTTCGGATTGCCCAAGACGGCAAGGATATGGTGATCGGCCAAGGTAGCAATCGCCGTACAGACCTCCATCTCATCCCATCCTGCCATCACTGCGTCGCGGACGAGGTCCTGCAGCCGTGTCTCTATGGCCGCCTCGCATTCGAGTAGACGGTCCATGCTGATCGGCGTTCTAGGCGAGCGTATATCGGCCATGATCTCCTCCATCCTGGAGAAGGATAGAGCAGCCGAACGATCTGGAAAGGCGATGCAATCGATGGCTACTGCCCTGGCAGCCTGTGGTCCACATCCGGCGTCGGCGGCCTGATCCTTGCCTCGATCCCCTTGCCGCCGCACTCCGAGCAGCGGACGTGATCCGCGACCTGGATCGGGTGGTCACTCCCAAGCTTCGACACGAACTTCTCAGCCGTCACCGTCTTGCCCCTCTGGCACCGCGGGCACCATAGGTCGAAGCGGTATCCCTGGTCATGGAACTGTCCAAGGGTGGAGAGGGTGATTTCGCCGGACATAGGCTTGCGTTGCCCAAAGGCTGCAGAACGTCAAGAGAACATCGCGGGTCTCTTCGGCCGATGCGCAGCGCCTCTGGGACCTTCCTTCAATGGTGCAGTGAACACCTGTCGCTTGTTGAGGTTCCATAGGAACAAAAATGGCTAGCCCGAGCTTCCCCTCATAAAGCAAAGGCAGGAGGCAGACATGACCCCGGAAGTCATGGTGAGGCGAGCATTTGAAATCGCTCAAGACGCTCACCGAGGCCAATTGGATAAGGCTGGAGAGCCATACATTGAACATTGCCGGCGCGTCGCGGAACAGGTGAAATCTGCAGACGAAAAGGCGGTTGCATACTTGCACGATGTCGTTGAAAAAACACGCAGATGGCCGATAGAGCGTCTCCAAGCTGAGGGGTTTCCGCGCCCGGTTCTGGCGGCAGTTCAGGCACTGACAAAAGCGTCTTCGGAGAGTCACGAGAGCTTTATCCGCAGGGCCCTGAGCAACAAGCTGGCTGCGGATGTAAAGGTTGCGGACCTGAGAGACAACCTCGTTCAAGCACTGCAGCTGGGAGGGGACGTTACACCGATCATGCGAGACCTTGCGACCGCAACGGCCAAAACCGCATCGCAGCAAGCAGCCAGTACGGTGTAGGTATGGCGAAACATAGTTCTCAAGATGCACCCGGCCACGACCCGATGCCGGCTCGTATCGAACCCTGCCTCGCACAGCTTGTCCGTAGGCCGCCAGTCGGGCCGGAATGGTTCTTCGAGGTGAAATGGGACGGCTATCGGTTGGCGGTTCACAAGGAGGCGACGGGCGTCCGTATCATCACGCGCGGCGGCCATGATTGGACCGATCGCTTTCCCGCCATTACGCAGGCTGCAGACGCGATGCACGCAAAAACGCTGATCCTGGACGGAGAAGCGGTCGTTCTCGATAAACAGGGACGTTCCGACTTTGGAGCCCTTCAGCAGGCTCTCGGAGGGCGCGGCGGTAAGCGCAGCGCCGGTGAAGCTCTGTTCTACGCCTTCGACCTTCTCTACCTCAATGGTCACGATCTCAGCCGCATGCCACTGCACGACCGGCGAGCCATGCTTGAAGCTGTGGTTCACGTTCCGGGCGGCATCATTCGCTTGTCTGAGGAGATCGGCGCGAACGGCGCGGATCTGTTGAAGGGGGCGTGCGGCATGGGCCTTGAGGGCATCATCGGCAAGGACGTTACGAAGCCATATCGTTCCGGACGCCTCGGCGACTGGGTGAAGGTTAAGTGCGTCCAGAGCGAGGGGTTCCTAATCGTCGGCTACCAGCCCTCTCAAGCCGCGCTCGGCGGGATCGGTCGCCTGCTCCTGGCGGCAAGAAAAGGGAATGAGCTGGTCTATGTCGGCGGCGTCGGAACCGGCTTCACCGCCCGATCGGGTACCGCGCTACGCCGCCAGCTGGACGATATAGCGATTCCGAAATCCGCCATTGAGGTCGAAAAGCGCAAGGGCGTGTTCGTAAAACCGATACTGCTGGCGGAGGTAGAATTTCGAGCCTGGACCCGCGACGGGAAGCTACGTCACGCTTCGTTCAAAGGGCTCCGGGACGAAGCGGACGAGGCGTCGGTCTACCGCATTGGGGACTAGCAACCGGTGGGAAGTAGCTATCCGGCATCAGCCGGAGCACGCGCAACATCCCATTCATGAACTGGCGATTATCGTGGGAAGGGCGGGACTTACGTCCACGCTTCGCAGGAAGAGCGGCTTGACGATAGCCAATCCCGCGTCGCTCAGGTCTCCACTTGCCATCTTCTTTGAGCTAATGATTGAAAGCAGGATCTGGGGCTTTCCATCCTACGCCTCTCAGGCTGTGACCTCCGCGCAACCCCCCCGCACCTTGTATTGAACAGGACGAACACGGCCATAGCGCGATTCCAGTCGTAATGATCTCGCAGGCGGCCGCAGGACAATTGGTCAGGGGAGAACTTCCCTTCACTCAGGCTTTAGAGCTTGGCACCGCAATTGTGGACGCCGCCGAGCTGCCGAATGCGCTTGTTGACTCGGCGTTCACTGCCGCTTACCCGGTTGGCACGTTTAGTGATTTCGTCTGTACGGAGGTCGCAGGTCCCAAGGATTTAAGGACTGTGCTCGACGGCAAAACTGTCATCCGCGCGGCGACGTCGCTTCTTTCACCAACAATTGGAAGCCCGACATGCTCGGAGAGATCCAGCTCGGTCGTGAAGACGTTTCCGCGACCCTTTAAACGCTTCAGAAGGTAGCTGTCTTCAGCGATCTGCTTCCGAGGTCTCCCTTTGTCGTCGTAAGAATGGCCCATCCTGGTAGTTGAGAACCCCGCGAGCGTCACAGACGGCACGCCCATGAAAAGTGCGTAGCAGGTGGCGGCGACGCCGTTCGTCACCTTGCCGACCGCTCCAATGCCGGCGGGAAGCCCGCCACTCACCGCGGTTACCATTGCCTCGCGTTCAGCCTTGGTGGCGCGCATGAGGCTTCCATAGCGCACGTGCGGCTTAGCCAGGAGTTCCAGATGCATCCACCAGAGAGGCTTGTTGTGGAGCCATAGCAGGCCTCTCGTCTTTACATGTGGATGTTCATCCCACGACTTCCTCCGCTTGCGAAACGTCAAGTCCGCAGGCGGAAGCCCTAACGCGTTGGCTGTCTTCCCGGCGTTGTTAATGTCGACACGTGCACAATGTCCAATCAGGTCAGGTGGAATGGTGGGGGAGGGGGCGGAGCCAAGGATCAACCACGGCCTATCCAGAATGCCAAGCTGTGCGAGCCAGCGACGGTGTCTTTGTCGTAATTCCTCAAGTGCATCAGGGTCGATCGCCATCGCAGGTTCCGTAGCTAAGGCAGCGAGAGTGCAGCAATGGGTCAGCTGCGGGTCGCGGCCTTTCTCTCAAACTCGGCATTGCAGAAGCACGTCTGTGTTTGGCTTTCGTATTGACTGTCGACGAAAACGGTTTCCTGAAAGTAAATTGTTGCGGAAGTCACTATCAGACCTCACGCAGCGTCCGCATTGCTCCGACCAGATCTATACAAACCGTTGCCATGCCAGCCGAGCCGCGGGTACCTCAGGAGAACTCATGTTGGTGGCGTCGCCTTAACCTGACGTAGGACGCAATCATTTCTTTGTCCTGAATTTCAGGCTTGGATCGGCAACGCGATCTCACGCCAGGTGGCGCTGGCGAGGGCGCGGAGTTGGCGATGATCAGCGGCATTCAGGTGTTTTCGATGAAGTTGGAAAAGATTGGCAATTTGGCCGTGGGTTGAGACGAAACGTTGGCATTGACCTGCCGACTTGAACCGCATCATGCGTCGCTCTCGTCGTCGAACGGGAAGGTGAGAATTTTCTGCGAGGTTGTTGAGCCCTTTGTGCGAACGGTGTTCGATCCCCAGCATGATCTCTCGCTTTGCGGCGGAATAAGAACGCAGCTTGTCTGTCACCATCACGCGCGGCGCAACACCTTGGCTCTTCAACAATTTGCGCATCAGCCGAAGAGCGGCTCCCTTGTTTCTGCGGCTTTGCAGCAGAGCATCGAGAACGTAGCCGTTGGCATCGACGGCGCGCCACAGCCAGTATTTCTTGCCCTTGATCGATACGACCATCTCATCGAGATGCCATTTGTCTGCGAAGTTGCCGATCGACCGCCGCTTGAGTTGGTGGGCGAATTTCAGGCCAAACTTAGTCGTCCATTCTGAGACGGTCTGAAACGAGACGGCAATGCCGCGCTCGGCAAGCAGGTCTTCGATATCGCGCAGGCTCAGCGGGAACCGGTAATAGAGCCATACCGCATGCGCGATGATCTCGGCTGGAAAGCGGTGGCGTTTGTATCGGGCGGACGCATCGTCAGTCATGCCGATAGACTATTGCCTCGATCCGCACCAGCCGGTTAAGGCGACGCCTCCTGCTCGCGATATTAGAATGTGGCGCCGTCCTTGTGGCGGTGGAGATCGCGCCGAACGTGCTGCAAAAAGTGACACCTGGTCTTTTGCGGCGTCGAGCCGGAGCCGGCACGCGGCGCGGCCGCATGATGGCTGCCCCGCCGCAGCCCGTGCCAGGGCCTTGCGGACGCTTTGTAGATCCGTCCCGCTTCGCAAGGATGGAACTTTCCATACTTGTGTGGATTACCCTGCATTCAAGTCAGGAGGTGGGACATGGCACGCAAGAACTCAAAGCCCGCAGGTGACATCGCGACCGTTCACGACCAACAGCTTCATCGGGGAAAGGGCGGCGAGCTCCATCAGCTTGCGGAAGACGGACAGGACGTGCTGACGACCGCATTGGGTACGCCGATTGATGACGACCAGAACACGCTCCGCGTCGGAGCGCGCGGCCCGGCACTGATAGAAGATTTCCACTTCCGCGAGAAGATCTTTCATTTCGACCACGAACGGATCCCTGAACGCGTCGTGCACGCGCGTGGCTATGGTGCGCATGGGTACTTCGAAACCTATGAATCTCTGGCGCACTACACGAAAGCAGATTTGCTGCAACGTCCTGGCGAGAGGACACCAGCTTTTGTCCGCTTCTCTACTGTCGCTGGAAGCAAGGGATCATTCGACCTTGCAAGAGACGTGCGCGGCTTCGCCGTTAAGCTTTATACGCAAGAAGGTAACTGGGACCTAGTGGGAAACAACATTCCGGTCTTTTTCATACAGGACGCGATCAAGTTTCCCGACATCATTCATGCGGTGAAGCCCGAACCGGATCGAGCCTATCCGCAGGCGCAGTCAGCTCATGACAATTTCTGGGATTTTATCAGTCTGACGCCCGAAAGCATGCATATGATCATGTGGGTCATGTCGGACAGGGCGATTCCGCGTTCATTTCGCTTCATGGAAGGCTTTGGTGTCCACACCTTCCGATTCATCAATGCCAAGGATGAATCCACCTTTGTGAAGTTCCACTGGAAACCCAAACTCGGACTTCAGTCGGTGGTCTGGAACGAGGCGGTGAAGATCAATGGAGCGGACCCTGATTTCCATCGGCGCGATCTGTGGCAGGCTATTCAATCCGGCAACTTCCCGGAGTGGGAACTCTGCGTGCAACTGTTCGACCAGGAATTTGCAGACAACTTCGAGTTCGATATTCTTGATCCAACCAAGATTATTCCCGAAGAGCTCCTGCCCGTTCAGCCAATCGGGCGGCTGGTCCTCGACCGCATGCCCGAGAATTTTTTCGCCGAAACCGAGCAGGTCGCGTTCATGACCCAGAACGTCCCCCCGGGCATCGGCTTCAGCAACGACCCGCTGCTTCAGGGGCGCAACTTTTCCTATCTCGATACGCAGTTAAAGCGTCTGGGAAGCACTAACTTCACCCATCTGCCGATCAATGCCCCGAAGTGTCCGTTCCACAATTTCCAGCAGGATGGGCACATGGCGATGAGAAATCCCAAAGGCCGTGTAAATTATCAGCCCAACTCATGGGGGGAGGGACCGCGGGAGTCGCCCACGGCGGGCTACCGCCATTTCCCCTCCGAAGAAGCTGGCCAGAAGGTTCGGCTGCGGCCGGAGAGCTTTGCCGATCATTATAGCCAGGCGCGCCAGTTCTTCATCAGCCAGACATTGCCCGAGCAGCGGCACATCGCCATGGCACTGATATTCGAGCTAAGCAAGGTCGAAACCCCGGCTATCCGCGAACGAGTGGTGTCCCATCTTCTTAACATCGATGAGACGCTCGCCGGAAAAGTCGCCCTCGGCCTCGGCATTGTCGAACTACCGAAGGTTGCGGATGCTGCAGTGGAGCCCCGGCAGGACCTCGAGCCATCGCCAGCCCTCAGCATCATCGAAAACGGTCCCGACCGTTTCGAGGGACGAAAACTCGGAATGCTTTTGACCGACGGGAGCGATGCAGGACTCGTGAAATCGTTGATGTCTGCGATCGAGCAGGAGAAGGCGGTTGTCGAAATTATCGCGCCGAAGATTGGAGGGGTCACGCTTTCCGACGGGACGTTTCTTCCTGCCCAGCAGATGATCGACGGCGGGCCATCGGTTCTCTACGATGCCGTGGCGCTACTTCCCGGCCCAGACATGGTTGCTGACATTGCCAACGAGGCGACAGTGCGCGATTTCGTTGCCGACGCCTATGCCCACTGCAAGTTCATAGGCTATGTCAACGCAGCCGCTCCGCTCTTCGAAAAGGCAGGCATCGATGATCTCGACGAAGGAACCATCGAGCTCGCTGATGACGATACTGTCGAAGGTTTTGTCGGCGATCTGGGCAAACTGAGGGTCTGGGCGAGAGAGCCCGCGACAAAGCTAAGCTAGCGGAATCATCGGGCGTTGCTTCATATCGGATCCTCACGGGAGCTGGGGTCCGGTGCGTGAGGGCCGTGCCGGTCTGGTCTCCCCGGAGGCGACACCACCCGCCAGCCTTGATCGTCCATTAGGAGGCATGTATATAAAGGGGCAGCAGTTATTGTGGTCGGCTAACCGAAGTTGCCGAGGCTCATGCCATCCTGGAGTTTATCCGGTGCGACTACTGCCACTTTCTTTCGCTCTGCTTCTCTGCTTGCCGGCCCCCGTACCCGCAGGTCCGCTTCATGACGCCGCACGACAGGGCGACGTAGCGACAATCGCGGGATTGCTAGACAAGGGCGCCGATCCATCCGAGCTTGACGAAAGCGGCGAGCCGGCCCTGATTATCGCAGCACTTTCCGGCCATACCGAGGTACTGGCGCTGCTGCTCGAGCGCGGGGCAGATATCGATATCCGCAACAAGGGCGGTCTGACAGCCCTGCACGCGGCCACCTATGCCGGCAGGATGGACGTCGTGGAAATGCTGGTGGCAAAGGGTGCCGACGTGAACGATGCCCGGAACTTTTATCAAATGACGCCCCTGCATGGAGCGGCGGAAGAGGGGCACACTGACGTGGTCGCTTTCCTTCTCACCCGCAACATCAATATCGAGGCAAAGGAACGAAACGGCTACACGCCTCTCACACAGGCAGGATGGCGATCGCACTGGGACGCAGCCGATCTTCTTCTAAAGGCCGGGGCGAAATGCCAGAAGGCCGAGATCGTGGGCAACTGGCTCTATGCGGAGTGTACCAAACGAAAATGATCCGGGCCCGGCAGGCGCCCGGAAGGAGGCTGGCATGCGCTTGAAGAGTTTGATCGCAGCGGTCCTCATTGGAGGCTGCTCGCTATCGTGGCCTGTGTTGGCGGAAAATCTCGTCAATACCGGCTATTTCGGTGATCTTGCGATCAAGGGATATGACCCGGTTGCTTACTTCAACCAGAACAAGGCCGTCGAAGGCTCGCCTAGCTTTACCTATCGATGGCTCGGCGCGACATGGCAGTTCACTAGTGCGGAAAACCGTGATCTGTTTGCGAAAGAACCGACGAGATACGCGCCGCAATATGGCGGCTATTGTGCCGATGGGGTCTCCTTAGGTACGGTCACCACCAACATCGATCCCAAGGCATGGCGGATCATCGATGGCAAGCTGTATCTCTCCTACGATCCCGGTGCGGCGGAGGGGTTTGCCACGAACCCCACCAAATTACCCGATTCCCAGCAGCATTGGAGCGAGGTTGAACAAACCCTCGTAACCGAAAAGGCCGGGATTGACTGGCGCCACGCACCGCGTTGAGCCGCATCTGGCGTCGCAGGCGTTTGGTCAGGGGTCGGGAGAGAAGTACTTTGCAGCCTGAGGCGTGACGTGAAGGTAGCGCATGTCGGGATGGAGCTTGTCGTCGTTACGCAGCACGTAACCGCAGACCATGCGGTCGAGGAAATATCCGTCGAACTGTTCGCATAGTAGACTGCCGTCAACCTTCGCCTTGCCGGTGATGCTCGTATGGGCCGTGCGGTAGGCTGTATCTCCCCTGGCGTCGAAATATTGCACGAACTCTGTGCCGTTGTGATGCCGCCCCAGCCACGTCTTGTTTTCGAGCAGGCGGCGCAGTTCGTGGCCACCGAGGCGCTTAGAACCCTCCGTCTGGATGCCGAAGGGCCAGGCGGTCAGCCCGGCAGCCCGAAGATGTTCGAGGTGACGATCCAGGTCCTGCGCGGGCCAGTAGTCATAGAGGTGACGATAGTAGGTCAGGTTCGCCTCGGGAAACAGTGCTTGTAGCCTCCCAGCTTCTTCCCTTGCCGAGACTTCGTTACCGGCTGCCGCATAGGCGGCGGCGAGATACTCATGCAAGGTCTCCGAAGTCTCGAGCTCCTGCTGGATGTTGTCGAACAGCTTGATCGCCTTATTGTTTTCCTGAGCGACATAGAGGACCATGCCGGCAAGAAGCTGAAAGCTCGCAGCTGGGGTTGGATCGAGACGGAGGGCATGTTCCACCTCCGTGGTTGCCTCACGGTGACGACCGGTCAGAGCGAGTACGAGACCGAGATTGGCGTAGGCCTCGGCGTCGTTTGGCGCTGCGAGGGTGGCGCGGTTTGCTGATACGATTGCCTCGTCTGCATGGCCGTCGACCAGTTGCAGAAGCGCCAAGACACTGTGCGCCCGTGCGTTTTCCCGATCGATGTTCAGTGCCTTGCCTGCAGCGTCATAGGCGATCTTTCTTGCTACAGCTGCTGACCAGATATAGTTGTGGTCGTTGCGCCAGACGTCAACAGCAATGCGTGCGATGCCCGCGTGCGCGTCAGCGAACCGCGGGTCCAGATCGATCGCCTTTTGATAGTATGAGAGAGCTTGCCGGTAGGTCTGGACGTTGCCATAGCTCGCTCCTTGCTGCTCGGCGCGCATGTAGTAGTCGTAGGCTTCGAGGTTATCGGTGGGAATGCGTTCAATCTGGTCGCGCTCGCCGTCGCTGATCCGTACCTCCAGAGCGGAGATGATCTTGCCGATCACATCATCCTGGACGGCAAACAAGTCGGTAATCTGACGATCGTACCGTTCGGCCCAGAGCGAGAGGCCCGACATCGCATCGAGAAGCTTGACGTTTATGCGAAGGTTGATGCCCGCGCGCTGCAGACTGCCTTCGATAATATACTGCACCCCCAGTTTTCCCGCAGCAGACTGAACCGCCCCGCTCTCGTCAGCGGCTGCAGTGGCCGAGTGGCGAGCGATTACAAACAGACCCGCGACTTTGGACAGTTGTGTAATAAGGTCGTCGGTCAGACCCCTGGCCAGATAGTCCTGTTCCTTGTCGCCCGTGACGTTGATGAACGGCAATACCGCGACCGAGGGTTTCTCCGGAAGGGGATAGGCCAGACGCTCCTGAACCGGCTGAGGGGCAATTTGCTGCCAGGGCGCCCACAAGACCAGACCGCCTGCCAGAATGAGGGCCAAAAGCAGGGCACCGGCAAGCAGCCGCTTCCATACCTGACGCGGTGGCCATGGTGCGATTGGCGCCGACGCATCCAGTTTCACGAGGTAGACCCGGACGCGCTCCTCGATATTCTTGACGCGTTGTAGGCCGAGATCGACAAACTGAGCGTCCGTCTTGCCTCGCACCTGTTCGTAGGCGCTCCCAGAGACGGCGATGCCGCCTGGATCCGACAACGCCTGCAGCCTGGCGGCGATGTTCACGCCGGTGCCGTGAATGTCTTCACCCTCGGCAATGACGTCGCCAAGCGTGATGCCAATGCGAAAGATCATACGTCGATCAGCCGGAACTTCGCTTTCTGCCCGCCGCTTGACTTCCTGTACGGCGATTGCGCAGCGCAATGCGTCGATGACGCTGCGAAATTCGATCAGCAAGCCGTCGCCCATCGTCTTGACTAACCGGCCGTGATAACGGGTAAGGTTTGGCTCGAACACCTCGGCGAGGTCACGCCTGAAGTGCGCACGCGTTCCCTCCTCGTCGGTCGAGCTCAACCGGCTGTATCCTACGACGTCAGCGATCATCACGGCTGCAAGGTGGCGCTCCATCCACAACAATCCACGAGCCCCGGTCTGACACTATGCTATCGCAGGAAAGCCTTCGGGACCATCGGCTACTCATAGCCCTGACGATCTGGCTCGTCCGTTGGAAAAACAAGCGGTGGCGACCCGTGCCGACGGCACTACGGGCGCTCGATCGCTCCGGGGCAACAGGCGGAGCCGTTAAGGGTGCTTTAGATGGCAGAATGGCGGACCGCCTGAATTGATCGGACGGGACAAAGGTTTGAGGGAAGACATAAGATGCGCCGCGGCTATGCGCCGTTCTGAGACGCCTATGCGGATCCGCGAGGCGAACAGTCGCCTCGCGGTGGCTATTCTGGTTGTCAGGCAGCCTTCACATTAGCAGCCGTGGTCGCCAGGGCGGTGAGCTTTTTGTCTGTGGCTTCCTCTTCGGCCAGGTTCTGTTTCAGGAGGGGAACCGCATCCTTCAAGCCGAGCTGGTTCGCCCAAGCGATCAAAGTGCCGTAGCGGGCGATTTCGTAGTGCTCGACAGCCTGGGCAGAAGAAATAAGCCCAGCATCAAGGGCGAGCGAGTCCTTGAACTCCTCCATGATCTCCTGGCTCTCGCCGATCAATCCCTGAATCGCCTCGCAGGTTTTTCCACGGGGCGGTTTGCCGAGAATTTCAAAAACCTGTTCGAGCCGTTCGATCTGGCCCTGAGTTTCGTCGCGGTGTTGAAGGAAGCTGGCCTTGCCTTCTTCTGATTGGGCCGCGCGTGCCATTTTCGGCAGGGCCTTCAGGATCTGCTTCTCGGCATAATAGATGTCCTTGACGGTATCCAGAAAGAGATCATTTAGTGTTTTCTCGGTGGGCATTCTATCCTCCTTGTTCAATGCATGCTCTGTTGGAACCCGTGAACGTTCGGCTTGTTCCCTGCGCTGGCGCATGCCGCCAACCGGCGATAGCAGAGATGCCCTAAGGTGTTCCGCAGGGTCGAAGTCGAGACTAGCGCAAGCAGATTGAATTCTGCGCTCTATACCAGAAAGATCACCAGGATAACGAACAGCATCGCAGCGCCAAACATCGACAGTTCAATAAACCTGTCATACATCCGGTATCCTCCGTCGCAGCGTTCCGAGCGAGGCGATCGCTCTAAACGCCTCTGAGAAGAGGAAGTTCCAGAGCAAAATCCACTCTCCGGTCGGATGCGAGGCGCGGCCTGAACGCGCGCAACGGCTGGCAAGCCCAAAGGGCGACGAATAGACACTTCAGTGCTAGCTGTCACAACGCGAACGCAGTTGATGGGGACAGACTTTAAACGTCGATCATCCAATCAAACTTCAACCCCGACCGCAGTCTGGGCACGCTGCTTGTACCTTCCGCCTTTGTGGGAGCATCCATCTCAGCAGCAAGTTTTCGACGCGCACGGTTGAGCCTGCTCTTGATGGTGCCGATTGCGCATCCCAGACGCGTAGCTACTTGCTCGTAGGCCATCCCTTCAAAAACAACCAGCGTTATGACCTCCTGACCCTCCTGACTGATCCTCCCGAAGGCTTCTTCAAGCTGCCGGCCAAGAACGTGCCATTCCTGGCGAGGCATGACCGCCGAAGCGAGAAGCTGACAGTCCAAGCCTGGACACTCTCGCCGCGAAAGCTTCAGCCGCGTCAGAAAAGTATTGCGCATGATGGTAAATAACCAAGACTTTAAATGCGTCCCTGGCTGATACTGATCGATTTTAGAAAGTGCCTTGACCAGGGTTTCCTGCACCAGATCATCAGCGTCGTTTGGGTCGTGAGCAAACGTGCGTGCAAATCGCCTCAAGATCGGCACCAGTTCGGCTATTTCGGTGGCTGTACATTCCTGTTCACGAGTACGCATGACCAGTCCCTCTTTCAGCGCGAATGCACCGAGCAGCGTTTGGTTCCGCGTGAGGCCGCGTGAAAAGAAAAAAGCGGTGCTTCATCCCATCGCAACTGTCAGGCTGACGCTCTTCATCTTAGGGAGGTCCATTGCATTCAAGGGGATCGATCTCCGCCGGACGGACAGTGAAGGACCGTTGGAGATGCTGGCTCCTGAGGATTCCACCATCCAGTGGGAACATGCGATCAATATGAAAGTTTCCCCTGTTTGGGAGGAACGATCATGCACTCAGGAACCCGTAGAACTTCGAAGAACGTCGATGATTTAGATACGTTGACAAATCGGTCCCCGACAGGCGGTAATGTCGCAAACAGCACCGCCAGCCCCGACGATCCGTACGAGCATAGCGACGAAGCTTTGCCAGGCGATGAGGAAGAGCGGTCGATTGCCCAGGACCCATATCGCGAGGAGGGGCGTTTTGGCGAAACTGAAGGAACGAACTCAGTCCGGGAGTAAATGCGCTCAGAAACTCCCCCGAAAGCAGCAGACACACAGCAGAATGAGAATGACGTAGATTTCTGTATCGTGGAAATCCGTTGGTTACCTTGTTTCGGAGCCGGCCTCTCTCCTCACTTCTAAGGGGTAGGTCGCATGACCGGTGGTGTGCATGAAGTCACAAAATGCGGACGGTTCACTTTTTTTTGGCAAGCGCATCCTCGTGGTGGAGGATGATTACTTTATGGCCGACGAGACCCGTCGGAAACTGGAGAGTCTGGGAGCCACAGTGGTTGGGCCAACAGCGCACGTGGAAGATGCTTTGCAACTGCTGTCCAGCGAGCAGGTTGACGCTGCCATACTCGACATCCACCTTGATGGCGAGCTGGTGTTTGCTGTGGCAGATAGATTGACGGAATGTTCTATTCCATTTGTATTCGCCACGGGCTACGATCCCTCCATTGTCCCCGACCGCTTTCCCGGCTTTGTTCTATGCGAGAAACCTTTTGCACTCGATAAGATTGCAAAAGCCCTCTTCGGCCGAGCGCTCGGGGAAAACTGACGCACAATCTCGCGCTGGGTCGGTCTCCTGTTTGTCTGCCACGACATACTCGTCAGTTCCCAAAGACTGAAAACTGGCTTGATGGTCACGATCAGCTCCCTGGAAGACGGAGGGTGTGAAGCGCACCGGCTTCTTGTCGCGGAAGACGACGACCTGATCGCCATGGACATCGCCTTGACGCTGCGGCAAAGCGGTAGCCGGCCACATGATCTATCCGCTTGCGGATGAACTCCGGATCCGTGGCGTGCCTTTCGTCTGGGCGACTTGCGACCATTCGACACCTCGAGAAGCCTTTTGCCGTGGACGCTCTGACAACCTGATTGGGCGAGCACGCAGGATGATCGACGCAAGCAGCGGTCTAATCGACCGCATGCGGACATTTGAGGCCGGACCAAGGGCGGTGCGCACTGCCCGGAACGCGCCCGCGACTGAGCTAGGCTTGGCCTGGTTATTCTTCGGCTGCCACACGCAACTCCGAAATCCGGGCGGCGAGGCTCTTGGAAGACGGGAACCTTGGCCAGCTCCGAGGGTTTCTTGCCGGACAGGGCTTGGGGCACCCAGAATAGAAAGCGGAGAGCTACATGAACCACGCCGATATGATGACATGGGAAGGAAGGCTGAATGCGCACAGAAAGCTGTTGGTCTCCTTGGTGGCGCTGTTCGATTCAATTCCAGAGGCACGCGATGCGATCCGAAATATTGCCAGGGAACATGAAACGCACGGCGATCATGAGGAGGATCCTGGGATAGAGCCCGATGAAGCCTACGCTATTCAACGTATCGCAGCGGAAGAGGTCATCGACATTATCAGGAGCGGGATGGCGCGAAGCGCCTCCTCAGGGAACCACGCCTCGAATGATCAATTGGAAATGCCAATGTCGCCCCCAGGAGCGCCGCCTGCGGAGCATTAGCATAGCCCTGGAGCTGGGGCTCCCCGCTGAACTGGACATCATCAGACTTCGATAACGGCGTATGGTCTGCCCGTGGGTTTTTCGATGTGGGCGGCAACGTTGAATACCGGGGTGCCCGCTGGCGTGGTGCCCCTATAGGTGCCATTGTGGGCATGGCCGTGAAAGACTGCGGTGACTTTGAAGCGGTCGATGGTTTCGCTCAGCCTGGAGGAACCGAGAAAAGGATAGATTTCTGGCGGCTCGCCCTGCACCGTATCGGCAATAGGGGCGTAGTGAAGGACAACCACCGCGCGATCCGTTCTAACCTTACGTAAAGCGTTTTCAAGCCGCATCGCTTCATCCACGCTCTCGGCCACCATCGCCTTGATGGCAGGCTCGCCAAATGAGCTCAACATGTGGCGACCAAAGCCTCCGGCAAAGCCTTTTGCTCCTACAAAGCCTAAACCTTCAATCTCCACGTTCTGCCCATCGAGTATGTGCGCGCCGGCTTCAGACAGGATGCGCATCACCTCCCCCGCATGACCGCTCTCATAATCGTGGTTGCCAAGGACGGCGGCGACTGGGATCAAGCAGTGTTTCAGGTCGGCGGCAAGCAACTCGGCTTCGTATGGCTTGCCCCGGTCGGTCAGGTCCCCGGCAATTACCAACACATCTGCGACCGATGATACCTCGGCAAAAAGATCCTTGTAGGAGACGGATGCATCTTCCTTTACGTGAAGATCTGCTACCGCAGCGACATTGAGCTTGCCGTTTGATTTTGACATCAGCGCTCCTCCAGATCCTCTCTCATTTCGCCTTCACCACCGACGTCGGCGAAGCCCCATTCCGAAACGTCGATGCGGTAGTCCGAGCGCGAATACATGCGGCCGCGGCATATCTTCATCTGGGGAAGCGGCAGGCGCCGTTGCTCCTCGAGCCGTCCGATCAGCTCGTCCATGAGCCAATCTGGTATCTTGTCTCGCTCCGTCGGATAGATCCATCTGAAGTTCAGCAGATGTATCAGCAGCACTTCCCAGTGAACCTCCATGAACGCCAGCAACCTGCGCCAGTCGATACGGTCGTGCATCCGCAGAATCGTATGAACGATGTCAGCGCCATCATAGCGGCTGCGTAACTGAATAAAGGCTTTCGACCAGATTAGCTCTGTCGGAGAAATCACAGCAACCTTCTGGCCCTTAATCTCGAACGAATTGGCATGGTCGAACCACGCATCGCCGATCGGGATCGCCCCGTTAGAGGAGGCGAAGATAACGTCGAAGAAGTACTTTCCCCGAAACACCTTCCCCAACCAACGGTCGTCCTCTACCTCGATCACGTAGCCATGGTCGCGGAAATAAGCGAGTATCCGAGCGGAATCGCCGGCCTTGCAAAAGATATCGAGATCCTTTGTCGGTCGTGAAATGCCGGTATATGCGCTGACTGCAAAGGTTCCCGCCACGAGAAATGGAATCTTCGATTCCACTAACGCAGCGACTGCGTCGGCAACAAAAAGCTCCGCCTCGTCATCGACAAGTTGGGGTACAGCCCGTGGTTTGTCGGCTCGGCTGGCCCTGGTTCTTCGTTGAACGATCTTCGACATAGCGAACCTCGGATAATCGATAGAAACGCAGCGCAATCCGTCATGTTCCCCGCCAACGTTGCCGTTCATCGGGGAGCTCACAACCCTGACCCGGATCGCTCCTGTCAAATTTTTGTAGCGGATATTCGCCGCGCTGTGGCAGTGTGTGATAGGGATCAGGCGCAGGTCATACCCTTTTGCCCGAAGAGCGCGCACTGCGTGATAGAGTACCGCTGGGGGACACTGCCGATTTCGTTCGCATGCGACCGAAGGCCAGGCGGCGGAACATAGCAGCACTTGATGGTTCCGGCTCGGCCGTAGCGCCTACGCGCCGAAGCGCGGATTTCGGGCAAGTCCGCTGGAGGTTAGACCGGTTGCAAAATGATCATCGCGTGACGAGGTTTTTAAGTGATGTCGAATGACCGTGGAGGCAGGGCGCGCAGGCGTGTGAGAGGGCCGACATGTGTGCACAACCGGTCAGAGCAAAGCAGGCGAGACGATGCCTCGAGATATAAGTAGTGTTTCACCGGCTTTCATAGAACATGCCCACGGCACGGGAGCGCAGATGCGTGCTGATGCGTCGAAATGCCGACGCTGCGACCTCTATCGGGACGCTACGCAAGTCGTCTTCGGTGAAGGACCTGACAAACCGCGGGTCGTCCTGGTCGGAGAGCAACCGGGCGACCGGGAGGACAGGATCGGCCGCCCCTTCGTCGGTCCCGCAGGCCGTGTTCTAGACTCGTGCCTGGCGGAGGCAGGTGTCGATCGGTCGGCATGCTATTTGACGAACGCAGTCAAGCATTTCAAATTCAGTCAGCGCGGCAAACGACGGATCCACAAAAAGCCTAATGTTGGGGAAGTGCGCCAGTGCGCCTGGTGGCTGGGGGGAGAGATCGAATGGCTGGAACCTACACTGCTTGTGGCTCTCGGTGCGACCGCGACATTCGCGCTGTTTGGGCGACGTTACACGGTAATGGCTGACCGAGGACGGATCCTGAAAGCGGACAACGGCGCAGCTGCCCTTATCACCGTGCACCCGTCATCATTGCTGCGAAATCCTGCGCGGTCGGAAGTTCTGCAGGAGAGGATACGTTTCATCTCGGAGTTGAGCCTGATCACCCGGTTTCTCACGGCCTGACGTGTGATATCCTGCAGCCATTTTTCGACGGCACCAGCAATAATGAGAATTGACATCGCGCACATTCTGACCGGCGTAGCCCCGAGGACAAGGGCATGCCGCATTGGTCGGCCTATATAGGTGATCGGGCCGACCGTAACGGCTCTGGCTGTTCTTGACAGGTGCCGGTAGAAGCGACGAGTGGACCGCTCCTCGCCTCTGATTGAGGCGAGGCCTTTGTGGCAAGCAATGCTGCCTGCTCAGTGATCGGCCTGGGAGTGCATCCCGCCTGGCCTTGAAATGGCGGCAAGCGTTTCGCCCGTCGCGCCATTTCCACCGGACAATGCCAGGTCACCGAGCGATAGAATCCCGACCAAACGTTTTTGCCGGTTTACAACCGGTATTCGCCGGATCTGCTGATCGCCGAGATTCTGGCACACCTCGTCGATGTCTTCATCGTCAAAGCAATATTGTACGTCCGGGGTCATTACCTCGCCGACCGTCGTATCAGGCCCCTTTCCCTCCGCGACCGCCCGCACAGCGATGTCGCGGTCAGTGAGCATGCCGACCAATCTGTCATTCTCGCCGACCGGCACAACACCCGCATCGATCTGCGCCATAATACGCGCTGCCTCACGAATGGTATCTTTGGGACTGGCAACGCGAACGTGGCGGGTCATCACTTCGTTCACTCTCATTTCGTTGCTCCTTGGGAATCGTCACTCCGGATCCAACTCTGCGAAGCGGTCATGGTTCCCACGAAGCAGAAAATCTGAAGCATACACTTTGGCGAGCCCATGCTGGCGGCTGCTGCTCGATGGGAACTTGGTTCGGTTTAAGTTGTTTCTGTCATAAAAGGAGAAGTGTTATGGCCGAACCTAGGCCCGTGAGCCTATTTCCACGCTTTTCCGCCCAGTTTTCCAAGTGGGCGGGGCACCCGGCAGCCTTTGTCGTTGCGAGCGGGATCGTTCTTCTCTGGGCAATCTGCGGCCCCTACTTCGACTTTTCGGAAACCTGGCAGCTTGTCATCAACACCGGGACAACGATCGTCACGTTCCTGATGGTGTTCATCCTGCAGAACTCCCAGACACGGGAGAGCAGCGCTATTAAGGCCAAATTGGACGAGCTGATTCTTACGTCTCACGCCCAGAATGTCTTCGTTGGGATCGAGCATCTCGACGAGAATCAGATCCGGATCTTAAGTCGCAAGCTCGCGCAGAAGGCAAGAAACTCCAAAGTCCGGCCGCGCGTGGCGGGGCTTGCGCGCAAGTAGTGCCGGAACATTCTCTTCCGCAGGTCGCCAAGGCCCCTTATTTGCTGACGCGTGCGGCGATTGAGCTTGTAGGGGAAGGGGCAACCAGGGACGGTTGGCGAGTTGTCCGAGGATCCGAGAGGGGCAGGACCTTGGGCGAGACGCTAACGAGTCCTCTGAAAAGATCGGCATATCGATCAGCGCTATACTTCCAGCTGAAGTCAGAGCGCATAGCGTGGGTCTGCAGCCGCCTCATAAGGGTGGGCTGCCCGAATATATCGAAAGCGCGGTCGATTGCATGTTCGAGCTCGGTGGTCGTGACGGGATGAAACTGAATGCCGGTCGCCGTCTCCATAGCATTGGCCGCATCATTCGCATCGATGATTGTCTCGCTCAGCCCACCCGTTCGTGAGACCAGCGGGATCGCGCCATAGCGAAGCGCGTAGAGCTGTGTCAGCCCGCAGGGCTCGAAGCGCGATGGTTGAATCACAAAATCGGCGCCGCCATGAATAAGGTGTGCAAGCCCTTCGTTGTACCCGATGGAGACAGCCACGTTTTCCGGATAGTGTTTTGTAAGGACCCGCAGGCCATCTTGCAACGCTCGGTCGCCCTCGCCGCAAACGATCAAGTGCCCGCCCGAGTCAACAAGGTGCGGAACGGCGTCGATCAGAAGGTCTATGCCCTTCTGCCAGGTGAGGCGGCTGACGACGGCAAAGAGTGGACCACTGCGGCCGCTGAAGTCGAAGAGGTTCATCAGATAATTGCGATTGCCCGCGCGCCGCTCCGGGCTTTCCGGCCCAAAGGTCGAAATAAGACACGGATCCCGTGAGGGATCCCACACTTCGACATCGATACCGTTCACAATTCCCTTCAGTTTCGACTTGTTTGATTTGAGTACGCCGTCCATTCCCATGCCGAGATCATGCGTGACGATCTCTCGGGCATAGGTGGGACTGACGGTCGTCACGACGTCAGCTGTCTGAATGCCGCCTTTGAGGAAGCTAGCGGCTCCATAATACTCCAGACAATCGATGCCAAAGGCGGCTTCTGGGAGCGCGATGTTCTCAAGTTCTTCAAATCCAAACTTCCCCTGAAAGGCCAGGTTGTGAATGGTAAGTACTGTGGGTATCCGGCTTTGAAAGGTGTACTTCAAATAAACGGAAGTCAACGCAGTCTGCCAATCATGTAAATGTACGAGATCGGGTTTCCAGAATCCGCCGGTCAAACCTTCGGCAATGCTTGCTGCCGCGAACGAGATGGCGGAAAACCGCCGCCAATTGTCAGAAAAGTCACGGCCATGTTCATCCACGTAGGGGCCGCCCGGGCGACTATAAAGAGATGGCGCGTCGAGAACCAAGAGGGGCAGGCCGTTCACGTCACTGGAAAGTAGCCTGCATTCCATCCCGAAAATGTCGATGTCTGTTACCTTGGTCGGGGGGGCTAAGCGCTCGAGGACGATCGGGTAACCGGGAAGAAGCGTCCGCATGTCGATATTGTGGGCGGACATCGCCTTGGGCAATGCGCCCGCCACGTCGGCCAGCCCTCCGGTCTTGACCAGCGGGAACATTTCTGAAGTAACCGAGAGAACATTCATGCGAGCGCCCCAGGACTCTTGACTGATGACAGTGCCGCGGGTGCAACTGTGTGCCGTCGATTCAGTTCCCTGGGACAGGCCAAAATTATGCGCTGTGACGGCGGAATTCTATTCGCCGTAACGCTGATCTCCGCGCGCGAACCGCCCGGATTGCTCCTTGTGGCCTGGGTGCAGCTGGCGGCTGTGCAAGGCTGAAAGGGTGGGTCAAGACAGGCCTGGGTCTTGCAGATCATCCTTCGTGATCCACAAAGGAAGTCCCGGGCTGCCTCGATCTCGATCAAACTTCTTGCTAGCCAGGCGCTCCAGTAACTGAAGATTGTCCTTCAGCAGCGTGACCGGGCCGGAACCCTGGCCGCCCAATGCATGCAACGCCGAAAGAGTTACGCAAACTTCCACGGCGACGTTATCGGGCGTCACCATCGCCCACAAGAGGGCCATGTCTTTGGGAATGGGTTTCACGGACTGATCGAGAGGCATCTGTGTTCCAATCGTGGAGTGCTGAGCGGTCTTACCGAAGACAGGATCGCCAGTGAAAAGTCGATGATGGCCCCCCGAAATGCATGCACAGAAAACCGGTTGGCGTTATGACGGGGCACGAGACTTGCTTGTCGAGCGGTGATTCTCAGCATCTCGCGGTGCAAGTGGTTGTTACAGCAGCCCAGGGAAGGCCTCGGCACATTGGTGGCGTGGCGAGGGCCGTCTGAACACTCTCGCTAAGGCGATCCCTTTCGATGACGCATCGGTAGCTGGTGCATGCTTGGTACACCGGTAACAATGTTCGATGCATCGCACAAGGCGTCGGCGGGGCGTGTGTGCACATCGGCATGACTATTCATCATTTCATGCACAATCATCATTCCTCCAATACTTGCTTCGGGGGACATCAAACATCGCCCATTCCGGAATGTTCCAACCTCATTGATATGGCGAGCGCGTCGAACCGGATCGCAGCGCCGGACGAGCGCGTATCGAGCAGGCAGATCCACTGCGCCGGCCTTGACAGGTGTGGGAACATCCACCGCTACAATGCGTTTGAGGGTATCTTTTTCCGGAGGGTCGCATCGATGAATGATGGATTTGTTGAGCTGTCGGCTCTGGGAGTGGCCATGCTCCTGATACTGATCCTATTCGTCTAGGGTCCAAGGATTGCAGGAGCGGACCACTTGGCGCTGCGAGCAGCGCGGAGCGAATGTTGCCATAGGGGCTACCCAGGCAACCGTGGCGTGAGGACGTTGTGTATCGGCTGTGGAAAAAGGGATACTCAGGCGCCGCCCCGCCCAAGTCTTCCGGTGTGGAGGCGTTCCGCCTCGGTGTGGACGGCTCTTAGATTTTGCCCGCCGCCAAACGGCGAGCGACGCCGTCGGTATAGCGGGCGGGCTGCAACCAAGCGGAGAATAAAGATGAGCGATGCCCTCAAAGACCTCGAGGAAGGAGAAGTTTCATGGCTGAAAAAGCTCGCAGATGAAGAGGTTCATATTGTCCCCACGACCGTAGCCGAACGTCTCCGTTCGCTCGGTTGGCGATTCAGGTCGCCCCTGAATCGGCTGATGAGCTCCCCCAATTTGACCACCAAGACCTCGGAGTACGCATCAGCGCCGAAGGTTTAGAGCTGCTGAAGGCTGTCAAGCATAAACGTGGCTAGTCCGACGACCGCGTGCTGCGGCGCATCAATGCGTTCGCACGCGCGTTGAGGGACTCGGGTGAATTCCCATCTTTTAGTGTTAGCCAACTTGATTGAAAGTCATGAGGAGGGCGCGCGATAGAGAGGTGTGAGTGCTCCACCCCCGTTGGCTTCAGTCTTGGAGCGTTGGTTAACGTTCGGCTGCAAGTGCATTCGAGGCGTTGACTGCCTCGATGAGGTTTGGCCTAGACGCACGGGGACCCAGTACATGCGTGCGAAGGTCGCATGCACGGCCGCCTTCGACGGCATGCGCAGTGCGGAGGAGGCACGAACACTTTCATTGTGGCGGCAAAAGAGGTGGGGCTCTATTGCCGCTAGATGAGCCACCTGATCCGGAGGTCTGCTTGGCAGCGCGCTGAAAAAAAAGCGACGGAAGTGCATGCTTCCGCCGCCAGGTGTGGCGTGTGGGGCAATAACGCCGATTTCTGAAGATAGCGCGCAAGACCGCCTCTTTCACCGGACCTTGGTCTGATGGGGACGGGGCAAAGGTCCTTCAGCTTGACTTGACTATCGCAAGAGCGGTCTGTTCCATCCGCGCCCGCCGCGGCGGTGCCGAAAAGCAGCCTGCTCTTATGCTGTCGACGCCAGTGGTGAAAATGGTGAGCATGGTGGCCCCGGTCTGCCAGGGGCATGCCCTGACAGCGATCACTTCCTGGAAATTTGGTTGGGTCCAAGACGGATGCGAATACCTCCCTCTTGTGCGGCGTAGATGAATGCTTCCCGGGCGACTTTGCGCGGGACACCCCCTTCCAGGGCGGCGCGGCATAGACTCGTCGCCAACGAGTGTGCGGCGCCACCTTTTACGGGCCAGTGACTAAGGCATTCAGCTGCATCCCTGGTACTTGTGATTTTTCGAAATCGTCCCGGACCGTCGAGTTCGAGTTCAACAGATTTTGTCCAGTAGCTCGGGTTTCCCATGATGTAGCCTCCGTTCCCTCCGAGGTAAAACATCTTGAAAACCCGATAGTTCCGGCCATTGCGCGGGCTTTGGGCACAGGGCAGTGATCGCTTCAGTGTGCAAGGTCTTTGGCGAAGTCAGGCAGAAGTCCGCTTAACCTGAAAAATCCGTGGGTCCACCTCTCGTTTTTGGGTGAAATCCGCTCCCCTGAAGGTGGTTTAGGGACGGTCGTGGCGTTGGCTGGGGCCCGCCTGGCGAAAGCCAGAATTTGGTGGCCATTGCCTACCCGTCTGCTTGCTCGGGCATTCTTTTGGCGCCCAATCCACGAACGCTCCCGCTTATCGCTCGCCCACAACCTTGCCGGCACGGCCCGCCGCCCCATATCGCTATCGGCATGTCCATTCAGAGCGAACGAAAGATATTTGGCCACCTGCAGGTAGTCCTGCCTTTTCTCGTCACCGGCTGCGCAGGCAGGCAGTCGGCGCTTGATCCGGCAGGACAGGAGGCGGCAGAGGTCTACCACCTGTCCGTTGTTATGGTTATCGGGGGCGGGATTATCTGGCTGACCGTCATCGGGCTGCTGACGCATGCCTGTCGCCGCCGGCGATCAGCTTGGTCGGAGGAAGGGGCGGGGAGGCTGATCGCCTGGGGCGGTGTCGCCTTTCCGGTGATCGTCCTCTTCGCGCTGCTTGTGTATACGATATGGCTGATGCCTTCGATCCGGCCATGGCTCGGGCGCGCTGTCGCCGAGCCCGATCGCATCCAGGTAATCGGCGAGCAGTTCTGGTGGCGCGTCCGCTACCCGGCCGAGGAGGGCGTCGCGGGATTCGAAACTGCCAACGAAATACGGCTCCCCGTCGGCGAACGTGTTGTCTTCTCCCTACGTGCCGACGATGTGATCCACTCCTTCTGGATACCGTCACTGGGAGGAAAAATGGACATGATCCCGGGCCGTACAAATGTCCTTTCGCTTTTGCCGACGAAGACAGGAGTGTTCAGAGCGCCCTGCGCGGAATTCTGTGGCGTCTCGCACGCCTATATGGCGTTTTCGGTCGTGGTGATGGAACGGGATGCCTTTGACGACTGGAGGCGAAAGCAGGCGTCGGGAAACCGGCCTGAAGGCAGCAAGGGTGAGCGATTGTTCACCCATCACGGCTGTGTTGGCTGTCATTCGGTGAGGGGCACCACGCCGATCGCCGGGCTGGGCCCCGATCTGACCCATTTTGCGGATCGCTCGACCGTTGGGGCGGGGACGCTCGCAAACACGCGCAAGAACATTGAACGATTTATCCGTGACCCGTCCGCGATCAAACCCGGCGCCAAGATGCCCGCCTTCGATATGGTGCCGCCCGGCGATATTGCAGCGATATCGGGATACCTGGCGGGTTTGCGATGACCGACGTCAGCATGAGGGACCTCAGTCATGAAGAGCGCGCGAAACAGGAGCGGGAACTGCGTGAAGTCTGGCAGACACCGTCTGGCTGGCGCTACTGGACTTCCGTTAACAATACGGAGATAGGCCTGTGGTACGGTGCCACGGCGTTCATCTTCATGCTGTTCGCGGGCGTCCTTGCGCTGCTTGTTCGCGTGCAGCTCGCTGTCCCGGAGAACGGATTTCTTTCGGCCGAGGTCTTCAACCAGGCATTCACGCTGCACGGAACGGTGATGATGTTCCTGTTCGCCGTGCCCGTATTCGAAGCTGTCGCAATCTTTCTGCTGCCATCGATGCTGGGCGCGCGCGAATTGCCGTTCCCGCGCCTGGCCGCTTTCGGCTTCTGGAGCTTCGCGCTGGGTGGCGTCTTCGTATGCGGGTCTATTTTCTTCGGGGCAGCCCCCAACACCGGCTGGTTCATGTATCCGCCGCTCGCAACCGACAAGGCGTATTCGGGCGTCGGCGCCGATATCTGGCTTCTCGGCCTGTCCTTCATCGAAGTGGCTTCCATCGCCGCGGCAGTCGAACTGATTGCCGGCATCATGAAGTGTCGTGCGCCGGGCATGCGCATCAACATGATGCCGCTATTTGCCTGGTACCTGCTGATCGTGGCCGGGATGATCCTGTTCGCCTTCCCGCCGCTAATCGCCGGCGACATCCTGTTCGAGATGGAGCGGATGTTCGGCTGGCCGTTCTTCGATGCCAAGCGCGGCGGCGATCCGCTGCTGTGGCAGCACCTGTTCTGGATCTTCGGGCATCCCGAGGTCTACATCGTCTTCCTGCCGGCCATCGCAATTATGGCCATGATCGTGCCCACTTTTGCTCAGCGTCCGATTGTCGGATATTCCTGGATCGTGCTCGCGGCGGTCGGCACCGGCTTTCTCAGCTTCGGCCTGTGGGTGCATCACATGTTCGCCACCGGTCTGCCGCAGATTTCGCTCGCCTTCTTCTCGGCCGCCTCGGAGGCGGTCGCGATCCCGACCGGGGTACAGATTTTCGTCTTCATTGCGACGCTGCTTGCCGGACGCGTCATCTTTTCCGTGCCGATGCTGTTTGGGGCCGGCGGGCTTGCAATCTTCGTAGTCGGCGGGCTCACGGGGGTGATGGTGGCGCTGGTGCCGTTCGATTGGCAGGCCCACGACACCTATTTCGTCGTCGCCCACCTGCATTATGTCCTGATCGGCGGCATGCTGTTTCCAGTTACCGCCGGTATCTACTATTACTATCCGCTCATAAATGCCCGCAGACTGTCCGAACGGCTCGGCAAAATCGCTTTCTGGCTGATGTTCGCGGGCTTCAACGTCGCCTTCTTCCCCATGCACCTGGCGGGCCTGCGCGGCATGCCGCGCCGGGTGTTCACCTATCCCGCGGACGTCGGATGGGAGTGGTTAAACCTCATCTCGACGCTGGGAGCGTTCATTTTCGCCGCGGGTGTCGCCGTCGTGGTGATCGACGTCGTTCGCCCGAAGCACCGCCAGCCGCCGCTGGAGATGAATCCCTGGCGGGCTGGTACGCTGGAATGGATCAGTGAGCCGGAGGAGACCTGGGGCGTGCGCTCGATTCCGATCATCAAGAGTCGCTACCCGATCTGGGACCAGCCGGGCCTGCTCGACGACATCAAGGCGGGTCGCTACTACCTTCCGGACGTGCAGGACGGGGCGCGCGAGACGCTGGTGACGTCTGTACTGGATGCGCGACCAGAACAGTGCCTTCGGGTCGGTGGCACCTCGATCATGACCATGGTCGCGGCGTTTTCGCTGGGCGGTGTCTTCATCGCCCTGACCTTTCACTGGTGGATGCTCACGCTGGTCTGCGCGACTCTCACGTTCGCTGCAATCACCGCCTGGCTCTGGACCGGGACGGCGCAAATCCCCCGCTCGGAAGTCCGCCACATCGGTCTGGGCAAAAGCCTGCCGCTCTACCGTTCCGGACCACAGTCCGTCGGCTGGTGGGGGATGTTCATAACCATGGCAGGTGACGGCACCGCCTATGCCAGCCTGATGTTCGGCTACTTCTTCTACTGGACGATTCACGACGACTTTACCGCCGGACATGCGGGACCGGGAATGCTGTGGCCGCTCCTGGCCGCAAGCCTGTTTCTGCTCGCCTGGCTTGCCATGTTGATGGCGCGCCGCGTCAATGGTTCCGACAGGCGGTGGCTGATGCGTGCGATGCTCATCTTCTCGGCCTTTCTGACCGCCGCCGGGTGTGGCGCCGGACTGGCCGGCCCGCATTTGAACGCGATGGATCCGACCGCGCACGTCTATCCTGCGATCGTCTGGGTCATTGCCCTCTGGACGGCCGTGCATGGTGCACTGGCCATCGTCATGCAGGCCTACTGCCTGGCCCGCAGCCTTGCCGGTCGCATGAGCGCACGACACGACATGGATCTGCAGAACGTCGTGCTCTACTGGCATTTCCTGGTCATCACGGCCGTAACGTCGTTTGGCGTGCTCGGCCTGTTTCCCGCTGTGAGGTGACGCGGATGCGGTTGATTCCGAAGGAAATCGAGAGCCTCTGGACACTTTTCACCGCGCCGACAATCTGGGCGGTGCATTTCCTTGTCAGCTATGTCCTCGTGGCGGTCTATTGCGAGAAGGCCGCGGCAGCGGGCTTCACGTTCGCGCAGATGCGCCTGGCACTCGTCCTCATCACGCTTCTGGCCCTTGCCGGTATCACGCTTTCCGCGTGGCTCGCGTGGCGCCAATGGGGGTTTGGCAGCGGTGACCCACCACACGACGCTCCCACCCAGGAGGACCGGCTGTTGTTTCAGGGATTTGCGACCTTGCTCCTGTCCGGGCTCAGCTTCGTCTCCGTCGTGTTTGTCGCAGTCCCTCTGTTCTTCATCGAGACGTGCCAGCCATGAAGACCGTCGCGCTCATGGCAGGAGGCCTGTTGATCGCGCTCACGCCGGTTGCGCTATATGCCTCCTTCGACGGTAGCTCGTTTACGGTGCACATGTTGCTGCATATGGGCATCGTCGCCGTGGCGGCACCGCTGCTCGCCTACGGCATAATGGACACCCAGTTCGATTTCTCGGGAAGGGTTGTGTGGATGACGCCGGTTCTCGCCTCGGTGATCGAGCTGATCGTGGTCTGGATTTGGCATGTTCCGGCATCGCGGGCACTGGCGTCCGCCAGCGCCCACGTCTCGCTGCTGGAACTCTTCAGTTTCCTCGTCGCTGGATTTCTCCTCTGGCTCGTTTGTCTGAGGCGCGGCCATAATGGTGAGGGACGTTTGGCCGGGACGATCGGGCTCCTCTTCACCTCCGTGCACATGACACTGCTTGGCGTCTTGCTCGCACTGGCGCCACGACCGCTCTATGGCAGAGGCGAAGTCAGTTGCTTTGGCATTCGGCTGGACGCGGCCTCCGACCAGCAGATCGGTGGCGTTGTCATGCTTGCTGTCGGCGCCGCTTCCTACCTCATGGGCGCCGTCGTTCTACTTTACAGCGTGCTTCGCGAGAAAGGCGACGTGGTGGGCGAGGAACGGGGATGGTGATCGGATGGAAGCAGACCACTGTCCTTGTCCTCGGAGCGGCGGTGGCCGGGCTTTTCATTGCATGGTCGGGACTGATCGGCATCAGTGCGAGCACGGGCCACTGGAAGGTTACCGACTGGTTCCTGCACTGGGCGATGCGATCCTCTGTCCGCACCGCTGCCATCGGCACGGAGGTTCCGCCATTTCACGACGGCATGCTGCCGATGGCAGCGGGGCACTTCGAGAGGGGCTGCGCCATTTGCCATGGTTCGCCGGCAATGCCGTCTCCGGCAATCGCACGTGGGATGCTGCCAGTGCCGCCCGATCTGAAGACGGTGATTCCGGGCTGGACCGATGCCGAACTCTTCCAGATCGTGCAGCATGGCGTGCGCTTCACCGGAATGCCGTCATGGCCCGTCACAGAGCGTGAGGATGAGGTCTGGGCCATGGTAGCGTTCCTCCGACGCTATCCTGAGCTCGATGCCTCATCCTATGGCCGCCTCGCGGGCCACGCGGCCTCTTCGGCACATGAACCGGGACGGACGCCGGAGACCTGCAACGACTGTCATGCACCGGACCAGCTTGATCGAGACAGTCTGATTCCCCGGCTCGACGGCCAGTCACAGACCTATCTGAGGGACAGCCTCGCAGCCTATGCGGAGGGAACGCGCCGGAGTGGCATCATGGCCGTCGCCATCCAGTCGCTGACGGAGCGGGAGCGCGACGCCCTGGCCCTACATTTTGCCGAGAAATCCGCCTTCGACCTGCAGACGGGGCCCCCTCCGGCACAGGTCGGCAGAGGCGAGCAGATCGCGCGTTTCGGCGACCCCGGGCGGCGCATTCCCGCATGCCTGTCCTGTCATGACCGGGAAAATGCCAACCCGGCCTATCCAAGGCTCTCGGGCCAGCCTGCCACCTATCTCGCGGCACAACTGCGACTGTTTGCTGATGCGAGAAGGGGCGGTGGACCTTATCGAGCACTGATGGAACGGGTTGCGGCCAATCTCGACGAGCAGGACATCGACGCCGTTGCAGGCTATTTCTTTGCACGAAAGCCAATCGCCGTTGAAGGTGCGTCCAGGTCCGGGAATTAAATTCCGCGCAGTAAGGAAATTCTTCGCCAGCAGCGCGACGCGGCAATCCCGCGTCGTCCCGTAGGACGGAGCGCGCTCGGGAGAGGGCGCACGAAAAGATCAGGCGGCGAATTGCTTCATTGATCCAGGAAATCTGTGCTTGCAACTACGCGCTCGATGGCCGGGCCGCGCGGCCACGGGCTTGGCGATACATGATCCAAGATCTCCTGCGGGGATGGCGGAGTCTGTCTATCTTATGCTGCTGAAGCCGGGCGGGTAGCCGATGTGGGCAGTGGCGTCCTGCACCCGTCCATTGGCGGTCTGCCGCCCCGATGGATTGGGAGATCATCCCGGAGGCTACAGCGATCAGGCAGCGGTCCTCTTACTCGCAAGCCGCTGACTGTTTGCCGCCGCTTCCTTGTCGGAGCCAGTTTGCTGTGATGTCGGGCAATCGCCTTCATCCACAGCAGACGCCGCCGAATTACCTTCGCCGTGGCTGCTGGTGTGCCGATTTCGCAGGTAGAGACTTCACTGCCTGGCGATTGCTCGCAGCCGGCTCAGGTGTGATGGCCGCCTCGTCCACGGCGTTCACATATCTTGGGTAGATCACCGACGGAGATTGGGGGCCGTAAGAAGAAAAAGCCGTGGCCGGGGATGCTACTGCCCTTTCCTTCGCGAACCATACGATCGATGAGAACCTCGAATCTGAAATTGGCGAGGGAGTACAGCTATCGTTCGACTCCCCGATAGCGAGCGTTCTATTCGCCAAATTTCATGCCGGCAGGGAACAAATCGGGCTACAGAGGTTTCGACAAAGCGCCTGTAGTGAGGAGTTCGCGATGGAGGCGTCAACCGGAACAACCGTTTCCGCGGCACGGTACCGCTCCCGCCGCGCGAAGCCTGACGGAAGCATCCTTGCCTGTCGTAAGATCATCGGCTGGAGGTTATCGCCACATGGAAGAACAAAGATGGAGCATGGCCGTTGTGCTGGAGACCGGCGAGAGTGGCAGGTTGCGTGCAATATGTAGCACGGCCGAAGCTCTCCGCTTTCTGACGGACGACTGGCCCGTTAACCCCGGCCCTGCAAATCGCCTGGGCCGAGCCGCCTGTCTCGCCGTGCTCAAGGAAGGTATGCCCGTTGATCATGCGAGAGAAGCGTTCGTCGCGGCTGCAATGGAAGCCGGAATTCTCAGCAAAAGCTGAAAAGGCGGGCGACCCACGTCCAGACTGTTCTCTCCATCCCACAACAGCATGCATCCATCACCGGCGTGACAGCGTCGTCATCGGAGTTGGGCGGCGCACCACTGGCAACGGCCATCAAGCGTGATGGCTTAACGCCGATTGATGGTGGGAAGATACGTCTCTAGTTCCTGCAGATCTTTATCTGATAGTGGGGAAACATGGCGCTCCCAGAATGCTCGCGCAGCTGCAGGCTCGGAGTCCCACTTGCGGATGGAGAGCTTGTTATCATCGATGACTGCACGACGTTGACCCCCCAGTCGAACATACTCGGCTGCGATATCTTTGAGGGAAAGTGTCTGCCTCTCGTCCATGCATCAGTCCTCCAGATGCCGCATTCACCAGCGTGCGACCTTATGGCTAACGAAAAAGTGCCGAGATTGTTTCCAGCAGGAGCCGGTTGAGTGAGCCGGTTGATTGCTTCCCCGGGACATTAAAGTGCCGAGAAAATCTTGACCGGAAAGCGTGCGTGGCCCCGGCCGAAAACAGTCCGGTAATTGCTTACGTCGCAACTGTGCGCCCGTCATACGATCGATCTCCTAGCGGCCGGCGCGGGCGGATTTCGCTTGGGCTGTGCCTATGCGAGTTGGCGAACCGACGTTAAAAGGAAGGCCTGCAGATTCTGCTGGAGAAGGCACGGGGCGAAATGGGTCGGAAGCCGGCAACTTTGAAGGATGTGGCGGCGCTCGCCAATGTGTCACGTGCTACGGCTGCGCGCGCCCTTAACAACTACGGTTATGTTGGCGACGAGACAGCGCAAAGGGTGCAGGCAGCTGCGGAAAAGCTGGGCTATCGCGGCAACCGATTGGCACAGGCGTTGCGCAATGGCCAGCTGCCTATTGTCGGATGCATTCTAGGGGACATCCAGAATCCGTTCTTTGCCCGAATCGCGCACGATATTGAGGTTGTGGCGCGGCAGTCCGGGTACAATCTGGTCATCGGGAGCAGTGAAGAAGAGCTGGACCAGGAAATGTCGCTCCTGGCAAGCCTGCAGGCACTCTCCATACGAGGCTTCATCGTCGCACCCACATCGGCTGACAACAATGCGCACCTGCAAGGACTGATTGCGGACAACATCCCACTGGTACTCATCGACCGGGTGGCCAAGGGCATAGAGTGCGACAGTGTCGTCGTCGACAACGAGGGTGGTGCGCACAAGGCAGTCCGATATCTGATTGGCATGGGGCACCGCCGCATCGGACTTCTGCAGGATGATATGCGCATCTTTACTTCGCGCGAACGCATGAGCGGCTACCGGGCGGCATTGGCGGCCGGCAACATTTCCCTGGACGAGCGACTGGTTGCAGTGTCGCAATCGACGGTAGAGCACGCCGTCGACGCTACGATCCGCCTTTTCAGCCAGAAGACACCCCCGACCGCACTCTTCACGGTCGACAGCCTGATGACGCAAGGTGCTCTTCTGGCCTTTCGCTCCATGGGGATTTCCATCCCTCATCATGTGTCGTTGATCGGATTTGACGATTTTAACCTGGCGACGTTCACCGATCCGCAGATCACCGTCGTCTCCCAGCCGGTTTCGGAAATCGGACGTGCGGCGGCACAGCTGCTGTTCGACCGTCTCTCCGGCAAGTCTCACCCGCTGCGGAAAATCCGCTTTGAAACCAAGCTGATAATTCGTGGTTCCGTGAGCCACTGCAGCGCCGGCTGAGGCGCAAAGCGCTTCGATTTTATTTTTGACAGCCCCACTTGCCAGTATGAAATTCTTGTGCCTTTAATGTGTGTGAGATCGATCTCACACAGTCTCAACGATTATTTGCGTGCCCATGTGAGTTGCTCAAAGACGCCTGGAACGCAAAACGGGAAGGTTCTAAATGCTCAATTTCGATAGGGATCGCTTTATAAAGATCCAAAGCGGCGCGGTTGCAATCGGCAAGGACATGCGTGTTCTGATGCGGGACCTGCTGAAGGGCGGTCTCGAACGCATCTTCTTCATGGGGACCGGCGGTGTGCAGTTCCTGACGCAGCCGGCCATCGAGTTCGCTCGAAATGCGACGCTCTTTCCGGTGTCGGCGGCCTATTCTGCGCAGGTTGTTCTGGAGCCGCCGGCCGGACTGAACGAGAAGGCACTCGTCATCCTACCTTCGCTTTCGGGCACCACAAAAGAAAGCGTGCAGCTTTTGTCCTTTCTCAAGGCGCGCGGCGTGAAGACCCTCTCGCTCACCGGCCACAGGGATACGCCCCTCGGGCGCGATTGCGACTACAACTTCACCAACTTCGCAGAAGACGATACGTCGTCGGAATCGTTCTACCTCCAGACATTGCTGCTTGTTCTCGCATTGCTTGCCGAACGCGGCGAGTATTCTGATTTCGATTCGACTGTGGCTGAACTCGAGTTGCTGCCCGAGCTCCTCGTTTCAGTGAAGGAAAGCTATGAGGCCGAAGCGGCGGCCCTTGCCAGGGAAATCAAGGACGAAACCTACCACATCTTCACGGGTGCTGGTTCCGTCTGGCCGGAGGCGCACTATTACGGCATGTGCATCCTGGAAGAGATGCAGTGGATCCGCACGCGTCCAGTTCAGGCATCCGACTTTTTCCACGGCACGCTGGAACTGGTCGAGCCGGGTGTCAGCCTCTTCATCTTCAAGGGCGAGGATGCCTTCCGGCCGCTTACGGATCGTGTGGAGTCCTTCGCCAAGCGCTACACCGACAAGGTGCGCGTCCTGGATGCGGCCTCCGCCGACCTTCCAGGCATTTCGGCCAGAACGCGCAGCTTCATCTCGCCCGTGATCCTGGCGACAATGCTTGAGCGGCTGAGCGCGCATCTGGAGGTCCTGCGTGATCACCCGCTCACGACCCGCCGCTACTATAAACGTGTTGAATATTAGGGTTTTTCCGGTCCGGCAGTGATGCCGGGCCGATCCATCCGTGCATGCCTGACAGAAAAAACAACAGAGAGGAACTGCGAAATGAAAGGCAATACGTTTTCACGCACGAGCAACCTAGCGGCGCTTGCTGCCGCCACCCTCGTCAGCGCCGGCGTCAGTGCTGCAGGTGCTGCCGACCCGGCCGTGGCCGATCCGAACGCGGCTATCGACTATTCCGGGACAGTCAGCGTACTGACGAAATTTGGCCTGCAGCAGCTTTCTCCTTTCTTCGTCAACGCCGCCAAAGCATATGAAAAGCTTCATCCGGACGTGACGGTCGAGCTCATCCAGGAAAGCGACGACAGTGTGAAAGGCAAGACCAAGGCGCTCGTTGCGTCCAATTCGTTGCCTGATGTCTATTTTACTTGGACCGGCAGTTGGGGTGAGAATTTCGTGCGCGGCAAGCGCGCTGTCAATCTGACCCCTGTCATCGGGCCAGATACGCAATGGGGTAAAACGCTAGCGGCCGCCGCAGTTTCCGCCTTCCAGTACAATGACAAGCTCTATGGCATTCCGCTTTACCTTGATGCCAAATTCATGGGCTACAACCGGCGCCTATTCGAAAAGGCGGGGATTGGCGAGCCTGCGACTTTCGAGGACCTGCTGGCCGCCTGTGCGGCCTTCAAGAAGTCGGGCATAACGCCGGTATCTTTCGGCAACAAGGAAGGCTGGCCGGGCGTGCATTATGCCGGACAGCTTCTTGCCTACAACGTCTCGCGGGCGACGCTCGAGAAGGATTTCGTGCCGGCGACGGCCGAGTTTGCCGATCCCGGCTATGTCGCAAGCCTCCAGCAGTTCAAGCAACTGGTTGATGAATGCTCTGACGGAGCGGGGACGAACGGGGCTTCCTATGCTTCGGCGCTGCAGCAATTTAGCAACGGCAAGTCCGCCATGTATTACCAGGAGATTATCGAATTCGACCAGGCGACGGCCGAAGGCGCGCTGAAGCCTGCGGACTTCGGCTTCTTCAAGCTGCCCGCGCCGAAGGATGCCAAGGGAGATATCAAGGCCATCGAAGGGGCGCCGGAAGGCTACATGATCAATGCGGCCTCGGAGAACATTCCGCTTGCGATCGACTTCATGCGTTTCGTCACCTCTGCAGAGAACGGCAAGGTTCTGTCGGCGCCGCCTTATGGCCAGCCCAGCGCGACCGTCGGCGGCTACTCTGCAGACACCATGAACCCGGCTGTTGTCGATGGCCTGAAAGTCATCGCCGATTCCTCCTATCTCATGCCCTGGCTGGACACTGCTAACCCGCCGCGCGTGGCGGCTGCGTGGCTATCGGGTCTGCAGGCATTGATCGGAGGCACGCTGAGCCCGGAAGAGGTCATGCAACGTGTCAAGGAAGCGGCGGCTTCGTCCAAGTAGAAATAGGCCTTCGATGACTGTCATGAAGCATGAGCAAACCGGTGAAGTCGACAGGATCGGCTTCACCGGCCCGAGCCGGGCTGAGAGAGACGGGCCCGGCCCGGCCACCGCGGTCCTGTCGTTTCGCTGGATCCTGGTCGCCTTCGTCCTGATTCTCTGGTTCGTCTACTACCCGATCGTTGACAACTTCGTGGTCAGCACGAAGGAGCAGGACATCTTCACCGGCGAGACGGCTTTTGTCGGACTGGACAACTACCGCCGGCTACAAGCCGATCCGGTAGTCCGGACCGCCCTTGTCAATAACACGCTCTATGCCCTCATCTCCGTCATCTTCCAGGTTCTCGCGGCCTTCGTCCTTGCGGCCCTGATCGAGGGGCTGAGCCAGGAGAGATGGCGCCGTTTCTGGCGGGCGGTGTACTTCGTACCATCGGCTATCTCGATCACCGTCGCGGGCCTGCTCTTTTATTTCATCTATCAGCCCGACATTGGTCTTCTGGACGCAGCACTGACCCTTATGGGACTCGATGGCTGGTCGCGGGCCTGGCTGGGGGAGGAAGAGACCGCAATCTACGCCATTGTTGCCATGAGCCAGTGGCAGGGCTTCGGCTATTCCACTCTCTTGTTCGCCATCGCGATCCAGAAAATCCCGCGTGAACTCTACGACGCGGCCATCATGGATGGCGCAGGGACCTGGCGGCGCCTGTGGAACATCACATTTCCGCTCACGCGCGAAATGACCGGACTGATGGTGATCGTCACGATTACCGGGGCCTTCCAGGTGTTCAACGAGGTCATGGTGATGACGGGCGGCGGGCCGAACAACAGCAGCCAGGTGTTGGGTACATGGCTGTACCAGCAGGGCTTTATCGAAAACGACTTCGGCTATGGCGCCGCCATCGCTTCGGTCATCTTCGTCATTACCCTCCTGACAGGCTTCGCACAGCTCTGGTACACGAAGAAGAGGAGGGTCGAGCTGTGAGCGTACCCCGTCAATCGCGCGAAATGGATCGCCCAGACTTCCTCGCCGTACTGGCAAAAGTCTGCCTCGTCACCTTCCTGTCCAGTCTTGGCATAGTCGTTATCTATCCGCTTATCTGGATGGCGTTGAGCGGCTTCAAGTCGAATGGCGAGATCTTCGGAAATCCGTTCGCCCTGCCGAGCGGCTTGAGCCTGGAAAACTATGTCGCGGCCTGGAACCAGGGCATTCGGAACTACATCGCAACCAGCATCATCGTGACGTTGGGATCGGCAGCCTGTACCGTGCTGACCAGCGCCTGGACCGCCTACGGCCTGACCAGATCGAAGCTGCCCGGCAAACCGTTCTTCGTCGGCATCGTGCTCGGGGGGCTCATGCTGAGCCCGACGGTCGCAGTCATTCCGCTTGTGCGGATGATGCAGGACCTTGGCCTCTACAATACCTACTGGGCACTGATCATCCTCTATACCGCCTTCCGCATCCCCTTCACGACCTTCCTCATCCGCGCCTACATGCTGGGACTGCCGCGTGATCTCGACGAAGCCGCCATCATGGACGGGGCCAGCGAGGGTCAGATCTTCTGGAAAGTGACATTGCCGCTGTGCAAGCCAATCCTGGTGTCGTGTGCCATCCTGCACGTGCTCTTCGCCTGGAACGAATACCTCTTCGCAATGATCTTCACCAGCGGTGCCAGTTTGCAGACGCTGCCGGTTGGCCTGACCTCGATCATGGCGAAGCACGGTACAAACTATGCCGTCGTCTTCGCGGCCATGACGCTCTCGGCGCTTCCCATCGTGATCACCTTCTTCGCAGCCCAGCGCTTTTTCATTCGCGGGCTTGCCGAAGGCATCGGAAAATAAGGCGGATCTCATATTGGAACGCAACCAGATCATCGGCGCGAACTTTTCTTTCCAGCATCATTCGTTTCGCTGGACTGCAGAAAATCTCCGCGCCCTGGGTTTCGACCGGATGGAACTATGGGGTATTGCGCCACATCTGGACCTCTTCCACGACAGTTGCGGGCGGCTGGCCGAGGTAAAGTCGATCCTTGGCGACAATGGCTTGACCGTCCGGTGCTTTACGCCCGAGCAGGTCCTCTATCCCGTCAACATCGCCTCCGGCGACGGCGCCTATCGCCAAGCCAGTGTGGAGCGGTTCTTGCGCGCGGCCGATCTTTGCGCGGAACTCGGGGCGCCCTACCTCTTTCTGACGCCAGGCCGGGGATTTGAGTCTGAGAGCCGCGAAACCGCCTGGGCGCATTCGGTGGAGTCGGTCAACCGGATTACCGCGCATGCGAGATCTCTTGGCGTGTCCTGCCTGCTTGAGCCTCTTCAGCGCGTCGAAAGCAATATTGTCAACACTGCGAGCGAGCTTCGAACCTTCTGGCGTTCGCTTGATGGGGACGACATCGACGTTGTCCTCGATGTGGTGGCCATGGCCACAGCCGGCGAGAGTATCGCCGAGTATTTCGAGTACTTCGGAGCGCGCATCGCACACGTCCATATTGCCGATGGAACGCCGGCCGGGCATTTCGCCTGGGGGGATGGCAATCTGCCGCTTCATGACAACATCGCTGCGCTGCGTGCGCATGGCTTTGCGGGCACCCTTACTTTCGAGCTCTTTGGCAACGGCTCCTATGCCCTCCATCCCGTTTCCGCCTGGCGGCGTTGCCTGGCCGCCATCACCCCCCTTCTCCACCAAGCGGATGAAGCATGACGAAAGCAAATCCACAGCTGATCGCCGTTGGCGACAATTGCCTTGATGCCTATCTTACCAAGGGTTTTGTGACGGTCGGCGGCAATGCCCTGAATGTTGCCGTGCAATGGCGGCGGCGAGGCCTGAATGCGCGTTATTTCGGGGCGTTGGGCCCGGATGCAGAGGCCGATATCATGCTCGCTGCAATCCGGGAGGCGGGTCTCGACGGTAGCGATATCGAAGTTCGTCCCGGTGCCTCGGCAGTGACACTGCTTGTCGATGATGCGGGTGAGCGACGTTTCCTCTTGGAATCTCTCGGTGTGGGCGAGGCGTATATTCCGAGCGCCGAACGCTACGAAGCACTGCGACAGGCCGATTGGGTTCATCTAGGAACCAATTCCAATCAGGAACTCGTTCGTCGCCTCGTCGCCGACGGCGTACCCTTCAGTATTGACGTCTCCACGCGCCATTTCGACCTCTCGCTAGACGGCGTGCCGCTGGTATTCGCTTCCGGCCCGGATCGGCCCGACGACCCGGTCGAGCCGCTGATTGCGCATTTCGCGCAGGCAGGGGCGCGCCGGGCCGTGATCACCTGCGGCAAGCGCGGCTCCTTCTATGCCGAGGCGAACACGGTCGTCATGGCGGGTTCGATGCCGGTCCCCGTTGTCGATACCTGTGGGGCCGGAGACAGCTTCATTGCGACGTTCATCATGTCGCGCTTCTTCGAGGGTTTGTCCGAGCAAGCCGCTCTTGACCGCTCCGCACTAATGGCATCGGAGACCTGCACTCATCTCGGCGGCTTTCCGCAGCCCATCCGGCCGATTCCGGGGTGGCTGCTCGCAAAATATGACAGCGTCATACGGACCACGGATGGGGCAGATAGATGAGGACTATAACATTGAGGCCACCGGTTGCAGCCGCAAGGAAGGATCGTTCCTACTGGCTGCAGAGCATCGAGGCTGAGGCCGCCACCTCGCCTTTGCAGGGGAGTGCGGAATGCGATGTGGCCATCGTCGGCGGGGGCTATGCCGGGATGTGGACGGCCCTGCGGATCAAGGAGCACGCACCCGAAACGCGGATCACTGTGCTGGAAGCGGATTTCTGCGGCTCGGGTGCCTCCGGCCGCAACGGAGGGCAAGTCCACAGCTGGTTTGCAGAAGTCGACATGTTGCTCGCGCTCGTCGGCGAAAGCGATGCACTCATGCTCTGTGATGCGACCGCCGATGCCATCGAGGAGCTGAGGCACCTGCAGACATCGGGTGCGCTCGACATGGACCTTCGGCTCGACGGCTGGCTGTGGACAGCAAGCTCGACGGCCCAAGAAGGGGCCTGGGGGGCGGCCTACGACCTCTGCCGCGCGCTGGGCAAGGACCGTTTCCGCCTGCTTCAGCGCGACGACATCCTGCGGCGTACCGGTTCCGGCGTATCGTATGCCGGGATTGTCGAGGATCGCGCGGGCACGGTTCAGCCGGCAAAACTCGCCCTCGGTCTGAGGCGACTGGCGCTTGAAAAAGGCGTCACCATTCACGAGAACAGCCCGGTGCTGGAAATCGCACCCGGTCCGCGTCCACACCTTCGCACAGCTGGCGGTACGCTTTGCGCCAGCAAGGTGGTTCTCGCCGCCAATGCCTGGCTATCGGCCATACCCGAGTTGCATTCCTATCTCTACGTGGTCAGTAGCCAAGTTGTTGCGACAGCGCCCGCCCCGGAGCTTCTCGAGCGTATTGGCTGGATGGATGGTGCTTCGATCTGCGATGCCCAGCATCATGTCCTCTATTATCAGCGAACGCGGGGGGGCGAGGTGATCTTCGGGCGCGGCACAGGCGGCATCGCCTTCGGCGACCGGATCGACGGGCGTTTTAATCGTGACAGCGGCAAGGGAGCGGACAACATTCGCGAGATGCACCGGGTCTATCCCGAGCTAAAGGATGTCCCGGTGCTCTATGATTGGAGCGGACCGATCGACTGCACCGCGCAGCACCTGCCAGTGTTCGATCATCTCAGGGACCACCCAAACATCTTCTATGCAGTGGGTTTCAACGGTACCGGCATTGCGCAGGCACCGGTGGCCGGCCGGATCATGGCAAGTCTTGTTCTTGGTTATGATGATGTGTGGAGCCGATGTGGACTCGTCGGCATCAACAAGAGAACGCGCTTGCCGCCAGAGCCTTTGCGTTACCTGGGCGCCCGCGTCGTGCGACGCGCTATTCGCCGGAAAAATGATCTTGAAATTCTCAACCGGAAGCCAGGCCGGCTAACGCGCTTTCTGGCAGGCCTTGCGCCATGACGGTAGCCGACAAGCGCGCAAAATCAATAAGCGGAGCGAGACACGATGACTGATCTGTCGCTGAGAAACATTCGTAAGGCATACGCCGATCTCGAAGTCCTGCATGGGATTAACCTGGATATCATGGCCGGGGAGTTCATTGTGTTCGTCGGTCCTTCGGGGTGCGGAAAATCGACCTTGCTACGCTGCATAGCAGGTCTCGAGACCATTACATCCGGCGATCTTGTCATCGGCGGCTCGCGGATGAACACGGTAGCGCCATCCAAGCGCGGCATCTCCATGGTATTCCAGTCCTACGCTCTTTATCCTCATATGACAGTCTATGAGAACATGTCGTTCGGATTGCGCATCGCGGGCGTATCCAAGGCCGAAATCGACGACCGTGTCAAAAAGGCTGCGGCAATCCTGCAGTTGGACAAATACCTCCTGAGGCTACCGAAGGCTCTCTCCGGAGGGCAACGGCAGCGGGTGGCCATCGGAAGAGCGATCGTCCGCGATCCGAAGGTCTTCCTGTTCGACGAGCCACTCTCCAACCTCGACGCTGCATTGCGCGTGGCAACACGGATCGAGATTGCGAAGTTGAAGCAAAACATGCCGGATGTGACCATGATCTATGTCACGCACGACCAGGTCGAAGCGATGACCTTGGCGGATCGCATCGTCGTCTTCAAGGACGGCAAGATCGAGCAGGTCGGGACGCCCATCGATCTCTACAAGAGACCGGCCAATCTTTTCGTGGCGCAGTTCATCGGCTCACCGGCGATGAACATTCTGCAAGGAAAAGTCGTCAGAAAATCTGGCGAGCTTGTGCACCTCGTGCTGGACTGCGGTCTTTCGCTGGGCGTGTCCGCCAAAGGTTCAGCGGTGTCAGTGGGAGACCGGATAAGCATCGGAATTCGACCCGAAAACACGCAGGTCGTGGCATCCGGTCATGCCGGACCACTGCTGAGTGGCAGGATCGACCTGGTAGAAAATCTCGGCGAAGTTCAGCTGCTCTACGTCGACTTGGGCAGCGCGACCAACAAGTACATTATCAAGGCACCGGGCGAAAAAGCGTACACAAGAACGGACACGGTGCATTTCACCGCGCAGGCGGGTGACATCCACGTCTTTGATGCCGCCGGTCTCTGTGTCACTGGTCAGATTCTTGAGACAAGTCCACTTGAGATATAGCTTCAAACCATGCCCGTCCAAGTTGCTGCTTGCGCCTCCAAGTTTGGTTCGACCAGCCCGACGGCGCGGGCGGGCGCGGTCCCGCAAGCCGTCTCGACGCCTGCGACACAAAGAACCTCAACTGCAGACCCGCTAGCAATGCCAGACAGAGCTTGATGGGCTTGAGAAGCGTTGTTGGTCACCATGCTCTTCGGCGGTGATTGCGAGATTCAGGATGGTGGCTGATTGGCGGGCATGACCAGCACCGCTCGACGTCAGCGCTTCGCGCGCCCGCATGCACCTCACCGTGGCGACACGGGAACGGGTTCTCCGTTTCGCTCTGTTGAAGACCCGCAACGCCACCTTCTTCGACGGGCCTGATGCCATCGGACGTCTCTCGAAAACCCGGAGCTTATTCTCCACCGCAATCTCCACTCAAGCGCCCCTGAAACGACACCACCTACACGGACGCTACGGCCGAGCTTATTTTAGAGTCCAGCTCTCCTTGTCAAAGCCCGTCCCTAGACCTTCAGAAGTCGCTCGGCACTCACGGGCAACTCATCTCCGACACGCGCAGCTCCAGGAAGTCCCGTTCCGCGCGGTCGGTCTGTCGACGGAATCTTGTCAACTTGGCACCCTGTCGGTGATTGGGCGGTTGGTCGCGCGGGCACCAGCTCTAACAGATGTTTCGCAGGAACTATTTGAAGCCTGAGAGGTTCGTCCAGCCGTTCTGGCGTGAATTGAATGCCACGACTGTCGCGGCACCGGCTGGATCGCAGATATGGGAAGGAGTCTCTTGATGGGTGGCGAGAAAAAAAAGGTGACGATTGTTCAGCACAATGGCAGCTGGATTGTACGCGCCATATTCGACAGATATTCGATTCATCGTGCGTTTGAGACGGAGGACGAGGCCCGGGAAACGGCAAAGCAGATGTCCTCCGAACAGCTCAGTGACGAACTGTCCGGCAAAGGACAGTCAGGCGCACGCTTCAGATCGGCAGCCGGGCGAGGAATCCCACCCTCTGATTCAGCTATCTAGCCAACAACATTGTCGAAGACGCCATTGCAGGCAGTCCCGAATACCAGCGTTCTTGTCGCCAGGAACAGGGTAATGCCTTGTTCGCTGGTCGAAAATCGTGTCGGCGATGCGCAGGTGGCCTAGCCCCAGGTACCTTCTGCAACATGGATGCAAGCGACCCGCCACTTCCAACGGCGTCTTCGGTCCGTTAATAGCGCGCGCTCTCGCGGCGAAACCGGTAGTGGCCCTCCGATCGGTTCATGCCCTTGGCGATCGCCTTGTTGATCTCGTCGTGGTTGCAGGTCTCCGGGTCGAACTTGCTGCCCACCCACCGGCGCATGGCTTTATGGTCGTCGTGCGAAGCGGTTTTGATCGAAGGGGTCGTCATGCGAAGATCATGGCGGGCGTGGGCGTACTTGGCCACCAGGAGAATAGTGTCAAGGACCGTAGCAGAATGCACCCGATACCAGAGGATTTGGACCGCACGGAGACGGGCCTTCCCCGAAATGGTTCAGGTCGTAGACAGCTCTAGTAACCTGTTAGCTGTACTGTCCACTGAGCTGGCGGAGTTGTGTGGCCAACCGAGGAAACGACTTGTCGAAATACCAGTCGAGGGGATAGCGCACGAATTCGTGTCGCGTGTGCGCTCCAAAGCTGCCAAATCGTTGGTAAAGAGTCTTTCCGCCTTCCGTTGCCGCATCGGTATCAAGATGCATGCCCTGACAGGCCGCAGTTTCAGCACCTTCCAGGATCAGAAGCTTCGTCCCATGTGGGTGGCCGCAGGGATCGTAGGTGACCCGAAAGAGCTTCACCAGCCCGTCGCCGCCCCACGTCAGTGCGATGGCCGATTCGAGACGACTTTCCAAGGTGTTCTCCTCAACCCCTTTGCGACGCGCTGCGACTATGCGCGCTTGCGGCGGCTGGCGGTTGACTGCATCGCTGAGCAGGGCATGGTCGAGGGAGGGGCTACAATAATTGCGTTTGCCCGCCCGCTGCAGGTTGTCGACGAAATACCGGATAAACTGCGTAGGAGAAATTTCAATGACGTCGAGATCCCTCCTGGCGGCACGCAGCGCCGTTCTAAGCCTGGCGCCCTTCATCGAGGCTATCAAATCGCCGCTTTCGCTCGGCGGCGAATAGACGAATGTTGTTTGCGGCCAGGTGCGGAAACCGGCCCCCTGGAACGCTCTCTTCAGGATCTCGATATCTTCGGCATGCGGCCCAGCCGTAAGGCCGAACAAAACGTTGCCTGGAAGTTGCGCGATGAGCTGTCGGATAATGCGGAGTTTTTGTCTGTCACTCGCACTGTTGTCGGTAATGACGCGATGCAAGTAGGAGCAGGGTGCATGACCGCCGCGCCATGTCCCCCGTTCGTCCTTCGCCGCGAAATACTCCAACGCCCCAACGACCGTGCCGCGTCTCACAATTTGGATTTCCCTCAGGATTCCGTCGGCCCCAATTTCCCTGGTGACGGGGGCCGTACCGTACAGAATATGACTGAGGGCGGAGTGGATCAGCTTGTTGAGTGCAAACCGAAGCTGCTCCCGCAGAACAATCCACACACCGGTATGGTGCCTTAAGGGTTTCCCCAGAGGGAGAACTTTGCTCATGGTGTCTGTCATGGAGCGCCCGCCATACTGTCCCAGGTGGTAGAACTGGCCTGATGCCGCCGCGGCTTGTATGCCGCGACACGATCGAAACCGCTTACCCGGGCGGGCGTGAATCCTCATCATTGTCCTGGTCTGTTTCGCGTTCACGGCCAGACGGGTCCAGATGGCCCGTGACGTCCTCTGGCCCGGTGTTCACCGTCGGCTTTGCGCTTGTCACGCCGGAGCGATCGGCTTGGGACGGCGCGTACTGGCCCTTCGCATTGTTTCGAACCTTTAGCGCGTCTGATGGCGAACTGCGCTCCGGATCGGCGTTGTTTTCGCCCGCTGCATCGCGGTCCACATCGGGATCGTCTTTCGCGGGCAGATATCCGCGCGGTCGGCTGGCCTCGGGCCCTTCCCAACGCGGTGACTGTTCAGTCGTGCCAGGCGCACCATCTTTAGGTTTTTCTATACCCATGGTCAGTCTCCTCTGTCGCCTGAAACCTGCATGGGAAGAAGAAGTTCCATTCACCACATCATCCGGCGGCAGGAATTTCGATCTAGCTCTTTCTTGAATGCTTTGAACATATGCGGGGGCGCTGTTTGTTCGACCAGAAGTCTCCTAGCAGCGACCAGCATAGCGCGCGCACAGACAAGGGGGTTCAGGAGGCAATACTCTCCGGCACAGACGCCAGATTGCGGTGCACCTCGTCGCTGAATGGAACAAAGCTTCCTTGCTGTCGTTTGCGGAAAATAAACAAAGGGAGGAAATTCGATGAAGCGGTTCTCAGTGCTCATCTTGGCAATTGGAATGTTGGCTGGATGCACGCCGACCGAACGGGGTGCAGGAATCGGGGCGGCCACAGGTGCCGTCGTCGGGGGAGCGGTTACCGGCAACGTCAGAGGCGCGGCCGTCGGTGCCGCGATAGGAGGCGTCTCGGGTGCAGTCATCGGTAACGTCGCGGGGCAACCGGGTCGCTGCTACTATCGTGACCGATACGGGCGGCGCTATATAGCCGCCTGCTAGCCAAGGTTCGCAGTGCAGTGCGGCGCCGCGCCAACGCCTCAGGACTGAACAGGTGGTCAGCCGCCGACGAACCGTTGCCGTTCCGATTCGCAGCAGCCCCGGGTTTCGCTGCATGCGCCGGGTCGTCTTCGCGCCAGCCTGGATCTAGGTGATGGGCGAGGTCGAAGCAAGAGCGTGAGCGTGTTTGTTCCGTCCGCAGGCGGCGCGAACATCCAATGGCGCGATGGCATGCCGGATGAGAGCAAAAGTGCCTGGGGTTGCCTGCCTCGAGGATACGCCGCACCGAGCGTGCTTCAGCCAGCCGTCTCGACGATCGGCGGGATCTGAACCACCTTCAATTCCAGTGTATCTGAATCGATGATCTCGAAAACGGCATCGAGCATCTTCGGCACATCCTGGCGCACCATCTCGATGTGATCGCCGAGCATGGCCACGAAAGGGTCCCAGTCAAAGCAGCCGAGATGCGGCATGGCTGCAGCATACTCACCCGATCGGCGGATCCAGCGCATGACCCCTTCGAGTGAAATGGTGGAGTTGACAAACATGCCCCTGGGCAGGATGGTTCCTGCCTCGGCAAGCTGCCGCATGGCATTTTCCGCCTTCTCTGGCGCATAACCACAAGTAAGGACGAGGTCTTCGTCAACACGAATTCCCGCTTCGGCATGGGCGGCACGGAACCCCCTCACACGCTCGGAGGTGTTGTGATCGGTTCCGCGACCGCCCACGAAGAGAAGCGGCGACTTCACACCGAATTCTCGCTCGCAATTCGTCAACACCCGCCGTGTGAGCTCCAGCGCACCACCAAAATTGTCGGAGATGACGGAAGGTGCGCGCGATCCTGGCAGGTCGAGATTGACTGTTCGTACCCCGGCGGCCGAGCACAGTTCGACAATTCGATCCGGATCCGTCGCGCCCGTGGCGATCAGGCAGTCGACCTGGTAGGAAAGCATGGCACGCGCCGCTTCCATCTCCAGAGCGGGATCACGGCGAGTACAGGTGACGATGGGAAAAAGGTCGCGTTCGCGCGCCATTGCCTCGAACTGCTCGACAATGGAGCCGAAATAGCGGTTGTCGTATTTGGGAACGATCATCCCGATGATCTTGGATCGCTCGCGCCTCAGCACGCTCGCCTGCATGTTCAGTGCGTAGCCCTGTTCCTCCGCGAGCTTGGTGATCCTTGCGGCGAGCTGGGCGCTGATTCGGCGCTTTTTCCAGTTTCCATTGAGGATAGCGCTGACCGCACTGGCCGAGGTCCCGGCAAGCTCGGCCAGATCGTAAATCGTTGTCCTCTTCGTCTGGGTCGCGCGCTTCACAATTCGTTCTCCACTTCGCGCGTCACCTTGACATCAATGGGGAGAGGTGGCAATTCTGCTTCATCGATTGAGCAAGCTTGCGCAATCGATGAAGTCGCCAGCAAAAGCGGAGCTGACTCAGGGGAGGAGTCGGATCAGAACCGAGTCGATCAACGCGGCAGCGCCAAGCTGCAACGACCGATTTGCTGCGCCATGACGGCGTGGCCGAACTTGGACTGAGCCGGGACAGCATCCTGGAAAGCCGCAACTCGCCGGCCCATTGTTTGTGGAGGAACCTTATGAACACGCTTACTTATTTGCTCGCCACGACCGGTCTGGCCGTGTCTCTCGGTGGCGCCGCAATGGCGCAAGAAGCAGCAACCGTTGCCTTTCTCATGCCCGACCAGGCTTCTACCCGCTACGAGCAGCATGACTATCCGGGGTTCAAGGCGGAAATGGAGAAGCTGTGCCCATCCTGCACGGTGATCTACCAGAATGCCAACGCTGACGTTGCCCTCCAGCAACAACAGTTCAACTCCGTGATCGCTCAGGGTGCGAAAATCATCGTCCTTGATCCCGTGGACTCCGCAGCAGCGGCGGCGCTGGTCGAAATCGCGCAGTCCCAGGACGTCAAGGTCATTGCCTATGATCGGCCGATACCCGACAAGCCGGCAGACTACTATGTCTCCTTCGACAACGAAGGCATTGGCCGCGCCATTGCCCAGTCGCTCGTCGACCATCTAAAGGCTACCGGTGTTCCGGACGGGGCCGGGGTGTTGCAGATCAATGGTTCCCCGACCGATGCGGCCGCGGGCCTGATCCGTGACGGTATCGATTCCGCACTCGATGCATCCCCGTACAAGACACTTGCCGAATTCGACACCCCCGACTGGGCGCCACCAAAGGCGCAGGAATGGGCTGCAGGGCAGATTACCCGCTTCGGCGATCAAATCAAGGGGATCGTCGCGGCCAACGACGGGACCGGTGGTGGCGCGATTGCCGCTTTGAAGGCAGCAGGCGTCAAGCCACTGCCCCCGGTGACCGGCAACGACGCCACAATCGCCGCGTTGCAGCTGATCATCTCGGGTGATCAATACAATACGATTTCCAAGCCGTCCGAAATCGTCGCAGCAGCAGCGGCAAACGTCGCCGTCAAGCTGTTGAAGGGTGAGACGCCAGAGGCGCCCAACAAGCTTTACGACACGCCCTCGCAGCTGTTCGTTCCTGCTGTCGTCACGGCCGAGAACATCAAGGCCGAGATCTTCGACAAGGGCATCAACAAACCTGAAGAAATCTGCACAGGCGAATATGTTGAAGGTTGCCGTAAACTCGGCATCATCAACTAAGCTCCAGGCGTGTGCCTGGCCGCGCTTGCCGCGGCCGGGCGCCCCTTTCGGTTGAAAGGTCACGAGGCCATGACGATCACTACCCAGAACCTTCCCGCCAGGGGCGAGCCCGTGCTGAGGCTGCGTGGCATTTCCAAGAACTTCGGCGCCGTGTCCGCCCTGACGGACATCGAGCTGGACGTGAATGCGGGCGAAGTCGTTGCCCTCGTCGGCGACAACGGTGCCGGTAAGTCGACGCTCGTCAAGGTGCTTGCCGGCGTACACCAGCCATCGGCGGGCTCGATCGAATTCTGCGGGCAAACCGTCACGCTGGACAATCCTGCCAAGGCTCTGGATCTCGGGATCGCCACCGTCTTCCAGGACCTCGCTCTGTGCGAGAACCTCGACGTCGTCGCCAATCTTTTTTTGGGTCACGAACTGTCGCCATGGCATCTCGATGAAGTGGCGATGGAAGTGCGCGCCTGGACGCTGTTGCGCGAACTGGCAGCCCGCATTCCTTCGGTACGAGAACCGATCGCTTCACTTTCCGGCGGGCAGCGACAGACAGTGGCAATTGCGCGCTCGCTGCTGCTTGATCCCAAGGTCATTATGCTGGACGAACCGACGGCCGCCCTGGGTGTTGCCCAGACCGCGGAAGTGCTCAACCTGATAGAGCGCGTGCGAGACCGCGGCCTCGGCGTCATCATCATCAGTCACAACATGGAAGACGTGCGTGCGGTCGCCGATCGGATCGTGGTCCTTCGCCTTGGCCGGAACAACGGCGTCTTCTCGCCGGGTTCGTCAAATCAGGAGCTGGTTTCTGCCATCACGGGCGCAACGGATAATTCGGTTTCGCGTCGGCTCGACCGCAAGGCCGGCCTGGTCAACGAGACGAGCGGGGGAGCAGCATGAGCCAGAACGTTTCCGACGACAACTCCCGAGGCCGGCAGCAGCTGGACCGCAGCGATGAGCGCGTGCGCCATGACGAGGGCATCCTTGGCATGGCGCACGGGTTCATTGACCGCGTGCGCTCAGGCGATCTCGGCATGCTCCCGGTTGCCGTCGGGCTGATCGTCATCTCAATCGTCTTCTCGGCACTCAACCCGGTCTTTCTTGCGCCCAATAATCTGGTGAACCTCCTCTTCGATTGCGCCACCGTCGGCGTGATATCGCTCGGTATCATCTGCGTGCTTGTGCTCGGCGAAATCGATCTGTCCGTAGGCTCGATGAGCGGCCTTGCGTCCGCAACCGTCGGCGTACTGTGGGTCAACATGGGCTGGCCTGTCGCCGGCGCCATCATCGCGGCGCTGCTGTTGGGGGCCTGTGTGGGGCTGCTCTACGCAACCCTTTACAATCGCCTTGGAATGCCGAGTTTCATTGCCACGCTCGCCGGTCTTCTGGCTCTGCTCGGCATGCAGCTCTACATCCTGGGGGCGTCCGGCTCGATCAATCTCCCCTATGCCTCGCCGCTGGTCCGGTTCGGACAGATCCTTATCATGCCTGACTGGCTCTCCCACGCGCTGGCGCTGGTTCCGGGTCTGGTGATGATCGGCAAGGGGCTGAGCACGATGCGCCAGCGGCAAGCCGCAAACCTCTCGGCACAGCCCCTCGGTGCACTGATCCTCAAGGCCGTCGTCTTGACAGTCGCGCTCGAGCTGGCCGTCTTCTACCTCAATCTCGGCCGTGGCGTGCCATGGATGTTCGCGCTTTTCGTCGCGCTGGCAGTGATCCTCAACTATGCGCTGACGCGCACGAAGTGGGGCCGATCGATGTTTGCGGTGGGCGGAAACAAGGAAGCGGCGCGCCGTTCGGGCATCAACGTGAAGCGGATCTACATGAGCGCCTTCATGCTCTGCTCCACGCTGGCAGCACTTGGCGGCATTCTCTCGGCCTCTCGCCTTGCTTCTTCGAGCCAGCAGGCCGGTACCGGTGACGTCAACCTTAACGCTATCGCAGCCGCAGTCATCGGCGGCACCAGCCTGTTTGGCGGACGCGGCAGCGCCTACTCGGCTCTGCTCGGTATCATCGTTATCCAGGCGATTTCGAATGGCCTGACCCTTTTGAACCTCAGTTCCTCGCTTCGCTACATGATTACTGGCGGCGTGCTGGCAATTGCGGTGATCGTCGACTCGCTGGCACGGCGCTCCCGCGTCAGCCATGGCCGCGCCTGACAACCGATAGGGAATGGAGTTTTGAAATGGCAGACCTCATGAAGGGCAAAGTCGCCGCCATCACCGGTGCGGCCTCGGGCATCGGTCTCGAGTGCGCTCGCACGCTCCTCGATGAAGGCGCAAAGGTTGTTCTGGTCGATCGCGCGCAGGACAAGCTGGAGCAGCTTTGCAAGGAGCTGGGAGCGAACGCGCTGCCGCTGGTCGTCGACCTGCTCAGGCCCGCGGACGTTTCCGGGATGTTGCCGCGCATTCTCCAGATCGCGGGCAAGCTCGACGTCTTCCACGCCAATGCCGGGGCCTACATCGGCGGTCCCGTAGCTGAGGGCGACCCGGATGCCTGGGACCGGATGCTCAACCTGAACATCAATGCGGCGTTCCGGTCGGTCCACGCGGTCCTGCCTTATATGATCGAGCAAAAGACGGGCGACATCCTCTTCACCAGTTCGATTGCCGGGGTCGTTCCCGTCGTGTGGGAGCCGATCTACACGGCCTCGAAATTTGCCGTTCAGGCGTTCGTTCACAGCACGCGCCGTCAGGTGGCCCAACACGGCGTACGTGTCGGCGCCGTCTTGCCTGGACCGGTTGTCACGGCGCTCCTCGATGACTGGCCGAAGGAGAAGATGGACGAAGCGCTTGCCAACGGCAGCCTGATGCAGCCGAAGGAAGTGGCAGATGCGGTGTTGTTCATGCTGACCCGGCCACGCAACGTGACGGTCCGCGACCTAGTGATCCTGCCAAACAGCGTGGATCTCTAGAGTGAAGCCGGCGGCGGCCTTTGGCCTTCCGCCGAAAAATATACCTGAGCAGGCGGTAGAACCATGACAAACATCGCTTCCGCGCAGCCTTCGGGCGGCGAGCGCTATCTTGTTGGCGTCGATGTCGGAACAGGCAGCGCGAGGGCGGGCGTCTTTGACCTGACCGGGCGTATGCTGGCATCAGGCAAGCACGACATCACCCTCTTCCGGGAGGCCGGTTCGATCGTAGAACAGTCGAGCGCGGAGATCTGGTCAGCGGTTTGCGCCTCCGTTCGCGAAGCAGTCGCACGAGCGGGGGTCGCGCCCGAGCGTATCGCGGGCATCGGATTTGACGCGACCTGCTCGCTCGTCGTTCTCGGCAAGGATGGCGTGTCCTTGCCTGTCGGGCCATCCGAGGACCCGAAACGCGACATCATCGTCTGGATGGACCATCGCGCAGTGGAGCAGGCCGAGCGTATCAACGCCAAGGGGCACGACGTCTTGCGCTATGTGGGCGGTCGCATCTCGCCGGAGATGGAGACGCCGAAGCTGCTCTGGTTGCGCGAAAATCGTCCGCAGGTGTTTGATGCAGCCTGGCAGTTCTTCGATCTTGCCGATTACCTAACCTGGCGTGCGACGGGCGACTGCGCACGATCTACCTGCACTGTCACCTGCAAATGGACCTATCTGGCCCATGAAAGGCGTTGGGATCCGGACTACTTCCGGCAGATTGGGCTCGGCGTTATCGCCGATGAGGCGTTTGTTCGGATCGGACAGGACGTGGTAGAGCCGGGAACACCGCTCGGCAATGGCCTGACAGAGCAGGCGGCGACGGAGCTCGGGCTGGTGGCCGGTACTGCCGTTGGCGCGGGCATGATCGACGCGCACGCAGGCGGGATTGGAACCGTCGGTGCCGACGGCCCGCCCGAAAGCAACCTCGGCTATGTCTTCGGCACCTCCTCATGCACGATGACGTCGACTGCCGAACCGGTGTTCGTTCCGGGCGTCTGGGGACCCTATTATTCCGCCATGGTGCCGGGGATGTGGCTGAACGAGGGTGGCCAGTCCGCCGCCGGGGCCGCAATCGAGCAGCTCCTTTCGTTCCACCCGGCGGCGCCAGAGGCTCGCTTGCAGGCAGAGGCGAGGGGCCTGTCGCTGCCAGTGTTTCTGGCCAATTTCGCCACCGGCCAGGCTGATACGCTTTCGGGTACCGTTGCTCTTGCCGACGGGCTTCATGTAGTACCTGAGTTCCTGGGGAATCGGGCTCCTTTTGCCGATCCCCATGCCCGCGCCATCATCGCCGGCCTCGGGATGGGACACGACATCGAAAATCTGGTCGCGCTCTATATCGCCGGGCTTTGCGGCATAGGCTATGGTCTGCGGCAAATTATCGATGCCCAGGCGGATGCTGGTGCTCCGATAGAAAAAGTCGTCATCAGCGGCGGTGCAGGTCAGCTGGATGTCGTGCGCCAGATCCTGGCAGATGCAACAGGCAAACCCGTGCTGGCCACCCGTTCCGGGGAGCCAGTCTTGCTCGGTGCTGCAATTCTCGGATCCGTGGCTGCAGCAGTCCTGCCTGATGTTCGCGCGGCCATGTCGGCACTTTCGGCAACAGATCGCATCTACCAGCCCGCAGGCGGAGAATTCGGGGCAATTCATGCAACGCGGTTCGATGCCTTCAAAAGACTGCAATCGGTTGCACGCCAGATTCGCTAGTCAAACGGCAGTCAGCCGTCGGTCCCGCCTGTGCGGTTCTCTTTCGACATGGTCAGGTCAGGGGCAAGATCTCCTGAAGGATGGAACCAGCCGCAGTCCCGGTCATTAAGGTGTCAGGAGCCGAAAGGAGGCCCAGACGATGAGCAGGGACGTTACCAACCGCAAGGCCAAAGAACATGTGGACGAGGACCAGAACGGGGTAATCGTTGCCGGGCCCGAGGCCCATGCGCGCGAGCGCGTGGGCAAGCATCCCGCCCAAAGCGAACGATCTCGGAAGGACAAGCCTGAGGACAAGCCGGCAGGAAGGCCGTAGCGCATCCGGCTCCTCGTCGCGTGGCGTACTCGGCATCTTTAGCGAACCCTCCCCGGTCTTTACCGGGGAGGGTTCTGTCGTGACGGGCGGCTGTCGCCAGGCCTAGCGCCTCAGGCAGCGAGGTCGAAGCGATCGGCGTTCATGACCTTCGCCCAGGCGGCAACGAAATCCTTGACGAATTTCTCTTTGTTGTCGTCCTGAGCGTAGACTTCCGCGTAAGCACGAAGCACCGAGTTGGAACCGAAGACGAGGTCGGCGCGGGTCGCGGTGAAACGGGTGGCGCCCGTCTTGCGATCACGGATCTCGTAAAGGTTCCTGCCGGTGGGGACCCAGGAATAGGCCATATCCGTCAGCGTGACGTAGAAGTCGGTGGTCAGCGCGCCGACATTGGAGGTGAAGACGCCGTGCGCCGTACCTCCATGGTTGGCGCCGATGACGCGCAAACCGCCGACGAGTGCTGTCATCTCCGATGCCGTCAATCCGAGCAGCTGGGCACGGTCAAGGAGCAGTTCCTCGGCGCTGACCAGGTAGTCTTCCTTTTGCCAGTTGCGGAAACCGTCAGCGAGCGGCTCGAGGGGGGCGAAGCTGTCGGCGTCGGTCTGCTCGGCGGTGGCGTCGCCACGACCGGGCGCAAACGGAACCTCGATGGCAAAGCCGGCAGCCCTGGCCGCTTGCTCGATGCCGTAGTTTCCGGCCAGGACGATCACATCGGCCACCGAGGCGCCGGTCTCGGCGGCAATCGGTTCCAGCACGGCCAGAACCCGGGCCAGACGTGCAGGCTCGTTGCCGGCCCAGTCCTTTTGCGGCGCGAGACGGATGCGCGCACCGTTGGCGCCGCCGCGATTGTCGGAGCCACGGAAGGTGCGGGCACTATCCCAGGCCGTGCTGACCAGATCGGAGACCGAGAGTCCGGAAGCAGCAATCTTCGCCCGGACCGCAGCAATATCATAGGCCGTGCTGCCGGTCGGGATCGGGTCCTGCCAGATCAGGTCCTCGGCAGGAACGTCCGGACCGAAATAGCGAGCCTTCGGCCCCATGTCGCGATGGGTCAGCTTGAACCAGGCACGTGCAAAGGCGTTCGAGAACGCGTCGAAATCATTGAGGAACCGCAGCGAGATCTCACGGTAGATCGGGTCAACCTTCAGCGCCATGTCGGCATCCGTCATCATCGGATTGAGGCGGATGGACGGGTCCTCCACGTCGACCGGCTTGTCTTCTTCGGCGATCGAGACCGGCTCCCACTGGCTTGCGCCGGCCGGGCTCTTGACCAGGTGCCATTCATGCTTGAACAGCATCTCGAAGAAGCCGTTGTCCCACTTGGTGGGTTCGGTGGTCCAGGCTCCTTCGAGGCCGGATACGACGGTGTTGCGGCCAATGCCGCGACCCTTCGTGTTCATCCAGCCGAGCCCCTGGAATTCTGGGCCGGCTGCTTCGGGGTCCGCGCTCAGATCGGCCGGGTTGCCGTTGCCGTGCGTCTTTCCGATCGTATGGCCGCCGGCGGTGAGCGCGACAGTCTCTTCGTCGTCCATGCCCATGCGCGCAAAGGTCTCGCGCATCTGTGCGGCGGTCGCCAGTGGATCGGACTTGCCGTTCACGCCTTCGGGATTAACGTAGATGAGGCCCATCTGGACGGCTGCCAGCGGGTTGGAGAGCGTCGTCGGCTGGCTGACATCGCCGTAGCGGCCGTCGCTGGGCGCCAGCCATTGCTGCTCGTCGCCCCAGTAGACGTCCTTTTCGGGATGCCAGATGTCCTGGCGGCCGAATCCAAAACCGAAAGTCTTCAGACCGGCGACCTCATAGGCGATGGTACCGGCGAGCGCGATCAGGTCGGCCCAGGAAATCTTGTTGCCATACTTCTTCTTGATCGGCCACAGCAGGCGGCGGCCCTTGTCGGTGTTGACGTTGTCCGGCCAGGAGTTCAGCGGCGCGAAACGCTGGTTGCCGGTATTGGCGCCCCCGCGGCCGTCGGCTGCCCGGTAGGAGCCCGCCGCGTGCCAGGTAACACGTGCCATCATACCGACATAGCTGCCCCAGTCTGCCGGCCACCACTCCTGGCTTTCAGTCATCAACGCGCGCAGGTCTGCTTTCAGGCTTTCGACGTCGAGCTTCTTCAGTTCCTCACGGTAGTTGAAGTCCTTGCCGAGCGGATTGGTCTTGGTGTCCTGCTGATGCAGGATATCCAGGTTCAGCGCATTCGGCCACCACTGCGTGACTGACTTGCCGAGCGCCGTGTTACCACCGTGCATTACCGGACACTTACCGGCCGGTTTCGTTTGCGTGTCCATTTTGGGTCCCCATAGTTGCCAAGAGTTCAAGGAGCGGCCGGTCGCTTTGACGTGGTCGCATCGTTGGGTCCAAGTCCCGAGACACACCAATAAGGAAGCCGGGTGATAAATTCCAATTGTATATTCTAAACAGTCCGATATGCTGAGGTTATGATTGGCCTGTCCATGAAGCATCTACGCTATTTCGAGGCTCTGGCCAGGCTGGGCCACTTCGGCCGGGCGGCGGAAGCCTGCGCGATCTCGCAGCCGGCCTTGTCCGTGCAGATCCGCGAACTGGAGGAATTGATCGGCGCCCCTCTGGTCGAACGCGGCGGGCGGCAGATCCGGCTGACGAGCATGGGCGAGGAATTTGCCGAGCGCGTGCGTGCGATCCTGCGCTCCGTCGATGAACTGGCTGAACTGGCGCGGGCGGCGCATGATTCACTGGCGGGCCGGCTCCGCATTGGCGTCATACCGACCATCGCCCCCTATCTGCTCCCTGATGTCATCAAGACGCTCACGCGTCGCTATCCAGGGCTTGAGCCAAGACCCCGTGAAGCGGTGACCCAGCGGCTGATAAAGGACTTGCAGGAGGCAAGACTTGATGCGGCGATCGTCGCCCTGCCGGTCTCAGAGGCGACGCTGGAGGAAGTCGCGCTCTTCAGTGAGGAGTTTGTTCTGGTGCGGCCGCTTGAGGATGCAGACAAGCCCGTGCCGAGTTCCGAAATGCTGCAGGAGATGCGCCTTCTCCTGCTCGAGGAGGGGCACTGTTTTCGCGAGCAGGCGCTTTCGTTCTGTAACATTGCCGGCGCACCGCCGCGCGAATTGATGGAGGGAAGCTCGCTGACCACGCTGGTGCAGATGGTGGGTGCTGGTATTGGCGTGACTCTGCTCCCGAAGATGGCCGTGCCGACAGAAACGCGTTCTGCCGACGTCAGCGTGTTCAGGCTTGCCGAGCCTCGACCTTTCCGTACCATCGGGATGGTGTGGCGAAAGACGAATCCATTGGCGTCCCAGTTCGGTCAGATTGCCGAGATCGTCCGCGAGGCGGGCCTGCGCAGGAACGGCGAACCCTATGATCTTGTGGGCGGTGTGGCCAAACTGCGCAGGTGAGTATGTCGGTGTGTCACGTTGCGCTTCGATAGCTCAGGCTGGCTTCTTTGGTTGGCTGCCTGGTCGCGCACCTAGGCCCCCGGTGGTGATCGCCATCAAAACGGCGTCAATCGACTTGTCGAGGGCTTGAGTGCAAATTGACACCCCAGGAGTGGGCCAAGCCACCGCCGATCTCACCGGACACCGCCTTTCGCGACCACACCAATGACCTCGGAGCACGTGGGTTCACTCAGACGGGAGGCTTACCTTCCACTGGCCAGACTGCTGAAGGCCTCGATTTGTGCTTTGATTGCCTGTTCCGTTGGTAACCGCTCCATGGAGCTCGCGCCATAGAACCCGTCGCAGCCCTTGCAGCGGGAGAGCACATAGGCGGCGTCGTCCGGCATGGCGATCGGGCCTCCGTGGCAGAGCACGATAACGTCGTCCCGCACCGAGCGGGCCGCCTCCGACCAGCCATTGATGCGTTCGACGCATTCGTCGAGCGTGACCGTCGTCTCAGCCCCGATCGCGCCGCCGCTCGTCAGTCCGAGATGGCACACGACGATATCCGCTCCAGCCTTGGTCATGGCGACGGCGTCGTTCTCTCCGAAGACATAGGGCGTCGTGAGCATGTCCTTCGCATGAGCGCGCGCAATGATGTCGATCTCAAGGTCGAAGCTCATCCCGGTCTCCTCCAGATTGGCGCGGAAGGTGCCATCGATCAGGCCGACCGTCGGGAAGTTCTGGATTCCGGCAAACCCCATGGCCTTCAACTCATCGAGGAACAGGTCGGGCAGCATGAAAGGATCGGTTCCGTTGACGCCGGCCAGCACCGGCGTGTGACGCACCACGGGAAGCACCTCCCGTCCCATGTCCCGCACGATGTCATTGGCATTGCCGTAGGCCATCAGGCCGGCCAGAGAGCCACGGCCGGCCATGCGGTATCGGCCGGAATTGTAGATCACGATCAGATCGATGCCACCGGCTTCCTCGCTTTTGGCCGAAAGGCCGGTGCCGGCGCCGCCCCCGATGATCGGTCTCCCCTCAGCGATCTTGCGGCGCAGGCGATCCAGGATTTCGTTGCGTGAATGGCGATTCATGAAGCTTCCTCCGAGTAATTTCAGCAAGACCGCGCAGCGGCTTGCGGCCAAAACGACACAGTAGCGAGTTCTCGCGGTCTAAAGAAAAGCGGGCACTCTCAGGCGGTGATGTCGTGGAAATGGGTAACAAGGGCGGCTGCGAGTTCAGGGCTGTTGATATGGGCGTCGACTTCGATCAATTGCCGGTTCGGCGCGGTCTTCCAGCCGGCGCGGATGGCCGAAAACAGGGCTTCGTTGGCGGCAGGGTCATAAAACGGCTGCCCCGGAGCGTCGATCGCCGATACCCCCTGCAGCGGCAGCAGGAAGCGGACTGGTCCTTCCATGCGGTTCAGCCTCTCGACGATGAACGCGCCAATGCGCTGGTTCTCCTCCGGCGTGGTACGCATCAGCGTCACTTGGGCATTGTGCACATGGAGCCGGCGGTCGCGGAACTCGGCCGGCACGGTCTCCCTCGCACCGAAATTGACCATGTCCACGGCGCCGACTGAACCGACATAAGGAATTCTGGTGCGGATGACCGCGCCGAAGCGGTCTTGGGTCGCGGGAAAGACGCCTCCCACCAAAAGGTCCGGAACCTCCGTCGTCGTTACGTCGATGACCCCCTGCAGCAGGCCGGAATCCGCCAGTTTCTCCATCGATCTGCCGCCGACGCCGGTGGCGTGAAAGACGAATAGCTCGTAACTCTCGCCCAGCATGTCCCTCAACTGTGTGACACAGGCCGTCGTCACGCCAAACATGGTGATGCCGATGGCCGGCCGGTCGTCTACGGAGGAAGCAGGCGGATGCAGTGCCATGCCGGCGGCGGCATGTGCGGCATTGCGGATGACCTTGCGGGATATAGCGTTGAGGCCGGCAATATCGACGACAGAGTACATCATGGCAATGTCGTTGGGTCCGACATAGGGGGCCACGTTGCCGGAAGCGACCGTGGAGACCATCAGCTTTGGCAGCCCCACAGGCAGGTCCCGCATGGCCTGGGTCACGAGGGCCGTATTGCCGGTGCCTCCGAGCCCGAGAACCGCGCCGACGTCTTTGCATTCCCGCAGAAATACGGACAATGCCTCTGCCATCGCGGCAATGGCCTTGCCGCGGTCGGTCTGCTCGAGCACCGCCGCGGCTCCCGCCGGGTGGCATGCGGCCACATCCTTGGCCGGAATGTCTGCACCCGGATGCGCGCCCTGCGTGCCGACATCGACCAAAATTGCCTCGGCGCCTGCCTGCCTGACAGCGGTCCGGGCATAGTCCAGCTCTGTGAACTTTGTGTCGCAAGTGCCGATGATATAAGCCTTTCCCATTGTTGTTCCTCCCGTTTTCCTCACCGTCTCCTCACGGCGGAGTGGATCTGCAGAAAACTCCATTTTGCATATTGTATATTATTTAGGATATTGCATACTTAGTCATCGAAATCCAGACGGAAACGACACCATGAATGCCCCGCATCATCAGACCCTTCGAGAGCGGATCTACGAGGAAATCGTTCGCCTCATCGTATCGGGAGAGTTGCCGAGCGGCGTGTCGATCGACGAGAAGCTGCTGACGGAGCGACTCCAGGTGAGCCGCACGCCGTTTCGCGAGGCGATCGGCACGCTTGCCAAGGAAGGCCTGGTCGAGATCAAGCCCTATCGCGGCTTCTTCGTCCGCAGCTTCAGCCGCAAGGAAGTCAGTGATCTCTACGAATTGCGCAAGACGTTGGAGTGCTTTGCCGTGGAGCTGGCGGTTCCGCAGATGAGCGATGCCCATATCGCTGGCTTCGAGCGGCTGCTCGATGAGGCGGTGGCGGCGCTGCGGCGGGGTGACCTTGAGACCTATGGCGCGCGCGACAGGGAATTCCACGAGACCATCGCCGAACTATCGGGCAGCGCGCCCCTCATCGAAACGCTCTCGCGACTGGCCTTGCAAATCCAGATCTGCCGCACCATTGCCAATGAAAGCAGGGAGTTCGCCGAACGGGCAGCGCAGGAGCGAGATCAGATCCTGCAGGCTTTCAGGGCCCGCGACATTCCGCAGGCAAAGGCGCTGATGCATGCGCATATCAGCGACGTACAGCACGCGGTGCTCGCACGCTTCAAGAAGGAAACCCCGGCGGCATAGCCGGGGCAAGGGAAGGGGAGGGAGGTCCCCTTTTCCGGCAAACGGGAGGCGGTCCATGCCATGGCCGCTCAAGAGGAGGAAGCAATGCTGAAATTTCTCGCAGGCAGTGTGGCCGCGCTTGCCATTTTGGCCGGCGGCGCCGTGGCCAATGCCCAGACGCTGAAGATGTGGGGCCCCGAGCAGATTGCCGAGCCGCTCGTCGCTGAACTCTGGAATGGCATCAAAGCCGATTTCGAGAAGGCCAATCCCGGTGTGACGGTTGAGTTCATGCCGCCGACCGGCACGATCAGCAACGGCGCCGTACAGGCGGCCATACAGTCCGATGCGGGGCCGGATGTCATCTTGACCAATTCCGGCATCGGCCGCATCACCATCGTCAGGAATGCCAAGCAGGTCATGCCGCTGACCGAGCAATACGAGAAGCGCGGATGGAAGGACCAGATCTATCCTTGGCTCTACACCGAGCTGAAGGGGCAGTTCGGGGGCGAGATCTACGAGGTGCCGGATGGGCTGGATGCGCTGGGCATCTGGTACCACAAGGACGTCTTTGCGGCGGCCGGCTGGGAGGTTCCCGACACCTGGAAGGGGTTCGAAACCCTGCTGGCGGCCATTGAGGCCAAGGGCCTGCAACCGATCGCCATCGGTCCTCGGACCAGCGGTAGCGCCGGCCACCTGTTCGGCAACCTGCTGCAATCGGCCAGCGGCAAGGAGACGATCGGCCAGGCACTGCGCAAGGAAATAGCCTGGGACGATCCCAAGGTCGCTGCCGGTGCCGTGCGGCTGCAGAAACTGATCGAGGCCGGCTTCATCAAGAAGGAGATGGCGGGCCTCGATCTCGATGGTGCTTCGCGGCTGTGGTTCAACAAGCGCGCCGCGATGTTCGTCGCCGGTCCCTGGTTCACTGCCAATGCGCGCAAGGCCGGGTATGATCTTGCCAATGCCGGCTATGCGCCGATGCCTTCCGATCTTCCTGGCGAGGCCATTCCGACCGGCGGCGTGGGCTGGAGCTGGCTTGTGCCGGTTAATTCCAAGCAGCCTGACCTCGCGATGAAATGGATCGATTTCATGCTGTCCGACGCCGTGATGAAGAAGCGCGCTCAGGCGCCGGCCAGCACCATGATCTACCCCCGTGAGCTCAAAGGCATCGAGCCGTCGACCCCTGTGCTCAGGGAGATCTTCGCGGCTGCGGCTGGTGGTGTCGGCTACAATCCCAGCGTCTACCTGCCCGCCACGGTCCTCGACACCTATTTCCAAATGATCCAGGGACTGATTTCCGGACAGGTGACCGGCGCGGCCGGAATGCAGCAGATGCAGGCGAAAATGGCAGAGGCGAAATAGCGTGACCGTTCGTGAAACGCCCGGGAGCAGCGCTGCTGCTCCCCTCGGCCACCGGGCCGATGGAGCAATGCTGGCGGATGCCGCCCAAACCCGGCCTGGTCTCGCCAGGACAGCAAAAGGGGAAGCCCGTGGCGACGGCTTCGACAGCCACGACGCCCGCAGTGCGATAGGGCTGATGACCCCTGCGCTGGTGCTCTACGCGATCTTCAGCCTGCTGCCGATTGCCGCCACCTTCTGGCTCAGCTTCAACAGTTCGGCCGGTTTCAACACCGCGTCCGCCTTCGTCGGCCTCCACAACTACCGGGCAACGGCGGCCGATCCCATCGTCTGGCAGAGCCTATGGCACACGTTCCTGTGGCTGATCTACCATGTGGTGCTGGCCGGGGGGCTCGGGCTGGCGCTGGCGCTCGCCATCAGCCGCCTGAAGGTCACGCAGGTGTTTTTCCGTACGGCCTTTTTCCTGCCGCATCTTGTGTCGCTCGCCGTGGTCGGGGTCATCTGGGCTAATATCTACGATCCGTTCTACGGCCTGCTCAATACCGGGCTGACGGAACTGGGGCTTGGTGCCTTCACGCAGGGGTGGCTGTCCGATCCCGCTTTGGTGCTTTTCTCTGTCAATGTCGCAAGCTCGTGGCAGGGTTTTGGTCTCTACATGCTGCTGTTCATCGCCGGCCTTCAGAGTATCGACCGCGCGCTCTACGACGCGGCTGAGGTCGATGGCGCATCGAGTTGGCAGAAGCTGGTGCATGTCACATTGCCGGGGCTGCGGGAAGTGACCACCTTCGTCGTGTCGCTGGCTATGATCAACGGCCTGAAGGGTTTCGCGACCGTCTTCGTCATGACCAATGGTGGCCCATTTTACCAGAGCGAGCTGATCACCACCTACATCTATAGGCTGGCCTTCCAGTCCCAGGATCACGGGCGGGCGGCCGTCCTTTGCATCCTGCTCAGCCTGCTGGCAATTGCCGTAACCATCGCCTTCAACCGCTGGCGCGCGAGGCTTTCCCGATGAGTACCCGTCACCGCGAATGGCCCGTCGTGCTCGGCCTGGTGCCTGTCATGCTGTTGATCCTGGCTCCCTTTGCCTGGCTTGTCGTGTCGAGTCTCAAAACCGAGGCTGAGATCGGGCAAGCCGATCCCTATGCGTGGCCCGCCGATCTCATGTGGCGCAACTACCAGGATGCCTGGCAGATCGGGGGCTTCGGCGAACTGGTCGGCAACAGCCTGCTCAATCTCGCCGGCGTAGTGCTATTGTCCCTGCTGACCTGCGCTCCGGCCGGCTATGCCCTGGCGAAGATCCGCTTTCCCGGCCGGGAATGGCTGTTCTACATATTCATCCTGGGCCTGACGATCCCGGTCCAGGCCATCGTCATACCGCTCTATCAGGTCCTGTTCGGCCTCAATCTGGTCAATACGCTGTCGGGCATCGTGCTGGCGCAGGTCAGCAGCGGCATTCCCTTCGGCATTTTCCTGATGAGGAGCTTCTTCATGAGCGTGCCGGACGAACTGGTCGAGGCCGCCAAGATCGACGGGGCATCGCATCTGCAGATCCTGACGAAGGTATTGCTGCCGATCTCCACGCCGGCGATCCAGGCGCTGGTCATCATCAGCGCGCTGTCCACCTGGAATGATTTCTTCCTGCCGCTGATCGTGCTGATCAGTCCCGAGGTGCAAACCCTGCCGCTCGGCCTGGTCAGGTTCGCCAGCACCTATGCTTCCGAGTACCGTCTGGTGTTTTCCGGCACCGTCATTTCCTTCCTGCCTATCATCATTCTCTACATCCTCATGCAGCGCCGCTTCACCGAGGGCCTGACGCAGGGTGCAATCAAGGGCTGACCATGTCACATCACATCCAGCGGGAAATCCGCTACAATTTCGAATTCGACCATCGCATCAAGGCCTGCTTCATCGGCGCCGGCGGCCACGCCTATCGCAATGTATATCCGGCCCTGCGCTATGCACCGGTCGAGCTGCTCGGCATCTGCGACCTCGATATCGCGCGTGCGGCCAAGTTCGCCAGGCTGTTCGGCGCCGAGAGGGCCTACAGCGATCACCACGAGATGCTGGCGAAGGAAAAGCCCGACCTTGTTTTCCTCGTTACCGCCTATCATCCTGACGGGCGGGTGCAGGCAACCGACCTGGCACACGATGCGCTGAACGCCGGCTCCCATGTCTGGATGGAAAAGCCGACTGCGGCCAGTGTCGAGGAAATCGAGCGACTGATGTTCGCCAGCGCGGCCGCTGGCCGCATGGTGATGACGGGGTTGAAGAAAACCTTCTTCCCCACCATCGAAAAGCTCAAGGACCTGATCGGCACGCCCGAATTCGGCCGCCTGACCTCGATCAACGTGCGATATCCCCAAAGCTTGCCGGCGCCGGGTGAGCGCGGCGACCTCATCAAGATGCAGAGCTTCCTCGACCACATCTACCATCCCGGCTCGATCCTCAACTTTCTCGGCGGTGAGATCGAGCGGGCGAGCTACGAGTGGGAGCCGGGGACGGGAGCGAGCATCACCAACATGAAGTTCCGCTCGGGCGCGATCGGCACACTGCACCTCACGGCGGGCCAGTCCGGTGGCAGCATGTTTGAAAGGGTCGAGGTCGTCGGCGAGGGCGCAAATGCCATTGTCGAGAACGGCAGCAAGCTTACCTACTTCCGCAGGGCGGAGCTGCCGAGCTATGGCCGTGCGGCGAGTTTCATCCAGGCCGACGGCAATGCCGCACTTGTCTACGAGCCGGAACATTCGCTGGGGCAACTCTACAACAACAACCTCTTCTATCTTGGATACGTTCCAGAAATTCTGCACCTGACGGACGCCATCCAGTCCGGCCGCCTTATCACCAAGGGCACGCTCGAGGTCGCAAGCGAGATCATGAAACTCTTCGAATTCTATCGACGCGCCGATGCCGGTGTCACCATCGAACTTTGATCCGGGAGCCGCACATGACGGAAAGCGACATCATTTTCAGGAAGTCGGATGGCGAGTTCGTGCCGACGTCCTGGGGCGAACTGAACTGGAAGATCACGGGCGAGGGCACGCCCGGCGCGGAGATGACCTTCGGCACCTGCCGTATCAATCCGGGTGAACGCAACCAGTTGCATTCCCATCCCGATTGCGAGGAAATCCTCTATGTCGTGTCGGGCAGTTGCGAGCACAAGCTTGGGGACACACTGTATGTCTTGCAACAGGGTGATGCCATCCGTATCCCCCGCAACATCCGCCACTGGGCGCGCGCGCTCGGCTCCGAGCCGCTGTTCGCGCTGATCATGTTTTCGTCCGGCCAGCGCACGGCCGTGAACCATGAAGGCGCGGGCACCGCCTGAAAGCCGCCCGGCAGGAGGACAGAGATGGCTTCGATTGCATTGCAGAATATCAGGAAGAGCTACGGCAGCCTGCCGGTCATCCACGGCATCGATGTCACAATCAAGGACGGCGAATTCATCGTCCTGGTCGGCCCGTCCGGCTGCGGAAAATCCACGCTGCTCAGGATGATCGCCGGGCTGGAATCGATCAGCGACGGCCGGCTTTCGATCGGAGAAACCGTGGTCAACGACCTCAGGTCAAAGGATCGGGACATCGCCATGGTGTTCCAGAATTATGCGCTCTATCCCCACCTGACGGTCGCCGAAAACATGGGATTTTCGCTGAAGCTGCGCGGCGTGAACAAGGCCGAGATCGCGCGGCGGGTCGATAATGCGGCGAGGATCCTGGCGCTGGAGCCATATCTCGATCGCCATCCGCGCCATCTCTCCGGTGGTCAGCGCCAGCGCGTGGCCATGGGCCGGGCCATCGTGCGCGATCCAAAGGTCTTTCTGTTCGACGAGCCCCTGTCCAATCTTGATGCCAAGCTGCGCGTGGCGATGCGCGCGGAAATCAAGGAACTGCATCAGCGGCTGAAAATCACGACCGTCTATGTTACCCATGACCAGACAGAGGCGATGACTATGGCGGACCGCATCGTCGTCATGCGCGACGGCATGGTCGAACAGGTCGGCACGCCGCTCGATATCTACGACAATCCCGCGACGACTTTCGTCGCCGGCTTTATTGGCATGCCACCCATGAACTTGATCAAAGGCCGCATTCAGGCCGATGATTCCAAGATATTCCGCACTGCAAGTGGCATTCCTCTGCCGCTCCCGCCTGACCGGAAGATCGCGGGCAGCGATCGCGAATTGATCTACGGTGTGCGCCCGGAAAAACTCATCCTGGTCACGCAAGGCGGCGTTCCCGCCCGTGTTGCGATAGTTGAACCGACGGGGTCGGAGACGCAGGTAACCGCCCGGACGCAAGAGCAGGATCTGACAATACTGCTGCGCGAACGCGTCGCCCTCCGCCCCGGCGAGACAATAAACCTGGCTGTCAGCGCCGCGGATGTTCATCTTTTCGACGCCGCCACCGGTCGGCGTACAGATTGAGGCAATGAGTGACCTCGCGTCGAGGCTGCCCATGGCGGCGGGTTGTGCGCCTGGATCCCGGTATCGTCGGAACCCTTTGAGCCTGGTCACGTCGGCGGCGAGGGTATCGCCCATCTTGGAGCGAAATTCTCTGTTCTGCCGAGCAACCATCTGCGCGTTGCGACCTCTACGCTGACGGATCGATGCGATGAGGTGGCTGACGGGATCGTGCTGGCCGCAGCGCATTGACGCAATTCAGTTTTGTTACGGTAGCGCGTCCGCCATCGCAAGTATACTAGAATTGTAATTATGATATAACCATGTTCGGTCTTCGGGGTCATGGCGCAATCGGGGAACCGATGCAGTTAGACGTTGATCGCCAGTTCATGTCCGTTATACTATAATCGCGAGTATGATATAACGAGGAGCTCCCTTGCGCCACATCGATCTGACGTACCAGACCATGCTTGCCGAGATCGGTCAACGCGCTCTGGATGATGCGTGGACGCGCGATTTCCCTCCGACCGGGCGCTTCGTCAAGGTCAAGGTCAAGGAGCGCGACTATTGGTATTTCGACCAACCGGACGGAGAAGGGGGGCAGGCGCGAAAATATGTCGGCCGCGCTGAAGACCCGGAGATCGCCAGGCGGGTGCACGACTTTTCCCGCACCAAATCGGATTATCGGACGCGACGGCGCCTGGTTTCCAGCCTCACGCGCGATGGCGGCCTGCAGGCCGCTGATCCGACTTCGGGGGCGATCATCGGAGCCCTGGCGGCTGCAGGCCTCTTTCGCCTGCGAGCGGTTCTCGTCGGGACGCTTGCCTTCGGCACGTATTCCGGGCTGTTGGGTGTTCGCCTTCCGTCTGCCGCCATCATGACCGCAGATGCAGACTTCGCACAGGACTATGCGGTCTCGGCCGAGGTGATGGACAGTCTGCCGCCCATTCTCGAGCTGCTGCAAGGCGTTGATCCGACCTTCCGGGCCGTGCCGACCCTAGCGGCGGCCGATACGACGGCTTTCGTTAATCAGCAGGGCTATCGCGTCGAGTTTCTGACCACCAACCGCGGCAAGGACGAATATCTCGACAAACCGGCAGCGATGCCGGCTCTTGGCGGCGCCCGCGCCCAACCGCTTCGTTTCATGGACTTTCTGATCCGCGAGCCGGTGCGGGCAGTCCTGCTCCACGGGGCCGGCGTTTCAGTCCTTGTCCCAAATCCGGCCCGATATGCGATCCATAAGCTGATCGTCGCCTCCCGCCGCCATGCCGACAGCGTCCTCAAGCGCGACAAGGATGTCATGCAGGCCGGTATCCTTGCAGAGGCAATGCTTGAGACCCGCCGATCTGCCGACCTTGCCATTGCCTACAGCGAAGCGTGGGAGCGCGGATCTGCCTGGCAGGATGCCATCAGGGGCGGCGTGGCAACGCTGTCGGATGAGAACAAAAGCTTCCTCCGCCAATGCCTCGAGACCGGTGGTCAGGAGATCGGCGAACGGGTGGTGTTGCCGTTCTGATGAGGAAACGGCAAAACCGACCCGTGACTATGAACCTGGCGGTCAGCGCAAAGGACCCGGCAGTGATTGTCTCCATCCTAGGCGGAACGGGGCGGCTTTCGCGTGTTTGCTCCATCGGCTTGAAGGCGACTTGTGTCGCGCCGCGGGATTCGGCCCAGCACGCTGCGATGCGTTCTGCGCCGTCCGGCGAGCCACCGTGCAGCAGCACGCTGTCCGCGTGCTTGGCGAGCGCCTTGCCGAGCGCCGCCCAGACCCGCTCGTGATTGTTGTAGTCCACCGCCTCCGAAGGCGATCTTGGTGCGACCGGATCAGAACCTCGATCTCGGCACCCCGGCGGGCGGAGAGGAAGTCTCTGGAGTCGACCATCGCGGCGATCATGTTGGCGTGATTGACCTTGGAGACATTCCCGCCGATGCAGGACCAGCAAGCTACAATTTCGAGCAGGTCATGCAAGAAGTCCGGGAGATGAAGACTGGGCAGGATTGAGAAGCAGGAAAAGAGACTGCGCGGACGCCGTACAGCGTACCGACATGGAGCATTCCAAACGCTCTCGAAATCTGAGTGGTAACTAGATCGTCCCGCGGATCGAATTGTTCGCGATTGCCGTCCAATCCGCCCCCTGCCATCCTGGAATGCACAGTGACGAAGCAGGCGATCGTCGAGCCGATTTCGGCCAGTCTGGCGAAGGTTTCGGTTTCTTCTCCTCCCTGCTCCCACTGGCTGAACGGGCGTCGGTACATTTGTGACCGCTTCTTGCGGGGCAAGAGCAATCGGATCGCAGATGACAAACGGGCCCTCTCGTGCGGGCCCGCCAGAATGCTGCCTATTCAGAGCAGAAAATCTCCCTTCGACAGGGACAGGCTGTCATCCAGGTGAATACCGAAATCGGCCTTCCTGTCTCCATTGAGGTCGGCCTGGATATAGGTATCCGAGCTGAACTTGGTGAAGCGCAACTCGCCCGCCTTGCCGTGGAAGTCGTCGTCACCGATGAACTTAAAGCTCTGGTTGCCCAAGGCCTTCGAGTTGGCATCGATCGGGCTCAGATCAATCTTGTCGCCCTGTTTCTTGCTGAAATCAAAAATGGTGTCGCGGCCGGTTCCCGAGGCGGCGCTGTCGGAGGCCTTCTTGAAGATGAAGGTATCCTTGCCGCTCCCACCATAGAGTTTATCGCCCCCGGCCCCGCCGAAAAGCTTGTCGCTGTCGTCGCCACCATAGAGCTTGTCGCGACCTCCGTTGCCCGAGAGAATGTCGTTGCCGTCATAGCCCAAGATGGCGTCTGCGAATGTCCCGCCACCAATCTTGTCGTCGCCCTTGAGTGCGGACCTGAGAAGCGAAAGCAATTGCTTTTCCGACCCTGATTCGGCGACATCGACGAGTTTGGCTACGGATAGGTTCAGGCCTGTCACGGACACAGTCGTCTCCCCGGCATGGCTCAGCTTGACGCTGTGGATCGTGCCGGCAGCCCTGAGGTAGCCATCCGCATCGGTGGAAAAACCGGAGCCATTGATCGTTACCTTCTCGCCGGAAACATATCCGACAATCTTGCTCGAACTGAAGGATGTAATATCTGCTCTGCCGACCGAATCCAGATCGAAACCAAGATTGGCCATGTCGATCCAATATTGGCCACCCGTCTTTACAACTACACCCATCGATGCCCCCACAGTTTAATGCGCCTTAGCGATAGCGTGCTTCAGGGTTGTGCGCAATCGAGATGGGCCAGCAAACCGCAACTTCAAAAAAGGCCTGGAATGAAAGGCGGACTCGTGCCGGGCCAACAGGGGTACCGCCGTTCTCGATGCCTGCGCAACGCCATCCACGGCACTCAGCTTTCAAACTGCTCGCCGGACGAGGTCGATTCGCGGCCGAGAGCCGGCAAGCGGGAGGAAGACCGCACCGGCTACGGACGATCATCAGACCGAGCGATCCGCGTCGGCGAAAAAAGGCCCGCCGGAGCGGGCCAGGAAACGGGCGCGTACGCAGTGACATGTCGCGCCACAGCGACAAGGTGCCCTCATATTCTGAATATTAGGTAAAGGCGATAAAGGCGAGTGATCTGTGCAGAGCTGAGCAAGGCAGGTGCAAGCAGGCCTTCTGACCTCGTCGTCATCTCTGATTGAAGACTGCGGTAGGGCGTCTCGACATCTGCGATTGGCTTGAGCGATCCAAGGTTGCCCGAGTGAAGAATAGGTATCCCCATGTCGCAATGGGGCCAGGCTCTGGGGGCATCCTGCCCTCTGTGTCTCGGCGTTCCTCGGTTGGATCCCTGCAACGAAATAGTAGGTCGGCGCTTCCCACTTCCAGTTGCTGTCGTGAAGGCTGGCGCCATGTGCCTGTGCGGCAGCCATGGCAACCGGCCGACGCTTTCCGGGTCTCTCGCTTCGTATATGGCATACAGTGGTATCGATGACATCAGGCTCATCATTGTGATTGTTTGCTTCGCAGGCTTGTCATTGATGAAAGCGGCGCTTACATCACACGCATCGATGGTGAGGAGCGCCAACTTCACCGGGACATCGAACCCGCATCAGAAAAGCCTTTCGCAGACCAGATGGTCCGCTGGTGGTCAGCTGGCGGGGCCGATACTGGGAGATTTGAGAGGCGAATATGCGCAACGCCATGCTAGTGCTGGTAGGCTTGGTGGTGAGCAGCTGCCAGTCAAATCCGCCGACCCAGAAGACGATTGACGCGTCAAATTACTGCTTCACCCGCTACGGCAACGGCACCAACTACGATTCGTGCGTATACGCGAGGCAAATGGGGATGGAAGTTACACCAGCGATGCCAGGCCGCTAAACACTGGGGTGCCTGCTACGATCAACGTGAGGAAGCCGGATGTCCAAAAAGCCCAAGAACGAACACTCCGAGTTCGCCGGGGAATTCACCGATGGAGATATCACGGTGCTTGTCGATATTTTCCGACCGGCCGGCACCAACAACGACTGGCGCCTCGAGGTGATCACCCAGAATGAAGACGTGTTTGAGTGGGAGGGCGGTTTTGCGACCGATCGCGAAGCGTTCGACGAATTCCTGGCCACGGTAGCGCGTGATGGGATCCAATCGTTTCTAGAGGAAGACGACCCACCCGCTGTTCATTGACCGGCTCCAGGCAGTGACTGCATCTGTCTGTTCTGGTGCCGGATCCCCAATGCAGGACCGCAGCATCATCAGCCAGGCCGGGTGCAAGCGAAGCGATGGGGCGATCCTACCGGGGGCCGACCGTGCTGGCACGCGATCAGTCGTTCACTTCACTGGCTCGCAAGCCTTCCGCATGGTGGATGCTGGCGGTCTAGAGGGCCAGCCGCAACTGTGGCTCCACCACAGGTGATCGTCGTTCCAGCGAAGACAGGGTGACGCCGAGCAGGCGGATGCCCTTGCGCGGCGGAAAGATCGGAGAGAGCAGCAGGTCGACCACGGCTTGGAGATCTGTGATGGCCGCAACAGGTGAGGGGACTGTCTTGCTGCGGGTGATCTGGTTGAAGTCGGCATATTTGACCTTCAGCGTTACAGTTTTCGCACCGATTTCGTAGGCCTCGCAATAATCCCACACTTTTTCGATGAGTGGCTGCAATCCTTCGCGAGCCGGTTCATAGGCATGAAGGTCCTCCGAAAACGTATCTTCCGCGCCTATGGATTTGCGCACCCGGTCAGGCTTGACTTGGCGGTCATCGATCCCGCGTGCGATGCCGTAGAAATAGGCCCCTGACTTGCCGAAATGCTCTACAAGGAATTCGAGCGTCTTCTGTTTAAGGTCGGCGCCTGTGTCTATCCCGAGGCCATGCATCTTTTCAGCGGTTGCTGGACCGACGCCGTGGAATTTTTTGACGGGCAGGGCCTCGACGAAGGCCGGTCCGGCCTTCGGAGTGATGACAGCCTGGCCGTCGGGCTTGTTCAGGTCACTCGCCATCTTGGCGAGGAACTTGTTGTAGGAGATCCCGGCTGACGCGTTGAGGCCAGTGGTCTGCTTGATCCTGTCGCGAATCTCCGATGCAATTTCGGTAGCGATCTCCATGCCCTTCCGATTCTGCGTCACATCGAGATAGGCCTCGTCGAGCGACAGCGGCTCGACTACCGGCGTATAGTCGGCAAAGATTTCACGGATCTGCTGGGACACCGCCTTGTAGACATCGAAGCGCGGTGGCACGAAAATCAGCTCTGGGCATTTACGCTTGGCAGTCACCGACGGCATTGCCGAGTGGACGCCGAAACTCCGCGCCTCATAGCTTGCCGCCGCCACCACGCCGCGTGCGGCTGCCCCGCCAACCGCGACCGGCTTGCCGCGTAGTTCCGGATTGTCGCGCTGCTCGACCGAGGCATAAAACGCGTCCATGTCCACATGGATGATTTTTCGATTGGGCGCTGAGCTCATGTCGTTCATTGCGGCTTCTGTCGCTCGCGGTACCCTCGGTATCGGATAAACTATCCGCCGAAACATACAGGGAACATAGCAGCCTTGGCGGCGATTTCCACCAGATTTGGCGATGACTTTGGCGATGCTATCGAAACTACGAGCCCTCAGACGCGTTCTTATCCGTAGAACTCGAACTGGGGAGATATCCCATGGCGGACGACAGCACCGTGACAATAAGAGCCACGTTCGAAACACGCGAGGCAGCCGATCTCGCCGTCGAACATCTAGTTCAGCAACAGGGTATCTCGAGATCGGATATCTTTCTCCAGTCAGCAGGGGATCGCAACACGGCGGGGTCTGCGCCGTCGGGCGGCGATGCCTCTCATGACGGGGGTGCTCGCAGAGACGCGCCGCTGGCCGGCGAGATCGAGGTCTCCGTGGACATGGCCTCCACTCAGGCCTCCGCCGTCCAGCGCATTCTCGCAGAAGCCGGCGCGCTTCGAGTATCGAGTCGTTGAGCATGGCGGACAATCTCTCGAAATATCGTGCAAAACGCGATTTCCGGAAGACGAGTGAACCGAGCGGCGAGGCGCATGTCAAAGCTGCAAACCGCCGGCGGTTCGTAATCCAAAAGCACGACGCCACCCGCCTCCACTACGATCTCAGGCTGGAACTCGATGGGGTCTTTAAGTCCTGGGCGGTGACAAAGGGGCCGTCGCTCGACCCCGGCGACAAGCGGCTGGCGGTCGAGGTTGAAGATCATCCGCTCGACTATGGCGACTTCGAAGGTACGATCCCGAAGGGCCAGTACGGTGGCGGCACGGTAATGCTCTGGGATCGCGGCTACTGGGAGCCGGAAGGCAGGAAGTCACCGGAAGAGGCGCTGAAGAAGGGCGACTTCAAATTCACGCTAAAGGGTAAGCGGCTGAACGGCAGTTTCGTGCTCGTGCGAATGCGCAACGATCGCGATGGAGGCAAACGGAACAATTGGCTGTTGATCAAGCATCATGACGATCATTCGGTCGACGAAAACGGTGCTAACATCCTCCAGGAGAATGCCACGTCGGTCGCCTCCGGCCGAAGCATGGAGCAAATCGCCCAAGGTAAGGGTCGCAGGCCGCGCCCGTTCATGATGGCGAATGCGGATGTCGATGCGGATGCGGTCTGGGACAGCAAGAGTGGGCTTGCGGCTGACGAAAGGAAGAGACGATCTCGCAAGGCCACTGGAGCCATCCATATACCGGTCTTCATCGCCCCGCAGCTGTGCGAAAAGGTCGCTCGGCCGCCGGCCGGTGACGATTGGCTGCACGAGATCAAGTTCGACGGCTATCGCATCCAGTTGCGCGTTGCCGATGGGTCGGTGACCTTGAAGACCCGCAAGGGGTTGGACTGGACAGCGAAATATCCTGGCATCGCCGATGCAGCGTCCGCACTCCCCGACTGCATCATTGACGGCGAAATCTGCGCGCTCGACGAGAACGGCGCACCCGATTTTGCCGCCCTCCAGGCAGCGCTTTCGGAGGGCAAGACTGGCGATCTGGTCTATTTCGCATTCGATCTGCTGTTCGAAGACGGCGAGGATTTAAGATCCATGCGCCTGGTCGATCGCAAGAAGCGGCTGCAAGACCTTCTCAATGCACCCCTTGACGATCCCCGCATCCGCTATGTCGAACATTTCGAATCCGGTGGAGACGCCGTGCTGCGCTCTGCCTGCAAGCTGCATCTCGAGGGTGTTATCTCCAAGCAAATGAACGCGCCCTATCATTCGGGTCGCAATGACAGCTGGGCGAAGTCTAAATGCCGTGCTGGCCATGAGGTCGTGATTGGTGGATTTGCCAAGACCAACGGCAAATTCCGGTCTCTTCTGGTCGGTGTCTACCGCGGGGATCATTTCGTGTATGTCGGCCGCGTCGGCACCGGTTACAGCGCAGCAAAGGTCAAGATGCTCCTGCCGAAACTGAAGGCTGTCGAGACGGCGAGATCGCCGTTCACCGGCATCGGTGCACCGAAGAAGCAGGGTGAGGTTGTCTGGGTGAGACCAGAGCTTGTTGCCGAAATCGAGTTCGAAGGGTGGACCGCGGACGGCCTTGTTCGCCAGGCTGCATTCAAAGGACTGCGCGAGGACAAGCCCGCGAAGGAGGTCGAGGCCGAAAAAGCGGCGCCGCCCGCCAGGACCGGTACAGCTCAACCTGCTCGGCCCCCCAGGTCCACACCTTTCCGGCGCAAAGCCGCCAAGGCAGAGGTCATGGGCGTACTGATTTCCAGCCCAGATAAACCGCTTTGGCCCGATGCGAACGATGGTGAGCCCGTCACTAAAGAAGATCTTGCTCGCTATTTCGAAGCCACCGGAAGCTGGCTCATCGAGCACATCCAGGGTCGGCCCTGCTCGATTATCCGAGCGCCCGACGGTATCGGTGCAGAGCAGTTCTTCCAGCGTCATGGGATGCCCGGTACGTCGAACCTTGTCGAACTGGTGAAGGTCTCTGGCGACAAGAAACCTTACCTGCAGATCGATCGGATCGAGGGACTGGCGGCGATCGCCCAGATCGGTGGTGTCGAGCTGCACCCCTGGAATTGCGCGCCCGGCAAGCCTGAAGTACCCGGTCGGCTGGTATTCGATCTCGATCCCGGTCCTGATGTTGCTTTTGCAACCGTCGTCGCCGCCGCGCGGGAGATGCGCGACCGTCTTGATGAGCTTGGTCTCGTCAGCTTCTGCAAGACGACGGGCGGCAAGGGACTGCATGTTGTCACGCCGATTGCCGTCAGCAAGCGCAAGCCCCTTTCTTGGGACGTGGCCAAGCGCTTCGCGCGTGCCATCTGCCAGCAGATGGCCAGCGACAATCCCGATCTCTTTCTCATCAGGATGACCAAGAGCCTGAGGGGTGGCAGGATCTTCCTCGACTATCTCCGCAACGATCGCATGGCCACCGCCGTCGCGCCACTGTCGCCACGCGCTCGGCCCGGCGCCACTGTGTCGATGCCGCTGACCTGGACGCAGGTGAAATCCAATCTCGATCCGAAGCGGTTCACAATCCGCACAGTGCCAGCGCTGCTTGCTAAAACATCCGCCTGGCAGGACTATTATGGTGGCGAGCGCCCGCTTGAGGCGGCCATCAGGCGCCTCGAAAAATCAGGGCTGGCTGTGTGATCTCGCAACAGCGGACCAACGATTGATGACAGGGACAACGAAACGAAGGACATCAAGATCGGATGAGGGGGCAACTATCGACCTGCCGCATGACCGGATCACGGTACAGCGGTTTCGTCAAGCGTTCCCTCGCGCCCGCTGGAGCGATCGCCTGAATGCGTGGTTTGTGCCAGGACGCACCGCCGAGAGCCGGATTGGGCGCTGGCTGGCCGAAACGGAAGCCGAAGCCGACAGGTTCGCCGATGAGAAGGGGCGGGACGCCTTTGCGTTCGAGCCGATCGAAAGCCGTTATCTCGAAGCAGCACCTGCGGCCCTGCAGATCCGGACGCCCTATTCGCGGACCGCCATCAATGAGATCCGGGAAATCCCATATGCTCGCTGGGACGCTGACCGTCGCCTCTGGACGGTGCCTTACCGCTCGTTTGAGGAACTTCGGCAGCGCTGGCCGGTCATCGAGGGTGCGGCTGAGGCCAGTGAGCCGCAGGTACGGCGCGCGCGGCGCGAGGCGATCAAGGGGACTGTGGAAGAGGCGGCGTCAAAGGCGAGGGCGAGGGAACGCCGTCGGAAACGGTATCCGGCCCCAGTCGATGACGCGCCGCCTCTCCAACGTGCGATCGGCGCCCATGTCGGGGTGATTTTCTTCACCGGCACGGACGGCGAGATGGCCGACACTACGACCATCGAAGCCTTCTATTTTCCCGCCGCGAAGGGCGAGGAATATGTCTGGATGTCCTGGCGAACCGGCACACTGGAAGAACTGGTGGGCACCTGGCCCGCGCGCGCGCCACCGGAACCGCACGAGCGCCTCAGGGGTTGGTGGATGCCAACGCTTGACGAGTTGCGAATGGCGCGACGTGACGCAAGATCCAGGAAGGCGAACCGAAAGCGCAAGGACAAGTCACCCGATGAAAGATCAGAAGACCACCCTTGAAGCATTTCGAAGCCTGGCCCCGATCGAGCCGCGCGAACTTGTTGGACTATGGCAAGGGCGGGGTACACCGGCAGGGCATCCGCTCGATGGCGTCTTGGAGAACCTCGGCTGGTTCGGCAAGCGGTTTAACCTAGACAGGCGCGCGGACCCCTTGCTGTTTCGCGCAGGTGAGCGGCACTTGGTTGCTATCAATCCGAAATGGATACCAATCCGCCTGGCGCTGCGCCTCCATGCAGTCGGCCGGACGCGCGCTGCGAGAAACCTGTTCTCCTATCTGCTGCGCCGGCTTCGGGCGCGGGGGCCGGTCGCATCCGTGCAAACCGATGTGTTTGCAGGCGTTGAGAGTGCGGTCATGGTCTATGACCATCAGCCAATCGTCGACCATTTCCGACGGATCGATGAAAACAGGGTCATGGGGGCAATGACAATCACCGGCGACGAGCGGATATATTTCTTTGAACTGGAGCGCATCCAGGAATCTTGACATCTGGAAAGAAGGCAACCATCTGACGGCCATCGCCCGTTTTGATCACCGCTTTGCTGCGCAGTTTGGCTGTTGCGCGCGCTGATCCGGGTCGAACAGGGCGCTCCCCAACTGGTCGAGCGCCCTGTTCATTTCAGCGGGGCGGCAGCTCGTTTGCCGAAGACAGCGGCTTTGTCCTGAATATCGCGGAGGTGCGTGTCGCAGATTGCCCTCATGGGCCCAGCGAAACCCGATAGAATGCGCCACATTCCCTACGGCCAGGGGTGGGCATGTTGGTCGCGCCATTGCCTGGATCGGGAAAGTTTTCGGGAACGGTTCAGCATGGAACAACGCGCCGCGGAAGCGGGCATGAGCCCTTCAGGCCTGCATGAGCATTTTCGCGCCGTGACGGCAATGACGCCGCTGCAGTCCAGAAGCAGCGGAGGCTGCAGGACGCACAGAATGATGTAGGTCGAGGACATCGATGTCGCGACGGACGCCTTGCGCTGGGACATGAAAGCCGTGGCAGTTCCGCCACGAGTACCGGCGCCACTTGGGGTGGCCGCCGGCGCGACATACAGCGCTGAGCGACGCGCTTGAGCGCAAGCGAAGGTGCCAACCCGATGGTGGGCATCGCATGATCGGTGAAAGGCGCGCCTCCTCCGCGCTCAACCCATCTCTTATCAATCGCGTGTCGGCTCGGTCACCCGGAAACCGACCTTCGGCTGACCGCTGCTGGTTCGAAGAATCCCGCTCTGCGAAATGGCGGCGACAATCTGCTGAGCGACCCTGGTCTCGATATCCAGGGAGTTTAGCGAAGCAAGGCTGACGTCGTAGCTGTCTGCCCAGATTACTGATCCTTCCGATTGCGCAGTCAGGCGTGCGGAGATCCTTATGTTCTTAGCGTCCCTGCGCAAACGGCCCACGACGACGTAACGGTCTTCTTTCGATGCGCTTGTATCTGTCGTGATGGCTCTGCCAGCCGGCTCCTCATGGGCGGTGGCGTGGCGACCGACCCTCGCGAGTTGGCCTACCAGCTCGTCGGTAAGCGCATTTGCCAACCGCGTGAGTTCCGCCGACTGGTCCAGGGTTTCGAAATTTACACCCACTATCGACGGAACAGTTGAGACCTGAAGCTCACGGGATGCCGTAGAAGCGGCTAGGTGGGTGTGCAAGTCCCGCAGGAAGAGACTGGAGGCAAAGATGAGCGCGCCAGCCGCGATAGCAAGGACATACAAATTCGGGCTCTGCCGATGGGATGGAGATCGGGCAACCACGTCGAGTGAAGCTGCCACGGGATCAGACAGATACCGAAATTCCGGCACATATCCGCCCTTTGGTATCGATATGAGAATTCTGTCCGATTGCCCCGCAAGCAGGTAGTATCTTTCGAGTTCTCTCCGAAGTCGCCCTGCTTCGATTCTTACGAGCGGATCGTTCTGTGGATCAAAGTCCGCTGTCCTGCCGAATACTTTCGTGGCTACGGTGAACGCTTTAATGCGATTGGATCTGCCGGAAAGCGTCTCCTCCACCACGAATTCCAGAAAGCGGCGCCCTCTTTGAGTTGCTTCGAACGTTTGGTTGGCAAGGATAATTGCCAACTGAGCGCGAATTTCTTGTTCGTCTGGAAACTTGTCGCATTGGTATGATTGGTCCGCACTCCTAATACTCATGCAGCTCCCCCAAAGGCAGATGGGACACTTATCGGATAAAATTACCTCGCGCAGGGATTTAGCTAGGAGATCCGTTAATATTTGCGAACTCGGCGCCGTCCTTTTTGTCTGATATTCAATTTAAAACGCTCACGACAGAATATATACTGATTATATGCGCACCAGAGAAGGAGTGGCAAGTGGTGATGGGGAGGTGGGCCGCAGACGAAGGTTTGAGCCTACATCTGAGCGCAGCCAAAGCAGAAGCTTCTCCCACCGAGGAAGGCCAGACTGCTGACTGGTGGGTCGACGATGGGCATTCAGTCGGCGGGACGATCCGTCAGGTGCCGAGTTGATGGTGCCAACAAGCTTTGGTGGAAACATTGATGGAGCGGATCGAGGTGTCGAAAAAATCTGCATCACCCCTTGAACGGCCAAATCCGGAAAACCAGATCAGTTGCACGGTCGCCTAGGAAGGGGCCGGCAAACGGAGACGCGAGTTTCCGAGCGTCTCGATCCATGTTGCTTTGCGGAGGATATGGCAATGAGAACCGAACTCGATTTCGCACCCCTCTATCGGTCCAGCATTGGCTTCGACCGGGTGATCAATCTTCTCACCCACGCCCAACGGCTTCAGGCCGTCGATCTCTGGCCGCCCTATGACATCGTCAAACTGGGCGACGACGACTATGCGATTGCCATGGCCGTCGCCGGTTACGGAGACGGCGACCTCGACGTAACTCAGGAGCGTAACGTCCTTGTTATCAAGGGCGGCAAGGTGGACAAGCACCAAGGTGAATTCCTGCATCGGGGCATCGGCCCTCAGTCGTTCGAGCGTCGTTTCGAACTCGCCGATCACGTTCGTGTCGAATCGGCGACGCTTTCCGACGGTCTCTTGCGGATCGCGCTCAAGCGCGAATTGCCCGAAGCGATGAAGCCTCGGCGCATCGAGATTGGTAGCGCCCAGTCTACCGCGCCGCTGCAGATTGAAGCTGAAAACCATGTAGCCTAGCCACAGGTAGGTTTCGAAATCGCAGGCCCCCCGCGCCGGGCGGGCCTGTCGAGGCTGAGCGATGGCAGACCCGACGCTGATTTGTGTCCCACAGGTTTTGGATGCGACCGCCGGCATGGAGCACCTCCCTTGAGGAGGATGACCATCCCCCACCCATGAGCGGGTAAATGGAGTGGTCGCTCCATCGCCTCCGCCCGCGGCAAGATGGTGTGCGTGTCGGGCCGATGTGTTAGGGACGGACCTTCGAATCTGCGGGTGAGGTCCAATGACTGCGTTCTACGCTGACTATATAGCGAACCTTAGGGCCTTGTTTTCCGAGTTGGATCGCCGCCCTGAGCGCTTTCAGACTTTCGACGTTCGGCTGGAGTTGGTCGCAGGTGGGAGCCTTTTTGTCTACGAGACGAAAAGGCGTAAAGGTCAGACGGACCGCATATATTACGGGCGTTCCGCGACAGGTGCGAGCCAGCAGATTTCGCAGGCATCAGCTTTCTTGGCAATCGATCGATTTTTTTCCCTTGGCCAGTTTCTTGCCCTAACGAGAGTGACAAACGGGCGTAGCGGGTCGAGTGTGATCGACACGCGGTACCCGCACTGTGCCGTAAACTTCTCTTACCGGAAAAAAGGGCAGCCAGTCGCCCGATCGATGCTGATGGTCTTCATTGGATTCAATGACCTAGCGGACGCACAGCAGTATGCAGAAACGACAGAGCCCTCAGTTCTGGTCGCGGAACGACCGCATTACACGGAACGATCCTACGAATGGAAATGACGGCGATTGTTACTGCGATTTGTCGAATACTGTTGAGAAGTGTGTACGATCCCGTGACCGCATAGATCATGAGGGGTGAACGCTCCCTGGTGCAGCCACCTTGTCCGCTAAGGAACGATCATGACGACGAACAAGGAAGTTGCCGACAGGATCGCCGCATCTCGCGGATTGATCAAGGTTTAGAGCAAGTCCATGTGGAACAATTGAGTTGATGAGGGATTGAGGCTCCGTTGAGTGGAGGAACGAAAAGATGGATCATTCAAAACATGTTCGGCTCGCGCCAAGTGAGCTGACACCGGATGTGGTTGAAGGCGCAACGATTTATGGCCCGGACGATAGCAGTATTGGGACTCTGGACCATCTCCACGGCAGTACCGCGGTCATTGATGTCGGCGGGTTCCTCGGTATCGGTGCAAAGCCTGTAGCCGTACCGGTTACCGATTTGGACTTCATGCGGGACGAAAGCGGTAATGTCCACGCGGTTACCGCATGGTCGAAGGACCAGCTCGAGGCCGCGCCCGAGCATCGCGACTAAGTTCGATTCTTTATGCCGCGGGGCACGTGGCTGCCGCGGCATCGAGACTGCGGCCCTCAGCGGTAGCGCGTCACTGAATTGACCCGGCCGGCGGATTCCGCTCACGCGGTCAACGGTGACGCCGGCGGCTTCAGTTGCTGCGCAGGAACACCTCTCGCGCGACTTCTGCTTGAACCCGCCGGTCCGCGCAAAGGCACATCCGCTCGGTTAGATCGCGCTCACGATCCTGTAGTATAGGCCAAAAGATCATGAGCAGCATCGCTGCTGCGTCGGGCCGCGCACGGACTGGTGACCGGCCCTAAGGCATCGATTTCACCGGCATTTTCCATTTCACATTAGAGTTCTTCCACATTTGGCGGCCTAAACGCAGTAGTAGTGCGGCACATCTATCGTTGGGCCGTTGGGAGAAGTGGTATCCATTGAGTTGGCCGGCGAAGCCGTCACGCGGTCCACGGTGCGCGCGGCGAGCAGTGGATATTGCCAACACATTTCGTCTTTCGGTTGGACCAACTGATGCTCCGGGCAGAACCTGTCCCTTTGCGCCTGCAGCGGACGCAAAAGTTATTAAACCCGGCTGCGATCAGGCCAGCACAACCTCACATCGGGATTTTAATCGTCGCCGTGAAGCCACTAGGAGGGTAGGCAAGTTGCAAGCTTCCCCCCAGATGGCTGACGAGGCCCTCAATCAATTCGGTCCCATATCCTTTTTGTTCGGGCGGGGAAATCTTCGGCCCGTCTTCCTCGCGCCACTGCCATACGAGCAGCGTGCGACCACGAGAACCGGCTTCCAGTTCCCAGGTAACGACCACCCTTCCACCGGGTACCGACGCAGCCCCGTACTTCATCGCATTCGTACCAAGCTCGTGGAGAATCATACTGACGGGAAGAATGATTGAAGGCGACAGTTCTGCCGAAGGTCCAGAGCATTCGAGCCGCTCCGCGAGCGTCTCACCGACAGTGCTCCTGACAAACGGTCCAAGTTCGGTCACCGCCCCAAACGCGGCTGTTTCCTGAGCTTGAAAAGTGGTATCCAGTCTTCCGAGCATCGCTTCTTTGAAGACTGCCACCGCTGGATCGGCGGTTCTAATATTCTTGACCACCGCCCGAACAACGGACGCGAGGTTCTTCAACCGATGCCGCATCTCTGCGACGATGAAGTCCATTTCGGCTTCCCGGCGCTGCCGCTCCGTTACATCGTCGAAGATGACAAGGATGTGCCGACTATTGTTGTCAGGATGGACGAGGCGGCGGGCGTCGACAAGAAACGTACGCTCGCCGATGTTCGGAAAAGTGTGGTGCACCTCGAACCCGATGACCGCAGCCGTCCGTGGGATGATCGAGGATAGGAGCTGCCTAAGCTCCGGAATATCCCACTGCCCATTGCCAAGACTGAAGAAATTCAGCGCGAGGACATCCTCGCGCTCGACATTAAACGTGTTGATGAAGGCATTGTTCGCGTTCACACGATAAAGTGCTGATCCAGGACGACGACGGGCTGTGTCATAGTGTCGACAATTCCTTGAGCCTGAACGTGTGCGGTCTTCATCAGGCGATACAAATCTTCCAGCAACATGCTTCCCATCCCTGTCCGTCAACCCGCTGATGAGGCGCGAATTTAGTCACAAAGCCTATCCCTCGAAAGATAATCGTTTCCTCACTGTTGGCAATTGCCGCGTCATGTCCCTTCGGATGCTTCAACTTTTGGATCTGAAAACGTCCGGACTGCGGACGATGGCCCCGGATGGTCAGGCCCCCGTTGCCGCAGAAGCGGTCCCCCTCCAGTCAATCCTCACTTGAGGTGGTTGTGTCTCTGCCGCTCGCCGGTAAACGATGGTTCGGGTCGAGCAGTGTTCCAACGACTGGGGAACCTTTCACTTCCCTGTCACCGTCTCCTTCACGGGGGGATCTTGCTAGCCGCAGAGCATTCGGCCGTCACCCAGCACGTGATTGGCTCTCGGGTTGTTGGACGCTTAGTGGTTCCGTGTCTGGCGGCCCGGTACGATGCAGCGCCATCCGGCCCGCTCTTGTGTCGCGTTTTTTCCACGCTCTCCAACGAGGGGGACGATAGTCGGTGTTGCTAGCCATTGGCGGCTTATTCGCCCACCAGCTTCAAACGCGTATATGGCGTCACCGGCGATGACCTCTTGCTCCGCGTGGCGCATCAGTCGACCGCGTATCGGCGAAGAGGCGAATCTCAGCAACTGATTGTTCTTAAACGCGCCAAGAGCGGCTTGCATCACTGTCAGGACTCCGGAGGCCTCCTTGCAACAGGTTCTTGCCGCCCAAATCGACCAGGTATTCGGCAACGTGCCGTGCGGGCTTCACGGTACGGTTGGTCATGATATCCTCGTGGCGGCAGCGGGCCTCTGGCGGCTGTCCGTGGGAGGGGCATATGGGCGTCAAGCCGAAACCGGTCGCAGTTTGTACGCGCTGCGGCATGTTGCAGTACGATGCAACGACCATCAACCTGCGCTGCAGCCGCCGGACAGGTGCCAGACGATGTGATGGTGTTTATGGCAGCCGCCTGGCGGACGGTAATTGGCTCGAGTGCCCAAATTGTAATGCCAACGGACGAGATCTTTCCGGCATATGCGCGAAATGCGGGGGAATAGGTTGGTTCGCCCAGCGCATGCCTTGATCGGCGGTTTGCTGCGCCCGGCTATCAACCTGGCAGAGCTCAGATCTGTTCTGAGGGCCGGCAATGCGCGCCAACCGTCACCCCGGAGCCGCCGCCACCGGTCGATTCTGGGCAACAACAACGCTGTCCCAAGGCAAAGAAGCGTCATCGTAATGAGTCTGGCTAGCATCGGCTTTTCTCCATCTCAGAGAGGCGCTCACGTGGCCCTGGAAGCTTGTTCCGATGTTCGCCCGACGTCATTCAGCGATCTGCACTATACCGCGGCTCAACCAGGCGCGACATTTCTCTTGGGCCCGCTACAGGACCCACAGAATAAAATGTCGCCACCGCGCCGATTATGCCGATCATCGCAATAATGAAAGCGATGGCGATTTGCTTGCTGGTCATGATGCGTTCCTCTAGTGTTAGAACAGTCTGCAGCATCTATCGGACAGTTTGCTCTGGCCCTTGAACGCTAGTTCACCCCGTCGTTACATTTTCGAAGGCACTTCCTCGTTCGGAACCGGGGTAATATCGGGAGCCTCCTGAGGAACGGCGTCTGGCCCAGGCTCCTCAAGCGGGCGACTGGGGCTATCAGGTAGGGAGTCAGGGGTTTCTCCCGGGGGAACTTCGACGGGCTTCTTCGGATCTTTCGGGCCTTTCGTCATGGCGCTTCCTCCCATCGGAAACGACCGCCGCGCGGGATCGCGGCGGTGAGTTCAGTGAATCGACACAAGGATATTCGCTTCTTCCGCTGCTGCCCTAAAGGCCTCCCGCGCGCCGCGAACGTCAGCGCTGCCTTCTAGCGCGCTTGCGCACATCATCAGCGCCCTATGGAAAGCCGGACCATCCAGCGTTGGCCACAACTCCATAAGGCAATTGGCTGCCTCGTTGGTGTTGTCGATCTGAAGAACTGCCAATTCTTCTTCGAATTCGATCTCCACGAGTACGGCTTTCTGCCACTTCTGGGACTTCTGTTCGAACATCAGGAAAGCCTCCTCAGCTGCTTAACAGTTTGCAGCGCAGCGAGTTCCCTACGTGACCGGAAGGAGACATCCCGCCGTGGACGAATGTCCCACACCGAACACATCGAAAGCGACAGCTGGAACAGCCTCGGAACGCCCGACGAACTTGAGCTTGAGTGCGGAACGGTTCAAGATCGATCGTAGCTTGCTCGCGACCCCCGCACGATGCAAAGCACCATCGGCGTTTTGATGCATGCCTTTCCTGGGTGGAGCCCCGTCCACCCTGTCCCAACTCAGGCTACATGATTGGATATCCGCGACGTCCTGTTGCGTCGTACCAAAGAGCTTTCCCGCCGTCGCGTCGTCATAAGCGTCCTCGCAGGCCTTTGCCGCGAGCCTTGTTCCACCTTCGCGGCCGCTCCAGCCATCAAGCCCCCTGATGTCCTTCACGCCGTGCAGGCATGTCAGGTTCCAATCCCACAAGGAGGTGTCGTTCATCGACCTGACCAGTCGACCGAACTGACGCTCTCCATTCCATCCGGCGAACACATGCTCCGCATGCGGATCTCCGCGGCACTGATAGCGGGGGCGCGGGCCTTCCTCTTCGGTCGTGCCCGGTAAGATTCCTCCATCGTGAGGATGGATAGCGCGGCTGTTGGGGTTTTACATGGCGTGACTTAGCCATTGACGTCGCTTGGGCGGCGGTTTCGGCCTGTGTTCCACAGGAAAGGCACTGGCAGAAAAGGAAGGCTGTGGGGGTCTCAGCAGAAATGCCCGCTGGGTTTTCCATAATGACTAAACGTGTGATTTTGGCATCCGGAGTGTGACGCGACACCCTGTCTCTAGATTCTCACGAGTGATCGTCCCTCCAAGCTGCTGGGCCAGGAGCGAAACTACGCGAGCGCCTACGCCGTCTGCGACGTCAGAACGCATGCCTACCCCATTGTCAGTCACAGAGAGGACAACCTCCTCGTTGGCCCTCAGAGTAACCTGGATGAGGCCGGCTTGGCCCTCCGGGAAAGCATACTTGAGGCTATTGGTCACAAGCTCGTTGACTACGATCGCCATCGGAACGGCTTGCTCGCTGTGAATATACAGTTCATCGGCATCGGCCTTGACGGCAACCGGGCTCATTCCGCTGATCGACGCAGTGAGGTGCTGGCAGATTTCCATCAAGTATGTGCGTGCATCCACCACCTTCCGGTCTGCACGTATCGTAAGATGGTCATACACTTGCGCCATGATCCGAACACGCTCACTCATCTCGGTGAGGGCTTCTGAAGTACTTACCCCAGGAAGCTTCGCCTGAAGCCGCATCATTGCCGATAGCATCGCCAGGTTGTTCTTGGTGCGATGGGCAAGCTCCATCAGGAGAACCGTCTTGGCCTTCTCCGCCCGCACGACCTTTTCCATCTCTGTCCGTAGTGCTTCGGCAACAAGTCCAATGGCGGCGCCTGTCACTGAGAACAACACGACTGGCAGGACATAGCCGGCAAACGTTACGCTTGGCCTGAGCGACAAATATGCGAACAGGGCACCCAGCGCAGTTGCATACAGAGACGAACCGCGATCAAACATAATACCGGCTAGAAAAATGCCCGGTAAGAGAAAGAATAAACCAACGAAGCCACTCTGCGTGTAAAGGCCCATCTGTACAGCAATGCAGATTGCCATTATCGCAGTTGTTGTGGAGTATCGTACCCATAGCGGCTGTGGCTTGCTGGGCAGAAAATAGAGTATTCGTTCCATCTAATCATTGTCCTCCCAGTTTTTTTGGGGTGACCACTTGATGCAGCGGCGCAGATGAAAAACGAGTTTAGTCGTCGCGGTGCCTTGTCTGCAAGCCCGCCCCGCACCTGTGCCAATGTCCGGTGTGAGAGGTCAGGTATGGTGCGGGTGTAGTTTCGCGGTTCTGGGCTCAGGCAGACACGAAAATTGAAAAAAGTTACGGTGGAGCAGGAACCTTTTCCGATGAAGATAGTTCACGGCTAAGTCGGATGATATGACAATTGTGAGCCCGGCTACGGAGCCAAGAAAGACCGGCATCTCCCCTGGTGCCGGGCGGGCGCTCACCCGCAGACCGCCGCGCCAGCGGGTGGAGGGCCAACCCACCTCGCTGGTATCGGGCCGGCCCGTGAGACTGTGACAGCCGAGCCGAGCTTACAAAGTTCTTCCGAATGTGGCACGTATGGCGAGGTCGGCAATTTGGCCGGCCTCGCGGGCGTTGGCAACCTCCATCACAACATCCCGGGCGGCGGCTACCTGCGATAAAACCACCGGCCCCGCGCAAAAAAAAGCCGGCGGAGATCCGCCGGCGGAAGTTGCGCAGTCTCCCGCACCGGGATGCGAGGCGTTTACCAGGATTGACGACCGTACCAATGGTCGATTTCACGTCTAACCTGATCCTTCTCGTAACCGTAGCGTTCTTGGATCTTGCCTTCGAGCTGGTCGCGTTGACCATAGATCACGTCCAGATCGTCATCCGTGAGCTTGCCCCACTGCTCTTTGATCTTGCCCTTCATCTGCTTCCAGTTCCCTTCGACGCGGTCCCAATCCATCTCTGGTTTCCTCCGTGCTGAAGCCCTGCAACGTGGGCCTAGGCACGCATTATGAGCGACTTTCGGGTGGCGCGCATTTAACTTTGACACATGAATGCCGGTACAGCCCCGAGCGCGTCGCCTAAGAAGCGCACCATCGACATTTTCTTATGCGAGGTCATCGCTTGTTCCGTGCATGCGTGGCTGTTCGACCGGGCTTCGGATTGAGACGGCAAAGGATACGGTGAGCGGCCAGGGTAGCAATCGTCGTACAGACCTCCCCTCATCCCCTCCTGCCTTCACTGCGTCGCAGATAAGCTCCTACAGTCACGTCGCTACGGCTGCCTCGCCTTCGTAGGCGGTCCATGCTGATCGGCGTTCGAGGCGAGCCCATCGCGGCCATGGTTTCCTTCATCCCGGCGTCGGCAACTCTGATCATCGCTTTCGGTCCCCTTGCCACCGCACCGCGAGCAGCGGACGTGATCCGCTGTTGGCACATCGTGGGCACCACAGGTTGAGGCGATAGCACGCTCATGGAACTGGCCGAGGTTAGACATTGCTGGCTGCGGAGGTGTCCGCGGGGACGATTTCTATAGTTGAATCCCGTGCTGTCCTTGCCAGCCGTGTTCCCATAGGAATGGCACGTGGATTTGGCCGGATACGGATTGCCTTGCTAAGCGATTTCCCCGCGCGAAAGGGACTTTGCCCTGCCCGGGAACGGTTGACTTTTCTTCTGCCGCAAAAGGGGCCGTGGGCTTTGACGTCAACGGAAGTCACGGGTCCACGCATTCGTCAGACTTTGGTCCGAGGGGGAGGGAGCAAAGGTCCTCCCGCCCCATCATTCCCATTGCCTCGGAGCGTTCTCCCCTCGCAGCCTTGGCGATCGTGCCGCGGGCTCCTTCGGGGAGCACCTTCTCTTGTTCTCAATTCGGGGTGCAGCAGCATGGTAGCTCGTCAGGCTCATAACCTGAAGGCCGCAGGTCAAATCCTGCCCCCGCAACCAGAATTTAGGAATGATATCAATATGAAAGGCCTCCCATCGCGGAGGAAATGAAAGCCTGTTCATGAGCCGAACCTTGACGAACCACATTGGTTCACCAATAATCAAAGTGAACCAAGGAAAGTTAGGTGCCATGACTGCGGCGTTTACCGTGCGTGTAAAAGATGAAACCGCAAGCAAGCTGGATCAGCTTGCCGAAAAGCTGGATCGCTCCCGCTCTTACATGGCTGCTGAAGCCATTGAGGCTTTCGTTGAGCAGCAGGAGTGGCAGCTTGCCGAGATCGAAGCCGGGTTGGCTGAGGCCGATCGGGGCGAATTCGCCAGCGATACTGATGTGGCGAAGGTCGTTGGGAAATACGTCAAGTCTGCCCGCCAATCATGAGCGGCAAACGAATACGGTGGACGCTTCGGGCGTTGCGGCGGCTTGATGAAATCGGCGCGTATATCGAGAAAGACAATCCCGATGCGGCGGCCCGCGTGGTGGCGCGGATCGTGACTGCCGTTGATATGCTGGCGGAAGTGCCTGCGAGCGGGCGGCCGGGCCGTATCAAGGGCACCCGTGAAATCGTGCTGGCTGATATTCCCTACATCATTCCGTACCGCGTCAGCCGGGACATTGAGATCCTCACCGTCATGCACGCGCACCAGCGGTGGCCGCAGGTTCTCTAGTTTCGACTGGCGTCTTTTGTGCCGCGTGGACCGGTCACGCCTCATCTGCCATGGCAACGCTTGTACTTGTTCCGGCTTCCACACCAGCAGGGCTCATTGCGACCAAGCTTTCTTTTCGGCTGCTGAGTCAAAGCAATCATTCGGTTCGGATTTCTCATTTTTTCGGCGTCTTCATAGATATGAGCATTCTGCTGCGTCTGCGCTGTCGGAATTGCTACGGCTGTGTAAGTCGCCTGGGAATAAACTCCCTCCGTCATCATCGCCGTCGGCGTCAACACCGACGGACGGCGCGAGGTCTTGGGCATGGAGATCGGTACGTCCGAGGCCGAGCCGATCTGGACGGAATTCCTGCGCAAGCTGACGCGACGGGGTCTCAGAGGCGTCAAGCTCGTCGTCTCAGATGCCCATGAAGGGATCAAGGCCGCGGTCTCCAAGGTTCTATCGGCCACTTGGCAGAGATGCAGGGTTCACTTCATGAGAAACGCGCTGGCCCATGCCGGAAAGAGCGGCCGACGCGTGGTCTCCGCCTTCATCGCCACGGCCTTCGCCCAGGATACACCGGAGAACGCAAGCACTCAGTGGCGCAACGTCGCCGACCAGATCAGGCCCAAAGTGCCGAAGCTCGCCCAACTCATGGACACCGCTGAAGAAGACGTGCTCGCCTATATGACCTTTCCCAGGCAGCACTGGACCAAGCTTCACAGCACCAACCCCATCGAGCGCCTCAATGGCGAGATCAAGCGGCGCACCGAGGTCGTCGGCATCTTCCCCAACGATGACGCCATCGTCCGCCTCGTCGGCGCATTGCTGCTCGAACAGAACGACGAGTGGGCTGTCCAGCGCTCCAGATACCTGACCCTTGAGACCATCGCCGCAATGAGCGATGATCCGCTCATCAGCCTCCCCGCTGCGGCAAGCTGACCCATTCCCGGCTCCGTCCGGAAAGCACGGCGATCGCCGAAGCTACACCACGCCATGGGACATGATCCCGGATACGGATTGCCTTGCTAAGCGATTTCCCCGCGCGAAAGGGACTTTGCCCTGCCCGGGAACGGTTGACTTTTCTTCTGCCGCAAAAGGGGCCGAGGGCTTTGACGTCAACGGAAGTCACGGGTCCACGCATTCGTCAGACTTTGGTCCGAGGCGGAGGGAGCAAAGGTCCTTCTTTTGGAACGGTCGTACTCGGCAAGCATTCCCTCCCTATGTTCAATAAAGGGAGTGAAACCATGCTTGCTAAGTCTCTTCTGTCTGCGGCCTTCGTCGCTGCCCTATCTTCTACCGCTGTGTTTGCTGATGATCACAATGATAGTGTTGTCACCGGTGCCGCAGGTGGGGCCGCAACGGGCGCTATCGTCGGGGGGCCGGTTGGTGCTGTGGTCGGCGGCGCAGTGGGCGCAGTGGCAGGTGCCGCCCTCAACCCACCGCCGCGCCAGGTTGTGACCTATGTCGAACAGCAGCCGATGCCGGCCAATCCTGTCATTGTCGAGGAAGTTGTAGAGGTAGGAAAGCCCTTGCCCAGGACGGTGGTGTTGACACCAGTGCCGGAGAACCCAAAATACGCATTTGCGGTGGTCAATCAGCAACGCGTCATCGTTGATCCGAATACCTATACGGTTGTTCAGGTCCTTCGTTGACCCGTGTGCGCCTGCCCCCTTCGGCAACAGGGGCAGGCGCACGACAACTCAGGCCCAGTTGGAAGGAGAAGACATGAAGAAGCACCGTTTCGGCCACCAGGAAGAACCGGACTTCAGTGTTGGTTTTCCGCTCGGGGTGATTGCGGTCCTCATGTTGGGAATCACGGCATATCTTGTCGCGCTGAACGCCGAAATCCCGCCGCCCCAAACCATCGCATTCATCGCTGAAAAGCCGCTGCCTTAATGCCCCGAGCGGCGAGTGTTGCCGCGCGCTACGCGCCTAGCGACTGCTTCCGGCGTTATGCGGGCCTGCGCTTAATATATATCCAACGCTCATCTAGTATGCATTCGGTCATGAACCAGTGGCTCTCCTCGGCGAAAGTATGGGCGCGATCTGTAAGGCGCGATGTGGTCGCTCTTTGGATCGCCGCTCGCGACCGACGCACGCCGCTCGCCGCCAAAGTTATCGCAGGCGCAATCGCTGCCTACGCTCTATCGCCCATCGATCTCATCCCCGATTTCATTCCTGTGCTCGGGTATTTGGATGACCTATTGATTGTACCAGTCGGGATACTCCTGGCTGTCCGATTGATTCCAGAACCGCTCATGTCCGAATTCAGAATGTTCGCTCAACAGAGAACGCGGCGACCAACCGGCTTGTGGGGGGTGCTGGCCATCATCGCTATATGGGCGATCTTCGCAACCGCTGCCGCTTGGTGGACGTGGCGGAAATTCAACGGGGGTTGACCGGCGTCACTCCTATGGAGCTTCGCGGCGTCACGAGTGCGCCGGTTCTCGGCAACCGTCGGATTGTGGACGAATACGCCCCATAGGCATACATTTTCGGACCGCTGGGACGTTGCAGCTAGGGGAAGTGCTTGCAGTTTGCCCGGCGAGAGTGGGCCCCGCTTTAGCCAAGCGGGGCTTCTCCCGCCGCGCTCGCGGGACAATTCATTCCATCAGCTCTTCAAGTATCTCAGCCGCGGCGATCAATGCCTGCTGCACCAGCGAATCGGCGGCAGTCGCGCTTGACGACGCAACGAGTTGAATGTCGTCGACCCTCAAGAGGTGCGCTCGCAACCGACGGGTTCCCGTGTTGTGTCCCACTTCACCGATTGCCTCAATCGCGCGCCGCAACAGAGCTCGACGCTCAACTTTAGAAAGCGTCTGAACGACACGGCTTGCGGTTCGAAGTTCGTTTACCGTCACTCTCATGTGTCATCTCGAAGCTGAGAGCGCCATCATCAGACGCAGCACACCCGTTATTGTTCAGAGGACGGCGCTGCGTCGAGCTATATTCGATGCTTGGTCAGTCCGCCATCGCGATTTCGCCAAAAGCCGACGTTCGCTCCCCATGCGCGTGATCAGATCACGAATTCCTCCTCGTACGTCTTTGGCTGAGGAACGACCGTAACCTCCACCGGAACGATCCAATTGACCGCGTAGCTCTCGCAGTCGGAACGCTGGAGGTCGGGCTGCACGTTCCCCGCCCCATCTGTCGCGCGACATCGCAGTATATGTCGCCCCACTTCCTTCGGGGTCCATATGTATTCCCAAAGGCGCCATGCAAAGGGACGCTCTGCTTCGAGTAGCCTTGCCTCGCGCCAGCCCTTGCCATCTCCGGGGCAGACCTGGACCTGCCGGACAACGGCCTCTCCGCTCCAGGCGGCTCCGAAAATCCGGTACGGCTGGCCGACGATGAGATGCTCTCCCTGTACGGGACGCGCGATCTGCGCTTTGACCTCCATCTCCGTAAGGGGGACGATCCTGGGTTCCCCGAGGCTGCGCTCCCAACGGAAATAGTCGCGTGCCTGCCAGTATCCAAGGAATGGTTGCTCCACAACAGTGATATGCGTGATCCACTTGATCCAGGCCATTCCGAACCAGCCACCCACAACCGCGCGCAGCGGGTATCCGTGATCACGCGTCAACGGCTGTTCGTTCATTGAATAGGCAAGGATCGTGCCGGGAGCGATGGCCTTCTCGAGCGGTAAACTGCGTGCAAAGGCGATGGGGCCGGGAGACGCCGTCTTCTTGTTTGCGTCGACGACGCCGCTGTCGGCGCCTGCGAGCAGAACCTCACGGGCGGTCGGTTTGACGCCTGCTATTTCCAAAATTTCGCGCAGAAGAACACCTGTCCACGCGGCATTGCCGACGGCGCCATTCTGCCACTGCAACCCCTCCTTCGGCGGCACGTAGTACACGCGCCCATTGCCTGCGCACTCGACGACGGCGGTGAAAGTCGTGCTGCGCATCGCCTTGATGCTGTCGAGATCAAGTTCGATCGGCCGCTCCACCGCCCCGCCCACGCGCAACCTCCAGTCTAACACTTGGATGTCCGGCGACGGGAAATGGTTTCGCACGAAGAACAGCTCGGTTGGGACCAGCCCATCGGAGAGCGACGCAAACGGAAACTCGATGTTCGGTGGGGATTTCTGCCGAACTATCAGATCGGGTTGCTGTGGTGGCCGCATCGTCCCCGTCTCCCCGTTCAAAAGCTCAACGTTGGCTTTCGTCCGCGAGCGATGGTTCGATCCCTCGCATCGCGTATGCCGCACTCCGTTTTTCCAGCTGCATCCTAGCATATACAGCCGTTTCCCGAACCGACATGAAACGGCAGCAATGGGTCAGCTCGAGACCTGGATCCGTCGCCGTCGCAGCAAAACACAGCCTCTTGTCCAGTTCACTTGTCCTGGTGCTGGATCAGGGGCATCCGATCGAAACCTGGTCGCCATGCCTGAAACGCGCGGCGCGGCCGGGCCGGTGCACCAAAGGTAAGGCGGGTGAGTTGATCAAGCAGCAACCAGCCGCCAGCTGGCGGCAAGAAGAGCGGCACAGATCGACGCGGCGATGATTGCGATGAGTAGTCCTGCTCCGATCGTCAGAGAGTCACGCTGGGCCATGCCCAGAGCCATGATCAGTACCGCAAGGCTTGGTAGCGCGTTACCGAATGGAATCGGCAACACAATCAGGATGGCCATTGCCAAGATGATGAGCCCTAGAGCAGGTTGAGTTACAGCTTTCGAAAGCATTTTGCCGCGGGGTTTTATGTGTCGCTCAAGGCGGGCGAGAATTTTCGAGCCACGCGTGGAGGTCCACTCAACGACGGACCGGGGCACATCCAGTGCTGACAACTGACGTGGAAGCCACAATCGTTTCGCGCCGAAGATCACCTGGACAGACAGTAGAGCGAGAACCGTTCCGAACACGGTTCCTGCCGGTATTCCAGGCGTGGGAATCATGGCGGCGACGGCGAACATTGAGAGGACGATGGCAACACCTTGGCCACCCATCGCATTCAAGATGTCGCCTACGGTCACCTCGGGAGGCAGTCTGTCCGGCAGTGTGCTGAGCAGTTTCGCAATGCCGCTTGTATTTGTGTTGCTCATGCGTATCGCCTCGACGCCATTATAGGCGCGCTACCGCCATGCGGCCTCGTTCTCCTTCTCATAGTCGCCGAACGCCTTTTTGAGACCGCCCAGGATCTCGGCGGCAGTTTCGAGCATGGCTTTCATTTGCGGCTCGTCGACATGTTCGACGTCTTTCCGCATGTCGTCCATGGCTTCCTGCAGCCGGGTTTGCACCTTATCGACAAGATGTCGCGGATCGCTAACCATCGGTATTCCTCCGCTGGTTTGTATATGTAGGCCAACCCCTGAACGTGAGTGTGGTTCCAATTATCGCTTTCCAGAGGATGTGGCAGCCTGTGTGGGAGGTCAGAACCTTCGCTGAGGCTGTGTCCGATCTGCGCGCTGCAATCACGCGGTCCAGGCGACGTCAAAGCCGGTCATGAGAGGGCACGCTATCATCCCCGCGGAACGCCACAGGAGGTTCTCGTGGCCTTCCTGAAACCTGGGCTCGCCTCTTTCGGTGTCCGATTGCGCATCTTTCGTGACGAACTGGTCGTTCATCCCAAATGGATCGACGAGGCCGGTTACGCCGATCTTGGAGCGCTCAGCCAGTTCCTTCCCGGCACGCCTCGAGCCGGCGCGATTTTCCCTCGGCCTCTTGCGCATAGGCTCCTGGGAGCGCTGGCCGCCTGGGCAGCGTTTAACTGCGGTCCGCAAACCTCCTGGTAATCTTCGCCATGGCCGCAACCGCTTTCGACGGCCCGACCGGCCTGTCGCACGATCTGAAAATCGTGGCTGAGACAGTCGCGGTTCAGGTTGTCGGCAAAAAGGGCGAAAAGCTTGACGCCCGATCAGCGCGCGAGAAGCGCACTCGGTCCGTTCTCCTCGTCGTTTACAAGAGGAGCGTTGTGACAGGGACTTGGCGGGTTGCCTTGCTGTGACCGTCGTAGCCATCGCACGTCTACACATTGAAGCGACCACATCTTCACTTTGGAAGCCGGAACAAAACTCGATGCTGGTATCTGCCGACACGCTGTTTCACACACTGTTCGTCATGCTTGGAAGAGGCGTCATCTTTAAAAGGTCGCAATCATTGACACCGCACGTCAAGCATTGGAAAAAGAGTGTACCATTGGAGAGGGAAACAACTCATGGCAGACGAAACCAATATCGATATCATTGAGACGCCGCCGCCGGCAGAGGTAGCGGCCGCACCGAAGAAGCGTCGGGGACCCCGACCGAAAACTGCTCAAACGGAAGCGGTGTCGGAAGCACCACCGGCAAGTGCTGCTCCCGCAAGAGGACGCAGGAAGCGGGCAGACAAGGAGGGAAAGGCCGCAGCTCTCGTCACGACCAAGGGACGGGCAAAGAAAGTTGGCCAGTCCGTCGGGAAAACCCGGGCGGCAAAACCAAAGCTCGAGGCTCAGACGCCAGGTCTCGCTGATATCTCCGATCTCCTTCAGCTTGAGGAAGAGAATGCACGGCTGCGCAAGGCTTTGGCCGAGAAACTGCGGGCCGAAAATGCCGATCTGCGCAAACGGCTCGGTCTTGCCTGACCAATCGAAGCAGGACCGGTCGGATCCCGCGATCGGTCCGCGTCCTCGCACTCTTCTTCATATCGCGCCGGTCATGCCAGCATGGCTTGCCGGTGCAATTGCTCGGGGTGACGGCGCACGATGAAATCACCATGGAAGTATCTGGTTGATCTGGCCTCCCGCCGGACCGCAAAGGAGACAGACGGACCTCGTGAAGTCGAGGAGCGGGGTCCGGAAACATCTCCGATGGCCCCGGCCGGTCACGCATTGGAAGCTCGCGGTGTTGAGGGCACTGCTGCAGGCTCTTTCGTTGAAACCGAAAACGCGGCAGTGACCAACCTCGATGCTGCTGGCCTCGACACGGCGAATACATCAGTTGACCAAAGTGTGGAGGCGCCTACCCCCTCTCTCGACCAGTCATCTGCAGACGACCGCGAAGATCTTTCGCAACCGCCACGTCCGCCACTGCGGGCAAAAAGGCAAAGCAGCGGCGCAAAAACGAGCGCCGGCAATATTGCAGTGTCCGACGTCGTGGAATATAGAGGCGGCAGTTCCGGTGCCCGGCCGGCGCCGATCACCTTTATTGACGAGGTCACCGCACTAGACGCGGAAATCGAGCATCTGAGACGCGAACTGGCCGCAAAGTTGCTTTTGCAGAATGCGCAGCTCAAGACGATGCTTGAGCGGTACAATGCGCCGCCATAAGCCGCTCTAGCTCTCTTGAACGTTGGGTAGTTATGAAGCCACAGCAGCGAAAGTTCATTGTCGAATTCAAATCGGGTCGCCGTCGGGCAAACAAGCCAACGTCCATCTGGAGCGATACGGATCTGAAGGCACTCGTGCGTGAGGCCGAGAATGACGCTCCGCATTTGTTTGGCGGGGCCGAACGAGCCCACGCGATTGCTCCCGAGCAGAGTATTCAATCTGCTGCAAACGAGATTGCGGTCACGGACCCTGTTGCGCAGGTCCAGGATGCCCTGATGGAACCCGCCGAACAAGCGGTCGAAGTCCCTTCGCTATCGCTAGCCGAAACGGAAGACGCGCAGAAAGCTACCGTAAAGGCTCCGGTTCGTCGACGCATGAAGCGTGACAGTCGTCCCGCGGACAGCAGCAGCAGCACTGCATCAGTCGTCGTGGCGGAGCCAGCTTCAAACGGAGTGGACGAACTCACTTTGCTCGAAGAAGAAAATCTCAGGCTGAAAGGGCAGCTGGCCGTCAAGCTTCAGCAGGAGAATATCCAGCTTCGAAAGATGCTGGAGCGGTTTGCAAAGGCAGCCTGACAGCCAAGTCCTCAGCTCGCTGCCGCCAGCTGGCAGATTTTCAACGCCACTTCAAACGAGCTTTCGAAGGCCGGTACGGGCAGAAACTCGTACCGCGAGTGGAAGTTGTAAGCGCCGGTGAAGAAATTCGGCGTGCTCAGGCCGCGGGCGGATAGAACCGCCCCGTCGGTTCCGCCCCGCATCGGGATCAGGTTCTTCTCGATCCCGAGCGCGTCCATTGCCTGAAACAACAAAGCAATGGCGCGATCGTCGCTGAGATGCTCGGATATGTTCCGATAGCTGTCGATGATCTCGTAACGGATCGCCCCGGACGGGTACTGTGCTCTTGTCCGCTCGGCCATATCCGCGATCCGGCGTTTGCGTCGATCAAAGCCATCGGTGTCGAAGTCCCGGATGAGCGCGGTCAACCTTGCTTCGGTGTCATTGGCAACGAGATCCTTGAACCAGTAGAACCCCTCGCGGCCCGCCGTGCATTCGGGGGTGTCACTGCGATCGAACCCCGCGATGAAGTCGATCGCCATCAAGAGCGGATTGACGAGGGTTCCCTTCGCCGACATGGGATGGGCACTGACGCCGGTAAAGACGACCTCGCAGGAGGCGGCGTTGAAGGTCTCCAGCACGACTTCACCGAGTTCGCAGCAGTCGATCGTATAGGCGAAGTCGCAAGCAAAGCGCTCAAGCTCGAGGGCCCTGGCGCCACGCAAGCCGATTTCCTCGTCCGGCACGAAGGCGACAAAGACGTCGCCGTGTCCGTCTTGCCGATCGAGCCGTGCAAGCAGCGTCATGATGGCGGCAATCGCCGCCTTGTTGTCGGCGCCAAGCACGCTGGTGCCATCGCCGACAATAATGTCCTCTCCGAGCCACCTGAGAAGATCCGGGTGCTCGTCGACCCGCAACCAGACATCTTCGGCAGCGTTGAGGCAAAGATCCCTGCCTTCGAATTGCAGGATCTGCGGGCGGACGTAGGGCGAAAGTCCGACATCGACCGTGTCCAGATGGGCGATGAAGCCGACGGATGGCGCATGAGGGCGGTTGCCGCGTTTGACGCCGGTGACGATCGCATGGTCGTCGACATGGACGTCGTCGACGCCCAGTGCCCGCATCTCGTCTGCGAGCAGGGCCGCAAGGGCTGCCTGTCCTGGGGAAGAGGGAAGGGACGGCGAGCGCCCGTTGCTTTGGCTCTCGATTGCAGCATAGCGGAAAAAGCGGGTGACCAGTTCTTTGCGTACGTCCATGGGGATCCCGACGAGTTTTCATGTGAAGGATGCGGGGCCGATGCCCGGGTGTTGGTTGGCCCGCACCGACTACATCCTGATCAGGCCGACGTCGTCGAGAACCTCGATGTCGACGCCGTACCTGGCAGACTGTGCACGAACCCGCCGTAGAATGCGGCTGGCGCTTTCCCCGGTCGCAAGGTGTGGCGCCAGGCGCCGTTCCAACACAGGCTCCTTCAACGCCTCGTCGCCACCGATGACGACGGGATGAAGGGCGATCTCATCCAGACGGTTGCCAGTGCCGAACGAGCATACAGCGACAACGCTCTCCCAGACCTCCGGGGCCGTCCAGGCCGACGTTTCGGAGCGGACATGAAAGATGAAGTTGCCGAGGCTGTAGAAGATCGGCCGACCCCGGTAGAGTTCAATAGGTTGAAGGACGGGGGCACCGTGGCTGACGAACATGGCGGCCCCTGCATCGATGCACGCTCTGGCGACACCGCTCACCCAGTCCGGGACCTGGTACCAGTCGGATGCCCAGTGATGATGATGCAGATAGGCGACGACCAGACTGTCGTCTTTCGCCGCGGTCGCAATCGCATCGAGGTTCCTGGACAGATCGGTCTCATCGATCCTGACGGTTCGCCCGAAGCGTTCGGCCCGCCGGAACACGGCGCGTGCGATGCCAAGCTCATCATCTGCGGCAGGGTGCTGCGGATCGTCGGGCTGGCTGTCGTTGGTAAGATCGATGGCCGTATAGCCGACCTTGTCGCGAATGGCCCTGATCTGTTCAAAGGCCGTTCCGTCGACCTCCAGCACCTGGGTGAGCCGCAGCCGGTTCACGCCGGGTCGTGCCGGTCTGCTGCCGTCGGCATCGGCGGCATACATGAAGTCCGGCCCCGGCCCTCCATCCATTGCGACGATGGCAACAGGACGCCCGCCGATCCTCGCCATGCCTGCGCGCGAGGCGTGCGCGTAGTCGCGGCCAAGGCCCGCATGGAGAAAGCCACGTCGTTCGACCTCCTCAAGCGTCGAGAGCACCCCGGGCGGCCCGAGGTCGAAGGCGTGGTTGTTCGATAGCGACAGCGCCTGAATCCCGATCGCCTGCAAGCTGTCGAGCACGGCCGCGTCGCTGCAACCGAAGTAAGAGCCTTTGAGCGGCCAGCCACCGTGGCTTCCCAGGATCGTGCTTTCAAAGTTGCTGAAGGCGAGATCCGCGTGACGAAGCAACGCCTGGACTTTCGCGAAGGCCGGGGCGGCGATGTCACGGATGTCGTGCTTGATCAGCGACTGGCCGGTCACGGCCAATGTGAACCTGTCATTCATTGTAGAAACTCTCTGTGAGGAACTCTCTGTGAGGAAACTCTCGGTGAAGAAGCGCTCTGCGTTGATGAGCGGCATGCCTTTGTGCTGTCTGCCGGATGAAATCGGACCGCTGAGGTCGCAGCGCTCAGCAGGTGAACCGCTGCGGCCGGGCTTCGATAAGGGTGCGGGTGTAGGAATTGTCAGAGCGCGCAAAGATGAAGTCGGACGACCCGAAATCCTCCACCCGCCCATCCTTGAAGATGTAGACGGCACTGCACATCGCCTGGACGATGGCGAGGTCATGGGAGATGAAGACCATGGTGATCGCCCGCTCGGCGATGGTCTCCTTCAAGAGCGTGACGATCTCTGCCTGCACCGAGACGTCGAGCGCCGAGGTCGGCTCGTCTGCGACGATGAACTCGGGGTCGGCCAGAAGGGCGCGGGCGATGCAGACCCGCTGCTTCTGGCCGCCGGAGAGCTGGTGAGGGTGGCGGGCAAGCAGGTTGCGGGCAAGACCCAGCCGATCCATCATCGACGCCACATTCGCCTGGCTGTCTTGTCGGCGCGCGCTTGCACCGAAGCGGATACTCTCCTCAAGGGTCTCCTCGATGGTCATGCGCGGGTTCAAGGAGACGGAAGGATCCTGGAAGATCATCTGGACCCGGCCCAGGAGACCGCTGCGGCGGCCGCTTCTGGCAATGTCATAGGCCTGGTCGTCGATGATGATCCGGCCCGAAGGTGCAGTATCGAGGCCCGCGAGGATACGGCCGAAGGTCGTCTTGCCGCTGCCGCTTTCACCCACAATACCGGTGATCGTACCGCGTGGCAGGCGGATGCCGACGTCCCGCAAGCCGAAGCTTTCACCCCTCCGGCCAAAGCCCCAGACCGGACCGCGTGGTGCGAACTGCTTCGAAACACCTTCCGCGACAAGATGCATGGGCACACGGAGGCCTTCGCCGGAGGGTGCATCGGCGGCGATCTCGCTCCCACCATCCGCAGGCGTCGGCCCGGTCGTCACTCGGAGTCTCGGAACGGCGGCCAGGAGCTTCTTTGTGTAGGCGTGAGCGGGTTGATCGAGGATGACCGACGTGCGTTCGGCTTCGACGATCTTGCCCTTGCGCATGACGAGAACCCGGTCGGTGATCTCGGAGATCACGCCCATGTCATGCGTAATCAGGATGACGGACACACCGGTCTCATCGACGAGGTCTCTGATGAGTTCGAGCACCTGCTTCTGCACGCTCGCATCGAGCGCCGACGTCGGCTCGTCGGCAATGATGATGTCGGGGGCGCCTGCAAGGGCGATGGCGATGACGATGCGCTGCCTTTGCCCCCCGGAAAACTGATGCGGATAGTTGCCGTATCGCCGCTCAGGTTCCGGAATGCCGACACGGGCGAGAAGATCGATCGAGCGGGCGCGTGCCTGATGTCTCGACAGCCTGGTGTCGAGCGCCAGGCAGGTTTCCTCGATCTGGGCGCCCACGCTCATCAAAGGGTCGAGCGACGCCGTGTGATCCTGAAAGATCGCAGCGATCCGCTTTCCCCGGAGTGCGGCCCGTTCCTCGGCCGTCATGCTGCCCATCGCCTTGCCACCGAAGGAGACTGTCCCGGAGGTCTGCTGGAATTCGGGGGCGAGCAGGCCGAGGATGGCGTTGCCGATCGTCGATTTTCCGGCGCCGGACTCGCCGATGATGCCGAGGATTTCGCCGCGCCCGAGGTCAAAGCTCACCTGGGAGAGGATCGGTGTCGAACTGGCGCCCGACACATGGCGAAGGCCAAGGTTCTCAACGCGTAGAAGCGGTGCGTTCGTGTGGTCCACTGTCATTGCGCATGGTTCCTGGGATCGAGTTTGCGGCGAACGTCCTCGCCAACGAGATTGATGCTGGCGATCAGACCGAAGAGGGCGAGGCCCGGGAACAGGCTGATCCAGTACTGGCCGGTGAGCAGATACTGGAAGCCGTTTGCGACCGCCGAGCCGAGTGAGGGCTTGTCGATCGGAACGCCCAGACCGAGAAAGGAGAGTGTCGCCTCGAGCGCCACCGCATGGCCGATCTCGATCGGTATCAGGGTGATGGCAGGCGCGATGCTGTTCGGCAGCAGGTGGCGGAAGATGATCCGGCGCGTCGGCAGCCGCATCAGGCGCGCCGCATCCATGTAGGGCTTGCCCACCTCGCTGAGGGCTACACCGCGCGCAATCCGCGCATAGGTCGCCCATTGCGCAATGATCAGGGCGAGGATGATCCGGTCGATACCGGGCCCGAGTGTCACGATCGCAATCAGCGCCACGAGGATTGTCGGCAGGCTCAGCTGCAAGTCGACGAGGCGCATGATCGCGACATCCACCCACTTGCCGAAATAGGCCGCACTGACGCCGGCCGTCAGACCGATCAGCGCGGCCGCTGCGCTGCTTGTGATCGACACCACCAGGCTGATGCGCAGGCCGTAGAGGATGGTACTGACAATATCGCGGCCGAGCCCGTCGGTCCCGAGAAGGTAGAGATAGCCGCCGCCGCCGGCCGCTCCGGGTGGCGATGACGCCTCCCAGCCGTAGATCTGCAGCGGATCATAAGGGTTCTGCGGCGCGATGAGGGGAGCGGCGACGGCAAGCAGGATGTAGGTCGCAAGCAGCACCCGGGGCGCGGACAGGGCAGGGCCGTGTCGACGCTTCTTCAGTGCGCTCAGGATCAGAGCTTTCATGAGGGTCCCTTTCATGAAGATAGGCGGACGCGCGGATCGAGCACGGCGTAGAAGAGATCGACCAGGGCGTTGAGCAGGACGAAGGCGACGGCGACGAAGGTCAGCGTTGCCATGACCACCGGGCGATCGAGGAGCTGGATCGAGTCGATCAGAAGTTTGCCCACACCCGGCCAGGAAAAGATCGATTCCACCACCACGGCGAAGGCCAGCATGCCGCCGAACTGCAGGCCAATGATCGTCACGATCGGCACGCTGATGTTCGGAAGCGTGTGGCGGAACAGGATCCTTCGTGACGACAGTCCCTTGGCACGGCAGAACCGGGTGAAGTCCAGGCTCTCGACCTCGATCGTGCCAGAGCGTGACAGCCGGGCAATCAGCGCGATGTTCGGAATCGCCAGCGCCAGCGCCGGAAGGACGAGGTGCCACAGTCCGTTTGCGGTCAGAAAGCTCCAGTCCTGGCCGAGGAGATGTGCCGTCGTTCCTCTGCCGCCGGACGGGAACCAGCCGGTCAGGAGGGCGCCGACAAGAATCAGCATCATCGCCAGCCAGAAGGAGGGGATGCTGAGCGCCGACACGCTCGCCTGGAGCAGGGTCCTGTCGAACAGGGTACCGATCCGGCGACCGGCGACAAGGCCGAGCGCTGTTCCGATCGGAGCGGCGATCAGCATGGCGATCGAGGCGAGTTCCAGTGTTGCCGGCAGCTTGCTCATTAGAAGCTCGAACGCTGGCAGGTGATAGATGTAGGACGTGCCGAAGTTTCCGCGGACGACATTGTCGACGAAGACCACGTACTGGTGCCAGATCGGCTGATCCAGTCCGAGCGCGATCGTTGCCGCCCGGATGTCCTCGGGCGTGGCGGTCTCGATGTTGACGACGTTGAAGACCGGATTGCCGACGCTGTGGATGCCGATAAATCCGATCACGGACATGGCGACGAGGAGCAGGATGGCTTGCGACAGCCTTCCCAGCACAGCAGAAATCATCCCCATGAGCACCTACTCCGCCGCCACGAGGGTCTGCATCGCGGTCGTCCAGCCGCGTGGGTGCATCACATAGGAGCCGACCCGCGGCCCGTACCCGACGATATGATGGAAGTGATAGAGCGGGATGATCGGTTGATCGGCCATCGCCAGTTCGGTCGCCTCGGCAAGCGCTGCGTTCCGCTCCGGGCCGACCGCAATACCTTCTGCGCTGGCCAGAAGCCGGTCGAAGGTCTCGTTGCGATACTTGCCGAAGTTCAGCGCACCGGTCCCCCGCTCCGGATCAGGGGAGGCGAGCAGTGAATGAAGAATGATGTCCACCGCCTCGCCGGAGCTGCCACCATACCAGATGCCATAGTCGCCGGCGGCACGTTTGGTGTTGAACACCGAAAACGGGGAGGCTGAGGGCTGGGCTTTGACCCCGATACGGGCCCAGCTCTGCGCAATCGCCTGAAGACTCTCGGCGTCGCCCGGGTAGCGTCCGGCCGGTCCCGCAAGAACGAGGCTGAAGCCATCGGGGTACCCCGCCTTGGCAAGAAGCGCCTTGCCTTGCTCGTAGTCAGGCACTCCCGGCAAAAGTTTTGCTGAAGTGCCGGGAAGGCCGTTCGGAAACACCTGGGATGCAGCGGTGCCGAAGCCGGCGAGGATCTTGTCGACGAGTATGCCGCGATCGATCGAAATGGCCAAAGCCCGTCGCACGAGGGGATCCTTGAAGGGATTGGAGATCGGCTGACCGGATTTGTCGGTCACACCCGGAAGCGTTTCGCGATCGACGTCGAACTGGACAAAGTTGATGCGGGCGGCACCGACACTTGCGATCCGCACGCCCCGCTCCTTCAGCGAGGCGACGTCGCGAGCCGGGATGGCGTCTGCCACATCGATCTCTCCGGTCCTCAGTGCAGCAACCCGCGCGGCCGGGTTCTCGATCACGCGGAAGGATACTCGCTGCCAGGAGGGCTTGCCGCCCCAATAGTCGTGGTTGCGGACAAGTTCCAGCTCTTCGCCGGAGCGCCAACTCTCGATCCGGTATGGTCCCGTGCCGTTCGGTGCCTGGCCGGCATTGAGATCCTCGGTGGTCTCGAAACCGTCGGAAGGACGGTTCATGACAAAGATCGAAGAAAAGAAGAGGGGCAGGTTGGGAACCGCACTGTCCGTCTCGATGACGATGGTGAGGGGATCGGGGACGGAGATCGACTTGATGCCGCTCACATAGGAGCGGAAGCCACCGCTGGGCGACTTGAGGAAATCCCGGATCCGCTCGATCGAATAGACGACGTCGTCCGCGTCAAAGGCCGAACCGTCATGAAAACGCACATTGTCCTGGAGCTTGAACTCCCATCGGGCGTCGGACAGGGGCCGCCAGGAGGTCGCAAGACCGGGCTTCAGAGCGAGGTTCTCGTCCTGGTAGACCAGACGCTCAAAGATATGGGAGAGCAATGAGGTGTTCTCATTGAGGTTGGCATAGTGCGGGTCGAGCGTCATCAGCTTGTAGGCGGTGGCGATCCGAAGCTCTTCCTCTTCAAGTGCGAGAGCCGGTGCCGTCGGAGCAACCCACAGAAAGATGGCGAGCAGGGACGCTGAAATAAGGCGAGCGCGAAGTCGGTTTCCCAGTGTCATTTGATGTTCCTTGTTCTGGTTGGTGGTAGAGTCGGAAAACACCGCGTCGGAGCAGACCCCAACGCGTGCGGTTTCAGGACGAAGTGCATGCGCACGTCTTGTCAGGCTGCCGGCTCCGTCCGGTTCACGCGTGCTTTTGACGGGCTCGCGTCCGTTTCTTCAAAACCACATCGGCTCTCTGGCGCCGGCCCCCAGCTTCGGCCGCCCGTTCCAGCGGCGCCATCGATCCTCAGGAGGTCGTCGATTGCGGAGCGGATTTGCGGCCATGGCTCGTGCCGGCTTGTGGGGGAGGGCTGCCATTTCGTGACAGCCGCGTGGAGCTTGGCCGCTACACCGGCAATCGACAGGGCCGGTGTCCCCCACAAGGCTCCCGCAGCGTCAGCCTCCGCGACGAACGCACACGCCTCAGCTTGGAGGGCCTCCTCGTAAGCTTGGGAAGCCGCGGCTTGTTCATGCGGAGATCGCCATACATACGAAATGAGGGTCGTCTCGAGCTGCTGCTGGCGCAAAACTGATTCGCATAAACGCTTCCAGGTGGCGCACCACTGCGTCCAGACAGCAAGTGCGGGATCGTCGCCGCGGTCCGGAAGCAGAGGCCTCGATGCACTATGAGATGTGGGTAAGGACGCCGCCACGAAGGAATGGAATTCTCCCCGGATGACCGTAGGCAAAGTTCTGCTATTGTCGGAATCAGCCATGATCCGAGCTCCCCAAAGCTTGGTTGTGGTCAGATCGAGCAGGTGTACCCCCACCTGTTCGATCGCAGAGGTCATTTTTCCTACAAAATGTAGGAAGTCAATCAGAAAGTTTGCCTTGAGTAACAATCTTCTAACTATGGAGCAGTGCCGAGGCGCACGAGCTATGCTGGGTTGGAGTCAAACGGAGCTTGCCAAAGCGGCAAGCGTCTCTCGCCAGACGATTGCGGATTTTGAACGGGGAGCTCACATACCGATTAGCAACAATCTTGCGAGCATCGTCGCGGCGTTCGAAAAGGCGGGAATAGAATTCATCTTGGAAAACGGTGGCGGCGCGGGTGTACGTTTCAAGAAGTCGAAATCGTGAAGGTATGTGCCACGTCCGCCGGTTTTGGAGGAGCGATGACGCCCTGCAGCTCGGAGCCGGCGGCGCAGCGATCGAGCCTGTTGCGATGGAGAAATGACCCAGTATCGGCTGACGCCATGGCCCGTTCTCCGCTGAGCCGGAAAACGCGAAATGCTACCCCAACTGTTGGGGAGGAGCAGACTGCAACGGAGAAGCACGGTGTATGTGGTCCAGGAATAACGGGAGTTGCTGCGATCCTTAGGCGCCAATGGTATGAAATGCCGCCGACGGTGGATTCTTGATCGTCAGTGGCTCGGCGGCATCAAAAAGCACAAGCCGCTCGGGAAATATGGCAGCAGCCGGTCGGCAGCCTGAAGGCGAACGCTTGATGGAGGCCGGAGGCGCCCATCGCGTCACTAGCGACCATGCAAAATCCTTGGACATGGCCATCACGGATGCCACAGCGAAGAAACGGCGTTGGGGCATCGCCTCGCTGGGCGGGTGATAACCAAAGGCCAAACGCATGGGGCCGCCCGCCATCATCCCCGTCGCCTGGGAGCGTTCTCCTCTCGCTTAGCGACCTGCCGCGGGTTCCCTTCTTTCGGAAAGCGCGCAGCAGCATGGCAGATCGTCAGGATCATAATGCGAAGGCCGCAGGTTCAAATCCCGCCCCCGCAACCAAGTCCTACTCTATGCTATCCCACAATAGCCGCAAACCACGATCCAGTACGCCGGGCACTCCTGTCTTCGGCGCTAAATTCCCGGTGCAAAACACAAATTTGAGATACAGCAGGTGCAAAGCAGGGGGCGGCCGCAAGCGCTGATGATGCCGCGTGCCCGAGGGATATGATGTGGCGGAGTGCAAATCGCACCTCCGACAGGCCGAAAGCGCCAACGCTGAATGCATATCGGTCCGATAACGCCACACATGCTCTCGCAAGGAGCAGTGTCACACAAAGAGCATTGTTACGCAACGCAATCATGAAATAGTGCTGTAGAGTAATTATTACTTTACTAACTGAAATATCGACATTTACGCTATGCCCGTGCGATATATACGCCGGAAGTCAAATATAAAAAATGTTCTACTATTGATAAGGGTTACTTATCGATGGTTATAGCACCAACCACCAATCATACCATGTAGCGAACACCAATATTAATATAGCATTCCTATAAGAAGTCATTTACCATGATTTCAATGGCTTACGATCTCGCAAAAATCAGCATGACAGCCCTGATGCGGCCGGCTTTCGACGCCGGTTTAGCGCTCACGCGTCTGGACGAACGTATCGCCCGTTCACCGGTCGGTCAGGGATGGATCGAACGATCCCATTTTGCCGACGCCTGCGCTTCGCTGTGGATCGATGGCGAACTCGTCCATCTCGAAGATCTTGTCCTGCATGACGCCACGCGGGATATTCGCACCCCCACCCACGAGCTGACAATCGCCCGTGACGTGCTGCGCACCCGCCGGCGGATTGCTGCGCAGTCGCCGGATTGGGCGTTATCGGCCGAAGGCATCCGAATCTTGCGACAGACTGCGGACATCGGCGCTGAGGTAGTGGAGCCTGCCCGCATTATTCGTCCCGCGGTCGCCATCGATCCGGAAGGGGAGGGGGACGTGGATGCGGGCGAGAATCTCCCCGGCGTCGACTACGCAGCCATCGATGCCTTGCTGGCTCGATCGGAAGCGGCGATCGAGCAGGCGAAGCGGCCCGGCCGTGCTGATGCCCGCGAACGAGACCCTCTCGTCTATGATCTCGACTGGGACGAAGACGAACGGCTCGACGAGTGGCGCGGCGTGTGGCGCCAGGCCGAAGATCTGCCGGCAGCGCTGCAGGCGATCGTTGTCCTCGATGCCTGGAACGAACTCTCTGTTCTGCAGCATGCGCCCTGGCTCGGCCGGCTATTTTGCGCTTCCATCCTTCGTGAAGCCGGCATCACCACCGGCGCCCATCTTGCTGCGGTCAATCTCGGCCTCAAAACCATTGCCGTCGATCGGCGCCGGCATCGCGACCGGGAAACCCGGCTGCTCGCCATCGCACAAGGGCTTTTGGCGGCCGCCGAGATCGGTTTGAAAGAGCATGACCGGCTGACGCTGGCGCGCACGCTCATGGAGCGAAAGTTGGAGGGACGGCGGACGTCCTCAAAATTGCCGGAGCTGGTCGAGCTGGTAATGGCCAAACCATTGGTGTCGGCCGGGATGGTGGCCAAAGCGCTGGAGGTGACACCGCAGGCAGCGCGGCGGATCGTTTTGGAGCTCGGCCTCAGAGAGATGACGGGGAGGGGGAGGTTTCGGGCGTGGGGGATTGTCTAGTCGCGAGACGATCGGCGCGCTTCGCTCGTTTTCGGGCTATCTACTAACGCCTGAGGTGTCCTCGACGTATTTCACCACAAGGGGGTTTCTGTCCCACACCGGGTTCGCGAAGCCTTGCGATCTGCCCCACGCTAAGAAGGAACTTGGCTCAACCGTGAGGAGCGCCTCCTCACGTCGCAGGTTTCGATCGTTAGCGACAAAGCGGGTTGGTGAAGACGTGAAAGGTATGCGTCTCGGGCCCGAGGCCACAAACGGTCTCATGCCCTTCGAAGTTGGAAGGTCCGTTCGCGCGCCCATTTCGGACGAAAAGCGTGAGTGACTGTGCAGTTTTCGTAAGGTTGGCGGAAGTCTATATACAATCATTGATATACATGATTCTGATATGCTTGGCCGCGTGGGAATCAACTCGGGGGAATGCGTGGGGCTCTACGAACGATGGTGCGATGCCACCAGAGAAAGGGATAAGCGCAAGCGTTACTGGACCTATATCGAGAAGGATGGAGGCCGAGACGATATTCGAGACGACCTCGCCGAGACCATCCGCTCGCACTACGACCGCCTCGAACGCATTGCCGATGACGTAAAGCGGCTCGGCTACAATGTTGCTGCCACAATCCTTAGCGAGGCAATGCCTCAAACGCCAAAGGGCCGTTCTGGCGATCTTGGCGAAATTCTTGCGACGGAGTTGGTGGAAGAAGAGATCGGCCTGCGCGTTCCTGTACGCCGTCTTCGCTACAAGGATGGCCGCAACATGGCCATGCGCGGCGATGACTTTATAGGCGCTGGCTACGACGGGGCTGGCGAAAAGCTCTGGCTCCTGAAAGGCGAGGCCAAGAGCAATGAGAGGCTTGGGAAGGCTACCGTCACGAGCGCCCGCAAGGTGCTCGACCGTGACAACGGGCGCTGTACACCCGATTCTCTGCTGTTCGTCGCCAATCGCCTGCTCGACAGCAACGACCTGGACGACAATGCATTGGGCCGAAGCCTCCGCGACGAGGTGGGATTGAAGTCTCTCCGCGCCGATCGCATCGACCACATGCTCTTCACTGTCTCGGGCAATGGTCCGCACGCTTCGCTGAAGGACGACCTCCAAGCTGCGGGAACCAACCGAGACCACTACGTGGTGAATATTCACGTCGAAGATCACCAAGACTTCATCAAGGCGATGTATCACGAGGCGGAAGATCTTGGAGACGATTGACGAGCTGACCACTTTTCTGGAAGCCGCAACTGTCGACGGCATTCTTGGGCGCCTCCTCTATCGCGGCGCCGCCTGGTCGCTGATGCGCGAGGAAGGTGTCCTGCCGCCCAATGCGCCGCCGCTCGGCGTGACAATCGAGACCGATCTTGCAGAGCACGCCTTTGCCCTGCTTCGAGGTGCGATGGCGCTACGCGCTCAAGCTGGCCCCTCGGAATTGACTAGCAAGGCGTTTGAACGTGCCGCTAACGCCTTCGAAGCCCTCGTACGCAACGGCGATCCGGAGGCGGCCGATCGCGGTTTCCGCCGGATGCTGGCTGCCGCAACCTATCACCTTGCCGGTTTCTCGGCCGTCGCCTATTCGCTCTTCAACGAGACCGCGGAGGACCTCAATGTATCGCCGGGCGAGGCGGCGATCAGGCACCTAATCCTGCGCGATCTCGGCGAAATGCGTGCTTTCGTCCGTGATTGGCTGAATGATGCCGCTCATGGAGATGAGCAGATTGCCGAGGTGCTTCGCGGCGAAGAACCCGACATCGATGAGGTTCTGTCGACCATACTCAACACGACGATCTGTCGCGCTCTCGCACATTTTGATTTCGCGCTCGAGACAGGTGAACCCGAGCCGATCGAGGATGCACGTGCATTGCTGCGGACTGCAGTCAGTCTTGCGGACAACGCCGAGAACGTCCCCCTGTGGTGGATTTCGAACCTCTGTCTCCACCTGATCGATGACCTCTGGCAGCACTCGCTACACCAGAACCTACCGACCGAGCCTCCGGACGGAACGGAGGAAAGATACCCGGATCTGCGGCGGCTGTTCATCTCGTCGCTCTACGCCCGCAAGACATCCGAGGTGGAGCTATGGCCATCGCAACGCGAAGCGGCCCGGCGTTCCACTGACGTTACCGACGATCTCGTCGTCGCCTTACCGACTAGTGCCGGCAAGACGCGTGTTGCGGAGATCGCAGCACTGATGACCTTGTCGTCGGCCCGCCGGGTGCTGATCGTCACACCGCTGCGCGCCCTCTCCGCGCAGACCGAACGCTCTTTCAGAAAGACTTTCGCGCCGCTCGGGTTCAGCGTCTCTTCGCTCTATGGCGCGAGCGGTGTTTCGGCTGGTGACGAGGATGCCTTGCGAACCCGCGAGATCATCATCGCCACGCCCGAGAAGCTCGACTTTGCGCTGAGAAGCGACCCTTCGCTCATCGATGACGTCGGCCTGATCGTCCTGGATGAAGGACATATGATCGGCCCGAGCGAGCGCGAAATCCGGTACGAGACGTTGGTACAGCGTCTGCTTCGACGTGCGGACGCGGGCGGCCGCCGAATTGTATGTCTTTCCGCTATATTGCCGAGTGGCGACGAACTCGACGATTTGACCGCGTGGATCCGCTCGGACGAACCGGGCGGCCCGGTTCGGTCCGACTGGCGCCCCACGCGTCAGCGGTTCGGCGCACTAACCTGGCGGGGTAAGGACGCGCTGCTTCGGCTAGACCTTGATGAGAACGGCCCCTTTCTCGACAAATTTGTTGTCGAAAAGCCCCCACTAGGGAGGGAGAAAAATTCTTATCCCCGCCAGAACTCGCATCTCACTCTGTTTGCAGCGTGGGAGTTCGCAGGCCAAGGCAAGCGGACTTTGATCTTTTCCACCCAAGCGAATTGGGTCGAGAGCTACGGCAAACAGGTCGTCGACCTCTGCAAGCGCGGCCATCTTCAGTCCCTTCTGGACGATGAAGGGTCGATCGCTCGCGCCCTGGAGATCGGAAAGGAATGGCTCGGCGAGGAACATCCCGCAGTTGCCTGCCTGAAAGTGGGCGTTGCCATTCACCACGGTCGGCTTCCAAGTCCATTCCTGCGTGAGCTGGAATCGTTGCTTTCCGAGGGAACGCTAAAGGTGATCATCGCATCACCGACGTTGTCGCAAGGCCTTAACCTGAACGCCGCTGTGCTACTGGTGCCCACGTTGTATCGGGCATCAGAAAAGATCCAGGGAGAGGAGTTTGCGAATGTCGCCGGCCGCGCGGGCCGCGCCTTCGTGGATGTCGAAGGGCTCATTGTCCACGTAATGTTCGACAGGGTCGATTGGCGAAAGAAGGAATGGCGAAAGCTCGTTGCTTCAGCCAAAGCCCGTACGCTCAAGAGCGGTCTCATCCAAATCGTCGCCGAGATTCTGGAGCGACTTTCGCGGGAAGGAATTCTCGATCGCGAAGATGCCTGGGAATATCTCGCCAACGCCCGTGAAGCCTGGAGATCGCCTGGGGAGGAAGCTTCTTTGGCAGAGCGCTTGGCTGCGTCGAGGCAAAATGATGCTGATGTGACTGACATCGATAGTGACGATGATGATGCCGAGCAGGAGGAGTCTATTGAAGAAGAGCCGCTTTCTCAGATCGTCGAACGTCTCGATGCGACCGTATTTGGCCTGATAGAAGCGCTTGACTCAGATAGCGCCGACCTGCCGAAACTCCTGGATGATGCTCTCAAAGGATCGCTCTGGGCCCGGCAGATCGCCCGCGAGGACGAGGACGTCGCTCCGCTCCATAAAATGGTGTTGGAGGCGCGTGCCAGCCTAATCTGGAAGACCACGACGGCGCCTGCAAGGCGAGGCCATTTTGCCATGGGTGTTGGACTGGAGGCCGGTCTTGCAATCGATGCAATGGCTGATGTGCTGGCCGAGCTCCTTGACCGGGCCGATGGCGCAGCGCTGGCCGGCGATATTGACGTGCTTGTCGATGCCCTCAGCGGCCTCGGCGAGCGTCTGCTTTTCATGCGGCCCTTCATTCCGAGCAAGGCGAATGCGCTTCCTGCGAACTGGACGGTGATCCTGCGCAGTTGGGTGGCTGGCGAGGATGTTTCCACGATAGGACCACAGAATATGCGCGCCGTGGAGGAGGCGTTCATCTATCGATTGGTCTGGGCACTCGAGGCTGTGCGTACCCGCCGCATGTCGCTCGGGTGGTCGCCGGAAACGGTAGCCGGGGGCGCTGCAGCATCCGTTGAAACTGGCGTTCCGCAACTCATGATGTCGATGCTTATCCGCGCGGGACTCCCATCGCGGCGCGCGGCGATGGAGGCGATCGAGGATGCGAAGCCGGCCTTTGTTAGTCCGGCCGAGATGCGAGCCTGGCTCGAATCCGACGAGATCACCGCCTATACCGACGCCGGCAACTGGCCGACTCCTGACACGGCCGCTCTTTGGGCGCGTTTTCGAACGGAAGCACTCAGTGGCGGCATCCAAAAGTGGTCGGTCGAACACTACAGTCGTCTGCTTGATATCGAGGTAGCCCCGCCTGCTGGCCTCTATCGGATAGTCACCGACGAGGGTGACGGGCGGACCTGGTTGGCCACACCTGACTATCGGCATATCGCTGCCTTTAGGAAGCCAGCCGTCGATCCCAAGCCCAGTCTTTTTTCAGGCCGGTTGTCGGGGAACACGAGGCTGGTGGAGGCCCTGCGTATCGGTCGAGGCAAATTACGCTGGCCGAAGGCGGATACCTGATGAGGTCGGTCATCAGGTTGTACATTCGGTGCGGTGATTACCAACGCGTGCACTCGGTAAAGATCGAGTGCCTGGCTCGATGCGACGGTTGCACGGCCGTCTTAGCTTTGCCTAAGGGGACAGGACATGGCGGGTGACATTCGAACCCTACTCATGAGTCTGCTGCAGGGGATGACCCACACCCAGTTGAGCGAGGAGCCGTCGCGAATTGCCGGACTGGTGGTGCCCAGCGAGGATGGACTGTCGAAGCGGCAGCGTATCGATATGGCCCTTTCGCCCCTTTCAGAGGCACAACTGGCGCAGTTTGCACTAAAATTTGCTGCCCACCGCGGCGACGTCGATCTCGACGAAGCCGGCCGAAAGGTTCTCGAGGCGGGCGAGCCGCTTCTCTCGCAGATCACACGGCGAGATGTCGCCCGCGCTTTCGGGGACGATCTCGCGGGCGAGCGTAGCACGGTGGAGATGGTCGGACGCTACTTCCCTCTCTCCTCCCCCATCGATGATTTCCTTGGCAGCAACGGTCGAAGCTTGCGTGACCGTGTTGATCGCCACATGGATCAAAACCCCGGTGACTGGTCGGTGGAGCATCTCTTTGGTGAAATCGGTGCGTTTGATTGCTCCAGAGCACGCTTCGCCGCTTTGCTGGAGGAGGCCGTCCACCCTCTTTCAAGGTCGGGTGACGATCAGCTTCAGATGATCGGCGCTATCAACAAGATCCTTGAACGCGACGGTTACGAGCTGGCACAAAAAAGCGAACTCTCAGGCCATCCGATCTTCGGGTTCCGTGCTATCGTGAGAGGGGTGGGTGGTCGGCCCAAGAACTTGATCTTTGCCTCCCGGGGAAAGAAGCCAGAGATCGGCTTTGCCGACGCCATCAACAATGACATCGTCATTCTATCTGGTGAGGAGAGCTGTTTGGTCTATGAACGACCGATCGGTTCGAACGGCCTTCGCTGGTCCGAACTCGTCGACTGGTGGAGCGATGTCACACCAGGCGGGAACGCAGCGAGTCTCGGAGCGCGTTTGCAGGAATCTTTAGCCTCGGAAGCTGAACGGAGGCTTTTCGCCGGCTACTTCAAGGCGTACCGTTCGGACCTGGGTGAGGTGCTACCGGCGCTCCTCCCACAAGTTTATCTTCATTATGACCCTGCTGTTGTGAAGACCCTGCGTCACCGTCTTCCACTTCCACGTCAACGCATGGATTTTTTGCTGCTTCTTCCCGGAAGGCAGCGCGTCGTGGTCGAAGTTGATGGCCAGCACCATTTCGCGGAAAACGATCGTCCATCATTGAAGATCTATGCTGAAATGGTGTCAGCAGATCGCGAGCTGCGCCTTGCTGGATATGAAGTCTATCGCTTCGGAGCGAACGAACTCGTCGGGGCCGGCGCTGAAGTGAGGGTGACCGACTTCTTCGATAAGCTCTTCCGATTGCATCGAGTTCGACAGTAACAGATGTGTCGGGCATTGGGAAATTCGAGCTTTCAGCAGCCCTATCGGCTCCGAACATAATCAATGAGACGGTCCACGAACCCTTCCCTCGCGCAATCGGCCTGGGGCAGGTCTGTCGTCGGATCGAAGAATGCTTTCAGCATATAGCTTCCGATCTCTAGCGCTTCACTTTCGTCGGTCAAGCCGGAGAACCGTTCGAAAGCCTGACCCAGTCGTTGCGCAGCGTGCGGATGGGTTGTGCCGCCGCGGCGTACATCGTCGATAAGGCCGATCCATATGAAGGCTACGCAGATCGCAAGCGTCCGGAACTCGCGTTCCTTTGCATCCATGACCTTTGCCAGGATCCAATCCACGGCCCAGGCGTCAGCCTCGAATTCTTGTTGGTGAGCTTGGGGAGAGTCTGGCAAGTGCTTTTGCACGATATGACCGCACTCGTGCAGCACGACGACGCTGGCCGCCGCCAGGAATAGATTGGTAACGAGTCCATCCGGCGTAGAAAGCGGGGCCGCGTGATATGGAGCAGGCAAATCCTCGCTCCAGGATGCCGCCGAATCCCTGATGAGGGCGACGGCAGCGTGCTTGAATTCCACCACTTCGGAGCCCGGTCCACCCGGCTCGATGACGATCGTTGATTTGCCCGCCGCAGCGGCAGCTCTCACGAGGTTCATCATCGCGAGCACCGCGGCGGCTACCGCCCATATGCTCAGCATCGCCGCGTAGGTCCCCGTGATTTTCTTTTCCAACGGATAAGCGGTAAAGTTTGCCCGCCCCGCGTTGATGTCCAGCGGCCACGGCTCTCCCTGCATTTCCCTGACCAGCTCGTCAACACGCTCCGGTGCGATCCGAAACGGACTTTGAGCAAGCAAGTGGACAAAGCCTTGCATCAGTCGTTCAGCATCAGTCATTCGAGCCACCTCCCAGATCGCGTGCGGGGAAAATTATCTAGACATCTCATCAATCCGGCTCCCCCTCATCGAAGAAAGCCGTATCTGCCGAGCAGAAGCCGAATGTATGTGGGGGTTATTGCATAAACCTGCCTTGAGACGAGCGCGCCGTCAGGATGGGCTTGAATGTGCTCCCCGCTTTCGACGTCGTAGTAATTGAGAGCGATTTCTGCGGGCCATGGGAAGTTTGGGTCAAACGGCACCTCTGCATACGGATTAAAATAGACCTGAAGCCCATCCAGATGGGTTTCACGATGAAACGATGAGTGCTGAATGAGCACATCTGCGCCGCCGATCTGTTGCTCGCTCTCTCCTCGTTGCGTGAGAAGGTAGTTCAGCGCGGCGAGCTGAAACCGGTGCGTCCCGACCTGCCAGAGCACGGAACCCGGCGCAATTTTGTGCTTGTCGATTACCCTGTAGCGGGTTGCCCGGACTAGCCTATTAATCTTACTTTCAACGACTGCTTTTCCAAAGGTTCCGACCGTCGAGAAGAAGACGGCGCTGATCTCCTTGAACGAATCGTTCGTGAAGATCCCCATCTCCACCGGAGCACCGGAAGGCTTCAGGAGCGAGGTTATCTTGCCTTGCTTCCCATAGTCTGGCCCTTCGAGCACCGGCGGCGCCAAGCCAAAAAGGACCATGTTGATAAGTTCGTTATTTTGAGTGAGCGATAGGTCGCTATCGAAGGGGGCGATCGCAATGACGAACGGCCGACCTTGCACGTGGCTCATCGAGGAATACGGGTGCTTCTTTCCATTCCTTCCGCGGAAAAGATCCAGCTTGTCCCTGATCTTCCCGGCAAGTTTAAGCGCACCGCGAGTCTTGAAATCTTGCGCGTCAAAGGTCTTCCGCTGCTTCGCAGTCGGAGGCTGATCAGAGACGACAGCTTCTATGTTGAACTCGTAGTTCCCGGGTCCTCGGACAAAGAAATCCGGCGCCGACTTTGAAAAGTCCACACTGCATTTCAAATCAATGAGCGCTCTATTCAGATATAGCTCCCACATCGAGGAATTGAACGTCGTTTGAAATTCCTTGATGAACTTCTGGCTCTCTCCCCTACGATTCAGCAGGCCAGTCGCCCAGTTTTGAATGACGGGCTGCACCTTTGTGTAGTCTGGATCGGCCGAGATAAGACGGAAATGATCGTTGAGTTTTTCTTCCGGGAATCTCGGAGTGAACAAGTCTAACATTCATGTACCGTTCGCGTGTTACAGTTGCGCATCGCGCTGATCACGCGGCACAAAGGTTTCCTATGGGGCCGGTTAATATGGGCCACGATCCAAGCGCCGCAAAAATAGTCTCGCGGTAACTAAATTTATCTGGAGCCTGAATGTCGCGTCTTCTTCTTCGGACAGCCCGGGATGCCCACCGTGGGGATGCATCCGGCTCATAAGTGCCTGGACAAATGGAGATTTTTTCCCATCAGGACTCCATTCATTGTAATCTGCCAAGAGAAACGGCGGTGTGACGCTTCCACCCAAGAAGTCCCGCTTCTGCCGGCTGTCCAAAGTATGATCGCAACCCGCCAGGACCGCAATCTCGTTAAAGTAGCTCTCAAGGAAGTTCCGAAGCTCGCCATTTGCACCTGACCACTCGCCTCGCTGGAACGCGGACATCGCTCGAGACAAATGGCCTTCGGCTGTGGTCAGTCGGTGTTTCCTAAGAAGTTGAATGACTTCGTTCTCAGCCTCTCTCATGTCCAGCTCGGGCGCATCGGCTGGCAACATTCTTACAAGCGTTGCGGATGCTTTGGCGGCTCGTCTTCCCCACACGTCGTCTTCCTCATCAGGTTCAACGATTTCAAAACCGTCGAACCTAAGACCTGCTTTCAGCTTTTGCCACGACGCCGTGTCCTTTTTAGTTAGCCAGTTCGTAAGGGCCTTCTCGATCATGGCACGCTCCAAGCTGATTTGGCCGGATTCCGTATAGACTAACAGACCACCTTCGATAGCAGCCTTGGAGAGACTGACGACTCTTGCCGACTTACTGCCCCCTCCGCCCCGATCCTCAATTCCCCATTGCACTTCGAGAACATCAATGTCGCTATGGGAATAGCTATCCGAGATAACTTCAGCAGCGGCGACCACTGTCATCCTATTGAATTCACTCATTGTCCTTCAGTTCCCCGGTCTGAATTATGAAGCAAGATCATTGAACTTGCGCACAAACGCAGCTTGCAGATCAAGGTCGGTGAGTAGATCACGGCCGTAGCCATCGATATAGTTTTCGATGAGCGTTTGAAACGTGTTTCGATAGACGATCTTCCGCGAGCAATCGACGCCGGTCTGCCCTGACGCGTGAATGGCCCAGCCGCCCTTGGTCCTTGCCTCATGCAATAACGCGCAACGAACCTTCCGATAGAATTCAAGAGCATCGTCACGCGTGAAAAGCGCTTTAAACGGCACGGTTTCCGCCAGAAAAGATGCAAAAAGGTCTCCGCTCGCGCTGTACTCGAAAGGCGGCTGGGGGTTTCTGTGGCGATAGATCAGACCACCACGACATGCCGCGAGAAATTCCAACATGGCACACTGAATGGAGACTATGCTGAAACCCTCACCCTCCCAGCTTCCCTCGTTCTGGAGAAGACGGATAGGCTTGAGATATCGGCTTTCCAGCCGCTCAAAGAAAAACTCTTGAAAAGCGTCTGCCCACGGTGACGCATCACCGCCGATTATCAGCTGACTTGACAATCGTCGCCAGTCTTTGTCGCTTCGACGCGGCGCCAAGAATATTTGCTTATCATTTCCTATGTCCGCTCCGGTCATTCGTCTCTGCTCCGAAAAATAAGACTCTACCTTTGAGGGAAGTTGACATGTCAGATAAAAAATATCAAGCTATCTGACATTAGGAGATTCGAATGAGCGACGGTCCGCATAAAAGCTTGCCTCTGCGCCATGGATACCAACGTGTTGCCGCTTGGGCGTACAAGCCTGCCTTTACCGTGAATCAGATTGGCGAGGCGGCCGAGGCCGCGTTGTTGCGCGATGTCGCCATCGAAGTTGCCCCTACAATCAAATCGATACTCGCCATTGTCGACGGCCAAGACCTTCTGAGTTTGGCCTCCACTACGCATGACCAGCTTGATCGGCTGCGGGTGGATCCGGCAGTCGATACGTTGGCTGCCAATGCTGTCGAGGGGGCTCAGATGGCACTTCGAGAAGGATATGGCGGGCTTGTCGCTTTCGAAAAAGGATTGGCTTCTGCTTTGGCTGAACGCCTTGCAGCTGGAGGCCGGGCTATGGAGGAGCACTATCTCGTTAAAGCTGGACCTGGCGCATGTCAGCAGATGCGTCGCCGGATGAACGAAACGATCACGTACATGACGAACAACGGAACCTTCGATCGCATGGCCAAATCCATTCTAGGCGATCGCTCCGTCAATGTCGCACGAACGCCGACTGTTCACGATGGCGTCGATCAAGGGGTCCCTCTTTGAGCACGATACTAGCAGACGCGCCGTCGATCCGGGTCTCTGTGATAGAGCCAGGGCGTAAACCCTATGACGGGTGGCACTCGGCCGAAATCGGCAAAGCTATCGTCTTCAAGACCGAGGATCTGGATGATTATCGGACGAAGAATTGGGACAGTCGCGTTTACGACGCCATGCTTTTGATTGCCGCAGTCGAATACTGTGACAAGGCGCTGAAGCGGTCTGGCCTTCGTTGGGCACGGCGATTTGAGCTTATGGTCCCGGTGCATGACGTCGCGCACTGGCAAAATCCCGACGTAGCGGGCTCAATCGTTGGGGCGTTGAAATTCTTGACCGGCGACGATTGGAAAATCACGTTCACCACTGCGTCGATCGATGTGGACCACGATTTTGGCCAGCAAAGCCTGTTAGAATGGGGGGATCCCGGCCGTACGATAACGCCCTTCAGCGACGGTCTCGATTCGCGGGCGGTGTCGGCCATCCTTGGCGCCAAAGGGCGGGCCGACAGGTTGATAAGGGTCCGGGTCGGCTCCAAGGCCGATGACCGTCCGCTCCGTGATCGCAAGAAGGTCCCGTTTCTGAATATCCCGTTTTCCGTCAACATGCGGTATGGCGGCGGGATCAAGGAATCGTCTGTCAGGAGCCGCGGGTTCAAATTTACCCTGCTGAGCGCGCTTGCAGCCTATCTAGTTGGAACGTACGACGTAGCAATGCCAGAAAGCGGGCAGGGGGCATTGGGCCCAACCCTTGTCCCGACGAGCCACGGCTATGAAGATTATCGCAATCATCCGCGGTTCCTTCGCAAAATGGAGGAAGTCGTCCAAGCGATATTTCATCATCCTGTCTGCTTCCGGCTTCCGCAGCTGTGGAGCACGAAAGGACAAACGCTTGCTGCCTTTGCTGAGATCGAGAGTAACCCGGATGAGTGGAACAAGACCCGATCGTGTTGGCAGCAGAGCCGAAATTCCTCGTTTGATGGCGAACGCCGGCATTGTGGAATTTGTGCAGCATGCATGCTGCGTAGACTGAGCTTTCATTCTGCCGGCATCAGCGAGCCGAAGGAAAACTATATCTGGGAAGACCTTAGGGCCGGTGAATTCGCCGATGGTGCCGTCAAAGGGTTCACCAAGGTGACGCGCGCAATGCAACGCTACGGCATAGCTGGGGCATTGCATCTTGATCATCTTGCCGAAATGCGCTTTTCCACGGTGCATCAGCCACGCGTGAAGCGAAGCGCCTGGCAGCTTGCAGACCATCTGCAAATATCGACGGGCGAGGCCGAAGAGCGACTCTTCGGCCTGCTGGAACAGCATGACAGAGAATGGAAGGCATTCATGAAGGATCTTGGGCCAAAATCATTCGTCGCCCAATGGTTGGCGTGACCGATATGAGTGAAGGTCATGACCAGCTCAATCCCGAGCAACTCGGCGAGCGGCTTCGCATTGCCCGGGAGACCGCAGCGAAGACGCAAGCGGACGCGGCTGCCCTGATCGGCGTGGCACGCACTACTCTCGTTGCCATGGAAAAAGGCTCTCGGCGGGTCAAGATTGGCGAGCTTCAGCAGCTCGCCCGCTTTTACGGCACCAGTGCCAATGCGATCCTACGCAAAGAAGCTGTGCACGTCGAGCTCACCCCCAAATTCCGCAAGCTCGCTGACCACGAAGAAGAATTCGTGGCGAAAGCCGCAGAGCTTATGTCAGATCTTGTTCGGGCCGATCTCGAACTGGAAAGGCTTCTCGGCATTTCCCGTGTCCGTAACCTTCCGCCGGAGCGCGCCATTCTCGCGGGCGACGTTCGCCAACAGGCTGAACAGCATGCCTTGGAACTCCGTCATTGGTTAGGACTGGGGCTCGCTCCCGTTTCCGATATTGGCGCGGTCCTGGAGATGCAGATGGGCGTGCGTCTCTACGTGCGCCGCCTGCCGGCGAAAATCTCGGGGCTCTTTGCTTTCGAAGAATCTGTAGGCGCCTGCATTCTTTTGAATTCAAGCCACCCTCTCGATCGGCGCACGCAAACTGCAGCCCATGAGCTTGGGCACCTCGTTGCAACGCGGACTCAGCCGGAAGTCAATGAAATCGACGAGCTCGAAAGCTCGCGAGAAGAGAAATATGCGAATGCGTTCGCCAGGGGGTTTCTCACCCCAGCCCAAGCAGTCCGCCAGAAGTTTGAGGAGGTCACGGCCGGCGCATCGAGTCTGACGCGGCGCCATGTCATCGTTCTCGCTCATTTTTTCCATGTTTCCCGGGAGGCGATGGTGCGGCGCCTGGAGGAGCTGCAGTTGACCAAACGCGGCACCTGGGACTGGTTTCAGGCGAACGGTCACATCACGGATGACCATGTGAGGCAGGTTCTCGGTGATGCAGTCCAAAATGATCGTACGAAGGACGAAGCCGCTTTGCCGGTCCCGCTTAAAACCGGGCTGATGGCCTATCAAGCAGCAAAGCGCGGTCTATTGAGCGAGGGCCAGATCGCGCGGATGCTGCATATGGATCGTGTCAAAGTGCGCGACATCCTCAGCGATCTCGATACCGAAGAAAGCGGGGCCAATGCGGCAACCTCTATTCTCCGGTGATGTCTCAGCTCATCTCGTGGTCGATACGAGTGTGATCATTAATCTCAATGCGACGGGACGAGCGAGCGATATCGTGCGCGCATTCGGAGTAAAGCTTCGGGCATCCGCCGTCGTCCGCGATGAGCTCGTCGCCGACCGTTTCAGTGCACGAAATGATGCAGAAATGGCCGCAGCGCTCGTAAGCGAAGAATTGCTCGAGTTCGTCGAACTCGATGATGAGGGTGAGCGCATCTTTGCAAGCTTGGTTAGTGGCAGCGCCGCAGAAACTCTGGACGACGGCGAAGCTGCAACACTCGCGGTTGGGGCGGTATTGGGACATACGGTTGTGATAGACGAACGCAAGGCTCAGAGGATTGCGGCCGAACGTTTTGCTGGCATGCAGATCATCGCCACTGCGGATATCCTCTGTTCCGAGCGCATGGTCGCAAACCTGGGTGCGGAACAAGTCGGAGATTTAATCTTCAACAGCTTGGCGGGGGCAAGAATGTTTGTTCCGGAAAGACATCATGGCTGGGTGATCGATTTGCTCGGCGCGCGTGCCGTCGAATGCCACAGCCTCCCGGCGGCACTACGCCAGGTGGCCAGTTCGTTGACGTGACGTTGCCCATTGCGAGCCGGGCGAGAAGGACATGACAGGATGATCATAGATGTGAATGAGCGGCGTGCCGGACCTATCGCGCTTCATGGGCTTTTCAACGCCGATCGCGCCTACACGATCTTTTACGACGAAACCAACAATCATCGCCTCGTCCACATTCGCGAGGACGGGCTGAACATCCCCGAACCAAATTGCTTCGTCGTTGGCGGAGTGGCTTACGATGGGCCGCAGCGCGTCTTTGACCTCGGGCATCTACGCAAAATACTTGGAGTGCAGGACAATGCCCCCGAGATCAAGTTGAAGTATGTCGCGACGGGCGGATTTCTGCAGATGCTCAGCAGCAGGAAACTGGAGACGTTTCTGCGCTGGATCAGCGAGCAGGGCCTCTATGTCCACTATTCGGTCGTTGATCCAATCTATTGGAGCATTGTCGATATTATTGATTCCATTTTGTCGGACGACGTGGCGACGCATCTCATCCCTTTTGAGCGTTCTCTCAAAAACGATCTTTTTTCAATTCTCCGATACGATTTTGAAGGCTTAATTAATCTCTTCCGGCGCTACACATTTCCCAACGTCGGTTCCGAGAGGAGGCGTGACTTCATTGATGAACTGTTGGACCTCGCTGAAGCTCGATCCGATTTGCTTGATCACTTCAATTACATGATGCTGAAGGGCGTGTTGCAGCTGGGGCGAAAGATCAAATCGCTTCCCTTCCTTGAGGCGGAAGCTCCCAATGTTCTGGTCGATAGCTTCGGTCATTTTTTTCTGGAACGTCTTTACATCCTTAAGAACGCGTCGCACATCTTGGACGTCGAGGAGCTCGTGATCGACTACCTCAAAGATGTGACCTTCGTCGATGGCAAATCGAAGATGAACCATTTTCGGTTCGTCGTCTCCCACAGTGAACCAGGAATTCAGATCTCAGATGTCGTGGTCGGCTTGCTGGGCAAATATTTCTCATTTATCTGTGCGACAACGGATGAAGATTTGGTGGAAACTCGCCTAGCGTTGAAGCCCCAACAGCTTGTGAACCTCTCGCTTTTATCCAACATTCTGGAGCGCTCTGTTGAGGAGAACCCTGTTTTTGCGCATGCGGTCATGAGCAATCGCGATAGAGCGATATCAGAAGAATTTCGGGCACCCGTGTGATTACAATTGGTGCGGCGGATTTGGTCGACGCTATTTTTGGTGGGCTTGCTACAAAGCTACAAATTGAAGTGGAGCTGCGGCTTCTCGAAGCCGGCATCTTTCCTTTCCGCTTTCGTCAGTGACGACAACGTAACACCGAGCAACCGAACGGAAAGCTTGAAAGGGTAAACCGTCGTCAGCAACTCGGCTGCGGTGCGGAGAACGTCGTGGCCATCTGCAAAGGGTAAGACGCTTGTCTTGCTTCGTGTTGCTTGCGTGAAATCCGAATATTTGATCTTCACGGTCACGGTTTTGGCCTCGATGCCCGACGACTCGCAATAGCCCCAAACCTTATCTGCAAGCGGCTTCAGCTCGTCCCTGGCAAGCCCGAGGTCATTGATGTCTTGGATGAAGGTATCTTCTGCTCCCACCGATTTTCGCACCCGATCCGATCGCACCTGGCGCTCATCGATACCCCGGGCGATGCCGTAGAAATAACTACCCGACTTCCCAAAGTGCTGTGACAAGAATTGCAGCGATTTCGTTTTCAGATCCGCCCCGGTTTCGATACCAAGCCGATGCATCTTTTCCGCGGTGGCCGGACCGACGCCATGAAACTTCTTGACCGCAAGTCCTTCTACAAAGGCAGGCCCGTTCTGTGGGGTGATGACGGCCTGCCCGTTGGGCTTGTTGAGATCCGAGGCCATCTTTGCGAGAAATTTGTTGTAGGAAATGCCGGCGGACGCATTCAGACCAGTAACCGCTTTGATCTTCGCGCGTATCTCCAAGGCGATTTCCGTCGCGATCGGCATTTCCTTTAGATTTTCGGTCACATCAAGATAGGCCTCATCCAGCGACAAGGGTTCGACCAAAGACGTGTACTCGGCGAAAATTTCGCGAATTTGCCGGGAGACTTCGCGATAGACTTCGAATCGCGGTTTCACGAAAATCAGGTCAGGGCATTTGCGGGCAGCAGTCACTGATGGCATTGCCGAATGAATGCCAAAGACGCGCGCCTCATAGCTCGCTGTGGTCAGCACGCCTCGGGCGCCTGCACCTCCGACCGCTATCGGTTTCCCACGGAGACCCGGATTGTCGCGCTGCTCCACGGATGCGTAGAAGGCGTCCATATCCACGTGGATTATCTTTCTAATTTGGGCAGTGTTATTCATTTCACTATCCGGCCGTCTGTAGAGGTACAGTAGAACAAAACAAGAACATACCATGGTGGACGGAAACTGCAACCCTTGGAGGGGCCCTGCGTCGAGGGAGCGCCACATCGCTTGCAATTCATAAAAGTTTTGTTATCTTTTGCTGACGGAGCCGAGCGCCAGGGCTGCAAGCGACCCAAAAGGCGGCATATCTGAGACTATTTCCTGAACGGCAACCATTCAGCCGGCGCAGGGTGTTCATAAAGCGCTTGCGACCACCCCTCCACGACGCCGGTGTGAAATGGATTTGTCATGTCTATCCAAAAAGATTGCGCAGATCATCTGCGCGTAACCTACCGAAATATGAGCGGCGCGAAACTTCGATCGTCTCATGCCCATGAGCTTGTTGCAGCTTACTTCGGTTACAGCACAGCTGCGGCTCTACAAGCTGATCTCACATTTCCCTTATCCTCCTTGGAAGGGGCTGAAATCCTTATTCCGGACATTGATGGTATCAATCGGCGGCGTGCGGAACTCTCTAAAGTCCCTGCTGAGCTTCCCGACGGCAGGGTAATTGCAGAGATTATTTCGACGTCTCTTGAGGCGGCTGGGCATTTCAGGGGAGAGATATGGGATTCGACCTACCTGAGTGATGACATCAACGATTACATCCAGCGCGACCCCATGGTAATTGAAAACGAACTCTCTGGAGAGATCGCAACGACCAACGCCTATTTCGATGAGCTCTACATCGAGGAGACGAGCGTGGAGTCTCATGACGATAGTTTGATCGCAACACTGTCGGGGTCGCTCAACGGTGAGCAGGATCAGGATCGGGCGTTCCACGGCGATAAGATCAAGTTCACGAGCATCATGACAATGCGTCGTGCTGCCAGTCGTGTCGGGTACTTCGAGCCGGAGTTCGAGACGGGCGGGAGCGTCGACGATTCGATGTATTACGATCCTGAATTAGCTTGAAATGGTAGGGGGCCGCCTCAGGGCGGCCCCCTCTTTCATCCGAATTTAAAGTTCTGTCACTTCAGTTCGACAGCCTGTTTTCCCGAGAAGAGTGCGTAATCTTGCCACCCGGCTTCGGCGCGAGCCGCGAGAGGAGGGGGGCAGGACTGCAGTTTGATTTTATCGCGCGAATATCCTTGATTTTACTCTAAAAGAAACATATTAGCTTCAATATAATAACCTTTGGAGTAATATCATGATTACAGCTGAACAATGCCGGGCGGGGCGGGCCCTTGTGGATTGGTCTCAAATCGAACTGTCCGAACGTTCGCGCATCGCTAAAAAGACAATCGCAGATTTCGAGCGCGGCAATCGCGCCTACCACCCGAAAACGTCTCATGCGGTCAAGGTCGCTCTCGAATCGCATGGCGTGATCTTCATTCCGGAAAACGGGGGCGGGGTAGGGGTTCGTCTTCGTAAGGCGATGCCCCGCCTGTTTCGCCGTGATCCCGTTGACGGCCGTGAGTGGATGGCATTTGCCTTTGACTACAAGGGACAGCGTCATACAGGCTTCGTCACCTACCGCTCGCTGGTCCGGATCGCGTTGGATAGCATTAGCCCGACCGAGATCTTCGATCGGGATAAGGCACGGATCCTGCTGATCGCATCTGACAAGATTGATGCCGGCCACGTCGACGAGCATGGAAGGGTGCTCATTGACTGGGGTGATCTGTCGCCCGTCGAGTTCGATAGCGATGAAGAACGCGCACGAAACAGTGATGGCGACTGAGACGGCGAGATGCGTCAAAATGCTTCGCATATGCCATGAAGAACTGTTTCGCCTGTATCAGGTGACCGAAATTTCAATTACTTAACGATACCGAGGTACTGGCCGATGGTTCGATTCCGCTCAAGAGCCTAAGCCCAGAGCCTTAACGTGAATATTGACCAGAACGATGACGCCGTGTGACCTTGGGGTGGTGATCGAGATGACGCCGAGGCCGGCAAGCGAGGAGTGATCGACGCCTGCATCTCTAGGCGCGGCGCCTCTGGTTCCCACTGAACATGCCACCTCGGTAAACCTCCGCCGCAGGATCCATCGAGAACAGCAAGACGTCTGATTCAGCCCATGCGGTAAGATCGTCATATGCACCGGTCGAAAATACGCTTTGCCCTTCCGATATAACCTCGCCCGCGATGGCGACCTTTCCACTGTAGACGTAGAGCAAGGTGTTTCTTCCAGTTTCCTCGGCTGGCAGCCGCAGATGGACCCCTTCAGCGATACGGGCGTCAAAGACGCGGACGTCAGATCTGACCTTCAACGGTGCAGCGCTCGGTCCGGCGATGAGCCGCCAGCTATCGACGCTGTCTTCCTCCGGGAACTCATGGAACTGTACCATCGGCTCCAGATCGGGAGCGTTCGGTCGCAGAAATATCTGCAGCGCGCGCACCGGACGATCACCGAGCATCAGCTCTTCATGCTGAAAGGTATGCCCGGCGTTCATCATCATGAAGTGGGTCTTGCCGAGCGTCTTTTCGTTTCCCACCGTGTCGCGATGGAGCATCTCGCCGCCGCGAATATAGGTCAGGATTTCGTCGTCCTTGTGCGGGTGCATGCCGATGAGATGACCCGGCTGCACCTCGGCGCGATCGATCCTGCCGATCGGGCCGATACCACTGTCGTCCGAAGTCAGCGCCAGCCCCGGATATAGGATCTCGACGCCGAAGCCTTGACTGAAGTCGCCGCGTACGCGGCCGGCGGCAATCTTGGTAATGGTCATTGTTGTGCTCCTTTCATTCGTGCGCGGGCTCTATTGCCCGCGCCGAACGCGCTTGTCGTGCTCAATGGTAGTTCAGGATGCCGACCAGCTTCTGACCGAGCGGGCTCGTCCAGTCGACGGCAAGCTCGGAAATGATCTGGTCAACGGTTGTAATGATTGCGCCGGCCTTCTCCATGCGGCGCAATGCAATGTCGTCGCCGTATTTGGTGTAGGAAGCCGACGCGTCGGCCGAGACCTGGACCTCGTAGCCTTCGTCGAGCATCTGCAGGACAGGGAAGGTGACACAGATTTCGGTCGTTACGCCGGCAACGAACAGCTTCTTGCGACCAGTCGCCTTGACAGCCTGGTTGAAGCCGTCGTGGTGCATGGCATTGACGATGCCGGGGCGCTTGATCCGAGCTTCGAACGCTTCGGGCAGGATTGCTTCGAGTTCCGGCAGCAGCGGGCCCTGGATCCGGTCTTCCATGCTGGAGGTGAGGATCGTCGGGATGTTGGTAGCCTTGGCGATGCGAGCAAGCTTCAGCGCGTTCTGCTTGACGAGGTTGATGTCGTGCGAGTGCGTCCAGGCCATGGTGCCGATCTGGTGGTCGATCAGCAGCATTGCTGAATTCTCGGGGGTGAATACGTCCTTATGCATTGTCGTGTTCCTTTTTTGTGTCGGCGTCGGTTAGTGAAGTTCGTTTCGATCCGCTCGATGATTGGAATTTAGCGTTGCGATCGGCGGCACGGTAGCTCTATGGTGTGCCACTCTGTGGTACGAAAAATGGAACGCCAAAATGATCAGCTTCGAGGACATGCAGACCTTCGTCGAGGTGGCGGACGGGGGCGGCATCACGGTGGCCGCTCGGCGTCTCGGCCTGCCGAAGTCGATCGTCAGTCGACGGCTTGTCCGGCTTGAAAGCGAGCTTGGCGTCCAGCTTCTGGCGCGCACCACCAGAGGTGCATCCCTCACCGAAGCTGGGGTCTCCTTCCGAGAGCACGCCGCCCGCATGTGTCTGGAAATGGACGTGGCGCGCGAGGAGATGCTTCCAACCGGAGAGCTGCGAGGACGCCTTCGCGTGGCGGTCCCCTCGTCCTTCGGTCCTGGGCACTTCGCCCCGGCACTGGCCGAGCTCGCCCGCCTGCATCCGCTCCTGCAGCTCCACGCGCATTACAGCGACCGCTACGTCGATCTGGTGGCGGAAGGCTTCGACTGCGGCATCCGCGTCGGCTACCTGCAGGATTCGAACCTGACCGCGCGCAAGATTGGCACCTTTGCGGCAGGCCTTTTTGCAAACCCGGAGTATCTGCGTGTCCACGGCGTTCCACAGAAGCCGTCAGATCTTCTCGACCATCAGGCCATCTTGCAGGGGACCGAAAGCTGGAGGGTTTCCGACGGCACCCGGACCGTGGTCGTCAGCGCTCAGGGACGGTTCAAGGCCGACAGCGCTGCGGGCATCGCCGAAGGGACGGCGGCGGGGCTGGGCGTGGCAGCGCTACCCGTGGTGATCGCTCAGAATTACCTGGAAGCCGGAACCCTTGTGCCGATCATGACGGACTACAGCCTGCCAGAAATTGGGGTCTACATCGTGCGCCCGCCTGGGTCACACGTGTCGCGGAAGGTCCGGGTTCTGATCGACTTCTTCGTCGAGAGGTTCTCCGCAAACGCGGTGGCTGGCTAGAGCAACGAAGGCTAGTATTACGTGGCCGAGCGCCGCTCCTGGAACGCGACGCCCCAGTCGCGCATGGCTATCAGCACGGGTGCCAGAGTCTGCCCGAAGGGCGTCAGAGAGTATTCAACGCGCGGCGGAACCTCTGCGAAGACTTCGCGGGCGACGATCCCGTCGGCTTCGAGTTCGCGGAGCTGCATCGTCAGCGAACGCTGGCTCGGGTCACCGACAAGCCGGCGCAACTCGCCGAACCGTCGCGGCCCGTCCAGCAGCCGGTAAATGATCATTGGCTTCCATTTTCCCCCCGTAACGTCGACGGTGGTTTCGACAGGGCACTTCTGGCCAGAAGTCATTACATGCTCCAATAGTGTATTTTCTATATCTATAGGCAAAATTGTTGCCTACTTGCAAGTTCGCCTGTGTCGCGTCAGTTGGAAGCAGTATATTCAGAGGTGCGTCATGCGAGCTGCTTTCTACGACCGACAAGGCCCTGCAAAGGAGGTGCTCGCCGTCGGCGAGCTCCCCGATCCGCAGCCGGGAGCGGGAGAGGTCCGGGTGAGGGTGGTCGCGTCAGGCATCAATCCCTCCGACATCAAGACGAGAACCGGATTTGGCGGCAAGGCCATGCCGTTTCCACGGATCGTGCCGCATCAGGACGGCGCGGGCGTCATCGACGCCGTCGGTCCCGGCGTGCATCTGTCGCGCGTCGGCGAGCGCGTCTGGATCTACATGGGCCAATGGGGTCGTGCGTTCGGTACTGCGGCGGAATTTGTCGTCGTGCCCTCCGTGCAGGCCGTCAGGCTGGCCGACAACGCATCCTTCGAGATCGCAGCGGCGCTCGGCGTTCCAGCGATGACAGCGCATCGCTGCCTCTTCGCCGACGGAGACCTGCGCGGCAAGCGAGTCCTCGTCCAAGGAGGAGCAGGCGCCGTCGGCAATGCAGCGATCCTTCTTGCGAAGTGGGCGGGGGCATGGGTGGCGGCGACGGTGAGCCGTGAGCAGCAAGCGGAGGTCGCGCGTGCGGCGGGCGCCGATCTTGTCGTCAACAGGCGCGAGGAAAATGTCGCTGCGGCCGTCCGATCAGCCACCGGCGGCAATGGCGTCGATCGCATCGTAGACGTCGATATCTCCGCCAACATCGACGTAGCAATCGCCTCTCTCGCCCGCGACGGTGTCGTGTCGGCCTATTCGACGGAATCGCCAGATGCGAAGCTGACGATTCCGTTCTTCCCGGCGCTGCTGGGCGGCTTCTCGTTCCGTTTCGTCTATGTCTACACCATGCCGGAATCCGCGATGAGGCAGGCAGCCGATGAGGTTTCGGCCTGTGCCGCATCGGGGGTATATGCTCCGCTGATCGCGAAGACATATGCGCTTGACGAAGTGGCCGAGGCACACGAGTTGCAGGAGAGCGGGAAAGCTGTCGGTAAGATTCTCCTCCGAATCCAGAACGCGTGATGCGATCCCATCAAGCTAGCTTATGAGGCGATGACGGCTTTCGGCTCCAGGAACGCCTCGAGGCCGAACACGCCATACTCGCGACCGATACCCGACTGCTTGAACCCACCAAAAGGAGCGAGAGGTTCATGGGGGGCGCCGTTGACGACGACGCGGCCGGACTCCAGGCGATCCGCAAGCGCCTGCATGCGCGCGACATCGGTGCCATGCAGGTAGGCCTGAAGTCCATACGGCGTGTCGTTGGCGATGGACACGGCTTCGTCCTCGTCTCGATAACTGATTACCGACAGGACCGGCCCGAATATCTCCTCGCGCGCGATACGCATCTGGTTGTTGACGTGAGTGAATATGGTTAGCTTCGTGAACCAGCCTCGCTCCAATCCGGCAGGCCGTCCGAGACCACCCGTCAGGAGGCAGGCGCCCTGTCGTGTCCCCAGCTCGATATAGGACTGGACCCGGTCGTACTGCTTTTGACTAACCATCGGTCCGATCATTGCGTCCGGATCGTCGGGGGCGCCGATCTTGAATGTCTCGATCTCCTGTTTCAACCTGGCCAGAACCTCGTCGAGCCGATGGCTCGGTACCAGAATACGAGTGCCGGCAATGCAGGCCTGGCCGCTGTTGATAAAGCCCATCCGCAGGACGGCGGGTATTGTAACGTCCAGATCGGCGTCGTCGAGAATGATGTTCGGACCCTTGCCGCCGAGTTCCAGCGTGACGCGCTTGAAGGTATCGGCCGCGCTGCGCAGGATCTCCCTGCCGACCGCGGTGGAACCCGTGAAGGTCACCTTGGCGATATCCGGATGCCGGCTGAGCTCTGCGCCGACAATGCTGCCAAACCCGTTGACGATGTTGAACACGCCCTTCGGTAAACCCGCTTCATGAAGGCACTCGGTAAGGATCTGTGTCTGCGTTGCGCTCATTTCGCTGGGCTTGATGACGATGGTCGTGCCGGCGGCGATGGCGGTTGCGAGCTTCGAGGTGATGAAGCCGATATTGCTGTTCCACGGCGTGATAGCGGCGGCAACGCCGGAGGGCTGCATGACGACGCGGGCCCGGCCCATCTGTCTCTCGAAGTCATAGTCCTCCAGAACCTTCGCCATGGTCAGAAAGCTTGAAGCAGCGTGGGGAATAGCGAACCGGGTAAAGGTCTGAGGAGCGCCATATTCGAGCGCCATCGCTTGCGTCAGGTCGGAGACGCGCGCGGCGACGGCTGCGTTCAAACGCTTAAGCATCTCGACACGCTCGGCCTTCGTCGTCCGTGAGAACGCCGGGAAGGCGCGTTTCGCGGCGGCGATAGCCTCATGGGCATCTTCGATGCCGCCAAGCCTGACTGTGCCGATCTTCTCCTCTGTCGACGGATTGTAGAGATCGGCGGTCTCCGATCCCTTCGGTGTGACGAAGCTTCCATCGATATAAACCTTGTCGATGATGCGCATCTCAAACTCCTTTTGGCTGTTCCGTCATATCTGGCGCTTCGACACTGTCCTGATAAGCTGGTTAAAGATGCTCAGCCTGATAGGAGATTACGGACAATGATGCGCGGCTCACTTGCTGAACTTGAGGCTGTCCTCGCCGTCGCCTCACAAGGCGGGTTTCGCGCGGCGGCTCGCGAGCTCGGCATCTCGTCGTCATCGCTCAGCCAGCAGATCGCTACGCTGGAGTCCCGCATGGGCGTCAGGCTGTTCAACCGCTCGACCCGTAGCGTGGTGCTGTCAGCCGCGGGAGAGCAGTTCGTCGCAACTGTGGGCCCGGCGCTGGAGGCGATCCGCAACGCCGTCGAGCATCTCGATGAACATCGGGCTGAAGCTACAGGCACTTTACGGATCAATACATCCATCGGCGCCACTCGTATGATCCTGACGCCGCTGATCCTGGAGTACATGCGCCGGAACCCGCAGATGGGGGTGGAGATCGTCACGGAGGGTGCGCTGGTCGATGTCAACGCAAAGGGTTTTGACGCCGGGATCAGGATCCGAGAAGCCGTTCCTCCCGACATGGTGGTCGTCCCGATCGGCGACAGCATCCGACCGGCCATTGTCGGGTCGACCGATTACTTCCGCCGCTATGGAAAGCCGGAGGTCCCGGCAGAGCTCCAAAACCACTTGTGCATTCGTGCACGAATGGCGAGCGGAACCATCTATCGCTGGGAGTTCGAGCGGCGAGGCGAGACCTTCGCGCTCGACGTTCCCGGCAGGCTCGTGCTCGACGATAGCGATCTGATGCTCCGGGCCGCGCGTGAGGGGGCGGGGCTAGCCTACCTGAGTGAGTGGCAGGTCGAAGATGATCTTGCTGCCGGTAAGCTGGAGCAGGTTCTTGCTGACTGGACCCCGCCTTATCCCGGCTTATGTCTCTACTACCCCGGAAGGCGCAATCTGCCGGCGAAGCTTCGCCAGCTCGTCGACTTGATAAAGGAACTGCGGACAACCGGAACGATGTGAGCCGCTGTTCAGCTTGGGAGATCGCCCGACGGGATGGATGCGAAGTTCACCTTTCATCCTGGCGCTACCGAACTATTCCGCTCAGCGTAACAGTCCAGTGCCGAACATGAGTATTCAGCCGCGCGGTTGCGCATTGCATCCTGTGTTCACGGATCGGGAACGAGCCCGGCCTTCAATCAGGAGCGATCACATGAAACTTTATCACCACCCGCTGTCAGGTCACGCGCACCGCGCCCGGCTCTTCCTTTCTCTGGTCGGGCTCCCCCACGAGCTGGTCGAAGTCGATCTGAAATCTGGCGCCCACAAGCAGCCCGACTTCCTTAAGATGAACCCCTTCGGGCAGGTCCCGGTGCTGGCGGATGGCGATGTCTTCATTTCCGATTCCAACGCGATCCTGGTCTACCTCGCCAAGAAGTCGGGCAAGACGGAATGGCTCCCGGAAGATGCAAAAGGGGCCGCCGACGTTCAGCGCTGGCTCTCGGTTGCAGCCGGTGAAATTGCTTACGGTCCGGCAGCTGCGCGTCTGGTGACGGTCTTCGGCGCCAAGTTCAACCCAGAAGAAGTTATCGGCCGGGCACATACCATCCTTGGCCGGATCGAGAGCCATCTGCAAGGGCGCGAATGGCTGGTGGGCAACCGTCCGACCATCGCCGACGTCGCGGTCTACAGCTATGTCGCACGGGCCCCAGAGGGCAACGTCGACCTCAGCGCCTATCCGTCCGTGAATGCCCTGCTGCGCCGGGTCGAGCAACTTCCGGGCTTCGTCGATTTCGTCAAAACGCCGGCCGGTCTTGCCGCCTGAGCCTGGACAGGGCGTGCGGCACCTCGCACGCTCTTCGCCTCTTTTTCTGGAGAACAGAGATGTCCGTGAAGCTTACAAGATTGCCGACGTGGCATGAAGGCGAGACCTTTATTCAGGAAAAGCTCGGCGTAAAGGAACGCATGGCCTCCGTCGGCCAGCGTGTCGTTCGCGATTTCATGCCGGACCAGCACCGTGACTTCTACGCCCAACTCCCCTTCATCGTTCTCGGGAGCGTCGATCAAGCAGGTGACGCCTGGGCGACCGTTATCGAAGGCCAGCCGGGGTTCATGTCGTCGCCTTCGCCTGCCATCCTAGACATCCTCGCAAGCCGAGATCCCAGCGACCCGGCAAGCGAAGGACTGGCGGACGGCTTGCCGATCGGTCTTCTCGGGATCGAGATGCACACACGCCGCCGCAACCGTATGAACGGCTTTGTCTCGACGATCGATGGCGGTTTCCGCGTCGATGTCGACCAGAGCTTTGGAAATTGTCCGCGTTACATTCAGCTGCGCGACTTTACATTCGAACGCCAGCCCGAGACTTCGTTTCCAGGTGAGGTTGAGGAACTGCCCGCCCTCGATGACGAGGCGCGCGCGATCATTCGGGAAGCCGACGCCTTCTTTGTCGCGTCCTACGTTGATCGCGAGGACCGGCGCCAGGTGGATGTGTCCCACCGGGGCGGCAATGCGGGGTTTGTCCGCGTAGGTGACGATGGCGTCATGACGATCCCGGATTTCGATGGCAATCTCTTCTTTGCAACGTTGGGCAACATCCTGATGAACGGAAAGGCAGGACTTCTGTTCGTGGATTTCAACACCGGCGATATGCTGCAGATGACGGGCAAAGCCGAAGTCATATTCGACTGCCCCGAGATCGCCGCTTTCCAGGGGGCAGAGCGGTTCTGGACATTCAAGTCGACACGGATCGTACGTCGCCGCAATGCACTGGCGTTGAGATGGGCTTTTCAGAAGGACGGCTGGTCGCCGAGTTCCCTGATGACAGGCAGCTGGAGCCAAGCGGCCGACCGTCTCCGCGCCGCAGAGTTTGCCAAGAGCTGGCGGCCAATGACCGTCACCGCGATCGTTGATGAAAGCGCGACGATCAAGTCTTTCCACCTCCAGCCAGGCGATGGCGCAGGGCTACTCCCGCACGCGGCCGGTCAGCATCTGCCCATCCGCATAAAGCTGCCCGGCGAAAATAAGGCGGTCATTCGCACCTACACGCTCTCGGTCGCGCCGTCCGACGGGATCTACCGCATCAGCGTCAAGCGCGATGGTCAGGTATCTCAGTTCCTCCATGATCGCATCGCCGTTGGCGATGTCATCGAGGCGCGCGCGCCGGCCGGCCACTTCAGCATAGACGCGCGTTCAACCCTTCCGGCGGTGCTTCTTGCAGGCGGCGTCGGCATTACGCCGATGCTCGCGATGCTCCGTCATATCGTTTACGAGGGGCTCCGCAAGCAGCGCGTCCGCCCGGTGACGTTATTCCATGCGTCCCGTTCCAAGGCCGATAGGCCGTTCGATCAGGAGATCGGGGAACTGGTCGGTGCGGCCAAGGGCGCCGTGCGGCTGGTCAGGATCCTCAGTGACACCACGGATGCCGAAGAGGGCAGGGATTTCGATGCCGCAGGGCGGATCGATATGGCGATGCTGACGCGGTTCCTTCCCTTCAACGACTACGATTTCTATCTCTGCGGGCCTCCCCAGTTCACACAAGGCCTCTATGACGGACTGAGGGCTCTCAACATTGCTGACGATCGCATTCAGGCTGAAGCCTTCGGTCCGTCGTCGCTGGTCCGCACAGGGCAACCCACACCAGCCCTGATGTCTCCTGTCGCGCAGCCGTCCGAAAAACCTGTGCCCGTCGTGTTCACGAATTCCCTGAAAGAGGCACGGTGGACACCTGGTTCCGGCACTCTCCTGGAACTTGCCGAAGCGCGTGGCGTCGAGCCTGAGTTCAGTTGTCGGGAAGGAAACTGCGGGACGTGCCGGACGAAGCTCGTCAAGGGTGCTGTCGCTTACGTCAAGCAGCCCACCGCGAAGGTCGACGCCGACGAAGTGCTCCTCTGCTGCGCCGTCCCTGCTGAGCAGGAAGGCGGCCTGCAGCTCGCTGTCTAAGGGCCGATTGCTGCGTCCGACGTAATGGACCCTTGTTCCCTTTCGATGTTCAGCAAGCCGCCCCACCAGGTCATATTCAATCCCAAGGGAGCGACGTCTCCCTCAACCAAAAAAGGAGAATACAATGTCACGCATTCCTACCCCGGCAACGATCGACGACGCTCCGGAAGCCTCTCGTCCGATCCTCGAGACCATCCAGAAGCAGATCGGCTCCGTCCCCAACATCTTTCGTCTGGTTTCCAACAGCCCCGCAGCGCTGTCGGGCTTGACGTCGCTCCAGGGCGCACTTGGCAAGGGAAAGTTGCCGCCGGCCACCCGCGAACGCATCGCCCTCGCCATGGCTGAAGCAAACGGCTGTGACTATTGCTTGTCCGCCCACACCTTCACCGGCAGGAAGTTCGCCAAGCTCGACGAAAGTGAAATCGTTGCCAACCGAAACGGCACATCCAACGATCCTAAGGCAGCGGCCGCTGTCGAGTTCGCCCGGGCTCTGACGGTCGCTCGCGGGTCCGTCGCGCCAGCCGAAATCGCCAAGGTTCGCGATGCCGGCTACAGCGATGCCGAGATCGTCGAGATCATCGCCCATGTGGCCCTCAACACCTTTACGAACTACGTGAACGAGGCCCTCGACACCGAGATCGACTTCCCCCGCATTGACACTGCTGCCTAAGGCCAAGCCTGGAGGCGGCGCAAGACTTACCGCCTCCCGCCCCGCGGTCAGAAATCATCCCGAGAGGAATTTTACCATGTCCCGTCCACCGCTTCCCCCATTCACCAGAGAGAGCGCGATTGAAAAGGTCCGTCTTGCAGAGGATGGCTGGAACAGCCGCGATCCCGCCAAAGTGGCGCTTGCCTATACGCTCGATACCCGTTGGCGCAATCGCGCCGAGTTCGCGAAGAACCGGGCCGAGGCCGAGGCTTTCCTGACCCGCAAGTGGAATAAGGAGCTCGACTACCGCCTGATCAAGGAACTCTGGGCCTTCACCGGCAATCGTATTGCCGTCCGATACGCCTACGAATATCGCGATGACAGCGGCCAGTGGTTCCGTGCCTATGGCAACGAGAACTGGGAGTTTGCCGAGGATGGCCTTATGCGGGAACGTCATGCAAGCATCAACGAACACCCGATCGCTGAAGTCGATCGCAAGTTTCGTTGGCCGCTGGGCCGCCGCCCGGACGACCATCCTGGCCTGAGTGATTTCGGCTTTTAGACGGCTGAGCCAGGAGATGGAAAAATGGCCGGCTCGTCAATCGGTGCTCGCATAAGGCTTTCAATAGAGCTTGCTCTCACGGGAGCCAACGCGAGCAAATCGCTGCTGGCGAAACAAGAAGAAGCCGGTCGTGCCCTTGGCATGACAGGCGCAGAGATGGATGTTGCCAGGCAAGGTTCCAGCTTCGATTTCGAGACTTCGGTCGCGGTCTCGCTTGCTTTGAATGCCTGTCGGGAGACGCACCAGCGCGCCCTGCGCGCCGGTCTTTCCGAGGAAGCCTGCGCGGAGATAGAATTCATCTCGCAGGCTTGCCGTTCTCAATCGGATGATCCCGTGCCTCTTGAGGCTTCGTTTTTAAGCCCCTAAGGTCTTGGAATTTCGACCGGTTCGGGGGAATGGATGGATCGCTGGCAAGCAATGAGGATCTTTGTAAAGGTCGCCGAAACCGAAAGTTTCGCGGACACCGCACGCCAGATGTTCATGAGCGCACCGGCTGTCACACGTGCCGTTGCCTCGCTCGAAGATCTTATTGGTGCGCGCCTACTCGTGCGAACCACCCGCTCGGTGAAGATGACCGAAGCAGGCGTTCGCTATTTTGAAGATTGTCGCCGGATCCTCGCCGATATCGCAGAAGCAGAGGCGGCTGCCGGCGGTTCCTACGCCACGCCGACAGGGACTCTCTCCATAACCGCGTCCGCGCTGTTCGGCCAGATGTACGTTCTTCCGATCGTGACAAGCTATCTCGACACCTATTCGACCATGAGAGCGAAGACGCTATTCATCGATCGACCGGTCAACATCGTCGAGGAAGGGATCGACGTCGCGGTGCGTATCGGTCATCTTCCGGATTCCAATCTCTCGGCCGTCAAGGTCGGAAGTGTTCGTCGCGTCATGTGCGGTTCTCCGAAGTACTTCGAGCGCTACGGCGTTCCGAACTCGCCAACCGATCTGAAGGACCACCGCATCGCAGCATCGACCGCAGCCTGGGCTTCACCTGAGTGGAAGTTTCGCGACGATCTGCGAGTATCCGTGGATGCAGCTTTACAATGCAACACCAACGAAGCGGCGATACAGTCTGCGCGCGAGGGATGGGGCCTGACCAGGGTTCTCAACTACCAGATTGGCCCAGCGCTCGTTGCTGGAGAGCTACAGATCATCCTCAGTGAATTCGAAGAACCACCTTTACCCATACACATCCTTCATCCGGAGGGTCGGCACGCTCCAGCAAAGGTTCGCACTTTCGTCGATATGGCTGCAGCAAGGCTGCGCGAGAACCGCCTTTTCAATTAGCCCTTCAATATCACCGAGCTAGGCCTAAGCTCGTGGAGCGAACTGCGTCCGCCCGCCGTCTCTTTGCGCGGGATTGCCGTTTGACCAGACAACATCCGTGGCCAAGAAGCGCAATAGTCGTACCGTAAGTCGATCCCTAGCTGCGATCCGTCGGTGGGCGTTAAACAACGCCGATACTACCGTAGCGATTCATCCAAATGGCCGACCGCCTAGCCACACTCATACCATCAGATGTAATAATCCCTTGTCGAATACGAACGTTCTCCTTCCAGGCCGAACGAGCGATGTTGGCTGCGGGCAACAAGCCGCCCACAACCACTCCTGAGGAGAGCTACAATGTCTCGCACTCTTGCCGCCCTGCTTTTCGCATCCGCCAGCATCTTTGTTACAACCCCCGCAAGCATGGTGTTCGCCGAAACGCCGGCGATTTCCCAGCAGGCATCTGCAACGGTTCACTATCGCTCCGTGAAAATCGACGGCGTCAACGTGTTCTATCGCGAAGCCGGTCCGGCCGACGGCGCCGTCGTCGTCCTGCTTCACGGCTTCCCGACATCGTCGCACATGTTCCGCAACCTGATCCCGCTGCTCGCTGACCGCTACCGCGTCATCGCTCCTGACTATCCGGGCTTCGGTCAGAGCGATGCGCCCGATCACACCAAGTTCGAGTATTCCTTCGGCCACTATGCCGATATCATCGATACGCTGCTGACCAAGCTCGGTGCTACCAAATATTCGATGTATCTCATGGATTATGGCGCACCCGTTGGCTACCGGCTGGCGCTCAAGCATCCGGATCGCATCACCGGAATGATCGTCCAGAACGGCAATGCTTATGACGAAGGCATCCGGGATTTCTGGAACCCGATCCGCGCCTACTGGAAATCAGGGGCAACCAAGGACCGGGAAGCGCTCTCGGTGCTCGTTGCACCGGAGACAACCAAGTTTCAATATACCGATGGCGTCAAGGATCTGACGCGCATCAGCCCCGATAACTGGGTCCACGACCAGGCACTGCTCGACCGGCCAGGGAACAAGGATATCCAGCTCGATCTGTTCTACGATTACCGCACCAACCTGCCGCTCTATCCGCAGTTCCAGGCATTCTTCCGCGACCGTAAGCCGCCGACGCTGATCGTCTGGGGCAAGAACGACAAGATCTTCCCGGAAGAGGGCGCGCATCCCTATCTTCGCGATCTTCCCGAAGCAGAGTTCCATCTCCTTGATACAGGCCACTTTGCGCTTGAAGACAAGCTAGACGAGATGGCTCCGCTGATCAGGAGCTTCCTGGATCGCAAGATTGCAAAGTGAAAACGGAGTGAGGCTCCCGCACCGGCTGAGAACAGTTCGGGAAGCCTCCTCCACAAGCCTCTCTTCATGGGCAGCCATTTGTTCTATACGCTTGCCGCATCTCTCCTCCCGCGGCAGGCGTTTTGGTTTGCCTTGAGATGGAAATATTGGTCATCATTACCGTCGGCTCTGGTTTGGCGATCGCAGGGACAGGTCGTCGGTTCAGATCCCATCAAGCGCGCTGGGACCGACTAAAATGCGGGTGGCGCCACCACGATGCGGTGCTTGTTGGGTATACGTCTGCCGCAGGACAGAGCAGGTAGCGGGCGTGAGACAACCAACAGAGTTTTGAAAGTAACTTCTCAAAGTCGACCGTCGTTGTATTCGATCAGATCCCAGAGATTGCCATAAAGGTCCTTGAACACGGCCACGACGCCGTAATCTGCTTGTGCCGGCTCGCGCACAAATTGAACGCCCTTCGCGGTGAATGCGCGATAGTCCCGCCAAAAATCGTCGGTTCTTAGGAACAGGAAGACGCGGCCGCCTGCCTGGTTGCCGAGCCACTGCGTCTGATGAACGTTCGATGCGCGAGCGAGCAAGATCGAGCATCCCTGGGCTCCAGCCGGTCGAACGACCACCCAGCGTTTGTCCTGCGCCGGCTGATACGTGTCTTCGACAAGATCAAAGCCAAGCTTCCCTACGAAGAAGGCGATTGCCTCGTCGTATTCTCGAACGAGTAAAGCGACATGCGTGAGGGACTGGGACATGAGGTTCTGGTAATAAGTGGAAGTGGCACTTCTCCGCCGGCGCTTATCTCCGCTGGGTGTCATCGCATTCCTGCCTCTGCAACGCCTTTCGGAAGGAATACGAGACACACGAGCCCAAGAGTAGCTGACAGGAAGCTCGCCAAGGCGAGCGGCCACCACCCCGAGTTAAGGAAGGGTGCAGCAGCGGCAGTGCCTGCCGCTGTAAATCCCAGGATACTCGCCACGACCAGCGCGGCGCCTCGCGAGTGATCGCCCTTCGACGCGATGATCGCTTGATGGAAGCCGATCGGACCTCGGATGCCGAAGCCAGCATTCGTGATCACCCAGACAGGTATGATGACGCCAAGGCTCCTCCCACCAAATCCGACGTAGGCCAGGATCAGCGCGAAACCCGCGAACAGGCCTGTCGTTCCGATGAAGATCATGCGCTCCACTCCGAACCTGCCGGCCAGCTTACTCGAGAGATTGGAGGCGAGGATGAAGTTCGCAATCCCACAAACCTGCAAGAGAATGAAATCCCCGATGTTGCCGCCCATAACCTCAGTCATGATTACGGGGGCGCCGAAGACGAAGACGAGGATCGCCGCTAGCGAGAAGGCCTGGCTTAAGGCGTGCCGGAGAAAGGCCGCCTCGCGCATGATAGACGCGTAGGTGCGATGGCTCTCTAGGGCTTCTGCCCGATCCGGAAGCAGGTGTCCGTACGCGATGCTGGCGGCGGCACAGAGGGTCGCCAAAATGGCGAGGACGACAAAGGACATCTCCCACCCGCCAGCTTCGAGCAGGAAAACGCCTGCTATGGGGGCGAGCGCCGGAGTGAGGGATTCAATCGAGCCCAGTCGCCCGAACATGCCGGCTGCCTTCTCGCCAGTGAAAAGGCCCTGGATGAAGCCCGGCGCGAAGACTGCCGGACCGGAGCCGAACGCGCCCTGGGCGAACCGAAGCGCAACGAGCCACTCCAAGGACTGCACCATCACCGATGTGATCGACGTGATTGCAAACAGCGCCAGCGACCAGATTAGGAGTTTGCGAGCCGAATACCTTGCGCCGAGTTCGCCAAAGGTCAGCAACCCGACAAGCGTCCCCGCCGCATAGGCGGCAAGCACCATCTGAGCGAGGGCTGGGGTTCCGCCGAGCTCCCGCGGCATTATCGGGACGGCTGGTAGAACGAGGTCGGTCCCGGCGATGCCAAGTATCGTGCCGCAGGCGACGAGAGTGAACATGAAGGCGGGAGATGCAGATCGGGTCATGGCCGCAGATACCATTCGGGCATGATCAAAACCATCACGCCACGTTTATAACGGTCTTCAAATTCGTTGATGGATGCAGACGATAGGGCCCGCCCAGTGCCCCAACGTTCGATGCCCTGGGCGTCAATCGTCTTAGACGACGTCCTTGGCGCATGACATCCTGGCGTCCTGTCGGCCGTGAACTAGGCCGACAAGACGTTTCTCGGCCAGCAAGGTGCCATCAGGCCTTTGCCGCCACCGGAAGACGAAACGGCGCCCCGAGGCGATTGAACGCGTTCATCGCAGCGATCGTAATCGTCAGATCGACGAGATCCTTCGGTTCGAAAGCGGCGGCAGCGGCGGCATAGGCCTCGTCGGAGGCATGGGTCTGGCTGACATTCGTGACTTCTTCAGCCCAGGCCAGTGCTGCTCGCTCCTGCTCGCCGAACAGGTGAGGCACCTCGTCCCACACCGGAACAAGCGTGATCTTATCGACGGACATCGTCTTGCGCAGATCGCGACTATGCATGTCGATGCAATGGGCGCAGCCGTTGATCTGCGACACGCGCAGGAAGACGAGATGAACCAGCTCTTCAGGCAGGTTCGTCTTCTTGGTGACGTAGTGATGGACGCCGAAGAGCGCCTTGGCACCCTCGGGGGCGACTTCGGACCAGTTCATGCGGGACATATCGTTTTCCTTTCTCGTGGACACGGTCCTCCGTTCGCCGGAGAAACCGTCGTTGCTTGTGCAGTAGGGGAGGGTGTAGGTCTGGTAGGTAGCGCTACGGCTTGCGCGGTGTCGTCAGGGCGGTGTCATCGGTATCGACGACGAAGACGGCGAGCAGTTTCGCCGGCTCGGTCTTGCTGGCGTTAGCGCTGACGTCGTGGCGGTCGCCCGGCAGCTCGGTGAAGTTTTGACCGGCGATGAAGGTCTTCGTCTCGCCACCGTTCACGGCGCTTTGGATGGCGCCTTCGAGAACCGTCGCGTAGATCAGCGCGGACTTCGCATGCGTATGGGCTGAACTATAACCGCCGGGTCCGTACTCCACGAGCACGCCCTTGACGCTCTTGCCGGGAACGTCCGGAAGAGGATGCTCGTAGACCAGAGTCACCTTGGCGTCTTTCGTGTCGTATGCGAGTCCCGGCTTTGCGACGTCGTGAGCGGAAGCCGTAATCAGCGAGGCAGAGAGTGCCGCGGCGGCATAGAGGATTGTCTTCATAATCGTTCTCCTTGTGCTGTGGGAGCTCACGCCCGAAGCCATTCGGCTAGCGTGATCGCGCCCTTGATGTAGTCTCCGCCGGGAACCAGTGAGCCGGTGACAACGGGGGCGCCGAAGTAGTCGACAGCCGCGTCGGCGTTGACCGGACGAGCGTCGCTCTTGGCATCGAGATAGGTCCGGATGAAGGATTCGAACGGTCCCCGTTCAGGCCCGGCAAGATCAACGGATCCGTTCTTCGGCTCGCTGAGCGCGGCTTCCACCAAAGCAGCGGCGACGTCGTCGGCCGCGATCGACTGGAAGTCGATATCCGGCACTTTCACCGCGCCGTCGGCCGAGTAGGCGTCCACCAGCGTCTCCATGAACTCGTGGAACTGTGTCGCACGCACGATGGTGTAGGCCTGGCCCGATGCTGCGACGGCCTCTTCTTGGGCGAGTTTGCCGGCCATGTATGGGTTAGCGGCGAGGCGTTCCGCGTTGACGATCGAGAGGACGACGTGATGACGCACGCCCGCGGCCCGTTCGGCGCTCGTCAGGTTCCGGCTCGACGTGCCGAAGAAGTCGTTGATGACGGCCTTGTCGAAGGACAGCATGTTCGACACGTCGATGACGGCGTCAGCGCCCACGAGGGCTTCGGCTAGTCCTTCGCCCGTGTAGGCGTTGATGCCGTTGCGGGAGCTTGCGACGACGGCTTCGTGACCGGCGTCCTGCAGCAGTTTCACTGCCTTCGAGCCGATCAGGCCCGTGCCGCCGATAACGACGACCTTCTTCATCTTGGTCATGGTGCTTTCTCCTATGACGAGGCGCGATTGCCCGTCCTGCGTTCGTGGAGTTCGAGGAAGGCGCATCCGCGGGCGGCGATACCGCCGTCGTCGTCTGCACCAAGGTTCGCCAGAAGGTCTGCGACGGACACCTTGGCGAGTTCTGCGCGATAGGCCTTCTCGGCCTTCAGCATCGCGGCGTTAATCTGGCAGGGCTTTGTAAAGTAGCGCTGCGGCAGAGGGTTCGGCCCCCGCTGGCGGATCTCGGCGCACCGGAAGGCGGGCGCCGGACCTTCAACCGCGAGGACGATGTCCAGGAGACTGATGTCCTTCGGCGTCTTGGCCAGACGGTAGCCACCTTTCGGTCCAGGCGTCGTCACGACGATCCCGGCGCCGGAAAGCGCCTGCAGGTGCTTAAGGAGGTAGCTCGTCGAAACGCCGTGGAGTTCGGCCAGTGCTGCTGCAGACAGTACGCCGTCGTCCGAAAGGCCCGCCAGGAAAGCCGTGCAGTGAATGGCTTGCTCCACGCCTTCGCTTAGTTTCATGTTGCATCTCCTAATCGTGGATATAAAATATCTATGATTAGGCTGATGTCAATCCCCGATCACGTCGTGTGCTCACAATTCATAAAATGAGATCACAAAACGGGTTTTGGGTGCGGGTGCCTCGCCATAGTCAGGATGCTCGTATTTCCCATCTGCTGACGGGATATTCATACTGCGCCAAGAAGGATGAGGCAGGCGCGATGCCTCTGTTGCAAATATTTCAGACGGCAGCGAAGAAGCTTTCTCGGGTGCGATCATACGGGTTTGGCATCGAAGTTCTGTTCGAGCATTGCCGCCACCTCGGGTAGCGTTTGGACCAGCCCCTAAGGCCCGTTGAACGATTTAAGCCCCTCCACGAATGCGCCGATTATGCCGTAGCAATCGGTACGGAGAACACTGCGAGGCCGAGCGCGGCCTGCGGGGCGAAGATCAGAAAAAAGGGGCGCAGACGCCCCCTTTTGTTTTTCGATCGGCCGCAAACGGCCGTGGCATGGGTCATCCACGCCGGATTCGGATCAGCCCTCGATAAAAGCCAGTAGATCCTCATTCAGCACGTCGGCGTTGACGGTAAGCATGCCGTGCGAGAAGCCCGGATAGGTCTTGATCTGTCCGTTCGCCAGAAGCTTGATCGACTTCCTGGCAGCATCGGCAATCGGCACGATCTGGTCGTCTTCGCCATGCAGGACAAGCGTCGGCACAGCGATCGCCTTCAGGTCTTCCGTCTGGTCGGTCTCGGAGAAGGCTTTGATGCCATCGTAATGGGCTTTTGCGCCGCCCATCATGCCCTGGCGCCACCAGTTCTGGATCACGCCTTCCTGCACCTTGGCGCCGTCACGGTTGAAGCCGTAGAACGGGCCGGCCGGAACTTCGCGGAAGAACTGTGCGCGGTTGGCGGCAAGCGCTGAACGGAAGCCATCGAAGACTTCGATCGGCAGGCCTTCAGGATTGGCGGCGGTCTTGACCATCAGCGGTGGGACCGCGGAGACGAGGACAGCCTTGGCAACACGGCCGGCCTTCTGGCCGAACTTTGCGACATAGCGGGCAACTTCACCGCCGCCGGTGGAATGGCCGATATGGATGGCATTCTTCAGGTCGAGTGCCTCGACGACGGCGAATGCGTCGGCTGCGTAGTGATCCATGTCGTGACCGTCGGCGACCTGGGCAGAGCGGCCATGGCCACGCCGGTCGTGAGCGACGACGCGATATCCCTTGGAGAGGAAGAACAGCATCTGTGCGTCCCAGTCGTCCGACGACAGCGGCCAGCCGTGGTGGAAGACGATCGGCTGTGCGTCCTTCGGACCCCAGTCCTTGTAAAAGATTTCAGTGCCGTCCTTGGTTGTTACAAAGCCCATGTCGATATCTCCTTGTGATGAACTGTTTGTGGAAGAGTTGTGTGAGAAGGCAAGCGCTGGAATGCTCACGCTGGCAAGTGCGATGCCTCCGATCAGTACGCTGCGTCTCGACACGAAAAACCGATCTGTATCGGATGCCATTGCATTTCTCCTGTCGCGGTGTGTTTAAGAATTCGTATTTGACAAAGAGAAAGTATCGCCATCTTCTGGCATAAGCACGTGGCGGAAATGACTTTATCCGAGGCAAAAGTGGCAAAACGCAAAGAAGCTGAGTTCACAGAGGTGGGGCTGCTGCTCTACCCAGACTGCCAATTAGCTGCTGTCTACGGATTGACCGATCTGTTCCGCGTCGCCAGCGACTGGTCGACGGATCTGCAGGTGCCGACAGGCCTTCGCAATATCCGCGTCAGCTATTGGAAGATGGAGGACGGTGATGTGTCGTGCACATGGGATACACACCCTGGAATCCCTCACGCTCTGAGCTACGTTATCGCGCCACCGAGCATCATTATGCCGGAGAAAATGCAGAGCATGAGCCCTGCGTCGCAATGGCTCGCACACCAGCACGCGCTCGGTGTCACCGTCTGTTCGATCTGTGCCGGAGCATTTGTCCTTGCCGAGACCGGACTCATCGACGGCCGGCGCGCTACCACCCACTGGGCTTTCGCCAAAAGACTTTCCGAACAGTTTCCCAATATCGACGTCTCACCGGACAATATGATTATCGACGATGGTGACGTGATCACCGCGGGCGGCATTCTCGCCTGGGCGGATCTCGGCCTGCTGCTTGTCGAGAAGCTGCTCGGACAGGCTGTGATGCTGGAAACGGCTCGCTTTCTTGTCGTCGATCCGCCGCGTCGCAGTCAGAGCCCATACAAGGCCTTTCTCCCGCAGTTCGACCACGGCGATAAAGAGGTCGTGCAGATTCAGCAACAGTTCCACGCGAGACCAGAGCTACAGAAATCGATTGGCGAGTTGGCGGAGAGCGTGCATCTTTCAGAGAGGACGCTCCAGCGACGATTCTACCGTGCGACGCGGCTTAAGCTAACCGAATATCTGCAGAACGTGCGCATCATGAAGGCGCGGCAATTGCTTGAGACGACAAACGCGTCGGTCGAGAGCATCGCATATACAGTCGGTTATACAGATCCAGCCGCATTTCGGAAGATATTTGGCCGGCTGACGGGCGCCAAGCCAAACGTCTACCGCGGCGATGCGCGATTCTAATCATCGGCAAATTGATGCCTTTCCAGGTGATCGACGGGCCGCCAGTTTCTTAATGGCAGCTCGCGCCGTGCGCGGGCACCGGCGCGAATGGACCACGACGGAGCGCGGCGCGTAGAAGCCGAAATCGTTGAGCGACGAATAAGAAACGAGAGTTAAGTGTCTTCTGAGGCCGCCAGTCTTAAGACAAGCGCGATCGAATGTAACGGTCGAGGGTTCGGCTCTCATCAAGGCGAAGACGCTGATCGGCCATGGCGTCCGCAGCACCGGCGGCTTGCGCCCGACAACGGGTAACCCGATGTTTAACGCGCTTTCCCTTATGCTCCCAAACCAGCTCATGCCTTTCGCACTCGCAGTTGAGCCAGGGCCAAGAGAGCCAGTGCGGTACAAGTCACTCAAGCTCGTGTGGCCGGCGGACCTGCAGTCAGCAGCTGTCCCTTCATTGCCAAACGAATTGTTGCCATCGCAATGATCAGCACGACTAGATTGGCAGAGATAAAGAGCACAGGTGCGATAACGATGGTAGCGCCGTGATCGCCTTTGACAGCCAGCAGCATGCTGGCGGCGGCCAGCGCCGTCGACCCAAAGGTGAAGGCCCAGAACGATGGTGAGAAACCTTCTTCCATAATCCACGGTAGCATCCGCACGAGTAAGATCGCCTGCAGCATCGCATAGCCGAGCAACGCGTGCGCGAAGATGTCTGGAAGACCGCCGCCGACGGAAAGGTAGGCAACAGCGCCAACGGCTGGAGGTGCTAGTTGGATCCCCAGTGTGGCACGAACACTGGCTGGCATCATTGGTCCAGAATAAAGGCGATGGAGTAGGACCGATTCGATTGCGAGCCACGAGAACAGGGCGGCGCCGAAGGCTAGCTGACCCCAATCTGGTGCACCAAACATGGCTGCCGTGGTTCCCGTCACGAAACCTCCCGCGACCGCCGGCAAGTAGAGCACTGGCGTTGTTGCTCCGATATCCCTTTCGCCTCTCAACAAGAGCCCGGTGCGCCAGACAGCGAACGCTAAGGTATAGGTCGCACCTAAAGCAAATAGGCTGGTGGCGAATGCTTTTGAATAAGGTAGCATCCCTTGCGCGACGAGCATGGTGGCAACCCCGCCAAGACCTATGAAACAGCATTGGACTGGATGCGCCGCCTCAGCTTTGGCCATGGCCGGTCGAAGAACCCATTTTGCCAAATAGAGGATGGAGACCAATAGCCAGGTGGCGGCTGCTGCGAATGTTAAGAGCTCACCGATCAACTCCGGCAGACCCCACAGGTTGTGCGCAAGCCGCCATGTATTGGCAAGGCCCGCTAATCCGAGAACCATGCCAAAGAAAGATGCAGGGATTAGCGGCAATTTGCTAGGCTCCATCACGATTTTCTACCCTCTTCTACGCTTTGGGGACATCAGCTTGGTTACATGCATCTGCCCAAGCATATCGACTTAATCTCTAGCCTCCCGACCGTTCACGTGAGGCTGCGAGCGCTAAGGATCCGTGTATGTTTGCAGGTAAGTTCAGTTGCTGAGCGATCTAGGTCAATTCGGCGCGACGCTTGCCCTAGCCACCAGAACCACACGGTCATGACGTAGACTAGTCCAGTGGCGAAAGCAGGTGTGACGTCGTCTTCGTGTTGGACTGCCTGACGCGGATACTGAGTGTCGCCAACATTCGCTCGAGTTTCGCCCTCAACCAGGTCAGAAACACAACGGCGCTGCCGACAGGACACCTGCGGTAGCGCCGTTGTCTGACAATAGTGGCCGTGGCCTGCGGATTAACTTCCATTCCGCTTCCAGATCTTGTCGAGAGCCAAGGCTACCAGTTCCATCACTGCGGCAGCCGCACCGACCATCCAGACATCACCCACCGCGATGATCCCCGCGCCGATTGCGCTGCCGATGGAAAAGCCGAGATACATGGTGGACGTGTTGAGGGAGAGCGCGACCGAGGCCTGGCCCTGGCCGCCCGCAACGATCAGACGGGCCATCTGGGCGGGAAAGAAGGACCAGACGCTGAAGCCCCATCCGGCGACGGCGAGAAGTGCCAGAGAGACGGCAGCCCCCGGCAATGCTGTGGCTACCGCCAAAGCTGCGAAAGAGAGGGCGAGCACGACAAGCGAGATGCTTGCGACCTTGAGCGATCCGAAGCGATCGTTCAATGCGCCGCCGGTGAAAACGCCGAGTGCCGCGAATATGCCCCAGAGCGTGACGGTTGCCGCAATGCCCCTGTCGGCGAAGCCCAGCGTCTGGGAGAGATAAGGGGCGATATAGGGATAGGCCGTGTAGGCGCCCATCGACCAGAACAGTGTCACCGAGAGGAGTTTCAGAACGGGAGCCTGGCGGATGACGCCGATACGGTCAGCAATGCTTACGATGGCCATATGCGCACCGGCATTGCGTCCAACGCCTGTCAGGATGCCGATAATCGCAATGGCTCCCATGGCGGCAACCATAAGAAATGTCGAGCGCCAGCCGAATGCATGGCCAATGATCGAACCGAGTGGCAGGCCGAGCGCAATCGCAATGGTCATGCCGCCGCTGACGATGGCAAGCGCACGCCCCCGTTTTTCTGTCGGTACAATCATGCCGGCAAGAGCATTGGCGTTCGGCGCATAGAGACCGGCGGCGACAGCCATCAGGATACGGGCACACATCAGCGTGCCGAACCCGGGCGCGAAGGCCGCAATCAGATTGCCGACTGTGAATATCGTCATGGCAAGCAGCAACGTGTCCCGCCGGCGCAGCCCGCCGGTAATGACCGTTGCGATAGGAGAGCTGAGCGCCAGCACGAGGGTAAAGACAACGACAAGCATGGCCGTCGCGGAAAGGCTCATGCCCAGATCGGCAGCGATGGTCGGCAACAAGGGAGCTATCATAAAACCCTCGGTACCGATTGCGAAAGTACCGAGTGCCAGGACCCATGCCGGCAGCATGGATGGCTCGGGCTGCCCCAAATGCTCGCCCTTCAAGGGAATGGCGGTTTTCAGATCATGTTTCTGCAGCATGGTAACCTCCTGCCGAATGCCCGGCTGCCCGTTCGGCAACCGGGTCTCGGCCCGTCCTGTCAGACGGGGATCGGGTTAGCGGCGAGTGACTCGTTGAAGGCGTTGAAGAGCGCGTGTTCTCCGCTGCCCGGGTTGTCGCGGATGGCCTTGATCTCCTCGACATAGATTTCTTCGGATTCCGTTCCGAGGCCCTTCATGGTTTTTTCGATGAAGATGTCGAGCGGCATGGCGCGCGGATCACCGCTCTTCTTGACGAGGTCCGTATCAACCCACGGCGGTGCGATTTCCTGGACGCTGACATTGGTGCCGCGTAACTGGAAGCGCTGCGACAGGGCATAGGAATGCAGCGCTGCCTTTGTGGCGGAATAGACTGCGGTGGAGGCGAGTGGCAGATAGGCCAGAACCGACGTATTGTGGATGATCGTGGCTTTCGGCTGAGCCTTGAGGTGGTCGATAAGAGCCGAAGTCAGGCGGATCGGACCAAGCAGGTTCGTGTCGACAATCCGACGTGACTGAGCGTCATCGATCTTTGCGCCAGCATCATCAAAGGGCATGATGCCCGCATTGTTGACGAGGACATTGAGCGTCGGGTAGTCGCGGATCAGTAGAGTAGCGACGCGATCGATATCGGCCGGATCGGCAATGTCGAGCTCGATGCCTTCCATGCCCGGATTGGCGGCGGTTACCTGATCGAGCAACGCCTTGCGGCGGCCGGCGATGATGACCTTGTTGCCAAGGCGATGGAAGGATTCCGCCAATGCGCGGCCGATGCCGGATGTGCCGCCAGTGATAAAGATCGTGTTGTTTTCGAGTTGCATGGGTCTCTCCTTTGAACCGAGCGGCTGAAGGCCGCGCTTCGATGGAGAGATCTTGCATCAAGTCATCTATGTCTGAAATGACGCATAAACGTCAATTCAGGACATTACGCTGATCGACTGCTCGGCGTCTCCATGGCAATCGTCTCGCGCGGATCCATCCCGCGTGGTTTGCCATAGAGACTGATATTGGCGTCACCCCAATATTTAAGGGCGAGCAGGATCGGTTCCATGCTGCGGCCGAGCTCTGACAGCTTGTACTCTACCTTTGGCGGCACCTGAGCATAGACTTTGCGTTCGATCAGGCCGTCGTCCTCAAGCTCGCGCAACTGGTTGGTTAACATGCGGGGGGTCACGTTGACGATGTGTTTGCGCAGTTCGTTGAACCGCAGTGTCCCTGAAAGCAGGTGAAAGAGCACGACCGATTTCCATTTTCCGTCAATGAGGCCAACGGCAGCCTCAACCGAGCAACCGGGAGAACAATCGAGGCGCGAATGGCGAACTTTGGCCATAACAGTATCCTTTTTGATACTACGTGTGTGATTTGTGCGTATTGCGTGCTTTCGATAATAGCCCATTTTAGCTCCATATCAATCGACACGGCAGTCGATCATCAAAGGAGCACATCATGAAGGCCATCGGTTATAAGGCACCGGGAGCTATCGAGCGCGAAGACGCATTGCAGGACATCGAGCTTCCCCGGCCGGTTCCGGCAAACCGGGACCTTCTCGTTGAGGTGAAGGCCATTTCGGTCAATCCGGTCGACACGAAGGTCCGCAAGGGCGCAAGTCCGGAAGCTGGACAGTGGAAGGTGCTTGGCTGGGATGCTGCCGGCACTGTCGTGGAGACCGGACCCGCAGCGAAGGATTTCAAGATCGGCGACGAGGTATTCTATGCCGGCTCTTTGATCCGCCCCGGAGCCAACAGCCAATTGCACCTGGTCGATGAACGAATTGTCGGCTTAAAGCCGAAATCGGTTTCCGATGCTCAGGCCGCGGCCCTACCGTTGACGGCCATCACGGCCTGGGAAATGCTGTTCGACCGGCTGGATGTCCGCAAAAGCGTGCCGGGTGCGGCGAACGCCATCCTAATCATCGGCGGTGCTGGTGGGGTTGGCTCGATTGCCATCCAACTCGCGCGCGCGCTGACAGACCTGACCGTCATTGCGACAGCCTCGCGGCCTGAAACGCAGGACTGGGTGAAGACGCTTGGCGCCCATCATGTGATCGATCATTCCAAGCCGATCGCCGAGCAGGTGGCAGCTCTGGGCATTGGCGCCCCCGCCTTTGTATTCTCGACAACCGAAACCCATCGCCATCTCAAAGAAATCATCGAGCTCATCGCGCCGCAGGGCCGGTTCGGGCTGATCGATGATCCGGAAAGCCTCGACGTGCTTGGCTTCAAGCGCAAGGCTGTTTCCACTCATTGGGAGCTGATGTTCACACGCTCGATCTTCGAGACCGCCGATATGGCCGAACAGGGCAAGCTGCTGAACGAGGTGTCTCGTCTGATCGATGCTGGCAGTATCCGCACGACCGTGACCGAAGTCTTGTCGCCCATCAATGCCGCAAATCTGCGCAAGGCGCATGCCGCCATCGAAAGTGGGCGAACAAAGGGCAAGGTGGTGCTCGAAGGGTTTTCCGACTGAGGCAGCCGGATCTTGAGGCGGTGATCGCTCACAGTCGTTCACCGCCTGAGCTACTTGCAGTGACTTTCAACGAAAAAGGATGACCGTCATGAGTGCTCAGCCCTCTGACCAAATTGAACTTATTGCGCTTTTGCGCGCGAAGCCGGACAAAAGCGTAGCCTTGTTCAGTGCACTGGCTGCCATCGTGCCTGACGTCCGCAAGGAAGATGGATGCCTACGATACGATCTTCACGTCGATCGCGACAATCCGGAAATGGCGGTCATGATCGAGAGCTGGCGGGATGAGGCCGCTCTCGCTGCCCACGCCGCCGGCGCGCCGTTTCAATCGCTGGCCTTGCGTCTGGATGAGCTGCTTGCCGAACCTCTGCGCTTGCAACGCCTCCAGCATCTAGCCTGACAGCGCAAATTCACACCTAAAGGGGAAGGAAAAGGTTTATGACTTTGCTCAAAGATCAACGCGTCCTGGTGATCGGCGGCAGCTCCGGTATCGGACTTGCGGTCGCCGAAGCCGCAGTCGCCGCAGGCGCGCATGTCACCATTGCCTCTCGCTCACAAGATAAACTGCTCGCCGCCATTGAGAAGCTGGGACCTGGGACCGATAGCGCGGTATTGGATACCACGGATGAGCCGTCGCTTCAGAGCTTCTTCGTGTCACGGAAGGCTTTCGACCACGTCGTGGTCTCAGCGGCACAGACGCCGACTGGTCCACTGCGCAAGCTAGCTCTTACCGATGCCCAGGCGGCAATGGAGAGCAAGTTCTGGGGCGCCTATCGGGTTGCGCGTGCGGCCCGCATCGCGGAGCGGGGCTCGCTGACATTGATCTCCGGCTATCTGAGCGAACGGCCATCCGCGTCCTCGGTTCTGCAAGGAGCGATCAATGCAGCGCTTGAAGGTCTGGCGCGTGGTCTTGCGCTCGAATTTTCGCCGGTGCGTGTCAACACCGTGTCACCCGGACTGATCGATACGCCGCTGTGGTCGAAGATGGCCGACGATGCCAAGGCGGCGATGTTCTCTCGCGTGTCGGAAAACCTGCCGGCAAAGACCATCGGCAAGCCTGAGCACATCGCCAACGCGGTGCTGTTTCTCATGACCACGCCATTCGCCACCGGGTCGAACGTGCGGGTTGATGGCGGCGGTGCGATCGCCTGAGCGTGGTCGGATATTGTAGAGGCGAAGCAAAGATAGGGAAGATCACCATGTCTGATCAAAGCACTGCAACGTCCGCCCGTTTCGACATCCTGGCGATCATGAATGAGTTTCCGCAAACAGCGGACACGTTGCTGGTGGATACGTATTTGCGCGATACGCCTGCAGCAAGCTCGCGGGTGTTTCGCGTCTACAAGGGGACGCCGCCGCATTACCATCGGGGCAGCGATGAGTATCTTTACGTCCTGTCCGGGCGGGGCACCTTCTGGATGGAAGACCCTGCAACGGAGGCCGAGTTCCAGCCCGGACAACTCCTCTTCTTCGAAAAGGGCACGGTTCATGCGCTGCCAACTATCCTTGAGGAGCCGGTCGTGTTCCTTTCCGTCGATACGCCCCGCCGCGATCCGAAAGACATTGTCTTCGTGAACAGTGCGAACGGATCGCCCGAAACCTTTATTGCCTCAAAGCGCGGTTGAGCGGCGCTTTCCGTTCGCAGTCTAATTTAAGGGAATGTGACCCGTCGTCCGAACCTGGTTTATCACCGGCGTCAGCAGCGGCTTTGGTCGCGAGATGGCCGAGCCGCCAGCCGCTCGGGGATCCGATCAAAGTAGTTCAGGCCATGATTGCGTCGGTTGATCAATCGCCGGCGCCCCGTCGGCTGGTGCTCGCAGTGATGCCTATGGCGCGATCACATGGGCGCTCAACGAACGGCTGGCCGAGGTGGAGCTGCAGAGGATAGCGCCGCCGCCGCGGATATCGTTTAACGGAGGGAGGGGAGGGGAATGCCGGTGACGACCATTCCCCTCCATGGCGCCCATCAAGCCGTCTGGCAGTGCGCCGAGTATCTGCCTGCCGGTCGGGCACTGGACAAATGTGGAAGCATGGCTGCCCGGGCAGCTTCCCATTTGTCCCATTCAGCTGCATCCATGAGGGAAGGAATGGTGGCGAATTCGCCGCGATCAAGGCCGACGAGCGCAGCGTCGACGAGATCCGCAGGCGACATCACCCATTCGCTCGGCAGGTTGCTTGCCGGCAGTCCGGCAATGTCCCAGAACTCGGTTCCCGTTGCGCCGGGAAGCACGACCTGAACAGTGACCCCTGTCTCGTGCAGTTCCTTGCGAAGCGAATGACTGAAGGCCAGCAGGAAGGACTTGGTGCCGCCATAGACGCCGTTCAAGATTTCTGGTCCGATCGCCACAATGGAAGAGATGTTGATAATGGTACCCTTGCCGCGCTGCCTGAAGAGCGGGACGATGGCATAGGTCAGACGCATCGGCGCCGTGACATTGATGGCCACCATGGCCTGCATATCGGAAATGTCGGCAGTCGCCAAAGGCGCGGCACTGCCAAAACCTGCATTGTTGACCAGATGCGTGATGGTTTCGTCCTGTGCAATAACCGTTTCCACCGCAGCCAGGCCGTCTTCCGTGCCGAGATCCGCGGCAAGTGTCCTGACCGATACGCTATAACGCTCCGCCAATGCGGCGGCGACATCCTTCAAGCGGGCGAGATTGCGCGCCACCAGAATGAGATGATGGCCGCGCCGGGCAAAGCGGTCGGCATAGACGGCGCCGATCCCGGATGATGCACCTGTTATCAGAACGGTGCCGTGTGTGTTGCTCATTGTTCGCTCCTTTGATGATGGATTGGAACGTCCAATCCGTGTTTCGACGGAGGGACATTAGCCGTAGACAATGATGTCTGAAATGACATACAAACGGCAAAACAGGACAAGGATACGAGCATGCGGCACATTGGCTTCATCATGGAGAATGGGTTTCAGGTGATGGGCATGGCGGCGTTAAGCGCTTTTGAATTCGCCAACGAGACCCTCGGCGCGGAGGCGTACCGGCTGACCGTCATGTCCGAAAACGGTGGTTCAATTCGATCCTCGCTTGGCATCGGTATTGAGACACAGCCGCTCGCAGACTTTCCCGACACGCTGATGGTCGTCGGCGAATTGCTTCCGAAGCCTGTCTCTGCGGTATTGAGGGATTACATCGCTCGTGCGGGGCGAGAAAGCCGACGGGTGGCTGGCGTCTGCACCGGCGCATTTCTGCTGGCCGAGGCCGGCCTTCTGGATGGAAAAAGCGCCACCACCCACTGGGCTCACGCGCGCAGCCTGCAGGAACGGTTCCCCAACATCCATGTCGATGACGACCGCATCTTCATCCAGGATGGTTCGATCTGGACGTCGGCAGGCATGAGTTCCGCCATCGATCTGACGCTGGCACTGATCGAAGATGATCATGGGGCCGAGCTCTCGCGATCCATTGCGCGCAAACTGGTGGTGTATCATCGACGGCCAGGAGGGCAGTCGCAGTTTTCGGCGCTACTGGAGTTGGAGCCGCGCTCGGACCGGGTGCGACGTGCGCTTGTCTATGCCAAGGAGCATCTGCGAAATCCGTTGACGGTGGAGGAACTCGCGGAAGCCGCAAGCCTCAGCCCACGCCAGTTCAGTCGCCTTTTTCGGGAGGAGACGGGGCAATCGCCGGCAAAGGCCGTAGAGCGCCTGCGGCTGGAGGCGGCAAAAGTGATGCTTGAAGACGGCCGTCATCCCCTCGACATCGTCGCCCGCGATACAGGCTTTGCGGACCGCGATCGGATGCGTCGAGCATTCTTACGCTTTTTCGGCCAGCCGCCGCAGGGCCTGCGCCGCAGCCTGAAGCTGATAGAGGGCGTCGAAGACCCTGATCTGGTGCATTGATGTGCGCGTCCTGAAATGACGTTTCTATGTCATTTAAGACGCGATCGACCGGATCTATCTTCTTTCATCAGAAGACCTCACGGCGGGTGATGAAAGGAAAACCTCATGTTCTCTTCCAAATACAATGGCGGAATCGAGACCAGCCATGGCCGGCTCGCCATCCGCCTCGACGGACCGCAAGGAGGCATCCCGCTCCTTCTCCTGCAGCGCTTTCGGGGCACCATGGATGATTGGGATCCGGCTTTCATTGCAGCGATTGCCAGGGATCGCCGCATCATTCGCTTCGACAGCGCCGGCGTTGGACGATCGAACGGCACCGTGCCGGCGACCATCGGCGGGATGGCGGCCATCGCTGCCGACGTCGTGGCAGTGCTCGGGTTGTCTCAGGTTGATGTCCTCGGCTGGTCGTTGGGTGGAGCGGTTGGCCTGGAGTTTGCACTGAACTTCCCGCATCTGGTCCGCCGGCTGATCGTCGCGGGCTCAAGTCCCGGACCCGTTGCAGACGGTCCGCAGCAACATCCACGCGTGCCGCACGTCATGACGAAGAGCAAGAATGACGAGGACGACTTTCTTTTCCTGTTCTATCCGTCAAGCGAATGCGCCACCGCCGCAGGTCGCGCCTCTTTTGCCCGTATCCGGTCGCAGTCTGATTGTGGACCGGCAACGTCACCGCTAGCGCTGATGATGCAGGTGAAGGCGATCTCTTCCTGGCCCGGCATATTGCACCGGGCGAGCGAACTCAGGCTGCCGATACTGGTCGCCAATGGCGCGCATGACCTGATGATCCCGGCCTATCGCTCCTATGTGCTCTCGCAGCAAGCACCCGATGCCAAGCTCATCCTCTATCCGGATTCGGGTCATGCATTCCTGTTCCAGGAAATTGAAAGCTTCTCGCGCGACGTCGAGCAGTTCCTGGAAGGGTGAATTAGCCGAACATGAGTTATTGCTCCGGGGTTATTTCTGGGAGGCCTGAGGCTGCACGTAAAAATTGGTCGACCCACCATCTTCCAGCAAGATTTCGGACGGCGCCTCGGCGGAAAGCCTTAATTGTAGCACGCTGCGATCATCTCTCTCTGGAGCAGTTGACTGGCCGCCGCCAAGGAAGGTTTCCTGCTCGCTTTCTGTCAATTCCGCCCAGAAGCCATCGGTGGCAAGAAGAAACGTGCCACTGGCCTTCTTTTCGGCGAGAACGTCTGGGGCCATGAACTCCCTGGAACGAAAACTCTGGGTGAGAAGGTGCCTCGTGGTGGACCTTGCGATGGCATCGAGAGGCATATCCGCCAGGGCGTTTGCAAGGGTATGCGGCTTGACTTGCCAGTGTACCTGCCCGTCGTGCCTGCCAAGAAGGCAATCTCCGGAATGGAGGACCGTCAAGGAGCCTTTGTCCGTTACGTGAAAGAGGATAATGCTGGCGGAACCTCTCGGAAACGATTTGCGAAGGGCTTGATGAATCTCCCGGAGCTTGGCTTGTATGAGCTCGTGGCCCCATGCATCGTCGGTTCCGGCAAACCAGTCGACGACAGCTTCGACGATTGCCCGTGCATATCCCCCGTTGTTCGAGCCGGTCGTGGCGCCATCAGCCACAATAGCAAGATATTCGCCATGTCTCCCCGCGATCCCCGCATGGTCGCGATTGTCGTCGGTGCGCGTTCCTTTTTGGCTTAACCATCGGGCCTCAATTTTCATTGTGCGGGGCCATCCGCACAGTGGCTTATCGAGACAAACCTGTCCCGAACGATTTCTACACGACCGGCGGGCCCGCGGATATTGCCATCGAGGAAATCGTCGAAGTCAGCTTGATCGAGGAGTGCACGAAACTGTCCGGCGATGAAATTTCGAACGTTGTTGTCTGAAGCCGTGACCTCGGCAAGGAGTTCCTCCCTGCCGTCGACAATAAGGAGGATGTCTTCAGCGTCACGGCTCATGATCAAGTCACCGTTTCCCCTTCCGGCATAGGCTTCGAGCTTCGTCGCAAGAAACATTGGCGGCGTCAGGATCCGGATCGTCAGGTCTTCCGAGAGCTGGTAGTGCTGTGCTGTCTCGATTCCACTCGCATACCATCGATTTCCGAATCCGAGGATAGTCGGATCATCCGGCATGAAGTCGACCGTGAGCTTGCCGAGACGCATGCGGCAGATCACCGCCTCGTCAGCGGCCTCCATAAAACCCCGGTGTCGAAGCTCTTCCTGGAGCTGTGCCCAGGCAGGAAGGCCCGCCAGATCCACGATCAGGTCGATGTCATCTGTGGCACGCACATCCTCGAGCGTGACCGGATCAGTGATGAATAGCGCGGTCGTGCATCCGCCAACGAAGACCAGGCGGGAGCGGAGGTCTTCGCCAAGCGCCGAGGCAACGGCTTTCATCATTTCCAGCAGTTGAGCGCGGATCGCTGTCATTTGCTCATGATCCTTGACTTGAGGTGGTCGGTCGCGAGACCGACTTCCCGCTGGTTCCCAAGCCGGATCGCATCGACCAACGCGAGGTATTCATAGAGTGCGTCGTCCTTCAGGACTGCGTCCGGCACGGTCTTGAAGAGCGGCTCCACCGCCTGCCCCATCTCCCTTCCGTTGGCATAAGGCCAAACGTAGTTGTACGTCCCGCCACTGATCAGGAGTTCCGTGAGCATAGGTGCGGCGAAGGCGGTCGGTATGCCGCGCTGCATCGGCCCAACTTTGGCGGGGAAGACGAACTTTAGTCCGGTGGTAATGAAGCCGAACAGGTTCCTTCGGCTTGGCCGAGGCTCGTTCTTACTGTTGTCTTTTCGCGCGATGCCTGATGCGACACTGCGCTTGATCGACTGCGCTATTTCGGTCTTGCTGATCCCGAGTAGCGCCTCTAGGTTACGAACAGAATAAGGGTCTCCCCCCACGGATTCCGATCGCAACCGATCAATGCCCTTGGTGAGCTCCTGATCTTGCAGGCTTACCAGCTTTAGCAGGACGACGATATCTTGGCTCTTCATAAACACTGTCCTCTGTCCTAGGACTGAGGACAGTTAGCCCGAAGCAGTACGTCCTGTCAATCTGTGGACCCCGCGCCTAGGATTAATGGTCTGTGGCAAAGAGCTCGGTGTGACTCACACCAAGTGAATGGCCGAGGGGGTAGCTGGTGATGATCGAGGACGGGGGCTTCCGTTTCTGAGCTTTTGGGAGGGGCTATCGCAGCAGCCCATCGACGTCGAACTCGTCCCAACCAAGGAGCTTGCTGGCCGCGGCATCAATCTCTCTCTCGACCGTCTTTGGCTTCTTCGCCGCATTCTTGAGCGAACGGGTGAGTTTCGCCCGGTAGGCGGCCTGCCTTCTGTTCTCCGCTCTCGCGGCGATATCCTCTTCACGCCATTCATCGACGGCGCCCCGGTCAAGGAGATCCTCCACCACACGGGGATCGAACACATGGAAGGTGATCTGCCTTGCGCGACCGCTCAGTCGCACCGTGCGTGTTCCGGCGCTCGGAAGACGACCGTCCTTCAGCCAGCGATGCCGTTCGCCCGCGGAGATACCGAGTATGTCCTGGATTTCGCGCGGAATGACCGGCAGGCTTTCGATCCCTTCGAGCGCCCGGGTGACGGCCGCTTTGGTCGAGGCGAACTCCCGCTCGCCTTCTTTCGCCATCCCCAAAACGAGAGCCATGCCGTTCACGTCGAGAGATTTCCGAACGGCCACGGGCAGACTGGCCCGGACTTCCAGAAGTATACCTTTGGCGCGGACGAAGGAGCCGAAAGTGGCGGCGGGCGCCAGTGTCCAGGTCTCCACTAGCGCGGGAGCGATGATGATCTTCTGTTTCGGCATCAAGCGTAGATGGGTTGGGCGTTGCTCGGGATCAACAAGGAAAACGCGGTAGTTCCGACAGGCGTTCAATGCTGGCGCAACAAAAAAGGCCGGGGCGAATTCGCACCGACCTTCTCACGTCGCTCCTCATACCAATGCCAGTACATCCGTGGTCAAAAGCAGAAAGCGACTTCGGCTATCGCGAACATCCCTTGGGACACTCACCAGCGACACCTATGAACGATAGATAGCCACTGATTGTGTTCGTTTCAAGTTCGCAGCATTAACACCAGGGAACTTCGAAGAAGCCACATCGAGGTGTCATCTTGAGATCGCCGTTGGCGTAACTATCTCGAGTCAAATCCTCGACCTGGAGCATCGAGATGGAAGAAGAAACCCTACGCCTCTTCGCAGACGCCGAAATTGAGATCCTGCCGCCGTCGGAGACGCTTTCGGCTGATCCGGCGACGCCCCCATGCGCCTGTTGCGGGCGGCCCGCATCGACCGAGGAAGACTGTTACGGCATTTGCGAAGAATGTCTCTCGCCCTGATTTGGTCGGCGATCCGCACACCGCCGCAGCGATCGCCTGGACGTCGTCACCTTTTCCGTTCTCCTGCAAAGAGCGTCTGCACCTGTCTCGGCGTGATCAAGGCAGACAAGAGACCTCTCAAGGCATCGCCCGGCAAAACTGACCCCTCTTCATCTAAGGTGAATCGGTCATCATCCAGCTCAATCCAAACCGGGGCATGGTCGCTGGTGTGCTCCCATCCACGCGCGAATTTATCGACGCCGCAGGCCTGCAGTCGTTCCCGTAGCGATGGACTGAGCAGGAAATGGTCGATGCGAAGGCCGGCGTCTCTGGCGAAGGCGTTGCGGAAATACTTCCAGAACGTATAGACCCGCTCTTCCGGATGCAGCAGCCTGACGGCGTCCGTCCACCCCATGGCAATCAGCTCGGCATAGGCTGCCCGTACTTCCGGCCGAAACAGGGCATCGTCTCGCCAGCGCTCCGGCTTGTAGACATCGAGATCAGTCGGCATGACGTTGAAATCGCCGACAAGGGCGACCGGCACATCGAGCTCGAACAGTTCCGCCGCATAGGAATGCAGCCGCTCGAACCAGCGGAGTTTGTAGTCGAACTTCGGCCCTGGTGCCGGATTGCCGTTTGGAAGATAAAGGCAGCCGACGATCATGCCATCGATGGCCGCCTCGATATAACGGCTATGGCTGTCGTCGGGATCGCCCGGAAGTCCACGACGTGTCTCACGCGGCTCCTGATCCCGGGCAAGGATTGCCACGCCGTTCCAGCTCTTCTGGCCGTGCCAGATGGCGCCATAGCCGGCGCGCTCGATCTCGCGACGCGGAAACTTGTCGTCCGGCGCCTTCAACTCCTGCAGACAGACGACATCGGGTTGAGCTTCCGCCAGCCACCGCAGCACGACCTCTAGCCGGCCATTGATGCCGTTGACATTATAGGTGGCGAGCTTCACCGGCGTTTCCGTCAGTGCTTGCGATCACCCTTGTCGCCCTGACCGGGCTTCGCAGCATGCTTCGCGTCATGGCGAGCATCGGCGGACAGCGATCGCGAGACGTCGACGCTCTCCTTGAACTTGCCGTCATTGTCTCGGCGGACATAACGCTTGTCGGTTCCAGTATCGATCAGTTCGCGCTTGCTCATGTCAGGACTCCTTCAGGGTTGTTCCAGGAAGAAACGCGCGTGGCCACGAAAAGATGCACCGGAATCAAGCGCCTAGCGCGGACTCGCATAACGGGCGGCGCGCTCCGACTAAGTCCTTGAAAAATGATTCGTTTCGACTCGGAACAATTACATTTTGATTCGCTTGAATCGCTTAGGTTGCGTCAGGAGTTATGCGTCATGGTTGCCCCAAGAGCGAATTGGAAAGGCTTCATCAAATTCGGAGAGGTCGCTTGCCCCGTGGCGCTCTTCACCGCGGCATCATCCTCGGAGCGGATCGCCTTCAACACGCTGAACCGCAAGACGGGCAACCGGGTGAAGCGTGAGTTCGTCGACAGCGAGACCGGGGATCCGGTCGAACGGGACGAACAGATCAAGGGCTACGAGATCGAAAACGGCCAGTACATCATCCTTGAGCCCGAGGAAGTGGCGGCCGCGGTTCCCGACAGCGACAAGACGCTGAAGATCGATGCCTTCATTCCTTGCCACGAGATCGATGACGTCTATTTCGACAAGCCGTACTATCTGGCGCCGGACAAGATGGGGACGGATGCCTTTGTGCTTTTGCGCGACGGCATGAAGAAAGCGAAGGTCGCCGCGATCGCCCGCACAGTTCTCTTCCGCCGTGTGCGTACGGTTCTCATCCGGCCACACGGCAAAGGGCTGATCGCCACCACGCTGAACTTCGATTACGAGGTGCGCTCGTCCGAAGAAGCGTTCGAGGAGCTGCCGGACCTGAAGATCGAAGGCGAGATGCTCGAGCTCGCAGAGCACATCATCGGCACCAAGAAGGGCAGCTTCGATGCGAGCACCTTCGACGATCGCTATGAAGCTGCCGTCGCCGAACTGGTGAAGGCCAAAATTGAGGGCAGGGCGCTACCGAAGAAGAAGGCGCCACCTGCGTCCAAGCCGAGCGATCTTCTCCGGGCGCTCAGAGAGAGCGCCGGCATCGGTGGGAAGAAGGCCGAGCCGAAGCGGACGGCTGCCAATGCTAATAAAGGCGCGTCGCGTCAGAAGGCCGCCAAGCCCGCCGCTGCCAAAACCAAGTCCGCGGCGTCGCAAACCCGCCGCGCCGGTTGATCGGAGGAGACCATGGCCGTTCGTCCCTACTGGAAAGGTTATCTGAAGCTCTCGCTGGTCACCTGCCCGGTGCAGATGATGCCGGCGACCTCGGAGAGCGAGAAGGTTCGTTTCCACACGCTCAATCGCGAGACCCAGAACCGTGTGGTCAGCCACTATGTCGACAGCGTCACCGGCAAGGAGGTCAGAGACGAGGACGAGGTCAAGGGTTACCAGCGTGGCGAGAACGAATACATCATGCTGGAAGACGAAGAGCTGGAGAACGTCGCGCTTGATAGCACGAAGACGATCGACATCTCGACGTTCACGCCGCGTGACAGCGTTGAATGGATCTGGCTCGACACCCCCTATTACCTGTCGCCAAACGATCCCGTCGGGCAGGAGGCCTTCTCCGTCATTCGCGACGCGATGGAAGCGCAGGACATGGTCGGTATTTCTCGGCTGGTAATCTCGCGCCGGGAACGCGCCGTCATGTTGGAGCCTCGTGGCAAGGGTATCGTCCTCTGGACGCTACGATATGGGGATGAAGTGCGTGACGAGGATACCTATTTTGCTGCGATCGACGACGACGAGACAGCGGACAGCGAGATGATGCCCCTGGTACAGCAATTGATCAAGAAGCAGACCCAGCACTGGAACCCGAAGATGGTCATCGATCCGGTGCAGGATCGGCTGCTCGACATCATTGCGGACAAGAAGAAGGCGCTGAAGAAGCCGTCGAGGGCCAAGGCGAAAGCGTCGGCCTCGGCGCCCGCACCGAACAACGTCATCAACATCATGGATGCTTTGAAAAAGTCAGTCGCGGCCGAGACCCGGTCCGGCAAATGAAAAGACCCGCGAAGCCGCTCCTGCAGGACGATAGTCTTTCCGCCAAATCGCAGCCGCGCCGAAAGCGCGACCCGGCACAGCCGAATCTTCCCTTCGATCCGATGCCAGACCGGGTCGAGCCATGCTTGGCCTTGCTGAAGCCGGCTCCACCGGTTGGACCGGATTGGGTCTACGAGATCAAGTGGGATGGCTACCGCCTGGCGATCCACATCGAGCAAAAGGGCGTCCGCATCATCACGCGCGGCGGCCATGACTGGACGCATCGGTTTCCGGTGATCGCAGCAGCTGCCAGAGAGCTCGGCGTCGGAACTGCGATCCTGGATGGGGAAGCTGTCGTCCTGAATAGCGAGGGCCGATCCGATTTCGGAGCGCTGCAGCGCTCGCTCGGCGGACGCGGTGGCAAGCGTGCTTCTGAAGAATCCGTCCTCTTCGCCTTCGACCTCTTATACTTCGATGGGCACGATCTGACGAAGACCGAGCTGTCTGTCCGCCGGCATCTCCTGACCGACCTCCTCGACGGAGCCGTTGGCGCAATACAGCTTTCCGAGGAGGTGCAAGGTGACGGCGCAGAACTCCTCGAGAACGCCCGGTCGCTTGGACTGGAAGGCATTATCGCCAAGCACCGCGACCGTCCGTACCGCTCGGGCAGGACCGGCGACTGGCTGAAGATCAAATGCATTCAGAGTGAAAGCTTCATGATCGTCGGCTACGAACAGTCGGCCACCGCCCGAGGCGGGATCGGCAGCCTGCTACTCGCCGCCCGGCGTGGCCACGACTGGATCTATGTCGGCGAAGTCGGCACGGGCTTCAAGGAAAAGGACGCAGCCTACCTGAAGAAGACGCTCGACAAGCTGAAGACGAGGACGCCGGTCGTGCCGCTCAAGGGCAAGAATTACGTCTTCGCGCAACCGACGCTGATCGCCGAGATCGAATTCCGTGGCTGGACCGACGACGGCAATCTGCGACACGCATCCTATAAAGGGCTGCGTGAGATCCAGGACAATGCTGCAGTTTACGAGCTCGACTGAGCTGATGTTGGCGGCTGTCGAACGGGCGGGTTCATTCCTGTGTCGGCCATCTGCGATCGAGGTCGGAATGGTCGAGACCGAAATGATCCAGAACGAGATCGAGGTTACGGCGGTTGGATTTGAAGTAGACGTCGAACAGGTCCCCTACCAATGGGACACTTCCGGCCGCCGCATCGAAGCCAATATTGACCAGCATCTTAATAAGCTTGTCATTGGGCACGCCGAGCCGCCGCGCCTCGTTGACGATGTATAGACTGATCGCAGCGCCGGCGAAATCCCCGACACCCGGCACCAACCCCATGATTGAATCTGCTCCAAGCGAAAAGCGTGTGCCGGGAAACCCGGTTATGCGGCGCAGGCGGGCCAAACGGCCGACGTTACGGAAACCCGTGTACTGACGATGTGCCCGCTCGTCTGTCATGCCGCCGCTTTCGCCATCTTGCCCAGCCGCTTAATCGCCTGCTCCAGCGAGCGCTGTCCGTCGCAATAGTCCTGCCAAGCGCTGGTTTTCGCCAGAAGTGCAGGCACTGTGCGGACAGTAAACCGCTTCGGGTTCAGATCCGTCTTCACTTGGCTCCAGGTCAGCGGCATCGATACAGTCGCGCCCGGCCGGGCGCGTGGCGACAGCGGTGCGACGGCCGTCGCCATCCGATCATTGCGCAGGTAATCCAGGAAGATCCGGCCGTTGCGCTGGTTCTTTGCCATTTTGATCAGATAAAGCTCGGGGTTCTCGCGTGCCATCTGCATGCAAACATCGTGGGCAAACCCTTTCGCCTCCGGCCAGGTCAGCTTCTTGCCCTTTGCCACGGCCAGCGGAGTGACGACATGCAGACCCTTGCCACCGGTGGTCTTGCAGAAGCTCACAAGACCGAGTTCCTCCAACCGGTCCCGCATTTCTCGGGCGGCTTCGACGACGGTGGAGAAGGGGACATCCGGACCCGGATCGAGGTCGAAGACGAGACGACCGGGTACCTCCGGTTGGCCCGGTTCGCAATTCCAGGGATGTAGTTCGACGCCGCCGATCTGGGCGATGGCCGCAAGGCCCTCGACCCGATCGACCTGCAGATAGGGTTTCCTGTCGCCGAACACCTCCACCAGTTCGAGCAGGTTCGAGGTTCCAGGCATCGCGTGTCGCTGGAAGAACTGCTCGCCGCCGATGCCGTCAGGCGTCCGGATGATCGAGCATGGCCGCCCCTTGATATGGTCGATCAGCCATGGACCGATAGTTTCGTGATACCGGGCAAGATCTTCCTTGGTGACCGGTTCTCCGTCATTGGCATCCGGCCACAGGGGCTTGTCCGGGCTGGAGATCATCACGCCCATCACCTCGGCCTTGGCGTTCTTGCCGCGGGCCTGCCTTGCTGTCTTGGTGCCGGTTGGCGTCGGAGTTTCGGTTACTTTCGTAGGCGAGGCCGGCTTTTCTGCCTCGACCTCGGCTGCAGGCTTGTCTTCGCGCAATCCCTTGAATGCCGCCTGGCGGACCAGTCCATCCGCTGTCCAGCCGGCGAACTGGATCTCCGCGACCAGCTCCGGCTTCACCCAGACGACATTGGGATCCTTTTTCGGGGCGCCGATCCCCGTAAAAGCCGACTTTGAGGCTTCCAGTTCCTGCAGCCTCGGCAGGATCGTCTCGACCGTTTTGGCACCATAGCCGGTCCCGACCCGACCGACATAGACGAAGTGATCACCCCTGAAGACGCCGACCAGCAGCGAACGGAACTTGCCGTCGGTCTTGGCATAGGCGCCGATCACGACTTCATGGCCGGCACGGCACTTGGACTTCGCCCAGGTCTCGGTGCGGCCCGACTGATAGGGAGCATCCGCCTGTTTCGAGACGATGCCTTCCAGTGAGAGCTTGCAGGCCGACTTCAGGACGGCATCTCCGCCAGTCTCGAAATGCTCCACGAACCGCAGGCGTGGATCCTCGCCGGCATCATCCAACAGTTTCTGCAGCCGTTCCTTCCGTTCGGTGAGCGGCAGTTGCCGCAGATCCTCATCGTCGTCGAACAACAGGTCGAAGGCAAAGTAGACCAGCGCGTCGGTCTTTCCTTCCGACAGCGCCGCTTGAAGTGCTGCGAAGTCCGGCGCACCATTTTCGTCGAGGGCGCAAATCTCGCCGTCAATGATGGCATCAGGCAGGTTTGCGGCCGATGTTGCAATCGCCGGATATTTTGCCGTCCAGTCCAGGCCCTTTCTGGTCGTCAGCGTCACCTCGCCGTTTTCGATCCGCGCCTGTATGCGGTAGCCATCGAACTTGATCTCGTGGATCCAGCCCTCGGCCGAGGGCGGGCGTTCCAGCGTTTCGCAGAGTTGCGGCGCGATGAAGTCGGGCATTGCGGACTTCGCTGGCTTGGCAGCTTTGGCTGGGGCTGATTTCCTTTTAGTTTTGGTTTCGGCTTTTCGTTCTTCCGCAGCAAGGCCGTGGTTGCTGTCCCACACCGCATCCGCTTGAAGGTCGCCGCTCTGGACCATGAACGGCTTCGGCTTCCTGCCTTTGCCAGCTGCAATCGCTTCCATGGTTCGGCCCGAGGCCACCGAGGTTTCGTTGTCCTCAAGGACCGCAGCACCGTTCTCATCGACCGAGAAGTCGTCATGATGTTTGATCAGCAGCCAGTTGGTCCGCTTGCCCCCGTCGCGGTCGTTGCGCATCCGCACGAGGACAAAGCTGCCATGCAGCCGCTCGCCTTCCAGAGTGAACTTGAAGTCGCCCTTGGCCAGCGCCTGCTCCGGCGTTTTGTTGCCTTCCGGCTCCCAATAGCCACGGTCCCACAACATGACCGTGCCTCCGCCATACTGGCCTTTCGGTATGGTACCTTCGAAGTCGCCATAATCGAGCGGGTGATCCTCGACTTCGACAGCCAACCGTTTGTCGTGGGGATCGAGCGACGGTCCCTTGGTCACTGCCCAAGACTTGAACACCCCGTCGAGTTCGAGCCGCAAGTCATAATGCAGCCGCGTGGCGTCGTGCTTCTGAATGACGAAGCGCCTGCGGTTCGATGCCTTCAGCTTCGCTGCGCCGCTCGGTTCTTGCGTCTTCTGAAAATCGCGCTTCTGCTTATAGGTCGAGAGCTTGTCGCTGGCCATGGCAGTCTCCGGTACAAATCCGCCTCCCGTCTCGGACGAAGACGGTATGAGGCGCGGGCCGGACAGGTGAGACGCTCGGCTGCCGTTTCGTTGGCCGCGATGAGAAACCGGAAAAATCATCGCGTTCGTCATCCCTGTCACGTCCGGTTGACACGGCACGCGACCTCAGGAGGCAAAAAGCAACAGATTATCGTTTTGTTCCATGGAGTTGGGCAGGGAGTTGGGAAGGAGCGCCATCAGCTCTGAATGACCAACCTGGCACCGTCAGAATTGATATGCGATTTCAGCATGACTGCGGTGCAGCAAAGTCTATTTAATAGGCGACGGGAATCCGTATGATGTGCTTATCGAAGCGATGCACCTCCTCCCGCGTCGGTTCGATATGCAGACGTCCTACTCCTCCTCCCAAGGGCGTTTGCGGAAACAGCAACACTCCTCCTCCCAGTTGCTGTTCGGTTATTTTCGAAAAGCCTGCCGCACCTCCTCCCGCGGCAGGCTTTTTCGTTTCGGCAGCTGTCACGCCGCCGCATCTTTCAGGTCCTTGTGCAAAACGCGGAAAAAAATGAGGCAGTGGAGTCACTTGGCTCCCGCAGCCTAGGCTCCTGATTCGTTTCATCATTTCGCCCGCAGCGCTTTAGCGGAGCCTAAATAAGCTCGATAAGACCGGCTTGACTCCGTCATGGGCACGGAACAAAAGAAGAACACCAACAATTTTCGGGGACATGAAGTCCATGCAACACGAGCCGAGGGAGGTCCGTGAACGATGTCGCGCGTCTATAGCCCTCGGGTCATTGAGGAACTCAGGGATCGTATTGCGCACCTGGAAGGCAGCGCGGCGAAGAAGGCTGCCGCGCTTCCCTTCGGCGTTCGCCAAATTGATGAACGGCTACCGGGCGGTGGGCTGTCTTACGGCGCTCTTCACGAGGTCGCCGGTGGCGGTTCGGGCACTGTGGACGGCGCGGCGGCGGCCCTGTTCGCCGCCGGAATTGCCGCGCGCTCGAAGGGCAAGGTCCTCTGGTGCCTGACGAGACCTGACCTGTTTTTTCCCGCCATCGCCCAGGCCGGCCTGCATCCCGACCGAGTGATCTTCTGCGAAGGCGACAAGGAGGAGGACGTGCTGGCATCCATGGAAGAAGGGCTCTCTTTCGGTGGTTTGGCAGCCCTGGTCGGGGAGCTGGTTCGATTGCCGATGGTGGCATCCCGGCGGCTGCAGCTGGCTGCCGAAAAGACAGGAACCATGGGGCTCGTGGTCCGCAGATGGCGGCGGCAGACGGAAGCGTCGGACTTCGGCAATCCGACGGCCTCGACGACACGATGGAGGGTGAGCGTGCTTCCGTCGGAGGAGCTGCCGGTCGCGGGTGTCGGCCGGGCCCGATGGCTGCTGGAATTGACGCGCGTGAAAGCAGGCGAGTGTGCTGAGTTTGAAATAGGAGCCTGTGATGCCAAGGGTCGTGTGTGTCTACTTCCCCACTCTGCCAACAGACCGGATACGGCGGCATGGAAAGGGAGCCGTGCCAGCTGATCAGCCGCTCGTCGTCATTTCCAAATCGGGGTCGAAACGCTGGATCTCGGCTGCCGATACCGCCGCGCGCAAGCTCGGCCTCAAGGTGGGCATGCCGGCGAGCAAAGCTCAGGCCGTGGTCGCGAACCTCACGATGATCGATGCTGATCCCAGCGCTGATGCAGCAGCCCTTGAGCGCCTGGCACTATGGGCGCTCCGGCAATACAGCCCTGTCGTCGCCGTCGACGGCTCGGACGGGATCGTCATGGACACGGAAGGCGCCGATCACCTTCAGGGTGGCGAACATCTGCTGATCTCCGGGTTGGTCAACGCCTTGAGAGGGCGGGGACTTACCGCACGTGCCGCCGTCGCGGATACATGGGGAGCCGCGCATGCCATCACCCGCGTGACGTCGGCTGAAACGACCGTCGTTCCGGTGGGCGGTGTGTTGAAAGCGGTAACTGGCCTGCCGTTCCACTGTCTGCGTCTTCCGCCAGACACGATCCATGGGCGGCGGGTGATGGGCGTCGAGACGGTCGGTGAACTCTCCGCAATGCCTCGCGCTCCCGTGACGCTGCGATACGGTCCGGAAGTCGGCCGGCGGCTGGACCAACTGCTTGGTCGAATGGCAGAACCCATCGAACCCCTGCGCACTCCGGAGCTTGTCGAGGCAGCGAAGAACTTTCAGGAGCCGATCGGCGCGGCGGAGACGATCGCCAAATATGTGCGTCGACTGGTCGGCAAACTGACCACCAAGCTCGAGACACGTGGCCTCGGCGTCAGGCGTTCCGATCTCGTCATCCATCGTGTCGACAACACCCGCCAATGCATCCGAGCCGGCTTGGCAAAACCGGTGCGCGACCCCGCCCGGCTGTCAAAGCTTCTCTGCGACCGCATCGAGAAGATCGACCCGGGCTTCGGCATCGAACGCCTGGTGCTTGTCGCCATCATGGCAGAACCGCTCGAGGAGCGACAGACTGCATCCTCTCTGATCGAAGAACCCGTGGTCGACGTGACACCGCTTGTCGACATTCTCGGCAATCGCGGCCAGCGGCTTTACCGTGTCACACCTGTCGCCTCCGATGTCCCGGAACGGTCCATGCGGCGTATCGGTCCAACAGACGACGAAACCGGCGCGACCTGGGCCGCCAAATGGCCGAGGCCGTCGCGGCTGCTGGCAAACCCGGAAAGGATCGACGTCACCGCTCTGCTACCTGACCAGCCGCCTGCCGTGTTCACCTGGCGCGGCAAGCGCCGGCGCGTCAAAAGGGCCGATGGCCCGGAGCGGATATTCGGCGAGTGGTGGCTTCGTCCGAGAGAACATGCCGCCGTTCGCGACTATTTCGTCGTCGAGGACGAGACGGGTGAACGCTACTGGGTCTATCGCGCCGGTGACGGCGTAGATGCTGACACGGGCTCACACCTCTGGTTTCTGCATGGGGTGTTCGGATGAGATATGCGGAGCTTCAAGTCACCACGCATTTCTCCTTCCTCCGGGGAGCGAGTTCAGCCGAGGAACTGTTCGCGACTGCGGCGGCTCTCGGCATCGACTCCCTGGGCGTGGTCGATCGCAACTCGCTTGCCGGGATCGTGCGGGCATGGGAGGCGGCAAAGACTACGGGCGTGCGACTGGTCGTCGGCTGTCGGCTCGATCTTTCCGACGGCATGTCTATCCTGGTCTACCCCACCGATCGGCCAGCCTATTCGAGGCTGACCCGCCTACTTTCACTCGGCAAGAGCCGGGGCGGCAAGGGCAAGTGCATCCTCGATCTGTCGGATGTCGAAGCCTATAGCGCTGGCCTGATTGCCGTCCTTGTCCCGGATGAGGCAGACGAGACCACGGCAGGCCAGCTCAGGAAGATCGCCGCAATCTTCAACGACAGGGCCTACGTTTCGCTGTGCCTGCGCCGTCGTCCGAACGACCGTCTCCGGCTTCACAATCTCTCGAACCTGGCCGCTCGCCACAAGGTGAAGACGGTCATCACCAACGATGTCTTGTTTCATGATCCAAGCCGCCGGCAGTTGCAGGACATCGTCACCTGCATCCGCAACCGCACGACCATCGATAGTGTCGGCTTCGATCGCGAGCGGCATGCCGATCGCTTCCTGAAAGCGCCGGAAGAAATGCACCGACTTTTTGCGGACTATCCGGAAGCGCTGGCACGAACCCGTGAAATCGTCGATCGCTGTCGTTTCGACATGAGCGAGCTGCAATATCAGTACCCGGAGGAAGCCTTGGTTCCGGGCCTGGACGCCCAGCAGTCGCTGACCAAGTTCGCCTGGGAGGGCGCCGCAAACCGGTACCCGGAGGGGATCCCCGACAAGGTCCGCAAGGCGATCCTGCATGAACTCGAACTCATCCGGGTGATGAAATACGCACCATACTTCCTCACCGTCTACAGCATCGTCCGGTTTGCCCGATCGCAAGGAATTCTCTGCCAGGGCCGAGGATCGGCGGCGAATTCGGCTGTCTGCTACTGCCTCGGCATCACCAGCATCAACCCGGAAACCGGTGACCTGCTGTTCGAGCGTTTCGTCTCGACGGAACGGGACGAGCCGCCGGATATTGACGTCGATTTCGAGCATGCCCGCCGCGAGGAGGTCATCCAGTGGATCTACGAGACCTATGGACGCTCGCGCTCTGCGCTCTGTTCCACCGTCACCCGCTACCGCGCCAAAGGCGCGTTGCGGGATGTCGGTAAAGCATTAGGGCTACCGGAAGACCTGATCACGCAGCTCTCCTCTGGGGTCTGGGGCTGGTCGGAAGGGGTCGGCGAAAAGCAGCTCATCGACAACAACATGAATACCGCCGATTACCGCCTGAAGCTGGCGCTGGATCTGTCTGCCCAACTGATGGGAGCGCCCCGCCATCTCGGCCAGCATCCGGGCGGTTTCGTCCTGACCCAGGATCGGCTCGATGATCTGGTGCCGATCGAACCGGCGACCATGAAGGATCGCCAGGTCGTGGAATGGGACAAGGACGACATCGAGGCGCTGAAGTTCATGAAGGTCGACGTGCTCGCGCTCGGCATGCTGACCTGCATGGCGAAGTCGTTCGAGCTGCTGCGGGATCATAAGGATATCCCCATGGGCTTGGCGGATATCGAGCAGGAGGACCCGGCCACATACGCTATGATCCGGAAGGCAGATACGCTCGGCACGTTCCAGATCGAAAGCCGCGCCCAGATGGCGATGTTGCCACGCCTGAAGCCTCGGACATTTTACGACCTCGTCGTCCAGGTGGCGATCGTCAGGCCCGGACCCATCCAGGGGGATATGGTGCATCCGTATCTGAGGCGGCGCGAAGGCAAGGAGAAGGTCGAGTATCCGACGCCCGAGCTCGAAGCGGTTCTTGGCAAGACGCTCGGTGTCCCGCTGTTTCAGGAGAGCGCGATGAAGGTCGCGATGACCTGCGCTGGATTTACGGCAGGCGAAGCCGACCAGTTGCGGCGCGCGATGGCGACGTTCAAGTTCACGGGCGGCGTCTCGAAGTTCAAGGACAAGCTCGTCAAGGGCATGGTCGAAAACGGCTACACGCGTGAATTCGCCGAGAAGACATTCACCCAACTCGAAGGCTTCGGCTCCTATGGCTTTCCGGAAAGCCACGCCGCAAGCTTTGCGCTGATCGCCTATGCGAGCTCGTGGGTGAAATGCCATCACCCCGATGTATTTTGTGCTGCGCTTCTAAACAGCCAGCCTATGGGGGTTCTACAGCGTCGCGCAGATCGTCCAGGATGCAAGAAACCACGGTGTCGAAGTTCGGCCCGTTTGTGTGAACCGCTCCCGCTGGGACTGCACGATGGAGCGGATCGGCAATTCCGACCGGTTTGCTGTCAGGCTTGGCATGCGCGTCGTGAAGGGCCTGTCGACCAATGACGCCGCCCGGATTATTCTGGCGCGCGCCGACCAGCCGTTTGCCTCGGCCGACGACATGTGGCGACGCTCCGGCGTATCTCCGTCGTCGCTGGTCAAGCTTGCCGAAGCGGATGCTTTCCTTCCGTCCCTGCAATTGGAGCGGCGGCAGGCACTCTGGGATATCAAGGCGCTCCGGGACGAACCGCTGGAACTCTGGGCGGCCGCCGCCGAGCGCGAAGCTAAGGTGATTGCCGAAATGCAGGAGCCCGAAGTTTCGCTGAAATCGATGACCGAGGGTAGGGAAGTGGTTGAAGACTATTCGCACACGGGCCTGACCCTACGAGCGCATCCGGTTTCGTTTCTCCGAAGAGACCTCGAGCGCAAAGGCGTCGTCACCTGCGCCGAGGCGATGGGACAACGCGACGGACGATGGCTATGGACGGCCGGCCTTGTCCTGGTGCGACAACGACCGGGATCGGCGAAAGGCGTCATGTTCCTGACGCTGGAAGACGAGACCGGTATCGTCAACGCGGTCGTCTGGCCATCGCTGTTTGAACGCCAGCGGCGGGTCCTGATGACGGCGAGCATGATGGCCATCAACGGACGCATCCAGCGGGAAGGCGAGGTCGTTCACCTCGTTGCCCAGCGCCTGTTCGATTTCTCGACCGACCTCGCAAGCGTTGGGAACCGCGACGGCGGCCTTGGTGACTTCCCACTGCCCCATGGCCGCGGCGATCAGGTCAAGCACGGAGGAGGACCGGATCCACGGGATAAACCCAAGCCCGCTGTGCAAACTCGGGACATTTATATTCCCGATCTCCATATCGATAATCTGAAGATCAAATCCAGAAACTTCCACTGAGGACACCGCTGTGTCGCGCCTGTTTGCAGTCACCAAAAGCCTGGAGGAGATTGTCGCCCATTTTGGGGTCGACATGGCGCCGGCGATTGAGGTGCCGAGCGAAACGGTCGAAGGCACTCCCGGACTGATCGTGTTGGAGAAGGACGGACTGCGGCTGCTGAAGTCAATTCCTTGGGGCTTCCCACGGCAGACACGCGACATGCGACGGGAAGGCGAGCCCCCGAGCCGAATAGGCCTTGTTGCCGATCTTACCAATCCGCTCTGGGACCGTATCGTCGTAGAGCCCAGATATCGCTGCCTGATCCCGCTCACTCATTTTGCAAATCCCGACGGCGTTAAAGGGTCAAAAACCCGATCCTGGTTTTCGAGGAACCGGCAGCCCCTGATGGCCTGGGCGGGGTTCTGCAAGAACACCCCGGACTTCGGCCCCGTCTTCGCCGGCATGACCATGACCGCCAACGAGAAGATCAGGCCGTTCAACGACCGCATGCCTGTTCTGCTCAAGCCAGACGAATACGAGCGCTGGCTTCATGGTTCGATCGAGGACGTTATCGCTTTCCAGTTTCGCGAGCCGCCACCATCCGATGACTTCGAAATACTGCTTACGCGTGATCGTTGGCAAAGCGGGGTCTCCCCTGCCAAGGCTTCACCGCGCCGGGACAACATGCTTATGTAACCGAGGTCTCGTGCTCGGTTTCCAGTCGAAAGGTCTGCAGAATGTGTAACTTATACACCGTCCGTCTGTCCGCTGCGGAAGTCGCAGCGCACTTTCGCGTACCGAATCCGATGCAGTCCAACGCCCCTGAGGAAGTGTATCCGGGCACGCCTGGCATGGTCGTCACCGAGGCTGAAGGCGTTCGCGAACTTCGCTCGATGGTCTGGGGCTTTCCGCTGCGCCTGAAAGGCATGAAGCCGGAAGCAAAGCCAAAGCCGGTCAACAACATCGCGGATCTTACAAAAGGCATGTGGATCGGCCTGGCGCGAAAGCCGCAATGGCGGTGTCTGATCCCCGTAACGGGTTTTGCCGAAGCCGAGGGTGAAAAGGGCAGGATGACCCGGACCTGGTTCTCTTTGAAAGACCGGCCGATCTTCGCCTGGGCGGGGCTTTGGCGGATCAGCGATGAATGGGGTCCCGTCTACTCCGGCATCATGACGGACGCGAACGAAGCGATCCAACCGGTGCACAATCGCATGCCTGTCCTGCTACATCCCGACGAGTACGAACAGTGGCTTCACGGTAGCTTCGACGACGCACTCGCATTTCAGAAGCGGACATTTCCGCCCGAGTTGGTGACGATGGAGCGGACGAGCGAGCTATGGGCGAAGAAGAAGGCCGCACCCGAGGCGCCGCTGCTGCTCTGACCGCAGCTTTTTTCTGTCGATATCGGAATGGTTAGCATGCGACGCCAATCACCAACGCGCGCGCGACCTTTCCATTGGTCGCCTGCGCACCAGGATGGGTCCATGGGTTCTCGATCATAGTCACACGGACGGTCGAGCTATCGTCAAATCACGTCGGACACCGTCCCAGCGGACGTGAGGCCTTAGACCTGAGGGCAGGCTGAACAAGCAGCTAAAGGATCGGGACGGCTACACGATCCGAAACAGCATTATCATTGTTCCTCGGAGGCGACCCATGGAGGCTTGCCAATCCCGCTCTTGATGGATGGCTTCCTGGTCCAGCCCCGGATCTCCGTCGATCAACCCGCTGACGGGGTCCGCTAGCAAGCTGCGGCCGCTTCGGCTTAAGCCTTCGCGGTGATCGCGACCGGTCCCGGACACTGACGGGAGCCATCGAGCGGGAATGGCCCGCTCCAAAGATGGAGCCTCAGATGAACACCGATCTTTCGCTTGCACAGAACCACGCCTTCCAGCTTTCCCGCACCCTGATGGTTCCAGTCACGCTGTTCAGATCCGGCGACGAGTTCGGCGTTCTGCCGAGCGACGAACTCGATGACGAAGACGATCTGGAGATCGTGCATGAATATGTTCCGGGCGGGTCTCATTGAGACCCTTCACCCTGGGTGTCGCTTGCGAGCGGCAGGCGGCAAGGGAAGCTGCGCCGCTGCTGGCAGGTCATCCGGAGCGGAATGCAAATCTGCAGATTGCCAGCCGCGCCCTTGCCCCCTTTGCTCTTCGCGGCCGCCGGAAAAAGGTCCCGCAAATTGCGGGAGACATGAATCTGGAGAGAAGGGCGGCGCCTAGCGCCGAGTAAAATAATGGAAAAACAGAAACTGGAGGAACTTCGGGACCTCGTCCCGTGCGCAGTAGTGCTGGAACAGGCCGGTTTTGCCATCGACGTCAAGGAAAGCACCCGCAAAGCGTTGAAGTACAGACGCGGTGCGGAAATCGTCATCGTCATCCATGGCGGGCGGGGATGGTTCGATCCACTGTCCGACGCGAAAGGCGATGTCTTCGGTCTAGCGGAGCATTTGGACGGCGTCACCTTCGTCGAAGCGCTCGACCGGGTGGCCGCTCTTGTCGGCATCGTCGCCAGGGATCCTGCCTGGTCACGACCGGCCGGAAAGCCCGCACACAGCAGTTCCGTCTCTGAACGCTGGGCGACACGACGTAGGCCGTGGCAGGGATCAATGACCTGGCGCTATCTGCGCACCGAGCGTTGCCTACCGGCAACGATCATCCGGGAGGCCATCCAAAGTGATGTCCTTCGGGAAGGCCCTTATGGCAGCATGTGGGCCGCGCATGTCAATGACGATGGTGTTGTCACTGGCTGGGAGGAGCGCGGTCCAGATTGGCGCGGCTTTTCGACAGGTGGTTCTAAAACCCTGTTTCGCCTTGGCTCTCATGACGCGACGCGTCTTTGCGTCACCGAGGCGGCGATAGACGCCATGAGCCTTGCGGCATTTGAGGGCCTTCGCGAGGGCAGCGTCTATCTCAGCACCGGCGGAGGTTGGTCACCGATGACGGACGCCGCGGTCCGCAAGCTGGCCGCGTGTCCCGGTGTCGTTCTGGTGGCGGCCACCGACGCCAATAGCCAGGGCGAGACCTTTGCCAGCCGCCTCCGTGACATCGCGGATGACGTGGGCTGTGACTGGTTGCGCCTGAAGCCGCCGGTCGAGGACTGGAATGACGCGCTGAAGGCGCGGGAAGATGAAAATCGGGAAAGGAAAACAAGGGCAGGAGGAAGAGGACTGCCGCAGTCGCGCCGCCCGCATCAAGGGTGAAGCTGCGCCCGGCTTTGCCGGCCCTTGACCCGAGCGGAACACGCTGCAGCTTGAGGGGAGGGGTCAAGAAGGACTGAAGAGGATGGTGAGGCAGGGCAGCGCCGCGCTTCGGTTCGGACAGGGCCAAAGGAGCCGCCAATGAGCACCCCTTCCGCAATCCGTAAAGTCTACCAGGGCGCCGCCGACCGCCATCAGATGTTCCGCATGTTCGATCGGCACGCACAGCGTCCAAACCGTTTCGAGGGTGACGCAAGCGCGCTCTATGCCGGCGAGTGGTTCGAAATAACTGAGCGTGAGCATGATTACATGTTCGAGATCCTGCCGCCGCTGTGGATACGGGGCTCGATGTTCGCGATGCGCGAATTCTTGACCGGGTCCGTTACATCGGTGTTCTTCGCGCTGCGGATCGACGGGGTCATCCGTTTCTTCCATGGATATTGCGATCTCTCCGACGGTGCGTCGGTGGAGGACATGCGGCTGGCGATCATCGAGCGGGAAACGCGTCCCGTGAGGGCAATGACCCGAGACGAGCGCCTTGAGCACATCTGGAGTGCCACGGCGGATACCTATCGTGGCTACGCCGATGAAACCACTCCGCAGTATCTGCCGTGTCAGCGTGTCATCACTCTCTTCAGCAATGCCGGATCTGCCAGGCTGAAGCTTCTCGACGACCTGACCGACGACGAGATCGCAGCCAAACTGCCCGTTCAACTGCGCCATCTGCCCGATACGGCAGTCGCAGCCTGAGGAGGCGCTTTCTATGCTTTCGTTTCCGATTGAATCCGTGCGGGCGGTGATCGCCCGCGGTCGCGCTGACGCAGAAGCCAATGGCGGCTTTCGCAATCCCCACTATGGCCTTCATCCCGGGCGCGACGAGCAGCCGGGTGTCTGGCTCGTGGGTGATCACGGTGTCTACTTGTGCTCGAACGGCAAACTGCCGGACGGCGAAAAGCCGTTCGTCGCCTATGCGCTCGAATGCGACCCCCGCACGAACGACGACTGGTTCGAAGTCAAGCGCAGAACCTTCGGTGGAGACGACGGTGTCGAATTCATCGATGCCGCGCAGCTGGAGGCCATGATCGCCGCAACCCCCAATGCCAGGCATCTTGGCATCAGCTTCCAGCCGGACTCGATGGAACTCTTCATCATCGAGTGGTCGTAGCATCTCCGCCGCAGCGGGTCCCCAACGTCAATCAGCATCTCTTCGTCAGCGCGTCCCAGTTGGACGATGACGCGCGCCTTCACAAGGAGAATTTATCATGAGCAACGATCCCTTCACTCTCGACATGTTTGGCAACACCGCACTGTCGTCTGGCCTCGGGCTCGGCGTCACCGCCTTCGGAAGCTTCTCGCCTGAAGCCGCCAATGATGACGATCCGGATCCCACGCCGCCGGCGTCAGGGCCGGCGTCCGCACCTCCCAGGGCGGCGGCAGTACCCTCTCGGCCCCCGTCACACCCGAGGAGGCTCCGCGCAAACTTCTATCTCGAGGGTGACCGCGGCTTGTCGCCGTCCTGGAAGGATCGTGCCCGCACCAATGTTGCGGCCATCCTCATCGCCAATAACATCTCCAAGCAGGACCGCCCGGCGACGCCGAAGGAGCAGGCGCAACTGATCCGTTTCACCGGCTTCGGTGCCGGCGAGCTCGCCAATGGGATGTTCCGCCGGCCAGGCGAGGTCGACTTCCGGGATAGCTGGGATGAACTCGGCTCTTCGCTTGAGAGCGCGGTCTCTGAAGCTGACTATGCCTCGCTCGCCCGCTGCACCCAGTATGCGCATTTCACGCCCGAGTTCATCATCCGGGCGATCTGGGCGGGCATCCAGAAGCTTGGTTGGCGCGGCGGCCGCGTGCTGGAACCGGGCATCGGCACGGGCCTGTTCCCGGCTTGAGCAACCTCAGCGAAAACAATGCCGCCTTGGGTGCTACGGTGACAAACGAGGATGAGCAAGAATAGTTATTGCATGCGCCGCGTGACGAGCGGTGCTGAATTGAGGATTTTTAGCCAGCGATCCGCCCCAGCGCTCGGACTAGGGCGTGAATTCATAAACGGTCATCGGCACGGCTCGGGCGTATGATTGCGAACAGGTTCAAGATATCGTTAAAATCCTCGTCAAACGTCGTACGAGCAGTTGCGAGGCCGTGGCGAGAAAGGACCGTCGCCGATGTTGATGCGTCAATTGCCTCCGCGTGGAAATTCCCGTCGGACCATATTGTAATGCGAGCCAAGAGTTCGCTGCTTTCGATGTCAATCTTGGCGGCTGGATTTGCGGTCGGAGCGCAAATTTCGACATTGATGCTCAAGCTTGAGGACCGGGTCGCCGCTGCAAGTTCGGCTCCCCAAGCGATGAATCCGTCGATCAGTGTGGCGTCAGACATATATCAGACATATCCCAGAACCTAGAACGCGCAAACGCCGTCGGAAAGAAAAAATGTGCCTCGCCATGATCTTGAGCCCTGGCGGGATTGGACTTTCACTCGAAAGTATGCTCTTCGATTCTCAACGGGGAGAAGGCGATGCCGCGAAAAGCAGTTACCCAGTTCGTCATTGTGCCGCCATCGACACACACGGCCGAGTACATGGGTGCCCAGGAACGCTTCTCGGCGACGGCCGTGTCGCTGCTTCCACGATCGCTTCCGCGTCGGCAGCATCATTCTTCTGTCGTTTGACGAAAGGCTTCACGTAATCCGGCGGGATCAATCGAACCTCGTGGCCAAGCTTGCCGATCTCACCCGCCCAGTAATGCTCTGTGGCACAGGCCTCCATCGCGACCGTGCATTTGGGCAGTTCCGTAAAGAAGGTGACCACCTGGCCGCGAGACAGCCTTCTGCGCAAGACCAAACTTCCATCGCTTCCTGCGGCATGAACCTGAAACACCCGCTTTGCAAGGTCCAGGCCGATGATGCTAACTTCCTTCATGGATGCTCTCTCCTCTAAGTGACGTTCTGGCGAACATCACTCTGGCACATTGCAATGCCGTCGGGCGGGGGCATCCACTCCATCAGCTCTCAGCGCAAATCAACAGCGAGACAGCCTAAAGGCGTCCGTTGGCAACTGCTCAGTTGCCCAACATGACTGTGCTTGCTAAGCATCATGCGTGCTCACTCGGAAGACTTAATTGACCAGTATTGATCTCGCAAACGTCGCCCTCCGTGCGAAGGGACTTGATCCGGGGCCTGTTACACCCGAAGAAGTGGAATTTGCTCGAGAGATTCTCCGGCAACGTGAGAATGGAATTATCGATGCGATCCACGTTCTCGGCCTCTGCGGTACCGTTACGGATGCCTCGCTTTTGGAAACGTATCTGCACGGGGAGAAGAACAACCTCTATGCCGAATATGCTCTCAAGGCACTATGTCGTTATCTCGCGCTCACTGACAAATATCGCCCCTTATTACGCGCGTGGGTGCAAGAAAAGAGCGACAGTTTCCGACGCATGGCCGCCATTCATCTCGCCAAAGAATATTTCCGCGATTATCATGACAACGAGCTGGGCTGCTACCTCGTCAGCGTGTTGTGTGACATGAAGGATGACTGTCGCGGCGCTGTGAGATACGCTTTCGTCGAAATCTTCGATCTGAGAGCAAAACTCGATGACCCCTTTGGCTTGAATTTCGATGATTGGGATGAGGATTTGACATTGATCGTCTCTGTCGCAGCAACCGAGTTTGGTATGAAGGAGCTGAAAATTTCCATTGGAGACCTCGCACATTAGGGTCTCTAAATTCGGCTGGCTGCGGCCTAGCCGTCCTTATGCCTGGGGTATATCCCATTGACATATCCTGTCTCGCGCACTAGCTTTTGGGATATGCCATGTGTAGATGCCAAAGGAGTGCGTCATGGAACAGGGTGCGGTATTCCAGAGTAATCGTAGCCAAGCCATTCGGCTGCCAAAGGCCGTTGCTCTGCCTGGTGATGTCAAGCGTGTCGATATCGTTGCGGTCGGGCGCACTCGAATTATAGCTCCCGCCGGCGAGGCTTGGGATAGCTGGTTCGAGGGTGCAGCGGCGACCCCCGACTTTATGAGTGAACGTGATCAGCCTGCCTTGCAGGAGCGCGAGGCATTCTAATGCTGAAGTACATGTTGGACACCAACATCTGCATTTTCACCATCAAAAATAGACCCCAACGGGTGCGCGATGCGTTCAATCGCCACCACGGTCAACTATGCATAAGCTCAGTAAGCTTGATGGAGTTGATTTACGGGGCAGAGAAGTCGGCGAGGCAAGAGCACAATCTGTCCGTTGTCGAGGGTTTTGCGGCTCGACTTGAGGTGTTGCCTTATGATAACATAGCTGCCATCCACACCGGCCAGGTGCGTGCTGAACTCGCTCGGAACGGAACCCCTATAGGGCCGTATGACCAACTGATCGCAGGGCACGCGCGCTCCCGCGGGTTAATTGTGGTGACAAACAACCGGCGCGCATTTGATCGCGTGGCAGGCTTACGCGTCGAAGATTGGGCCATCTAAAATCGCTCTTGTGATCGCTACCGGCGTAGAAGCAGGCAAAGCTAGACGCTACAATTTATTGCCAGGTCGGTGGTTCTGATCTCATCACGAGCAAGCATTGAGACTGTCAAACCCGAGCCATCGCTGTCATCTGCTGTTGCCCTGTTTCTGGTCATGCAAAGCGCCGATGGACTGCGTCTGTTGGAGACATCTAGTTTAGCTTTCGAGCGCCGCCTTCACCCGATCGGGCAGGAACGGATAGTGACGAAGCCGAACGCCGCCGGTGAGCCGGGCGACGGCATTGGCGATCGCCGGGCCGGTAGGCGGCAGTCCCGCCTGGCCGATGCCGCCGAAGGGGCTTCCGGGCGTTGGCACCACGGAGACCTCGATCTCGGGGGCTTCGGACATGCGGATGACCCGGTAGGTGTCGAAATTCGACTCCTGCACCTCGCCGTCGACCACGTTGATCTGCTCGAACAGCGCGTGGCCGGTCCCGCCGGTGATGCCGGCGATCATCATGGCCTCGATATGGAGCGGCTGGATCGCCACGCCGGGATCGATGGCGCACCAGACCTTGTGCACCCGGATTTCGCCGGTCTCGCGGTTGAGCGAGACCTCGGCGACCTGGGCGCAATGGGAGCCGAAGGCATCGGAGTAGGCGATGCCAAGTCCGCGGCCGTCGCGCGTCCGATCCCATTCCGTCATCCGGGCAACGGTTTCGACAACCTTTCGCGCCCGCGGCTGATCCTTTAGAAGCTCCAGCCGCAGCGCGACGGGATCGATACCCCTGGCGGCGGCAATCTCGTCGACAACACATTCGATCGCGAACCTCGTATAGCCGACGCCGACCGCGAACCAGAAACCGATGGCGAGACCGTGGTCCTGGCGCAGATATTCGATCTGATGGGCCGGGATGGCGTAGTTGAACTTGGCCCCTTCGGTCACCACGTCGTCGTGACCGCCGGCCTCCTCGAAGACAGGGGGCAACGTGCGGGCGAAGATGGAGTCCGCCACGATGCGGTGCCGCCAGCCGACGATGTTCCCTTGAGCATCCAGCCCCACCTTGACGTGCTGCGCCTCGAGCGGGCGGAACTTGTCATGCCGGACGTCGTCCTCGCGGCTCCAGATGACCTTGACCGGCCGTCCCTCCACCGCCTTGGCCAGCGAAACCGCATCGACGATGAAGTCGGCTTCGGCCTTGCGTCCGAAGCCGCCGCCGAGCAGGGTCGTGTTGACCTTTACCTTGTCCGGCGTGGTGCCGGCAACATCCGCCGCAAAACCCTGCGTGCCCGTCGGCCCCTGGGTCGGCGCCCAGATCTCCACCCTGTCCCCCGTTACGAGCGCGGTGGCGTTCATCGGCTCCATGGTCGCATGGGCGACATGGTCGCTCATGTAGTCGACCTCGATCACTGTCGCGGCATCTGCGATCGCGGCCTCGGCATCGCCGTCGGCGTGAGCGGAGACGCCTTTTTTCCCGGTGTCGCGGCCGATGGCGCGGTATTCATCCAGCAGCCGCCGGCTCGTATAATTGCGGACCCGCGACGTGGTGCTCCAGGTCACGTTCAGCAGATCCTTGGCGCGTTTCGTCGCTTCAACCGTCTCGCCGATGATGCCCACTCCATAGGGGAGAGGGACGATATGGGTGAGCCCGGGTACGCGCCTTGCCTCGGTGTCGTCGATGGCGTCCGGCCGCTCGTCCTGGACCGGTGCCCGCAGGACCGCCCCGTAGAGCATGCCCGGAAGCTGGACGTCGATCCCGTAGACGGCCGTGCCATTGACCTTGGAAGGCACGTCGATGCGCTGTATCGACCGGCTTCCGACATAACGCCACCTGTCGCGCGGCTTCAGGTCAGCCTCTGTCGCCTGCGGCAGCGGGTCCGGAAGCACGGCCCTGGCGGCGATCTCGCCATAGTCGAGCCCCCGACCCGAGGATGGATGCACGACGCGGCCGGGCGCGGTATCGAGCTCGCTGACCGGTACGTTCAGCAGGCTGGCGGCGCCAGCCATGAGGATCAGGCGGGTCTGGGCGCCGGTCAGGCGAAGCAGCGCGTTGTAACCACGCGTCGATTCGCTGCCGCCGGTGAGCTGGATACCGTAGAAGCCCGGATTGCCGTAGGTTTCTGCATCGGAGGGCGCCTGCACGACCCGCACACGGTTCCAATCGGCATCCAACTCCTCGGCGACAAGCAGCGGCAGCGTGGTCATGATCCCCTGGCCCATTTCGACGGCAGGCGCGATGATGCTGACTGTGCCGTCCGCTGCAATCGTGATCCAGGCATTGGGGCGGAAATCACCCGCGGCGGCGGTAGCCGGGGTGGCGCCGTAAGTGAGGTCGGGCAGACTTCCAAACGCGACGACAATGCCCAAGCTGCCGGTCGTGACGAGGAAGCTGCGCCGCGACAGCGCGCGGCTTTGAGGCCGTTGGATCGGAGTCATGGTTCAGCCCTCCCTGGCTGCGCGCTGGATCGCGCTGATGATGCGAACATAGGTCCCGCAGCGGCAGATATTCCCATCCATGTGGTCGATGATCTGTTCGCGGGTCGGATTGGGCGTGGCCGCGAGAAGGGCGGCGGCCTGCATGATCTGTCCGGACTGGCAGTAACCGCATTGCGGCACTTGCTCGGCGATCCAGGCCTTCTGCAGGGGATGGCTGGAATCCGATGACAGGCCCTCGATCGTGATCACGTCCCTGCCGGCGACATCCTGCAGGAAGGTCTGGCAGGAGCGGGTAGGTTCGCCGTCGACATGGACGGTGCAGGCGCCGCATTGTGCGATCCCGCAGCCGAATTTGGTGCCGGTGAGCTTCAGATGTTCCCGGATCACCCAAAGAAGCGGTGTATCGGGTTCGGCGACGACATCGATTGCGCGCCCGTTTATGGTGAACGCTGTCATGGGTGCTTCTCCTGGTCTTCATTGGCTGGCTGGCCTTCGAGGTACTGGATGATTGCCGCTCGCTGGCCTGCATTGGGGATGGCAACCGTCATCCGTGTGCCGCGGACCATGCGGCCGGGCGCCGTGAGAAAGGTCTCGAGGGATTGCCTGTCCCAGGTGATGCCGGAGGAACGCAACGCATTGGAGTAGGTAGCGCCTTCGACGGTTCCGGCGGCCCGGCCGATCAAGCCCGATAGGTGCGGGCCCCCCTTGTTCTGACCGGCCTCCACACTGTGGCAGGTCGCACAGCGCTGCTGAAACAGGCGAGCTCCGTCGATATCCTGAGCAGCAGCTGGAAGGTGACAGAGCAGGCTTGCGAGAAGGATCGCCGGCAGTGCCCGTCGCCTTCCTTCATCCTGGGCATCCTGTAGGCCTGGCATTCCATGGAATGGGGTAGACATCATTCATTGCCTCCATTGCTGAAGGCACGATAAAACAGTCTTCCCGATACGATCTATTCGGCTGCGTCTCGAATATCGTCGCGATCGTCCGGATCGGTCTTGAGCTTCCGAGGTGAGAGCGGTTTGTGCCGGCGGTGGAGATACTCTCTCGGGGGGCATCCCATGACGCGCTTGAAGGCGCTGGTGAAGGCGCTTTCGGATTCGTAACCAAGGCTGGGTGCGATCGCAGAAACGGGCTCACCGGTGCTTTCCAGCCGCTCGCCTGCAAGCAGCATTCTCCAGCGGGTGAGATAGTCCATCGGCGTCTCGCCGGCCGTTTCCCGGAACCGCTGCGCGAAGACCGACCTGGACATTCCGGCCTGCCCGGCAAGATCCTGCAAGGTCCAGCGTCGCGCCGGATCGGAATGGATGGCCGAAAGCGCCTTGCTCAGGCGGGCGTCCTTCAGAGCAGCGAACCAGCCGGCTTCATGGCCTCCCTCATCCAGATGCAAGCGCAGCGCCTGTACCAGCATCATATGGGCCAGATGCTGGGCGATCAGCGCTCCGCCTGGCCTACCCTCGCGAAGTTCTTCGCGCATCCTTGCCACCGACCAGCGCAGCGCCACCTGGTCCACCTCTTTTCGAATGTGAACGATGGGCGGCATCATCTTGAGAAGTGCCCCGGCATGGCGTCCGGCAACCGTGAACCGACTGCCGACAAGAAACAGGTCGCCGCCGCCGTTGAGGGTCACCGTACCGCCGGGCTCCGCGGGAGGGAAAACTGTCTTGGAATCAAGCGGCTGCAACGCCAGATCGCTTGCCAGCCGGAAGGGCCGGCCGCTCGCCAGCACGAAACAATCTCCCGCCTCGAGCCTGATCGGCTCCTCGATGCCCTCCACAACAAGCCAACATGCGCCTGCCTCGACGGCGTAGCATTTGATGATGTCATCGCGCAGCGCAAAGTGAAGAGACCAGTCGCCTGCGGCGCTGAACCCGGACGAGACATAGCTGCGGGTTTTGAGCAGCGATAGAACTTCAGAAAGGGGATCCAAGACGAAATCCGGACGATTGCGACGATAGTGCAGACGTTAGAGCGTGAATCGTGCGCAAGCAAGCATCTAGCCTTGAAGGAAGCTCCATGGGCAACAAGGGGAGATCAAGACACTGCGGATTTTGGTGACAGGAGCTTCAGGCTTTGTTGGTTCGGGGTGGTGACGGATTTGATCGCTGCCGGACACAAGGTCATTGGACTGGTCCGGTCGGCGGGCGCCTCGCCGGCTCGCAAAGACCGCTTGTCGTCACGTCTGCGATAGGCGTGCTGCCCGGCTATGGGCTCGTCAGCGAGGCGACCGATCCGGTGCCGCCTTCGTCCGAAGGCGCCAATCCCCGTGCCGCTTCCGCGGCCGCGGCCGATGCTGTTGCAATTGTCGCCGAGCTCTCCAGGATCGAGGACGATATCCGCGGCAGGACGCACGAGGAACGCCGCGCCGTCCGGCAGGCCAAGAGCCGCCCGATCGCTGACAACCTCGCGCCATGGCTGACCGAGCAACTCGCTCGTGTCAGCCATAAGACCAAACTCGCCGAAGCCATCCGCTACACGCTCTCACGCTGGGACGGGCTCACCCGCTTCATCGATGAGGCCGCATCGAGATCGACTCCAATACTGTTGAGCGGTCCACCAGGCCGATCGCCCTCAATAGGAAGAACGCCTTGTTCGCAGGCACTGACGCCGGGGCCGAACACTGGGTAACCATCGCCTCGCTCATCGAAACTCACCAAAATCGTCAATGGCCATAGTCAGCTCGACGACCTGTTGCCTTGAGCCTACGCCGACCAGCCAGAAACCAAGCGCGTGGCGCGAGAACACCCGTTAGATGAATGCTGTGCGGCCGGGCGCTCGAAGGTCGCAGCGGCGATCTTAGAGGCTGACCTAAAAAGAGTTGAGTGAAATCAGCCCTTTGTGATTCTGTTTGTTTGCTTAGGACGAACGGAGACCACAATGGGTTGGACTGATTTCACCCGTCGGCAATATGCACGACGCGCGAGCCGCTATGCAAGTGATCTGACGGACCGGGAATGGGGATTGATCTCGCCTTGCCTACCTGGGCCAAGGCGTTTGGGCAGGCCACGTAGTACCGATCTTCGCGAGGTCGTGAATGCGCTGCTTTACATTGCTTCGACTGGTTGTCAGTGGCGAATGCTGCCAAAGGACTTTCCACCGTTTACGACAGTTCAGGCCTATTTCTACGAATGGCGGGCAACGGGTTTATGGGGCCGGATCAACCATCGTCTTGTGATGGAAACGCGCGAGCTGGAAGGCCGGCAAGCCTCGCCGTCTGCTGGCGTGATCGACAGCCAGAGCGTGAAAACCACGGAAAGCGGCGGGATTTCGGGCTATGACGCCGGCAAGAGGATCAAGGGGCGCAAGCGCCACATCATTGTCGACACGCTGGGGCTGATGGTCGGCCTGATCGTGCATGGCGCGGACATTCAGGACCGCGACGGGGCATCCGACCTTCTGAAATCGATCCGCCACCGCTGGCCCTGGCTCCGGCATGTCTTTGCCGATGGCGGCTATGCGGGCGACAAGCTGAAAGGGAAACTGGCGAAGATCGGCCAGTGGACGATGGAAATCGTCAAGCGTTCCGACAAGGCCGAGGGCTTCACCGTCCTGCCGCGCCGCTGGGTGGTGGAACGGACCTTCGCCTGGCTCGGTCGTTGCCGTAGACTGGCCAAGGATTGGGAGAAAACGATCGCCTCCGCCGAGGCCTGGATCACGATCGCCCACATCCGCATGCTTACGCGGCGGCTTGCAAAATACAGATATTGCTGAGGTCTTTTTGAGTCAGCCTCTTAGACGTGAATATGCGTCAGCTTAGACGGGTTTTTGACTATATAGATCGCGAAAATCTTCCCGTCACGAATGGCGAGAGCTGTTGTTTGCACCACACCATTTGGATCAAGGCTTACATACCCGGGCAGGCCGTCAATAGTTGCGGTTCGCAGCAAGGTGGGCCGTGTCGCGGCCTTTCGCTGAGCTGAAACGAAGAGTCGCAGCGCACGTTCCAAGCCGCGGATGACTTCTCGGAACGCCAGCACCTTGCCGCCGCCGTCGCTATGTATCTCGACATCGCGCGCGAGCAACGCCGAAAGCGCGGTGACATCGCCGTCACGCGAAGCAGCAAAAAAAGCGCGCGCAATTACATCAGCCTCTGCCGCCCCGACGCTGTATCGTGGTCGTGCCTTCTGAACATTCTTGCGCGCGCGAGAAGCAAGCTGCCGGACGGCGGCAGGTTCACGATGAAGCACGACCGCGACCTCGGTCAGCGCCACGTCGAACACTTCGTGGAGCAGGAAGGCCGCTCGTTCTAGCGGCGAAAGTCGCTCCAACGCTAACATCAGCGTCACAGTGACATCGTCAGCAATGGCTTCTTGCGCATCAAGAGGCTCGACCAAAGGCTCTGGTAGCCATGGTCCGACATAGATCTCGCGGCGCGCTCGCGCCGACTTCATTCGATCAAGGCATAGTCGGGTGACGATGCGAGTGAGATAGGCGGTCGGAGTACGGACTTCGTCTTCAACGCGTACCCAACGCAGCCACGCATCCTGCACGACATCTTCCGCCTCCGTGATCGACCCTAGCATCCGGTAGCTCAGACGCAGCAAGCGTTTGCGATCCAGTTCGAATTCTACGGTTCTTTGGTCGCTAAGCGGCACATCGGCGCTCGCTTCATTGGCCATCCCCCCCTCGCGGATGTCATGAGACCGGTCCGTTGCGTTCCTGCCGTTGTGCCACATGCCACTTTCCTCGCACTCGCTCGCCTGACTCTGGACGAGCGAGTTCGTGCAAGTGTGACATGGCACATGCGAAAAATAAAATCAGGGGACGATGTCACGCCTCCATTTGTCGCCTCGTCAACCGATAAGCGCCGCCCGGTGGCGCCAATTCAAGGAGACCATCATGAATGAGACCACGCGCCTCAACTGGTACGAGGTAGCACCCGCTGGTGCCAAGGCCCTGTTCGGCGTCCATCACTACGTCACACACAACACGAATTTGCCTGAAGAACTTATCCATCTCGTGTTCCTGCGGGTATCGCAGATCAACGGATGCGCACATTGTATCGACTTACACACGCGCGATCTACTGAAGACCATGGCGGCCGACAAGGTCACTCTGGTCCCAGTGTGGGAAGAGGTGCCGCACCTTTTTTCCGAACAGTACCGCGCGGCGCTGGCCTGGGCCGAGGAGGTGACGCTTGTCAGCGAGACACATGCTTCTGACCAAGCCTATGCTGCTGTTTCGGCAGTTTTCGAACCTAAAGACTTGGTAGATCTTACAATTGCGATCGCAGCTATGAACGCCTTCAACCGGCTAGGCGCGCCATTTCGGCTGCCGGTGAAGGCTGAGCCTTGAAGATGCGCGGCGCCGTTGTTTAGCCGCGACGGCGCGTGCTGTGCCTATGAATCGGTTGCTTGCAGGCCCCGCTTGCTTGCAGCTTTACGACCGGGATGGGGTCGAAACAGCTCCTTCATCAACGCGCAAAGGCTCGTCCTGGTCGGTGCATTCATGCCATCAATCAAGCAGCGATAGTTGTCCGATCGTCACCCTTTGAGGGGCGAGACGCCCGCCTGGACCAGCGCCTGGCGCAGGGCTGCGATGAAAACACGCACCTTGGGTAGGACAAGGCGGGCGGTCGGATAAACGGCCCAGATGTTCAACGTTTCGGGTTGCGCGTCGGCCAGCTCGATTTGGACCAGCCTGCCGGACGCGAGGTCGTCACTGACGTTCCAGCGGGACAGTAGTGCGATGCCGCCACCGGCAAGGCACACGGATAGGCAGGCGGCGATGCTGCTTGATGAGAAGCGCGCATTGACGCGGACATGCCTGTCGCTCTTTGCGCTTGAGAACGTCCAGTGCGTGACGCCGTCCAGCGGCAGGCAGTCGTGTGCCGAAAGCGCGTCGAGCGAAGCAGGCGTTCCCCGTGCCGCCAGATAGCCGGGGCTTGCGACAAGGAGACGCGGGTTGTCGGCAAGCTTCTGCGCAACAAGGCTGCTGTCGCGAAGCCTGGCAATGCGGATCGCGAGATCCGTGCCGGTGGCGACGAGATCGGGCAGCGCATCGCTAAGGTGAAGTGCGATGCGCAATTCAGGATGGCGGGCAAGCAGGCCGGGCACGACAGGTGCGACGAAGCGCAGTCCGAAGGCGACCGGCACGGAGACGCGCAGCAGGCCGGCGGCGCCGCGGCTGTCGGAGCGCATCCTGGCGAGCGCTTCGTCGCCGTTTTCGACGATCGCATGAGCGAAAGGCAGGAAGGTTTCTCCCTCCGGCGTCAAGGAGAGGGCGCGCGTGGTCCGATGCAGTAGCCTAACGCCAAGTGAAGCCTCAAGCGCGGCAAGACGCCGGCTCGCCATCATGGCTGTGATCCCAAGCCGACGTGCGGCTGCCGCGAGGCTGCCAGCCGAAACAGCAACGCAGAAGACGCGCACATCGTCGAGGTTCACTATCATATTCCGTTATACAGGCCGAACGGACCAGAGCAGTACGTCCTGTTTCGATAAAGTTATAGATCTGTCACATCGCTTTCTTCAACCAGAAAGGCATGAAAATGGATATGAAAATCTCGACCGCGGATGCGGACGTGTCGCATGGTGGCATCGGGCGGTTTGCCCTTCTTGCCATGGCAACGGCTGGCGGTATCGCGGTGGCAAACATCTACTACAACCAGCCCATGCTTGGCCTAATCGAGGCGGAGTTCCAGCATCAGCCCATTGCGGGGCTTGTTCCCACAGCGACGCAGCTCGGCTACGCGCTGGGTCTCTTCCTGCTGCTGCCGCTGGGAGATCACGTTCCACGCCGCCCGCTGATCATCGGCCAGTTCGTGCTGCTGGCGGCGACACTTCTGCTTGCGGCGCTGGCGCCGACTGCCTGGCTCCTCGTCGCCGCATCGCTTCTCGTCGGTGCGGCCTCTACCGTCGCACAGCAGATCGTCCCCTTTGCCGCTTCGCTTGCCGTTCCCAAAAAGCGCGGCGCCACAATTGGCACCGTGATGGCGGGCGTTCTGTCGGGCATCCTTCTCAGCCGGACGCTGTCCGGTTTCGTCGGACAGCATGCCGGATGGCGCGAGATGTTCTGGATCGGCGTGCCGATGGCACTTGTCGCAGGGGCAATGATGTTCCTGACGCTACCCCATCATCGCCCGGCATCGCGGATGCGCTATCACATGGCGATGCGATCGCTCGTCCAGTTGTGGAAGCACCAGCGTTCCTTGAGAACGGCGACGCTGGTCCAGGCGGCGCTGTTCGCCTCCTTCACCGCGTTCTGGACGATCCTTGCGCTCTATCTGCAGGGGCCGAGATTCGGTCTCGGCGCGGGCCTGGCGGGTCTTTTCGGGATCGTCGGCGCCGTCGGCATCTTTGCGGCACCTCTGGCCGGCAAGGTCGCCGATATCCGTGGCCCCGGCTTCGTCGTCTGGATGGGCGCGGTGCTGGCCGCCATCGCCTGGATCGTCTTCGGCCTCTGGTCATCGCTGGCAGCCCTCGTCATCGGCGTGATCATTCTCGACTTCGGCATCCAGAGCGCTCTGGTCGCAAACCAGCACATCATCTACGCGATCGATCCCGAGGCCCGCAGCCGCCTCAATACGATCTTCATGACGGGGATGTTCCTGGGCGGCGCATTTGGTTCCGCCTCGGCCGCGGCTGCCTGGGCCTATGGCGCATGGGTGGCCGTCAGCGTGCTCGGCGTGGTGTTCGCGCTGGTTGCGATCGGCATCAAATTGGTGGCGCACAATCGGTCCGCCACCGTCGGAAAGACCCGTTGAGAGCGAGCGATGAGAAGACTACGCGTGCGGGTCGTCGGCGACTTCCTCGGCGGGCTCTTTGCCGCCATCCTGCTCCCGCGCGACGGCCACGACGTCATTGTCTACGAGCGCTCCACCGCCGAGCTCGGCGGCCGGGGCGCGGGCTTGATCGGCAGCACGACCTGTATGACGTGCTCGGGCGCATCGGATCGCGCGAACTCGCCCAGGTGGTGCCTTCGAGCGCATGTATCTCGATGTCGACGGGCGGGTCTCGGGACGAAACCGCGCACCGCAGAGGCAGATCTCGTGGGACGTTCTCTGTGAGGGCGTCTTCTCGATGCTGGCGCCGGGCAGCTATGTACTCGGGCGCAAGGTGAGGCGCGTCGTGGATGACGAACGCGAGGCGTCGATGATGTTTGCGGATGGTGCGACCGAGACCGTGGATCTCGTCATAGGTGCAGACGGGCTTGGCTCGGTCACGCGCGCTGCCGTCACCACGCTGACGCAGTACGACTATGGCGGTTACGTCGCGTGGCGCGGGCTCATTCCGGAAGCAAAGCTTCCCTCGGCAGCGCGATCCTGAAGGACCGCTTCGCGTTCTTCGTGACGACCGGCTCGGCCCTTCCCAAGCTCATGGCACATCTGCCCTAGCCTAGCCCACGCGAGCGAAGTGTCGGCCGGCGTCGGCAGCAAGACCGACGGGATCAGGCGAGAGGACTACCGCACCTGTGAGCCCAACTCACTGCCGGCGGCTGGGCCACGGCTTTCGTTGTTGAGATCGTACAGCAGCTGTGCAACGTCCTCGTTCGAGATGCTGTCGCCGATAAACCAGCTGAGGCTTTCATGAAAACCGAGGAAAGAGCCGCGAACTTTTTCCGTGATGTTCCTCGCTTCATCGGCGGAAAGGGAGAGCTTCTCGGCAATGAATGCTCGCACGGTCTCGGTCGCGCCCGCATCGGACAGGATTGTCGAGGTTGGAGTATGCGCGGTGAAGACGGGCGGGCGGAGTGGCTCACTTCGGCAAGGGACAAGCTGAGACAGCCGAATGTCCCGCGATGAGGCCGCCGCCTCGATGACAAATGCCTCCGCCTGCAAAACCCAGCTACCGCGCGACGGGTCGAAATACTGGAAATCACGGGGCGCGAGGCGAAGCGACACCGATTTGCGTTCCCCCGGCTGAAGAGCGATCTTAGCAAACGCCTTGAGTTCTCGTATGGGCCGCTTCAGGCCGGGTACGACGGGCTGCACATAGATCTGCACGATCTCCTTTCCAGGCATCGGGCCTGTATTGCGGATCGTCAGCGTAACGCTGCAACTGCTGCCGGGCAAGATCTCGGTGGTGTCTATCGCCAGATCCTCGTAGGCGAAAGCCGTGTAGCTCAGGCCATGCCCGAAGGGAAAGGCCGGCGCAACTTTCTTGAGATCGTAGTAGCGATAGCCGACGAAGATGCCCTCGCTATAGAGGTGATGGCCGTGCTCGCCCGGATAGCTGTGCCAGCCTGGGATATCCTCCATCCTGACTGGCATCGTCGCCGACAGCTTGCCGCAGGGGTTCTGTTCTCCAAAGAGAATGCGCGCAATGGCTTCGCCGCCCCCCTGGCCGGGGTAGAAGCAGGCAAGTGCGGCATGCACCGTTCCCAGCCACGGCATCTCAACGGCATCGGGCATGGTGAGCACGACGACGAGCTTGTCTGCGACACCCGCCAGCGTTGCGGTCACCGCGTTCTGCGCGGCCACGATATCCAGCGTGTCGCGGTCGTTACCCTCACCATTGCGCCCCTTTTCGTTTTCGGCAAAGACGATGACTGCGTCAGCGTCCCGGGCGCGCTCGCAAATCCGGGCGACGTGCGCCTCGATTTCCATTGCCGTCCCGTCGGGCGAGGGCAGGTGTTCAACGACAAACCGCCCGGCCGCCCGTGCCTCGATCTGCGACAACGGGATATCGACGAGATAGGGATTGGTGGTTGCCGATCCGGATCCCTGGATCTGCGGGTTCACGGCGCCGTCACCAATGATGAGAAGGCGCCGCATCGTAGCCGGGTCAAGCGGCAGCACCGCTTTCTCGTTCTTCAAGAGAACGATCGATTCCGCCGCAATGTCGCGTGCGAGCGCATGATGTCGGTCGAGGTCCGCACCGGGCACGGTTGGCTTTGCAGCGAGACATTTGCGCACGAAATCGAGCATCCGCCCGCAGGCGGCATCGACAGCCTGCCGGTCGACCTCACCGGTTTTCAGGGCGGCCAGCAATTGCCCCTTGCGCGGTTTGCTTTCCGGCATGTCCAGCTCGGTTCCCGCTGCCAGCGACGCCGGGCGATCCTTGATCGCATGCCAGTCGGAAACGACCAGCCCTTCATATCCCCATTCCTGACGCAACACCTGCGTAAGAAGCCAGTGGTTTTCCGCCGCCTGCACGCCGTTGACGGGATTGTAGGCGCTCATCACGGTCCATGGCGCGCTCCGGGCGATCGCCCGCTCGAACCCGGCGAGGTAGATCTCGCGGAGCGCCCGCTCGCTGACGTCCGAACTGGTGTTGGTGCGGTCGATTTCGGAGTTGTTGCAGGCGAAATGCTTCAGCGAGGCGCCGATACCGTGGTCCTGCAGGCCGCTTATCAGGGCTGCGGCAAGATCGCCGTTGATGACCGGATCCTCGGAGTAGTATTCGTAGGCGCGACCGGCCAGCGGCGTCCGCCGGGTGTTGATCCCCGGTCCGAGGAGAAGCTGGACACCCATCTGATGGCACTCCGCGGCGAGAGCTTGTCCCATCCGGTAGGTCAGATCGTAGTCCCACGAGCAGCCGATCAGGTTGCCGTTTGGAAAGCAGGTCGCCGGAAGGGTCGTGCCGAACATTCCCGTGTCGTCGTCGGCATCCTGGTTCACGACCGCGAGAAACTGCTGCAAGCTGTCTTCGTCGTCGTTACCCGCGTCGATCTGCGTCGTGGAATAGCGCACGCCGTAGGTTCCATCCGTCATGATGACCGACGGAATGTTCAGGCGCGCGATCGAGGCAGTCTTCCAAAGCCCCCGTCCACTGAGAATATCGACCTTCTCCTCGTCAGTCATGGTCGCAATGACATCCGCGACAGTGACGTTGGCATCCTGGAACATCACGATTTCCTGCAATTTCTGTCGGTCGGCTTGGCGCTCAGCTGATCTTCCGCAGCAATTCCATCAACATCATCTGCTCTGCCGTGCTCAGAGGCCTGAGCGTTTCCCGCGATATTTCCAGGGCAACCGAAAGGTTGCGCTGGACGATGGCGATGCCCTCCTCCGTCAGCGTGAGCACCAGCCGTCGCGCGTCGCTCGGATCGGGGGCGGTGTTGATGAGATTGCGCTTTACCAGCCTATCCACCACGCCCTTGATCGTCGCCATGTCCATGGCCGTTTCCCGTCCGAGGCTGCCCTGGGAACAGGGCTGCATTTCCTTGAGCTTGACCAGAGCCGCCCATTGCGTGGTCGTCAGCTTTTCCGCCATGAGTCCGGCGAAGATCGAGACGTGACGCTGGTTGGCCTGGCGAAGGAAAAAGCCTATCTGTTCGCCGAGCGCATACTGGTCCGATCCCGCAGGCCCGGTGCCGTTTTGGGTTGGCTTGCCGGACAGGTGCTGCTCGTTCGAGCTTATGTCCATCCAAAGGCTCCTCAATGGTTGGGCGGTCTTCTATGCCGGGCCAACGCGTCGCTACCGTTTCCACCGCTCAAGAATGGCGGTGGTGGTCATGAGTTGGATTTGCTCAGGCAGTCGTGGCACAAGATGCTGCAACACGGCGTCATGAGCCAGGGGGTCGGCACTTCCGAGTGCATCGGTTGCCAGCACCACCCGATATCCGAGATCGACTGCTGCCAGCAGGCTTGCGTAGACGCACACATCCGTCTCGACGCCTGACATGATAACCGTGTCCACCTGTTCGCCAGCAAGCCTCTCTGCGAAACCAGGGACTGCGAAGATCGAGTAGGTGGACTTGTCGACGACCCAACCCCTGGCGGCGATCGATGAAAGCGGTTCGACCAGATCGAGCATTGCCGGATCGAGCACATCTCCCGTCATCATGTTCCAGCGGTCGAAGTAGGACTGCCAGCTGCCGGAAGCTTGCTGCGCATTGGCAGGCACGACGAATCGGGCATAGACGGTCCTTTCGGGCCAAGCCTCGCAAAGGCGAACGACGTTTGGCAAAATGAAGCCGAGCGAGGGCGTGTGCCAAGGCGTGTCCTCCGCAAAGAGCCGTTGCATGTCGATCGTGACATGCAACGCATTGTTCCAATGTCCACGCCCGGGCATCTGGTCAGTTCGCCACTGCGATCGTGTGCTCCGGCGACCAGCTCAGGCTGACGGTTTCGCCTTCGCGCAGGACACGGCCATCGCGATTTTGCGCAAATAGCTTCAACGGCAGCCCATCCGGGGTCTCCAGGATGTAGGAGAGAACAGGGCCGGCATAGATGACCGTCGTAATGCGCGCCGAGAGCCGGTTCGGCGGGCTGTCCGCTGTCGCCAGCGACATCTTCTCCGGGCGGATCGCCAGCGTGACGTCCGCACCGTTGCCAGGCAGCGCGCTGTCGCTGCGCACGACCGTGCCGTTGGAGAGCCGGACTGCGCCGTTTTCGACCTTCCCGGAAAGAAAGTTGGAATCGCCGAGGAACTCGGCTGCAAAACGCGTCAACGGCCTTTCGTAGACCGTTTCCGGCTCGCCGATCTGCACGATGCGGCCACGATCGAGGATTGCGACCTTGTCGGAGAGCGTCAGGGCTTCTTCCTGGTCGTGCGTGACGAAGATGGTGGTCAGGCCGCTTTCGCGCTGGATCCGCAGCAATTCCACCTGCATCTCCTGCCGCAGGCGACGGTCAAGTGCGGAAAGCGGCTCGTCGAGAAGCAGCACGCTCGGCTTGATGACGATGGCCCGCGCAAGGGCAACACGCTGCTGTTGGCCGCCGGAGAGCTGCTTGGGCGTGCGATCGCCGAAGCCGGACAGGCGCACCATCTCCAGGGCGCGATCCACCTCCTTGCGGGCCGCCTCTCCCTTGATGCCACGGCGTTCCAGGCCGAAGGCGACGTTCTGCGCGATCGTCATGTGCGGGAACAAGGCGTAGGACTGGAACATCATGCCGATGTTGCGGCCCCAGACCGGCACGTTCGTCACGTCGTTGTTGCCGATCATGATGACGCCCTCGTCGGGCTTGATGAAGCCCGCGATGATGCGAAGAAGCGTCGTCTTCCCTGAACCGGAAGGGCCGAGCAGGCTGGTGAATGATCCTTCCTCAAACTCGGTGCTGATATCGGTGAGAACCGGGATGGGGCCATAGGTCTTGGCGACGGACTTGACTTTAACGTTTGTCACGGGTGTCTCCGGGTTTGGCAAAGCGCGCAAAGATCAGGATGGTGGCCATCGAACCGAGCAGCAGCAAGGTCGAGATCGCATTGATCTCGGGCGTGAAGCCCTTGCGGATTGCCGAGTAGATTTGCACCGGCAGGGTTGTGTACCCGGGCGTTGCGAGGAAGTAGGAAATGACGAACTGGTCCAGCGAGACCGCAAAGGCGAACAGCGCCGCACCGAGGATGCTCGGATAAAGAAGCGGCAGCGTTACCGAGAAGAAGGCATGAACTGGCGTGGAGCCAAGGCTCATGGCCGCCTCCTCGAGATCCGCGCGCACCGTCTTGAAACCCGTCCCGACCACGAGAACGACATAGGGAATGGCAAGCGCGACGTGGCCGATCAACAGGGCGTGCATGCCGCGCCCGATGCCGCTCCAGTAAAAGAAGATCAGCATCGCCGTGCCGGTGATCAGCCACGGAATCGCAATCGGCGGCAGAAGCAGGATCTGCAGAAGGCTTCTTCCGCGGAAGGTCCGGCGCGAAAGCGCGACGGAAGCCATCGTACCAAGCGTGGTGGCAATCACTGCCGTAGTCAGCGCGATGATGATGCTGTTCGCGCCGGCCTTCAGCAGGGGCTGGTTTGCAAGCAGAGCCTCGTACCAACGCGTCGAGAAGGTAAAGGGCAGTTCGTAAAGTGGCGACTCGTTGAACCCCATCGCCATCATCACAATGATGGGCGTGTACAGGAACACCAAAATCGCGATCAGGTAAAAGCGTCCGATCTGTTTCATGGCGTGATCCTCAACCCGCAGTGCCGCGGCGCAGGATGCCGGAGAACGTTGCGAAGATTGCCAGTACGACTGCGAGGAGCGTGAACGAGAGTGACGCGCCGAGCGGCCAGTTGAAGGCTTGCGTGAACTGGTCCTCGATGACTGTTCCCATCGTGACGCCGACGCGCCCGCCGAGAATGCGCGGTTCCATGAAGGAGCCAATGACCGGAATGAAGATCAGCACGGCGCCGGAGATCAGGCCGGGCGCGGCCATCGGAATGAGGATCTTGTAGAGGATCGTCCACCAGCGCGCGCCGAGGCTGGCGGCAGCTTCGATGATGGCGTCGTCAATCGTCACGAGCGCGATGTAACAGGTGAGGATCATATAGGGCAGATAGCCATGCACCAGCCCGAGCACGACGGCGTAGCGCGTGTAAAGGATGCTGATCGATCCTGCATCCGGGGCAACCATGTGCAGCAGATTGTCGAGAAAGCCGTTTTCCCGAAGCACCATCGTCCAGGAGAAGACGCGGACCAGGCCATTGGTCCAGAACGGCAGCAGGATCAGCACAAGGAGCGCCTCGCGCGTCTTGCCGACCGTCGCGCGCACCAGGGCAACGGCTGCGAGAAAGCCCAGAATGGCGCAGAACAGCGTCGTCCAGAAACCCATCATGAGCGAGTTGAAGCCGATCCGCAGAAGATAAGGCTGATCGATGAAGGCCCGGTACTGCTTCAGCGTGAACTCGACCGGCGTCTTGCCCATCGGGGTGGCCGACATGAAACTGAAGGCCAGCATGGTAAGCAGCGGCAGGAAGACGGCGAGCGTGAGCCAGCCGTACGTCGGCAGCAACAGCGCCGTCGTCGAGACCCAGGCGGGAAGGGGGCGCTTGACGCGCGAATCGACGGATCCGCGCGTCTGCGCCAGGGCGAGCTGGTCATTCTGCATAGAAGGCTTTCACTTCCTGCCAGACATTGTTGAAGGCCTCGCGGCGATCGTCGGGCAGTGCCGACATGATGCTCATCGTCTTCAGGTAATCCGGGTTGTGGACCTGGCGGCTCAGATCGTCGGCCGGCAAGCTGTTCAGTGCAGAGGAGTTCGAGGATGCGGGGGCGCCGACCTTGGTTGCCCATTCGACATAGAAGGCCGGGTCGATCATCCAGTTGGCGAAGGCAAGCGCGCCCTCCGGGTTCGGTGCGGTAGCGGGGATGCCAAGACCGTCGACCCAACCCACTGCGCCCTCTTTCGGAACGACGAATTCGACAGGCAGTTTCGAATTGCGCTTCGAGCGGACCGAGCCGCCCGACCAGAAGATCGACAGATCAAACTCGTCGGCGGCGAACGACTTGTTCCACTGGTCCTCGGTCGACCAGAGGAGCTTGACGTTCGGCTTGATCGACTTGAGGGCCTCTGTCACTGCAGCCAGATCCTGCGGATTGTTCATGTCCTGGCCGGTCATCAGCGCACCGATGCCGACATTGATGATGGCGTCGTCGTCCATTGCCACGCGACCCTTGTAGGTCGCATCAGCAAGCGCGTTGTAGCTCTCCGGCTTCGGCTTGCCCTCGCGGATCGCGAGCGCGGTCATGCCCCAGACCCACGGAACGGCAAAGCCTACGCCGTCCTTGGAGAAATTGGGGTTGCTGCGCAGTGCCTCATCGACGGTCGCGGCGTTGGGCACCTTCGAGAAATCGATCGGCTGCAGCAGGTCTTCGGCGACGGCCTGGGCGCAGCGTGCGGCGTTGAGGACGACAAGATCGTACGCGCCGGGATTGGTGCGCATCTTGGTCAGCATCTCGGATTCTGAGCTGTAGTAGTCGTGCACCACGGTGATGCCGGTCTTTTCGGTGAACTGCTTCAGCGACCAGGCCTCGTCGGTGCCGTAGCCCTGCCAGTTGAGCACGGTGATCTGACCTGAAGCAAAAGCCCTGCGCGGCAAGAGTGAGAAGCTTGCCCCCGCGGCCAGTGTAGCCGTCATGAGCTTCAGCGTATTGCGTCTTGAAAATTCAGCCATTGTTGCACCCCTCTGGTGGACCTGCTGTTGTTAACAATCGCGGCGGCAGCCATCGATTGCGGTTGTTCACCACACCATCCGGAATTGGCGGACAGTGGGAAAAGAGTTGCCGAATTTAATTCGTACACGAATTAAATGTTCAGGGTGCTGGAAGAGTAAAAAAGATAAAACGCGCGCAGGCAACCCGCCTCTGCTACCGAAACAGAGAGCCTGCCTACCACTTATGCGCATTATCCCAGTCAGTTGCGACGCGGCACATTTTGCGCTCGGTCGAAACTCCTGCTCAAACCCTCTGAACGTCGGCTGTACGTTTGTTATTTTTATTTGTGTACAAATTAGTAAGACAGAATTTCCTTCTGTCAAGTTCTTCCTCATGAAGGCGCGGTAAGCGCGGTCGAAAAATGAACGTCAAGCGTCCGAGCAGCACCCGCAGGCCCAACCTCGATCTGCAGGTCGCCGCCAACGAGGCTCCAGCGCGCTTCCGCTCCGTTCAGGCGGACGGCCACGACTGACATGGCTTCGACATCGACGATGCGGATGCTGCCGGCCGCATCATCCGCACCGATGACGCAACTGAAACCGCGGGGCCATAATGCGATGTTTGACAGGCGCGTCTGGAGGTCGGTCGCGAGCCTCGGCTTTCCGTCAAGTTCCAATGTGAGAAGTTTGTTCTCGACACGGATACCGAGTTTTCCCATGGGCGACAGCATCGGTCCGATGTTTGTATCGCGACCGGGATTACGGATTTCCCATCCGTTCCAGGGATCGAAATCGACCACCTCGCCGACTGCCATCAACGGCAGCAAGGCCGCCCATATGTAGAAGGGATCCGTATCGCCCTGGTCCATCGCCTCGCCGGTCGTGGCGTTGTAGTTCTCGGCGGCGATCCGGTGCTGACGCCAGGACTTCATGAAAAGCGCGTGGCTCATCTCCGCGAGGCTCGTCGCTTCAGCGTAGAAGCCGTATCGCCGCAGGCCAAGCCAAACCATGTAGTTGACGTTCGGCCAGATGCGCCCACGCCAGTAAACGTTGTCGGCGAAGGCCGGATCGTCGCGCGTGACGTTCGGCAGGCCGAATGTCCCCGCAAAGGTACGCTCGTCCGCAAGGTGCTGAAGCAGGAAGGCGGCCTGCTCGTCGCTGGCCGCACCGCAGAACAGCGGATAGAAGCTTGTCGGCGACAGCGAGCGGACGAAGCCGCCGTTGCGCTGCCGGTTGGCAAAGATCTTGCGGCTGTCGTCCCACAACTCCTCGCGGATCAGCCTGCGGCTGCTTTCCGCGATCGCCGCGAACTCGCTGGCATCGTCAGGATGGCCGAGAATTTCGGCCACGCGCGCCAGTATTTCCGCATCGAGCGCGGCGGCGCAGTTCAGGCCGAGATCGAAGGTTGAAAGCGTCCGCGTCGCCGGATCGTAGATCGCCTCGTCATGGGTCGGCGAATTGTCCATGCCCGTTTCGTTGCGGGCACCGAAGGCGGTGCCCTTGTAGAGCGCCTCGCCGACGTCGGATGTGCCGCAGGAGAGAAGCCCGCGCTTTTCGGGGTCGCGGCTCTTCCTCCACCAGCGTTGATTGCGGGCGAGGGCCACATAGTTGGCCTCCAGAAGGGACCGCTCGCCGGTACGCTGATAGAGCTGCCAGACGGCAAGGGCGCCGTGCGGCGGCTGGCTGCGATCCACCCAGGCATCGTTCGACGTCACGATGCAGGCGATGTTGCCTTGCGGTGTCGCTCCCGCCAGCGCTGCAGCCAGGTTCTCGCGCGCCAGATCGGCGTCGAACGTTCCTGCCAACTGCGCGGCGAAAATCTGGTCGTTGTACCAGACGGCGAACTTGCCGAGATTCCAGATCCGCGTGACTGCCGTGTAGGGGCGGGCGTTGGTCGCATCCCAGATGGTGTTCCAGGCAACGACGTCGCGAATGGCGTCAAGCGATCCGGCAAAACGGCCGGCATGATCATCCGCACGACCGGCCGCGGTCTTTCGCGTCAGTTCGCCCCGTGCTTTTTCGATGGCAAGTTCGGCACTATCCGCGACGGCCGCCGCATATGCACCATGGCGCATCATTTCCAGATTGAAACGAAGCGCAAGCACAGGAGCGTCGTTGCTTCGGCTGCCGAGATAGAAATAGCCATTCGTTTCGAGGTCGGCCCGCAGGGCATCGAGATCGTCATGCCCCGTCACCTGGACCGGAGCATCGGCGCTCGCCACCGCGACGTAGCGCGTTCCAACCTTGACCAGGGCCACGCCATCATCGACACGATACTGCACGCTTTCGCCGCCCTCGGACGAAATCGCCAGAGCGATCCAGAACCGGAGCCCCCATTCGCCGCTGGCCTTGCCGTGCCACTCGCCTCTTATGGCGAAGGGATCGGCCTTGTCCCAGGAAAACGCAACCGTTGTTCCGGCGTGATCGGTTTCCAGCTCTATGAGCGAACCGTCGATGGCGTGCCGGCCCAACCTTACGGCGTCACGCCGCGGCTCGATCGCCGAGGTCGTTCGCGTCCGCGTCGAGTAAAGGATGGGCGTCACGCGCACGCCAAGCGGCAAGAACACCATTTCGGCGGGCCGATCGGACCAGGTATTCCAGGCGCGTTCGATCGGGACTGTCGCATGTTTCAGCATGGTCGCTCAGCTTTCCTGAAGAAGGACGAGGCGGGGAGGAGCGGTCAGTCCGCTCGGGTCCTGCATGTCGCCCTGATAGGGTGTGTTGCGGTAATAGCGGTTGGCCGCCGTATTGGACACGGCAATTTCCAGGCGATGGCGACCCCTGGCGAGCCGGCCCAGTGCGAAACGGTAGGGGCGCCAGCCACGGCGCCCGCATAAGCGTCCGTCGACCCGTATCGAGACCGCCGTATGCGCCTCCGGCACCTCGACCAACCATTCGCCTTCCGTCTCGATCGCGATCTCGCGGAAGTAAATGCCGGTGCCCGAGAAGGAAGCAAAGCCCTGCTCCTCCCATCCGGCGTCGACGGAAAGCGAAACGGATGGAGGGCCTCCATCGACGGCGAAGTTCCAGACCCCGTCCAGAACCGTCGAGATGCCATCAGCCGATGGCAGGGACGACAGGGCCGAGGCGCATTGGCCAGCGGCCGCGCCTGGAAAAAAGCGAAAGCATCGCAGCTCCTGCGCCTCCAGCGCCACGGAGAGCCTGTCGCAATCCGCAAGCGCGGCAATGTTCCCGTCCGCCGGAGACCACATCTCGCACCGCATCGCCGAACCGAGCGCGATCTCGCAACCGCCGGGGTCCTCGCCGTCGTTGAACAGCACCACCCGCCAACCGCCATCGGGTTCGGCGCCGATCCATGTCCAGGGTCTGCGCGGCATGGTCGCGCTGATCGTCACTCCGCGATCCGGCAGGTCGGACACAAGTTTTGCGAGCTCCTGAAGTGTCGGCGCGTCTGCAGAATGCGTCGACGGCAACACGGTGGCGGAAGCGGTGGTCGCTTCGCAACATGTGCGCGGCAGATCGCCCGAGGACCAAACGCGCCCGCCATCCTTGCCGAAGCGGTCGAGACTTTGCAGCACGGCGTCCGATTTGAGGACCGTCACCGAAGGCAGGACGACCGCATCGAATGTGAGGCCCGCAGCCTCGATTTGCCCGTTGCTCACCTTGCCTGCTGCAAGATCGCTTTCGCTGACGATCGTGAAGTCGCAACCGAGCTCCAGAAGACCTTCGCACCAGGCGCCGACGTGGCGGGCATGGCTGTGGCGCGGCCCCTCCGCCCAGGCCGTGTGCAGCGGATAGAGAATGGCGACGGGCGCAAGCGGCTTCGCCGGCTCCATGAAGGCCGAGAGCCGCGCCGACTCTTCTGCGAACAGTCCATGATAGGGCCACCAGGGCTCGAAGTTGATGCCTGGCGCAAAGTCGAAGCGCGGATTGGTGAACGGTGTGGGATCGTCGTCGCGGCCGTCTGTCTGGTAGACCCCGTGCCAGACATGCTGGCGCATACCGAGGCAATGAAGGCGGATGACGTGGGCGCGCAAGGTCTCGAGCGTCAGCTCCCATTGTCCGGCCGCCCGCACCGGGGTGCGCAACGCGCTGGCATAGGTTTCGACGGCGCAGCGGCTCCGGCCGTTGGCCCGGGCAACGGAATCGCCGAGCTTCGGAGCAAGCTGCGGGATGAAATTGTTGGCGTCGACAGCGGTCCCGTCCCGGAACGCATCGATACCGAAGAAATCGACAGCGGGTGCTACGCGCGGATCGATGCTGGTGAAGCCGCCGTTGAGCGACCAGGAGCTGACATGCGGCAGGATCTCATGTCCCGTGAGGGCGATCCCGGTCCGCTCACACCACTTGCGCAGCGTACCGAAGAATGCCTCGTTCATTCTGCTGGAATAGGCAGCGAAGAATTGCGCACGCAATCTCGCCGTTTCCGCCCCGACCTCATGTACCAGCGCCGCCAGGGCCTTCGCAAAGGAAAGCCCGGTCTCCGCTTCCACCGCTGACGGCAGTGCCTGCGAAAAGAGCAGGCTGTTTCCGAGGTGTCCCGAGATCTGGTCCCACCGATAGAAGCCGGCGGCGGGCTGGTCGTAGAAGACGAAACCCAGCGTATCCGGCACGAATGCCCGCAGCGGCTCGATCAAGGGTTCAAGGCCGACTTCGATAAACCGGCTGGCGGCCTCGGGAAGGAGATAGTTGATCAGCCGCGAGGTCGCCGAGCGGGCGCTGACGAAGACGGTGAGCACATGTCCCTCCGGAACCGCGCCGTCAAAGGCAAAGCGGCAGCCGGTGGCATCGCTGCTGACGATGTGCGCCTCACGCGTCACCTCGACGATCTCATCAGGGTCATGAGGGACGGCCGCAGCGCTCAGGATCGCCGCCTCGATCCTCCACTCGCACCACTCGACCCGGCCTTCCTCATACTGCCAGGCAAGAATGTCGGCGCCCATGCCGTCAACGAACGGCGGGCGTATGCCGCTGATCTCGCCGTCGCGATCGCTGCCGGCGGACCAGAACAGGTGGCGTTCCCGCAGATGGTCGTGCCCTGCGACGGTTCTTCCGCCCGCATGGCCGCTGATCCAGTTGTAGTCGTCGTAGATGCCGGTCTTGAGGCCGAGCTCAGCAGCGATCGCAATCGCGCACCGGTAGGCGGCGATGAAGGGAGGAGACAGGTAATCCGTAACCGGCATCGCCAGCCGTGCCTGTATCAGCACGGTACCAAACCCCTGCGCCTTGAAGTCTGCAAGCTGCGCGCGGCAGGCCGCCTCGTCCGGCACCGAATGCCAGAACCAATAGGCCGACGGCATGAAGGCGTGAGGAGGCTTGCGGAAAATGTCCTCCCCCGGCCGCTCCAAGTGCCACTGCTGGTGCACGACAAACCTCTTCAATGGGATGCCGCGTTGACACGCTGCATGGCCGCTGCAAAGTCGTCCCACGCAGGCTTGTCCGGCGCAAAGCGCGCGCGGACATAGGCAGCGAGGTCTTCCAGTTGCCGATGGTCAAGTGTCTGCCTGAAGGACGGCATCGACATGACCTCCGGAGCCTCGCGACCCGTCGTCTGCGCCAGGATGGCTGGCGCCTCGACACCGTTCAGCAGGGCCTGCAGAAGGTTGTCCGGCGTGTTGGCATGGAGATTGGAATTCAGCGCCAGCGACGACAGAATCTTGTCGTCGCCGTGGCAGGAAGCGCAGGCGCCATTGAAGAGGCGCTCGCCCCGCGGCGAGATCCGCGCCGCCTCAATCCTGGCGGCGTTGGTGGCGGCAATAGCCGCCTCGCGCTGCGTTTCGGCCTTGTCCGGGGTGGCGTCGGCGTTCAGGCTCGCAAGGTAATTGGCCATTGCGCGTATGTCGCTGTCGGGAAGCGGCTGCATCGCCTTGACGACGTCGGCCATCGGCCCTGCGGCACTGCCGTGCTGGCTCGAGTGCCCCTTGCGCAGGTAGTCGAAGAAGGCGTCCTCGGTCCAGCCGACGGGCCCCTTGGCGAGGGCATTCAGAGCCGGTGCTTCCCACCCGTCGGCGAAGCCGCCGGAAAGATGCGCCGCACCGCCTTTTTCCGCACCGAGGACATTCCGCTCGGTGTGGCAGGCCGAGCAATGGCCCAGCGTTTCCACCAGATAGGCGCCGCGGTTCCATTGGCTGTCGCGGCTCGCATCGTACTTGAACGGCTCGGCCTTGTGGAACATGGCGTTCCATCCGGCCATCATCGGCCTGAAGCTGTAGGGGAACTTCAGCCTGGTTTCCGGCGCGCGCTGGGCCACCGGCTGCTGGGAGGTCAGATACGCATAGAGTGCTTGCAGGTCGGCGTCGTCTGCGCCGGCGAAGGACGTATAGGGGTGGGCGGGGTAGAGGTGGCGCCCGTCGCGGCTGACGCCTTCGCGCATGGCACGCTCGAAGGCAGTGTATGACCAGCCGCCAATGCCGTTCTCCACATCGGGGGTGATATTGGTGGCATATACGGCGCCGAAGGGCGTGTCGAAACGACGACCTCCGGAAAATGGGGTCCCGTCGTTCCCGACATGACAGACGTTGCAGGCGCCGGCCGCGGCCGCAAGGCGGCCACGCTCTATCGTGGCCGCACTGTAGACGTCGCTGCCGGGACGCTCGATGCTCGGGATGGCAGGCCGCCAGGGCGATGCCATCGTCGCCAGCCCGGACAACGCCGCGACCCCGCCAGCCACCGAAAGGCCGATGTTGCGCCACCACCGTTTCCGGGAAGCAACTTGCGGACGGCGCGGCGCGTCGGCGTTCAGCCCTGCGAGAATTTTCTCCGGCGTGAAGGGCAACTCACGGAAGCGGATGCCGGTCGCGTCGTAGACGGCATTCGCAATGGCGGCCGCACTCGGGACTGAGGCGGATTCGCCCACGCCGAGCGGCGGCTCGTCCTGCCTTGGGATCATCAGCACGTCGATATCCGGCACTTCCGGGAACGTGATCAGCGGATAGCCACCCCATTCCTTCGAGGTCACGGCGGTCGAGGAGAAATCGACCTTCTCCTTCAGTACGCGGCTTGTCGACTGGATGATGTTGCCGTGGATCTGGTGTCGGACCCCGTCGGGGTTGATCATCAGGCCGGAATCCTGGCCGCAGATGACCTTGGTCACCGCGACCTCGCCGGTCTTCTTGTTGACCGCGACGTCGGCCACCCAGGCCGCCCAGGCGGCGGCGGTTCCGGGAAACTTGCCGTGCACGTAGACGGCATAGGCGAAGCCCCGCCCATAAAGCAGGTCGCTTTCGCCGCCCAGCGTGCCGTGCGTCGTATGCGGAACCCACTTCGAACGCTCGGCGACCGCACGCACGAGGTCGACCGCGCGCGGGTCGTGCAGATAGCGCAACCGGTACTCGATGGGATCGATGCCGGCTGCGGCTGCAAGCTCATCGACGTAGCATTCGTGCGCGAACGTATTCGGCATCGCAGAGACGCCGCGAAACCACGAGGCGCGCGCGATCGGCGGCATGTCGTGGACAGTCACCCGCAGATTGCCATAGGCGTAGGGCGGGATTGCTGTCCGGTCCCCCATCTGCACGACGTCAGCTATGGGGGGCACCTTGCCCGTAAGAAGGAGCGGCAGCGTGGGTGCGAGGTTGGAGGGGTAGCGCGTCTGGAAATCGTAGGCCGCCGGCCCGCCTTCCAGATCCAGACCTCCGCGAACGTCCATCACCTGGGCCGCACCTTTCGGCTCCCAGGCATGCTCCTGCTCGCGGGTCAGCTGGACGCGCACCGGCGCGCTAACCGCGCGCGACAGAAGGGCGGCATCGGCGGTCACGTCGTCAGCGCAGTTGCGCCCGTAGCAACCGGCCGCCTCGAGCCTTTCCACCACGATGAAATCTTCGGGGATGTCGAGCAGGAGGGCCAGATCGCGGCGCATCGGAAACGGATTCTGCGTACCGGACCACACCGTGAGCCGACCGTCGCGATAGTCCGCGACCGCGCAGGAGGGACCGATCGAGGCATGCATCTGGTACGGCCAGACATAGGTTCGGTCCATCGGCTGCGGGCTGGCCGCCAGTGCGAGATCGACATTGCCCCTGTCGGCAAGCTTGCGTGGCGTCGCCGGATTGGCGCGAAGGGCGTTCTCGGGGGAATTCAGGTCCGGCTGATGGGGAGCAGGGCGCCAGTCGACCTTTAGGCTCCGCGCTGCTTCGGCCGCATTCTCCTCGCGCGTGGCCACCACGCCGACGAAGTCCCCGATCGCCACGACTGCGACGACGCCGTCGATATGAGCGACAGATGCCTCGTCCACCGCAATCAGGCTGGTTCCGACGTGGTCGCCGTGATCGAAGCCGGCGTAAGGCGGGCGAACAACACGGCCATGCAGCATGCCCGGCACGCGCACGTCGTGCACATAGGTCCATTTTCCGGTCGCCTTGGCGGGGATATCGACACGCGGCCGCGACGCGCCGACCAGCCGATAGGACGAGACCGGCTTGACCGGAGCATCCGGGTCGATCTCCAGCCTTATGTCCTCGCCGGCGATCAGGTCGCCGATCGGAATGTTCCAGTTCTCGCCCTCGCTCCCCCGGATCACCCCTTCGTCGAGGATGATCCTGTCCCTTGGCGCGTCGAGGTGCGCAGCCGCCTTGTCGAGGAGATAGGCTCTGGCCGTGGCGCACGCCTGCCGCAGCGGGATCGCAGTGACCTGAATGGTTTCGCTCGCGATCGTGGCACCCTGGTCTGGGCCAGTCCGGGTATCGCCGAGGATCATCTCGACATGGCTGAACGGAACGTCCAGCTCTTCGGCCACGATCTGGGCCAGCGATGTGCGTATTCCGGTGCCGAGGTCGACGTGACCGTTGAAGGCACGGACGACACCGGCCTGATCGATCGAAAGATATATGCGGCCGTCGGCGCCGGCAGCGTACACGCAGAGCTGCCCGGATGCCTCTGCCGTAGCGGATCCGTGCTGTTCTTCGTCCCCGATCATGCCTGCTTCTCCGCTTCCGACGCCGGTACGGCTTGACGCTCGGACTGCGCATAGCGCACTGCCCGCCGCGCCGCCGCCAAGATTTCCATATGTGTTCCGCAGCGGCAGAGGTGATGCCGCAGAGCTTCGCGAATATCGGCCTCGTCGGCGTTCACCTTCGCCGCGACAAGGGCCGCAGTCGCGATGATCATTCCGTTCAGACAATAGCCGCATTGCGCGGCGGCCTCCTCGATGAAGGCACGCTGCACGGGATGGAGTTCCTGGCCCGTGGCCAACCCTTCCAGTGTGACGACCCGGCGATCGCCGATCGCGGAGAGCGGTATGGTGCAGGAGCGCACTGCACGCCCATCGACCAGAACAGCACAGGCCCCGCATTCGCCGAGCCCGCATCCGTATTTCGGCCCGTTCAGGGCCAGATCGTTCCGCAGGATGTAAAGAAGAGGCGTCTTTGGATCGGCCTCGATGCTGCGGGCCTCGCCGTTGACGTTGATTTGCATCGGTATTGCGACCACCGGATCATCCCCGGCCGCAACAGCGGGGTGCCCGGTCGTCCGGCTGCGCAAGCGTTAGCCGGCGCAAAATGGCAATAGCGGCCATAGTCACTCCCATTCCCGCGACGGAACGGCCGTCGACGTCAGATTTCGATTTGCACTCCGATGCGACGCGCGATCTTCCGTCACGCGTTCTCCGGGTGCGCCCCTTATATTTGTAACCAGCGTATACGCTATAAATTGACGAATGGCAATGACGAATAAGGATGACAAAACAACAGAATCGAGCGCATCAAGTTGAAACATATGCGCGATCCGTCGCCCGCTCCGCCATTTTGCTATTGTCATTTAAAGTGTACACGCTTATTATCGCGCCAACAGCAAAAGCCAAAAAGGCGGCATTCGGTTCGTCGCCGCGAGGGGTCATCATGGCGGAAAGAAAAGAGAAAATCGCAATTATCGGCGCCGGTCTCGGCGGAGCTGTCGCCGGCGCGCTGCTCCAGCATTCCGGGTTCGATGTCGATGTTTACGAGCAGGCGCCCAGCTTTTCGCGGCTCGGAGCGGGTATCCACATGGGTCCGAACGTGCTCAAGATTTTCGAGCGGTTCGGCGTAGACAAGCAGGTTGTCGCAATCAGCAGCACGCCGAGCCACTGGTTCAGCCGCGATGGCCTTACGGGTGACTACCTGTCCCGCATTCCCCTCGAAGGCTACGGCGCGACCTATTGCACGGTCCACCGAGGCGACCTGCAGGCGCTGCAATGCGATCAGTTGAAGCCGGGCACGCTGCATTTTGGCAAGAAGCTGGTCCGCATCGACGACAACGGCACCGACGTCATGCTGGAATTCGAGGACGGAACGTCGGTGCGCGCGGACATCGTCATCGGTGCCGACGGGATCAATTCCAAGGTGCGCGAAACTTTGCTCGGCTTCGAGAGGCCGAACTACAGCGGCTGGGTTGGCCATCGCGCCCTGATCTCCGCCGACAAGCTGAAAAAGTTCGAACTGGAGTTCGAGGACTGTGTGAAATGGTGGGGTCCGGACCGTCACATGATGGTCTACTACACCACCGGCCGGCGTGACGAATACTACTATGTAACCGGTGTCCCACATCCCGCCTGGGAGTTCGACTCGGCGTTCGTCGAAAGTAGCCGCGAGGAGATGGCGTCCGAGTTCGAGGGCTACCACCCCGTCATTCAGGCGCTCATCGAATCCACCGACGAGGTGACGAAGTGGCCGCTCTTCAATCGCAATCCGCTGCCGCTCTGGAGCCGCGGCCGCCTGGTGATGCTGGGCGACGCCTGCCATCCGATGAAGCCGCACATGGCGCAAGGCGCTGCCATGGCGATCGAAGATGCCGCCATGCTGACGCGCTGCCTGGAGGAGACGGGGATCAGCGGCTACGCCACCGCCTTCAAGCTCTATGAGGTCAACCGCCGCGACCGCGCCACCCGCGTTCAGACGGTGTCCAACGCCAATACGTTCCTGCTGCACCAGGAGGACCCGTCCTGGGTTTATGGGTATGACGTCTATGCGCAGCCACTGAAGAGCGAGAGCGCAGCATGAGCGGGCAGTTCCTGTACGGCGCGAATATCTTCGCCAACGGTATCCGCCAGCACTATCTTCGCTATGGCGGCAAGGGGAGCCCGGTCGTGCTTGTTCCGGGCATCACGAGTCCGGCCATCACCTGGGGATTCGTCGCGGAACGGCTTTCGGCAAACCACGATGTCTATGTCCTGGATGTACGCGGCCGGGGACTTTCCTCGACCGGGCCCGATCTCGACTACGGCCTCGATTCGATGGCCTCCGACGTTGTCCACTTTGCGGAGGCGCTGAAGCTTAACGCTCCTGCGCTGCTTGGACACTCGATGGGTGCCCGCATCGCGATCCGCGCGTCGAACATGAAGCCTGCGGCGTTTTCTCGTGTCGTGCTCGTCGACCCCCCCGTATCCGGTCCCGGACGGCGACCCTATCCGAGCAAGCTGCCGTGGTACGTCGATTCCATCCGGCTTTCCCTGAGGGGCATCGACGCCGAAGGCATGAAGGCCTTCTGCCCGACCTGGACGGACGAGCAGCTGAAGCTGCGCGCCGAGTGGCTGCATACCTGCTACGAGCCGGCGATCGTCACCGCGTTCGAGGACTTCCACAGGGACGACATCTTCCCCGACCTCCCGAAGCTTTCGGTTCCTGCGATGCTGATGGTGGCGGGACGCGGCGGCGTGATCGAGCAGGCGGATGTTGACGAAGCGCTTGGGCTCAATTCCGCAATCGAGATCGCCCGCGTCGAGAACGCCGGCCATATGATCCCCTGGGATGATTTCGACGGCTTCTTCGCCGCACTCGGTGACTTTCTCTCCCGCTGATGATGACGGCTGCGGCGTTCTTTGGACGCCGCTCGTTCGAATGCAAGCCTGATACCAGAGGACAAATTCCGTGCAGAACATCTATAGAATCGGCCAGATCGTTCCCAGTTCCAACACCACGATGGAAACCGAAATCCCGGCGATGCTGACGGCGCGTCAGTCCATCCGCCCGGAGCGCTTCACCTTTCATTCAAGCCGCATGCGCATGAAGAAGGTCGTGAAGGAAGAGCTGGCGGCGATGGACGCCGAGTCCGACCGCTGCGCCGTCGAACTCTCCGATGCCCGCGTCGACGTGCTGGGCTATGCCTGCCTGGTCGCCATCATGGCAATGGGCCTCGGCTATCATCGCCAGTCCGAGGTACGGCTGAGGGGACGCACGCAGGAGAACGACACGAACATTCCGGTCGTCACCAGTGCCGGCGCGCTGGTCGAAGGCCTGAAGGTGATGAACGCCAAGAAGATCGCGGTCGTCGCGCCCTATATGAAGCCACTGACCGAACTCGTCGTGAACTACATTCGCGAGGAGGGCTTCGAGGTCATGGACTGGCGGGCCCTGGAAATCCCGGACAATCTCGACGTTGCCCGCCACGATCCGGAGAACCTTCCGGCAATCGTCCAGACGCTCGACCTCTCCGAGGTGGACGTCATCGTGCTGTCGGCGTGCGTGCAGATGCCTTCGCTGCCGGTGATCGCCAAGGTCGAGGCGATGACGGGCAAGCCGGTCGTGACCGCAGCAGTCGCGACGACATACTGCATGCTGAAGGCACTTGGGCTCGAGGCGGTCGTGCCGGGTGCCGGCGCGTTGCTCTCCGGCGCATACTGAGGGAGCCCGCCATGCAGAGCGCCGAAGCCAACTACAAGGGTGTCTGGGGAAACCGCATCGGCTTCGGCCAGCGCCCGGCTCTTCTCGTCATCGATTTCCTCAAGGGCTATACGATCGAGGGTTCCCCGCTTTATGCGCCGGGCGTGGTCGATGCAGTCGCCCGCACGCCTCACCTGATCGAGGCGGCCCGCCGCACCGGCATACCGGTGATCCACACGCGGATTCTCTATCTGGCGGAAAATTGCGCCGACGGCGGCATCTGGGTCCAGAAGGCGCCCGTGATGAAGGCCATGGTCGCGGGCAATGAACTCGCCGAGTTCTGCGACGAGGTGGCGCCGGCCGCCGGCGAACTGGTGATCGTCAAGCAGTACGCCAGCGCATTCTTCGGCACCAGCCTCGCTCCGCATCTTCACGCCCAGGGCATCGATACGGTCGTGCTCGCCGGTTGCTCCACGAGCGGCTGTATCCGGGCCAGCGCCGTGGATGCCGTCCAGCACGGTTTCCGCACGATCGTCGTCGGCGACTGCGTCGGCGACCGTCATCCCGATCCGCACAACGCCAATCTCTTCGACATCGACAGCAAATACGGCGATGTCGTCTCCCGCGAGGAAGCGATCACAGCCTTCGGCGGCGCGAGCTGTCCGTAGCCCTAGACGCAGCGTTACGAACGAAAACAAGAACAGCCAACCAGAGGACCGACAAAGATGGACAGAAGTGTATTCACGGAACTGTGCCTTGAGCAATTGAAGCAGAGCGGCGTTCATGAAGGTGAAAAGGTCGTCGTGCTCTCGCAGGGAGACGAGCGGCTCGACTACGCCGATGCGTTTTTGGCAGCCGGCCAGCGCCTGGGCGCGCGGATGTACCATCTGCGCCTGCCTGCACCGCTTCCCGGCGATGGAAGCTGGGCCGTCGGCCAGACCGGGCTTGCCGGAAACCCCGAAGCCGTCGAGGCGCTCAAGAAGGCGGACATGGTGGTCGACCTGATCTTCCTGCTGTTCAGCCCGGAACAGATGGCGATCCAGGCCGCCGGTGCGCGTGTCCTGACGGCGGTCGAACCGGCGCCGCTGCTCGGCCGGCTCATGCCGACAAAGCAGCTTCGCGAGCGTGTCGAAGTCGGCGTGGAATACATGAAGAAGGCCAAGACCCTTCGCATCACCAGCAAGGCGGGTACTGACGTTCTCTACAAGATGGGCGTCTATCCGACGGTCGGCGAATACGGTTGCACCGACGAGGCGGGTCGCTGGGACCATTGGCCGGCGGCCTTCGTCTTCTCGGGTGCTGCAGACGACGGCGTCGACGGCCAGATCGTCCTGGCACCGGGGGATGTTCTTCTGCCGCTCAACATCTATGTCCGTGAACCGGTCATCTACACGATCGAGAAGGGCTTCATTCAGGACATCCGCGGAGGCCTCGAGGCCGACCTCATCAAATCCTACATGAAGACCTTCAACGATCCGCGCGGCATGGGCATGTCGCATGTCGGCTGGGGGCTGGACCACCGCGCCAACTGGCACGGCCTTTGCGACTTCGGCGGCGGCATGGGCATGGAACTGCGCTCCTTCTACGGAAACGTCATGTTCTCCACCGGCCCGAACAACGAGCTGGGCGGCCCGAACGACACCGCATGCCATCTGGACATTCCGATGCGCGGTTGCAGCCTCTTCCTCGATGACGAGCCGATGGTGCTCGACGGCGACATCGCCGTGAAGGAAATGCAGCACAACTTCGGCTGACCCGAGTTCAGCCGAACAATTCCCTGGCCGCCCGACGATGGCGGCCAGCAACGTGACGTTAGATCACGGCACGCGCACAGCGAGGCGCGACAAGAAATGGCATCAATCGACATGAGGGGTCTCCATGCAATCACCAGTTTCAGTAGAACAAGCAATCCAAACCGCCGGCGTCGGCACGTTCCAGCGTCGCCTGTTTGTCATCTTCGGTCTCGTCTGGGCCGCGGACGCCATGCAGGTCCTGGCAATCGGCTTCACTGCGCCATCGATTGCTGCAAGTTTCGGCATTACCGTTCCGCAAGCCTTGCAGACCGGCACGATGTTCTTTCTTGGAATGCTCATCGGCGCCTTCGTATTCGGCCGTCTCGCCGATCGTATCGGTCGCCGTCCGGTTCTCTTTGCCGCCATTATCCTGGATGCCGTGTTTGGCGTCGCCTCGGCCTTCGCACCCGACCTGCAGTGGCTCTATGTTGCACGCTTTCTGACAGGTGTTGGTGTTGGCGGCACACTGCCCGTCGACTATGCCATGATGGCCGAATTCCTGCCCTCCGATCGTCGCGGGCGCTGGCTCGTTCTGCTTGAGGGCTTCTGGGCCGTCGGCACGGTCGCACTTGCCATGTTGGCCCTCGCTGCAGGAAGCCAAGGCGGTGAAGCATGGAGAACGATCTTCTTCGTCACCGGGCTTCCGGCCCTCATCGGGGTGGTACTGCGGTTTTATGTGCCCGAATCTCCGCTTTACCTCAGCCGAAAAGGAAAGTCGGCGGAGGCCCGTCAGGTCCTTCAGCGGGTTGCGAAGGCCAACGGCAATACCACGGAAATTCCACCGCTGATGCCGCAGAAGCCCGAAAGCAAATCACTCGCCGCCCTGCTATCGCCTGAACTCCGTCGCCGCAGCGTTTTCTTGATGCTGGCCTGGTTGCTGATCTCGGTTTCCTACTACGGCGTGTTCGTCTATCTGCCGGTCAAGCTGGCGAATGACGGGTTCGGCTTCCTCCGTGGTCAGCTCTTTCTGGTGCTCCTGGCAATCGCCCAGTTGCCCGGCTACGCGCTGGCTGCCTATGGCGTCGAACGGTGGGGCCGCAAGCCGACCCTGATCGGCTTCCTTCTGCTGAGCGCCGTCGGCACATTGGCATACGGGCTGGGGCAGACACTGGAAGTGGTGGTGAGCGCGTCGCTCCTCATGAGCTTTGCGCTGCTTGGGACCTGGGGTGCAATCTATGCCTTCACACCAGAGGTCTATCCGACGGGGCTGCGCGCCAGCGGCATGGGAACCGCAGGCTCTGTGGCACGCTTCGGCGGCCTGCTTGCACCCTCAATCGTCGCACCAATCATGAGCAGCAGCTTCGGACTGGCGCTGGGTATCATTTCCGGACTTCTGCTGCTGGGGGCGCTCAGCGTTTGGCTGATCGATGTCGAGACGAAAAGCCAGGCACTCGAATGACCCGGTGATTCAGCCGCGGTGGTGCCGTGCACCATCGCGGTTAAGCTAGCTCAGGAGCCGCTCTGCCAACGCTTGTGGAGCCGTTACGCCTTTTTTGGAGGTCATGTGCCTCGGGCCGATTTTATTGCGGCGTTTCGGCGTCTAGAAGGAACGATTGCGACATTGCTGGATCGGCAGACGAAGGCTGTAGGTAAAGACATGGACGAACATGATGGGCAGGACCGCTATCGCGTGACCGAACAGGTGGGGCACCTGTTGCGGAAGGCTTACCAGCGGCACCTCGCCATCTTCCAGGACAATGCCACCGATCCCAGCCTGACATCGGTGCAGTTCGTGACGCTTTGCGCCCTGCATGACCTGGGGCCGGTTTCCCAGGCCGAGCTGGTCAAGGCGACGGCCGTCGATCAGGCGACCATCCGCGGCATCGTCGACCGGCTCAAGGCGCGCGGACTGATCGACATTTCGCGCGATGCCAATGACGGCCGGAAAGTCATCATGTCGCTGCTGCCGGCGGGCGAGGCCGTGCTCGAAGAAATGTATCCGAGGGCAAAGCTGATTTCTGAAAGGACCATGTGCAGGCTGAACGTAGCCGAACAGGTGGCATTGCTTTATCTCCTGCGGAAAATCGGTGAGGACGAGGTGCCCGCCGAGCGCGCCGACAACAGCAGCGATACGACAGGACAGACTTGATAGCGGTATGCGGCTCCATCGCCATGGATTTAATGGTCCTCACGCGCAGGATGCTGCGCCCCTGGAGAAACGGTAGCCGGTCCAGTCCTCCACGTCGCCCAGCGGCAAGGGCACCGATCAGGCACTGGCGACCCGTCCCACCGGTGCGGGGCGCACGGCCCTGAGGGTCGGAAGGATCGCATCCATGGTCTTGGCCTCAACAAGCACTCCAAGCACAAAGGAAGGAGCTGTGAAGTTCGAGGTTTTCCCGGCGCGCCCACCGTGGGACGAAGTGGTGTTTGCCGGACGGTAGAGTCGCGCGATGCGGGCGCTGTCGGGTCGACAATGCAAGATGACGGCTTCTGGCGGTTAGACTGTGACTCGTGCTGGGCAAAGCTCGACCCAAAAACTTACAAAACTTTCGTCCAATCGTCATTGCAATGATTGCAAGTCGCTGCGACTGCTTGCAAACATGTAGGGATCGACACTGCGTTGTTCCGACTACAACTTTTTCATTTGTCCTTTTGCGAGACAAGCGGTGAGTGAGCTACATTTCGGACCGTTCACGATCGTCCCAGGCCAGCGTATGCTGCTGCGTGATGGCCAGAGGGTGCCGCTTGGCAGTCGGGCGGCCGACATCCTCATCTTTCTCGCCCAGCATCCCGGAGAGCTCAAGACAAACGCGCAGATCATTAAGCACGTTTGGCCGGATACCTTCGTCGAGGAGGCAAACCTCCGCGTCCATATTTCCGCGCTGAGGAAGGCTTTGGATGATAACCAACGCGAATCCAAGATCATCGCGAACGTTCCGGGACGAGGCTACACGTTCGTTGCGAAACTGCCCGTTGAGAAGGCCGAAGCACCTTCTGGTATGGTGCCGCTCTTCCGCCCGGCGAGCGGGCCGTCCGCACCTCGCATCTTCGGGCGCGAGCAGTCTATCGTTCAGATCGCCATGCAGTTGCGTCGTTCTCGGCTGCTGACGATCGTCGGGCCCGGCGGCATTGGCAAGTCCACCGTCGCCCGCGCCGTTGTCGCGGGCGAAGCCATGCCCGCGGCCGTCTGGATCGATCTGTCGGACGTCAACCAGACAGGCTTGATCCCGACCACGATCGCCTCGTCGCTAGGCATTCTCACCAGGAGCGAGGACATCGTCGGCGATATCGCCGCCCATCTGGCCGGCCGCGAGTTGATCCTTGTTCTCGACAGCTGCGAGCAAGCCGTCGACGGGGTGGCACCGACGGTCGAGGCCATCATAGCCATGTGCCCGAGCGCCCGCATCCTTGCCACCAGCCGCGAGCCTCTCAGGGCCGAGCGCGAACGAGTTCATCGGTTGTCGCCATTGGAGCTGCCGACAACGGTTGGCGGGGCAAGTGAGGCTTTGGCATGGCCCGCTATCCAGCTGTTCGTGGAGCGCGCGGACGCCTGTCTCGGAAACTACGAACTCACCGACGAGGACGCGCCCTTCGTTGTTGAAATCTGCTCGCAGCTGGATGGAATCGCGCTCGCCATCGAGCTTGCCGCGGGCCGCTTGGAGGCAATCAGCGTACGAGGCTTGGCGGCGTCGCTGGCTGACTGCTTCCGACTCCTGACCCGTGGCCGCCGCACCGCCTTGCCCAGACACCAGACTCTCCGGGCCACACTCGACTGGAGCTACAACACGCTGTCTTTGCAGGAGCGGACGGCGCTGCAGGAGCTTTCCGTCTTTCGGGGATGGTTCAGCGGCGAAGCCGCGCACAGGCTGCTGTCCGGGGACCTTCCCGAAGACGATCTGGCTTCGCTGGTGTCGAAGTCTCTTGTGAGCGCAGACACACAGTCGGCAGGGACCCGCTATCGCCTCCTTGATACGACACGAATCTACGCCGCCGAGAAGCTGGAGGAATCCGACGGCACGAACAGAACAATGTCCCGCCTCGCAGCCTATCTCGAAGACAGACTCGCGCACGCCGAGCAGGAACTCTACGTCGCCGCCGTCGACGACTGGTCGGAGGACTACGCCTCGCTAGTGGCGAACCTGCGGGCGGCGTTCGATTGGTCGTTTGGCCCGCAGGGCGATCAATTGCTCGGAGTGAAGCTCACCGTGGCGGGGCTTCCGCTTCTGTTCCGGATGTCTTTGCTGGATGAGTGCTTTGTGGCCGTCACCAGGGCAATCAACCTCCTGGAAGAGCGGCCGGGGCTCGACGAGCGCAGCCGCATGAAACTGTACGCCGCACTCGGCTGGCCGCAGATGCGAGCGACCGACGCGCCGGAATACGGAATCCAGGCATGGTCCACCGCGCTCAAGATCGCCGAGGAAATCGGAGATGTCGACCATCAGCTTCGCGCCATCTGGGCTTTGTGGGTCGACGCCATCAACCGTGCCCAACCCGCCACGGGCATGGAGTTGGTCGAGAGGTTCGGTGGGCTAGCGGTCTCCTCGACCGATCCTACTGACGCGATCATAGGCAGGCGCATGCGCGGTGCCACACTGCACTGGCTCGGCCGCCATGCTGAATCCTGTGCCGAGCAGCGGCGAATGCTGAAGGAATATTCGACCCTGCGCGGCGGCCAGCATTCCATACGCTTTCAGTTCGAGCAGCGTGTCACGGCTCGCATCGTCCTTGCCCGCGCCATGTGGGTCCTCGGCGAGGAGGAGGATGCGTTGCAGGAAGTGCGCGAGACCGTGGACTATGCTCTCGACATTGGACACACGCTCTCCCTCTCCAATGTTCTGGCGGAGGCCGCTTGCCCGATCGCGCTTCTTTCCGGGCGCGACGACCTCGCCTCTGGATACATCTCGCAATTGAGGGAGCAAACCAAGGCGCTCTCGCTCGACGTCTGGCACTGCTACGCCGACTGTTTCGAGGCTGAATTGATGCTGCGGGAGGGCAGGGCGGAGGAATGCATCCGGACCCTGAGGATCGGCATGGAAACGCTCTCGTCAGCAGGCTTCACTTTGTTCATGACCCACTTCCGATCGGTCGCCGCGTGCGCCATGTCCAAGCTCTCGCGCTATTCCGAGGCGCATAGGCTCATGGATGACGCAATAGAGCATTGCCGTGGCTCCGGCGAACGGTGGTGCTTGCCGGAGCTTCACCGGGTCAAGGCGGCCGTCATTCTGTCCGAGGGCTTTGATGACGCCATTCCCCGCGCGATGGAACATCTTGCGCTCGGAGCCGAGCATGCACGCCATGACGGCGCTCATGCCTGGAAAAGGCGGATCGATCGGGACTTGGCTGCGCTGTCGTCGAACGACACCGAAGTGATGCAGGTCGCAAAGAGCGGTTCGTCGATCCCCTGAATGGCCAGGGACATTTACACGGATTTACAACTCTAAACTCGTTCCAGGCCTCCGCGCGCGTGATGATCACGCAGAACAGGAGAATGCCATGAACGAAGAAGCCGCCATTCGCTTTCTGATAGTGATTGTCGAAGGCGAGAACGAAGGGGCCGGAAATCCTGAAGTTGACTTGGCGCGAATAGCGACCCCCTATTACGCGTTCAAGGACTTCGGTTCGGAAGTCGTCATAGCCACAGATCAGGGCGGTCCTCCGATGCTCGCGGAAGCTATGCGGTGCGCCCACGCCTCCGCAGACGCCGCCGGCGACGCGGTAAGGCGGTTCAGAGGCGACCGAAACGCCCGGGACGAACTTGCCGATACCCTCGGCCTGGCCCAGATCGTCATCGAGGACTTTGCTGCAGCCTTCTGCGTCGGCCTATCGGGAAGCACCTGGTCGGATGACGACCAGGGCGTGGCAGCGCTCATCAGGAAATTTCTCGACGTCGGCAAGCCAGTGGCACTGGTCCCGGGGAAGCATTTGTTCGTCGCGCCGGAGGGCGCGGGCAACGGGCTCCTGATCCTCGGAGACAACGATTGCTCTCCGCTCTGCGCCGCCCGTGCGCTGATCAACGTCGTCGCTGACCTCGCCACGACGGCGTCATCTGATCCGCGGGGTTTTTCACCGATTTACGAAGCTTAACTCGCTCGTGTCACCAATCGCACCTAACCTCTGGACGTCGCCACCGATGATCAGCACTGTCGACGAAGGCGAGGAGGAACAGGCCATGTCCAACTTCGGAATCTTGAATGCTCACGCAACCAGAAGGCAATTGCTCGTCGGCACGGCCACTCTTGCCGCAATGGCCTTGCCCCGCGATATCTTCGCTGCTTCGTTCCACAAATTCGCGCATGGATCATTTGATATCACAGTCGTGAGCGACGGCTTCATAACCCTGCCATCCGAAGTCCTGCTTCCGGACGCCGAACCGGAGGAGCGCGCCGACTTTCTCATGCGGCTTGGCGGAAGCGCGGAAAGCGCTGCCATGCAGGCGAACATCCCCCTGATACGCCATGGCGACGATCTGATCCTTATCGACAACGGGTCTGGCACGAACTTTCAGCCGACGGCCGGCAGGCTGGCGCAGAATCTACTGACTTTGGGCGTTGCTCCGGAACAGATCACCAAGGTGGTGTTCACCCACGCTCACCCAGACCACTCGGGGGCCACCACCGTCGACGGCAGCGTTCTATATCCCAACGCGCGATACTATGTGAGCCAGAGCGAATGGGACTTCTGGACGGACAAGCAGTTCGAGGCCCGGAGGCCGGCGGCTCTGCACGACTTTGCCAGGGGCGCGCGGCGCGATCTCCTCGCTGTCGACGACCGGATAACGTTCGTAAGGGAAGGCGACGAGATAGTGCCGGGCATGTCGATCGTCAGTACGCCCGGCCACACACCTGGCCACGTCTCTGTCGAGCTTGAAGGCCGTGACAATCTGCTGATCACGGGCGACGCATGCACCAACGACACGATCTTCTTCGCAAGGCCGGACTGGCACTTCGGTTTCGACACAGATCCCGAAGTTGCGCTCGCGAACCGTCGGAAGTTGCTGGACCGTGCGGCCACGGAGAAGCTGAAGCTCCTCGGATTTCACTGGACTTATCCCGGTGTCGGACATGCGGAACGCCGAGGCGATGCTTACAAATTCGTCGCCGCCTGAAATATCGAGGGTTTCTCATGAAGGGGCTGGAGGTTTTCCGGCCCCTTTTTGCCTGCCCGCACGATGGCGAGAACTCGGATTTTCATCAATTTACGACGCTTAACTCGTTTTACGTCCATCCGTCGGGCACGGTTGTCTTCATCAACAGAGGCACAGCTCCAACGGAGACGCACATGAACAGCACTGCCCTCGCAACACAACCGAGCGCCACACGGCGCGACTTCCTCCTCGCCGCAGGTGCGGCGGCCGCCGCAGCGTCGCTTCCGAAGTGGGCCTCCGCCGCCAGACAATCCACTGCAACCGAACAAGGGACCATGACCATGGGCTACATCACCACCGTCGACGGCACCGAAATCTTCTACAAGGACTGGGGCTCCAAGGATGCCGCGCCCATCGTCTTCCATCACGGCTGGCCGCTCTCGGCCGACGACTGGGACAATCAGATGATGTTCTTTCTCGAGAAGGGCTTCCGCGTGATCGCCCACGACCGCCGCGGTCACGGCCGCTCGACGCAGACTGATACCGGAAACGAAATGGACACTTACGCGGCAGATGTCGCGGAATTGGCGGAGAAGCTGGACCTCAAGAATGCCATCCATGTCGGTCACTCGACCGGCGGCGGCGAGGTCGTCCATTATGTCGCTCGCTCCAAGCCCGGCCGCGTGTCCAAGGCCGTCATCATCGGTGCTGTCCCGCCGATCATGGTGAAGTCGGAGAAGAACCTCGGCGGCCTTCCGATCGAAATCTTCGACGGCTTCCGCGCCGCCCTGATTGCCAACCGCGCCCAGTTCTTCCGCGATGTGCCGGCCGGCTCTACGGCTTCAACCGCCCAGGTGCGCAGGTCTCCGAAGGCGTCATTCAGAATTGGTGGCGGCAGGGCATGATGGGCGGTGCCAAGGCGCACTACGACTGCATCAAGGCGTTCTCGGAAACCGACTTCACCGAAGACCTGAAAAGGATCGAGCTGCCCGTGCTTGTGATGCACGGAGACGACGACCAGATCGTGCCCTATGCCGACTCCGCGCCGCTCTCAGCCAACCTGCTGAAGAACGGCACGCTTAAGACCTATGCGGGCCTGCCGCACGGCATGTGCACCACCCATCCCGATGTGATCAACGCAGACCTCCTGACGTTCTTCAAGAGCACCGCGTGACGGTCTGCCCAAATCGGCTTGATAGGAGAACTTGCTGGCCGTCTTGTCCAGCGTGCCCGCGAGGGTGGCTCAATCAGTGACTGCAAATTCGCGCTTCGGCAGGTCATTAGGGAAGTAAGGCCACTTTTAATGGCGCGTTCGTACGAAGAGTCGGAACCAGCCAATACGAAGGAGATGCGATTGACGGCTCGGAAGTCGCATCTTCGGCGTTCATTGGGACACGCGAAGGGAAGAACTTCGGTTGGTCGTTATGTTGTGCAGGTTGCACATCGCGTCCCCTTCTGACGCTATGGTGGGCCTCCCACGGTGTGGCTGTCAATGTGGAACCCACGCGTCGTTCCAACGTTTCTCCAATCCTCGCAGCAGCGAGGTCGTCACATAATTGAGGAGTATTAAAATGGGAAATCAGCAGCCGCAGCGTCCCGATCAGAAGAAGGACCAGCAGCAGCGGAATCCGCAGCAGCAGGACCAACAGCAGCAGCGTCAGCGTCGCGAGCAGGACGACCGGCAGGGCCGTGAGCGTCGCGACGATCAGGATGATAAATCCTCCAAGGATCGGTAGTCCAGCTGACGAACATGAACGGGGAGGCAATTGGGCCTCCCTTCCTTAACCCTTAACATCCCTCCAGACCGGCACCCGCACACTCTTTATCTTCACCAGATGCCGTACCGTCATCTTCACACGATCGGCTGCGCTCGGCATCACGTACTTGAGGTCGATCCATTCCTTGGAATTGCAGCGGCTACAGTGGAATCGACCGTCTATGTCGAGGATTGTGACATCGCCAAACAGCTGCGCGACATCGCCAGGCCTATAGAAGTGGGTAACACGGCAAACGCCACATCTCACCTTAAGAAGCTGGCCGATCTCGTCTGCTTTGTTGAGGGTGTGAGCCCCCATCCGAACTCGGGGATGCACTAAGCCCCGTTGATGGCTCTCCGGCACAGTCAGGGCCGCCAACCACGTGTGTATCCGCTTCCCATGATGACGACGGCAGTCGCCAGCCGTTCTTCCAGGCGGGCTCGGTCGGCGAGCAGGCTGCGGATGGCTTCGATGGGGTCGCCCTTATGGATCGCGAGAACTTCTGCGGCTTCATCTCTCTGCGGCACCTCTCTGTTGGCTTCGGCGGTCATTGTAGCGGCAGCTCCATCTGTGCCTTCTTGTGAGCCAGGACGTACACTGGGCGAGGGGTTTCGATCTGCCTCTGCGCCTCGGCCCGGCGCGCAAGCGTACGTTCGCGTAGAGCTTTGCATGCGGCGACTTCGGCGAGGGCATTGGCAATGACGGTGTCAGTCTTGTGCATAAGAGAACTCCGCGTTTCGTTCTATTTATGTTCTCATTTGAGCTTGAGGGAGTCAAGGCGCGTGGCGACGTCGTCATCGGTCAGCAGCACAGCCAGCTGGTCACGACGGTCAAACGGCAGGATGGCATAAAGCGCATCCAATCGCTCGGCTCGGTTCAGGATTTCCTCAGCCGGGACGCTCGGTGGTGTGCGGTGCACAGCCACCTCAGCGGATCTCCGAAGGGTTTATGAGCTCAGACCGACTTCTTCGAAGTTGACAACATTCCGCGTTGCCAGCACTGCACCGCGAGAAAGCGCGATGGCGGCGATCTGCGCATCGAACTGGCTGATGGGGCGGCCAATTCTGCGCCTGTCGGTGGCAATCGAGCCGTAGACGTCGGCCGCATTGCGGTCGAACGGCAGAACACGACGGAGAGGTCCTGCGCAAAGATCGGAAGGATGGCCGCTTCGAGGTCGCGTCGGGGCCGGCCATCGGGAAGTAAACGCAGTCGGTAGAGGATCTCGGCTTCGGTAACCGCGGTCGTGAAATTGGCGGCGGGCGGCTGTTCTGCGAGCCAATCGACCACGGAACGCTCCGGGACCGGCAGCAGCAGCTCCGAGATGACGTTGGTGTCAGAACGATCATGCAAGTGTTGTTCAGGCCTTTATCAGAGCGATGCTCGACGGCGGGCATGAGCCGGCGTCGACGGCGAAGTCCGGCACACTCCTACATCCCTTGTCTGCAAGGCAGAAATTGGATATATATCAGGATATACTACGGAGGTGAGCCATGAGCAATGTTGCACAGAAGAGAGCGATCGAGAATTACCGGGCGCGCCTGACGCAGCGTGGTTTCAAGCGCTTCGAGGTTCTGGCGCTGGAATCCGACCGTGAGCTGATCCGGTCGCTTGCGCGCCAACTGGCGGAGGAGGGGCCGGAAGCGGAGCAAGCGCGAGCTGCAGTCAAGGCGGTCCTTGTTGCAGGGGAGCCGCCAAAATCCGGCGGCATCCTGTCCGCCCTTCGCCGCTCTCCCCTTGTCGGCGCCGACCTCGATCTGACGCGCCCGCGCGAGAAAGGGCGCCGGGTCGATTTATGACGCGCTATCTTCTCGATACCAACATCATCAGCAATATCGTCAGGCCGCAGCCATCGGAAGCGCTGCTGGCGTGGTGGGCAGATGAGCGCGACGAAGACCTGTTTATTTCGGCGCTCACCATCGCAGAAATACGGCGCGGCATTTTGGAGAAGCCGCGCGGAAAAAAGCGAAATGCGCTCGATACCTGGTTCGCCGGGCCAGAAGGGCCGCAGGAACTGTTCGCCGGCCGCATTCTCTCGTTCGACGACAGGGCGGGCCTGATCTGGGCGCGCTTGATGGCGGAAGGAAAGGCAGCGGGACGCCCACGTAGTGCGCTCGACATGATCATTGCGGCCGTCGCCGGAGCAAACGACTGTGTGGTCGTTACGGATAACGAAAAGGATTTCAAGGGGCTTCAAATTGTAAACCCAATGCGCCGTGGAGCAGAGGGGGAAGCGAAATGACAGCAGCGACGCCTGTGCCGATAGAATACCAGCTCATCGGTCTTACGGAGGGCGGCGGCGTTGGCGATCTGCTGGTTGGCGTGGGTCAGAGGCACGAGCCATTCGCCTTCAGGACCTGATCTCGGAATGGCTGCGTATGGAGAATCTCGTGATCTTGACGGGATCGGGCACCTCGTCTCGGCGGGCGGCAAGACCATGGCCAGTCTGAAGAAGGAGGTGTTCGCAACCGCTAGAAGCGCTGCCCGATCTCCCGCGTTCGATCGCACCCATCATAGAATGGCGGAAGAATGCTGTGGCGTTTTCGGATGTTCTGCGAGCCAATCGACCACGGAACGCTCAAATCGTCATGCTGGCCATGGTACGTCTCCGGCGGTTCAGCCATCAACATAAGCAATGATGCAGCGATACACTTCTGTCACGCGGCTACCAGCCGGATATAGCCGTTCCTATGGCCCACATTACCGCTCTTCCGCCGCCAAAACTATCGCTATCGGCACATGGTGCTATCGGAAGTGAGTGCGCGGACCAAAATCCGCAGGCGTGACGGAAGTCAATTCCTCGAGCTTGAGGAATGCCAGGAAGGGAAGGGCGCATGAGCAACATCGTCGACTTCCATTCGCCCCAGCGCGTCGAGCAGATTTACGACGAAGCGGCCTCAAGTTAGACGGTGATGACTGCCAAGGCGTGCCGGGCTAAATACCTTCCAGACGGGTAGAGAGTGCATCCACAACAGACTGCAGAAACTCCTTGCGCCGGGGATCAGATGTCGCATCCGCTGCGATCTTCAGCGGTCGGCGAATGTTCTTCATAAAACCTGAGTGATCGAACTTATCCGCCGCCACGTTGACCTCAACCTCGTCCATAAAATGCTGCACCAGCGGCTCAAGGTCGAGATTGGGGTCTATCTGGTATCGTGTGGCCATCTGCTCAGCCAGCCTGCCCATCTGTACGTACGGGCCGAGTTCGGGGTTCATTCAGTTCTCCTGTCGCCACTGCTCGGGGCGGCTCAACGACGTTGTTTGTCGCCGGAGCTCTTTCCATCTGAGCTGCGCGAACGTTCTTCGACCCTATCCGCGCCTTTGGCAAGACCTGAGCCTTTTTCGGCTTCAACTTTACGCTCCTCTGCGGCCGCAGCCTTGCGGAGTCCGCGTGCCGCTTTCTTCCCATTTTCCGTGGGTGCTTGCTTGATGCCCATTGTGATCTCCTCCGCGGTCATGGTGCCGCATTCCTCAAATGGGAAGGCTGGCAACAAGGTTCCGACCGATGTGGCGAAGGGGGCGGACACATGATCCTTCTCGAGATTATCAAGCTCCGCCCGCGCCTTGTCGCGCGGGTTCTTCTCCGAAAAGGAAGCATCCCAATGACCTACGTCTTCCCAGAGTTCCTCACGCCACTACGCGAATATCTCCGCGGGCAGCGTCGACGTGAAAAGGCATCGTCAACGCCCGTCAGGCCGCGTTCATGGTACAGCAGCTCATCGGCAGCTACGGGAAGTTCCAGCCTCAGGGCCAGGACATGACGCCGACGCTGTTGTCGCTCCAGTAGGCAGTAACGGATCAAAAAAAAGCAGGCACCGGGAAGGCGCCTGCAATACGTGCTGCATCCAGAGGGGTACCGGAGCGCACGAGAAAGTAAGCTAGCAGGCGAAAAGTTCCCGAACAGTGCAACTTTTCGCGTGGGCTGCACATCTTCTCCGATGGCGATGCGAGCCTAGCCCGGGCCGGCGGCTGGGGGTTGCGATCTAATCGAGACGGCACTGAAATCGCCCAGGCGGTTCTTGTCGAAACCACGAACAACGCCGTGGAACTCACCGGCATATACTCAAGGCGATCGAGTGGATTCGCTGGCACTGCCTCAGTACGAACCGGTCACGATCTGGTGCGACAGCATGTTTGGTCAACGGCTGCAACGACTGGCGCCACAAGTGGAAGCGCAATGGAGCGAAAAGGTCCGAACGCCACGAAGCCGGAGACCGGCGTCGCGGACAGGCTTAACCAAGAATGCCAAATTCGGCTTCTGACCCCGGATTGCCTCGTATCCGAAATTCAGCCAGATATCGCGTCAACAACGGTAATTGCGTGATAGTTTGGCGCGCACCGGCCCCAAGACCGCCAGTCGATCCTGCTCTTGCATCGCTGCGAGTAATCCAACCCCGGCGTGCCCGGGTGCGGCCATTTACGCGATCAACATCGTTGAAGGGGAATGGAGAGGCGTGCCCTGTCAACGATGAACGTGATCTCGGACAGAATAGCGGTTGATGGGTGAAACCGCGCCTTCGCAGCCTTTTCAATCTCGTCCAGCACACCCTGAGCACGGTCGCCGAAGATCTCGATCAATATTCGCAGTGCGTTTTCGGCGATTTCATTGGCGGCGGTCTGACGGGCCCAGTCGCCGCCCCTGTCGGGTGTGGTAGCCGACCGCCCGAGGTCTGAATCGAAATGCTGTGTCATTTGCTGGTCCTGGTGAAATTTGCGCAAGGAAGGCGACGCATTGGCGGTAAGAGAATATGCTGCGGCCAACCTTGCTTGCAGCTGACGTTCGCGCAAGGGCCCGCTTGAGCGGCCTCACCGAGGGGACACGCGTGGCACTTAATCCGGGTCGACGACGCTTTCGGATGAATCGAGTGTCCCATCAGGCTCTGTAACCGGGAGGCTGGCAAGATAGACCAATGTCACCAAGGCAGCGGACACGGCGAGTACGGCCAACATGGCCTGCCTACCTGTTCGAACGGTCAGACGCTTCATCGTGGCACAACGCGACTGCACTTGCATCAGTTCCACATACCGGGACGAACGTCCCGACCGAGGTAAGGACCCCCGCGGAACATCTAGCTGGCTTTCCAGTTCACTCTCCTGAAAGGAGAATGATCATGGGTATTGTTAAATCAAAGGACGGCGCACCGGGCACAACCGACCAGTCGCCGCGGTGGGAGGGCCCGGAGGCGAGCCGGCCCCGGGGGTATCTGCCGGCGAAGGATAGCCCGGACACTGATGGTGATGCGGCCGGTGAAACCAACCGAACCCCTGAACGCAGCACGCCTTCAGATGCTCTCAAGGTCCGAGAAGACGCAAAAGGACAATTCGCCAAATCCCAGGCCGACCGCCACAGCACGGGTGTCGCGAGCGCGAAGCCGACGGTGATTACGGGTTCGGAGGATGCGACAGCCCATCGTACCCCGCCCGGACGAAAGGGACCCGAGGAAGACTGGGACGTGAACTTCGACGAGACGGAGCCCGATCGGTCCAGATAGCCAAGAATGCGCTCATAGTTCAACGCGCTGTCGGCCAGATGTCACACGTTCCTTGAATGTTCGATTTCCGTGCATTCTCTTCATGATCAATGATCCAAACGATCGTCAGGTTCGAACACAAAGCTCGTGCAGAGGAATCCGACGGCGAAGGGCAGTCCAAAACCGTACACCTGCAGAGCAAGGCCCAAGTAGTTTATGCCGTGCGTGTGTCCGAGATGCTGCGGATGCACATAGATGAGGACTGCCAGGGCCGCGCAACCTATGACGAAGCCTATGATCATGCGGGTAGCGACTTTGAGAATTAGCGTATCCATCGAAATTCCTCCCTGGCTGACCCAACACTCAGGGATGCCAAGGGTTCCTCCAGTTTGCCTCACAGTTCGGAAGCAGCGCGTGGCATAGGAGGGGAAGCTGGGAGCCCAGTGACGGGGTGTAAAGTCCAGCCTCCCACCACGATCGCCAGCGGCCAAACCGGAAGGATAGCCCGGCACCCAGTAGTCTCGACTTCAGGGATTAGTGTCGTTGGCGGGGTGTTCCAACTGACCGAGTTCGCACCCGCGTGCAGGTTTCAATCCTTGGAAGAAGGTCGTTCATTTCGATGAAGGGCAGTTTTTATCCATGAGCTTGAGGCGGAAAGCGTTCTGGAGCGTCCATAAAGCCGATACAGACGTAGACCTCATCTGGAAGCCCTTCGTCCTGGTAGCTGATGGAGCTCCCGCACGTGCTGGAGAAAGTTCTGACGATCCCCGGCGTTTTTGAGAAGGTCGCAGGCTTTCCCCGATCAAAGGCTACTTGCCCGGCCACATAGCCTACCCACATTGTCAAAGGCCCGATTGCGCGCCGACAGTCGTCATCGTGGTCGAAGCAGATCCAGAAGGGATCGCCGACAAAGCTGGCCCCGATAGCGCCGCAGAAACAGTGCCCGCGCTCGGTTCTCATGAAGCATCTCCGCAATGAGCTGTTTCTGGCGGTTTCGTCGGGTGTGAAAGCCAAACGGCGGACAGTCGCCAGGGTTCCCTCTTTGGAACCTCAGGGCCGGGTTGTCCGAATCGCTACTGCGACCGGCGCTTGTATGGCGGTAACAATGTCGCCTTGATCAAGGTGGGGTCGCGCTGGCCCTGTGAGTAGAGTCGAACGATCGCGCCTCCAAGGGACTTCGCCAGTACACTGTCGGCTTTCATGCCGCACTCGGCGAGGCAGTCGTCGAAAATCTGCTGGAGGCGGTTCAGATCGTCGGGACTGAACATCCGCGTGTTCGACCCGCATGGAAACAACGGATAACCCGCGGCGTCGTACTCGAAGGACTTGGCCATAACCCCCTCCCTCAGTTGAGGCGGAAGCTGCCATCTCCCTGTCGTTCCTGCCATGGATGTGGAAACGATGAGACAGTGTGCGCTCCTGCCGCCGACCCGTCTATAAAATTTGACGTAGTACGCGAAGCAGGGAAGGGCGATGTGTTCGGCTGAGCGTGCGGTGGTCTGTGGCTCCCGACTAGCAGCGCAGGAAAGTTGGGATCAGTCTAGCCGTGAGCCTGACGGCGAGTGTACCTCAAAAGTGGGCTCATGCATGCGAGGTAGCCTAGCCCACACGTTCGTGAACAGTTTAGCAAACGTTCGCCGCCTGTTCGACGTTGGGCAACTGAGGCCAAGTTATCCACACCCTGCCCTGTCCACCCAGAGCGGGCTTTCTCATTCTTGCGGCCAGCTCTGCCCTCCTCCTCCGACAATACGCGCAAAGTCTCGGTCGATCCCTGGATGTGAAGTTTCAGACCCCGCTCGCCTTCCTCTGGCAGCACGACACCGACAGCCAATCGGCACCGTCAAGTTCGACGAGCCCACCGCCGAGGCATCACCTTCGAAGCCGAGATTCCGGTTATCGACGAGTCTGGCACGCTGAAGGACCGGGTCGACATGTTCTTCCTATCAGCCCTGAAATTCGAGGCTCCGGGCTCGGACCGCCCGAGAAATGAGAAAACGCTCTGTTCGACCGGGAACCTTTCGGGAGGAAGAGAGTTAAAGCGGCGTCGGCTGACACACCGTGTGGGCCCGGCGACGGAGCCGAAAGATACCGGCATCTCCCCTGGTGCCGGGGCGGGCGCATAGCCCGCGTGCCAGCGGGTGAGGGCTAACCGCTCCCGCTGGCGGTGGTCCCGTCCCGACAAGGCGGAAACTGCCGGGACGAACTGGCAGGATAACTTGCAGAGTGGCGCGGATGGCGAGCATCGCATCACAACGTAGTCTTGCGCCTCAGCTCATGGGTGGGCTATTCGGCAACTGGTGGGAAGTAGCTGTGCGGCATCAGCCAGTGTATTCTTGTTAAATGCTGACCGCTAGGGACACCAGCCATGTGCTGATGTGGTTGGCGGCCCCGCACTGTCCCCCAGGCGGGGCCTTCTCTTTGACGAGCCCTAATCTTTACCGATTTCATGACAGTGTGCTCGTGGAGGGCTACCCTGCCGGCATCATCGTCAGCACGGTAAGTTCGGTATCAGGCAGCGGGCGCTGCAAATGCTTGGCTTCTTCCCACGGTGCTGACAGCCAGATTTCGACCTCGTCCCCGGGCCGCAATACGACCGGCATCGCCTTCTGATGGATGGGGCCGACGATCCCGTTCGGATCCGTTGTCAGGAAGCCGAACAGATCGGTCGTGACCAATCCCTCTTTGACCTTCCGGACGCTTTCCCATTGCGGCACCCAGATCCCTGCGAAAAACAGGAGCGGCTGGTCGTCGTTGGCCGCGAACCAGGCGTTCGGTGTCCTCCCCCCTTCGGCTCTGCTGGCGGGATCCGGCTCCGCGAAACGCGTGAACGGGACAACGCACCTGTTCTCGATGCCGAGCCAGCGCGTCCAGTGCTTGCTCGAGGTGTTGCGCACGTTGGTAACGCCACTGTCGGGTTCCATGCGAATGAGTTCGACGAAGTCGGCGTCGTTTCCCTTGGCGCGCAGTTTCTCGGCGCGCCTGGTGGTGGCTTGGAATAGCGCCTGCCGCGAGGTCGGCAGCCCCCACCGCACCATGGCAGCCTCACGGCCGGCAGGCGTGTTGCGAACGATCGGTGCCTTGTAGTCGGGGTAGATGTCGAGCGAAGGCTCAAGGTTGCCCAGGCTGTCGATCATGGCACGTGTGGCCTGGAGGATCGCGATCTGGTTGGTCGTGATGTTGTAGAGATTACACATAAGCGGCTTCCCCGGCTGTGACGCGCTGCCTGCCTCATTCGGCTATATTAGGCGCTTTCAGTTTATCCAGATACTGCACAACCATCCGGGCGGCACCTGCTGCTAGGCTCCCATCCAATATTCGGTACGGCTATGGGTACGCCTCCGGTAGAACCCCGGACCCGTTCCATTTGGCCCAGGTGCGCATCCATGCCAGGCCATCGGTCGGGCGCGCTTGGCTGCTCGATCGGCTTTCGGATCGCCCACTACGGCAAGGATATGGGATCCGCCAGGTAGCAATCGCTGTACAGACCTCCACCTCATCCCATCCCGCCTTCACTGCGTCCTAGACGAGGTCCTGCAGTCGCGTCTCTATGGCCGCCTCGCATCCCGGTCCATGCTGATCGGCTTTCGAGGTGCGCGTATACCCTCCACGGCCTCCTCCAATCGTGCAGAAGGAGGATAGGGCAGCCGACAATCGCGAAAGGCGATGCATCCATGGCCACTCAACCTGGCGAACGATGGCGCGGCAGGGCAAGCTGGTTCTGCCTGCTTAGGGCACGAAGACGGACATACGGTCTGACGTCGTCGATGAAGCGGGCGGTAATGGCAACTGTGACTGGAACAGTAGGAAGTCCAGACCTTACCAGTAGAGTAGGTTTCGAGTGAGCGGTAGCGTACGTAGCTAGAACCGACCCTTTGCCTCGGTCGCGACGACTTGCAGCGCTATGCTATGTATCAGACACGAGAACGATTTTCCTGCGTCGCAGTGCCTGCAATTTGGCATCTATCGCAGCCAACAGAACTTTGTAGATTTCCTGAAGCGCTTCCGCGGCCTCAATATACGACGGGCCAACTCCCGCCTCAAGCATTTGGCTGGCTAGCCCATCGGCGTATCGGGCGCCCTTGTCCACAATGCGACCGAGAAGAAGAACCTGATCCACGGTGAGGGATTCGCTCGCTAGGATGATTTGGACTTTAGCATGGAGGTGCTGAACCGTCTCTCCATGCTTCTGCAGTATCTGCATCCAATCAGGACTCATGCGCTACCTCCCGCCGGGGCAGAGGGTGCCAGCGCACGATGTGAAGTCAAGAGAGTTTCGAGGCCGAGTTCCTATCGAGCCGTGACCTCCCACACCTCTCCAGAAAATTGACAACCGTGAGCAGCATGCCGCCAATGACCGGTGCTTGGAAGAATCGCGATCATTGCCCCGCCAGTCGCGGGGCAATCCGAGAAACTATGCCGAGGTTTTTTCTATGAAACCAACTACCCGCTTGAAAGGAAAACATAAATACACTTCCGCTTTAAGGGCGTTAACTGAGGGACGGTAGAGCCCTTTGCCTCCAGCTTCGAGCAGGGGGCCGGGCCGTTTAAGCCGCGGCTGAGATCTTACACTGGTGACATCAGTGGCGAATGCCATAGGCCCCGGGCGTCGCTCTGACGCTGCTCTGTCTATTGGCAGTTTGGACCTACCATCAAGCCGTTCCCTCCGTCTTACTGTCCTCATCCAAGATATGCACGCGAAGGTACTGGTGGCCTATCAGCCAATCACGAAGGATCGCTCGCACAGCGTCTTGGCGCGTCCATCCGAAATCCTTACGGGCATGCTCCAGTGCTTCGTCAACGTCTTCTTCAAGAATGAGGCGATCTGTCACTCGGATCTCTTTCCGCGGTAAGTGGTGGGCGGCGGTAAAGCCTCGTGTGCCTGGGCGAGCGCCTCAAGCCACGCGGCGAGACCCGCTGGAATTTCTTCGTTCCCAGCCTCCAGTGCTTCAACCCAGGACAGCTGGCATTGCAGCGCAGACGCGAGGTTGATCGGCGTCCATCGGATGTGAAGAAGGCATTCGGTGAAGCGGGCAGGGGTCAAGCAGTTGTCCTTGTCGATAGCTGTTCGACTCACAGTGAAGTGCAAATTGCCATGGAGCGGCTAGGAGTCAAGCGGCTGCCTTCGGCTCATGGAACGGCAGACGTCTAGGCCATTGCCAATAAATTGCCGCACGAGCCTCGAAATGATCGAGAAACTCTACCCGGCTCACTTCAAGCCGACCGTGGACGCTTCCGTTAGCGACCCCGCAAGCCCAAGCAGCAGGCCAGCCGGGCACGGAAGATTCCGAGGGCGGCGGCACCGCCGCCGCCCTTCCACGGAAACCTGAGGGGTGTCTAAACGAACCGCTTGCCGTTCGCAGCGCCCGCTTGGCAGCGCCATCGCGACCTTCCGGTGAACCAGTTCGTTACAGCAGGAAATCGCCTGCCTTGAGATCGGGCGCAGCATCGATGTGCAGGATGAAATCAACTTTGCCGTTACCATCGATGTCCCCACAGACGTAGGTGTCAGCTTTCGGCTTTTCGTAGCGAATCTCGCCGGCGGCATTTGAGAAATTGGCTGCCCCGATCACCGCCCTCCTCAGGTTCGCATCGATCGCGGTTACATCAATCGCGTCCTTGTCTGTCTGACCGATCGGAAGACAAATCGATCGCTGCCTGCATCGCCATACAGGACGTCGAAACCGAGCCCGCCGATGAGCCGGTCATTTCCCGCACCGCCTGAAAGCACATCATCGCCTCCGCCGCCATCGATGACATTGGGGCCTTGGCATCGCCCGTGAGCCTGTCGCCATAGATGGACGAGTAGGTATCGCCCCTCGCGTCGCCGCGTTGATCGAGCACACGGCAAGGCTCGCCCCCACCCCCGCCTTTGCACCGGCATAAAAAGCGTGTCGATGCCGTTGCCGCCAGGGAGACGATCCGCACCGGCCCCGCCGATCAGCACGTCATTGCCATCACCACCCTCCAGGATGTCGTTGCCGGCATAGCCATAGAGCGTGTCGTTGCCGGCAGACCCCACGATCCGATCCATGTCGATACTGCCTTTGAGCACCTCTCCCTTCGCCGTACCGGTGATCGTTTCGAGGATATCGGCGACGGTGATGGTGAACACCTTCGCCACCTTGTGCCGCCGTCGGAGACATGGTGTCTTTCTGCACCTTCTCGTAATCGATCGCCTTTGCCGTCACCAGCTTGGAGCCCGAACGCTTGAAGGCGGCATCCGCCGTATCGAGAAGCTTGTAGCTCAGCGCCTTGCCTTCCGGATCCTTTGGCGCGAAGGTTCCGACATGGGTTCCGATCGCAACGTTCTCCTTGTTCGATTGGCCACATTGCAACCTCAGCGGCTGGCGATGCGCAAGGCTTTGACGCAGCAAGCTGGCTGGCCGCCTGGGTACAGCAATCCGTGCCGGCTCTTGGGGGTGCCCGTCCACTCGATTTCATTGATACACTTGAGGGCAGGCAATGGTGTCGCAATTACTCGCCTCGGATGCAGAGCGGGGCCTATTCCTGATGCCCGCAGTTTGGCGGGTCGCGACGGACACTCCAGATTATGAAGCGGACGACCTCACAGGAATGGGCGCAAAAGTTACGGGGGGAGGTGGAATGCGCCAGGCTTCGCCGTGCTCTACTGCGCGGAAAACATCTCGCTCGCGGCCATGGAAACGCTCGTGCATTTTGCTGCGTCTAGCTTACCTCTAAACCGCTACCTCGTCAGAATCGACATCCCTCAAGACCTCTGGGACGCAAGCGAGCGGCTGGATGCCAAAACAGCGCCGGTAGGATGGGATGCGCTACCGGCGGAGCGGGCCAGTTTGGCCTTTGGCGCGACTTGGCTGGCTGAGCGTCGGTCGGCCTGTCTGTTCGTTCCTTCGGTCATCGTACCCGACGAGTCGAATGTGCTCGTCAATCCGCTGCACTCAGACGCTGGCAAAATCTCAGCGACAAAGGTTCGCAGGTGGCTCTACGATTCACGCTCAAGTCGAAGACCTAAATCACTCCGGAGCCCGTCCTGAGATCGCCGTCCGTGCCCAAGGTTGAGATCCTGCCATCGGAGACCGTTTCGGCCGATCCGGGACGCCCACATGCGCCTGTTGCGGACGGCCCGCATCGACCGAGGAAGACAGTTATGGGATCTGCGAGGAATGTCTGGCGCCGTAATTTGCCGGCCGCGCGTCGGATGGCTGGCAGTGTGGGTTTAGGCGGGCCGTGCCTCTTCCTTTTTTTCCCGCTTTGCCTTGTGTAGGCGCTGATGTTGCAAGAAGGCGTAAGCGATCATTGTCATCAGCGCGTGTCGATGCAGGCCTTGCCATGATCGGCCTTCAAAGTGATCGAGGCCGAGCTCTTCTTTCATTTGTTGATGCGCTTGCTCGCAGACCCATCGGGCTTTCATGGCAGCCGCTAGCTGCTTTAACGTCGCCTCGGCCGGCAGGTTGGAGAGATAATATTTGCGTTCATCGTTTGAGCGCCACTCACCAACGAGCCACGCCTCTTCGCCCGGCATGTGCTGCTGTCCCTTGTCGAGGATGCGTTGGGGGTTGCCATCGGCAATCCGAATGCGTAGGGCGGCGAAGCGTGCGGTCAGTCGACCTTTCGTGCCGCGACGCCAACTGACCTTCTTCCAGGTGGATCCTTCCAGGATCGTTTCGGCTGCCGTCGATAAGGTATCGGGGATCGAATGTTTGCGGGGTCGTCCATGGCCGGCGACAGGAAAGATCAATGCAACATCATGAGGATAAACCTTCTGATGCTTGGGAATGCCGACAGCCCAGGTAAGATTGCGTGCACTGAGCCCCTGGCGAAACGCAGCCGACAGACCATAACCGGCATCGGCAAGCACGGTGCCAAACCGCACGCCCGCGGCAATCAGCCGATCGATCTCGTCGGGCGCGATCTCCGGTTTGGTGCGGGATAGGCGCATCTCCTCGGGAACACCAGCCTTAGCCATTCGATCCTGATCGCTGGTCCAACTCTCGGGCAGGAACAGCCGTAAGCCGACTGGGACGGGAACCTCGTCGCGGGCCAGCGTCAACGACACTAGCGTCTGGCAATTGGCGCGCTTACCGAGCATCGACGCATACTGCGGCGCGACCCACCCAGCGGCGACGCCATCCGGCTCGCGCTCGACCAGAAACTTGAAGGCTCTAAGGCGCGTGGGCTGCGCGAGTGCAGCCTGTGCGGTGATCGTCTGATCATCGTCCATGTATCCAGACTAACGGATGTAGATGACTGTCTTTCACCGTTTTCGAGCGCTGCATGGGTCGCTGGAGCCCGTGCCGCTCTGCGCGGACTTGGCACGCCTTAATGATCAGTCGCAAAAAGTCTCTGGCGAGAGTAGACCGCTCGTCAATGCGCCACTCTCAAATCTTATCGGTCCAAAGGGATAGATACGCAGTCCGGTAAGGCCGCGACGACCCGCCTGAGGAACTGCCCAAGCGGGTGTTGCGGCGCTTTGACCTGGCACATCGCGCATCGGAGTAGCTTGGCCGCCGGTAGGGAACTTTCTTGGTCCTCAGATGTTTACAAGCGGGGCAATGCAACTTGGAGGGAACAAATGGAAACCGTTACTGTGCTTGTCGTCGAGGACGAGGGGCTGCTGCTGCTTGAGTTCGAGCAAGCATTGGTGAACGCTGGGTTCAATACGGTGACAGCATCCTCGGCACGGGACGCCTTGCGGACGTTGAACGCCACATCCACACCCATTCATGGCGTCGTTACGGACATTCGGCTAGGATCCCCACAGGATGGATGGGAGATCGCGCGCACCGCGCGAGAAATCGATCCGCAAATTCCCGTGGTCTACGTTAGTGGAGACAGCGCGCTTGACTGGGCTTCAAAAGGTGTCCCGAACAGTATCATGCTCCAAAAGCCCTTCGCCATGGTTCAGTTGGTGACGGCGATCTCCCAATTGCTGAACGAAACGAGCACCAATCAGCCTTCGGACGGCTGAGGCATGATGATTGCGCGCACCAGCGCTTAGTAACGCCGGTTGCGACGCATCTTCCGCAACGTTTGTGCATGCCGAGGAAGGTTGCTATCGTGGAGGTCACTCGCTTTGGACGGTCCCGCAATGAAGTGATTGGCACGATTGCGATGGAGATAGATATGAAGACGGGCAACAGGCACACGAGCAACGGTGTCGAGCGCGATCTGCTATCACCGTCTGCTAAAGCGGCCTTGTTGAACAAAGAAGCCGAGGGTGATAAGCAGCGACCAAGGGACGAGGACATTCTCAAAGTACTTCCGGAGGCAGTCTATGTAACCGATGCAGACGGCCGGATCACATTCTTCAATGAAGCGGCCGTGTCGCTTTGGGGCGCTCGTCCGGAGCTCGGCAAAAGCGAATTCTGCCGCACCTGGAAGCTCTATCGGCCGGACGGCACGCCAGTTCCGCCTGAGGAAAGTCTGGCGGCCTTTGCTCTGAAGCAAAAACTGCCTGTGCGAGGAGATAAGACGGTGGCCAAGCGGCCCGATGGAAGTCGGGTGGCGTTCATTCCTTCCTCTACTCCACTTGTTGGCAACACCGGTACGATTGTCGGCTCCGTGAACGTTTTGATGGACGTGACTGAGCTAGAAGCATCCGAGCAGCGCCGTCGTGAAGACGAACCAAGGTTCCGCTGTCTTTTCGAAAACGTCGGTGCGGCTGTTTGGGAGCAGGATTTTTCGCAGGTTGCCGACCTGCTGGACCGCTTGCGGGCTGAGAATGTTACGGACTTAAGGAGCCATCTGCAAGCACATCCGGAGCTGCTCGAGGAGGCAGTGGCGCGCGTCAAAATCATTGACGTTAATCCCTTCGCAGTCCAACTGTTCGAGGCGACCGAGAAGAACGAACTGCTCCGATCGCTCGCAAGTGTGTTCCTACCGGAAACCTCCCAGATCTTTCTGGAAGAGTTGGTGACGATCTGGGAAGGCGGTCGGCAGTTCGGCAGCGACACCGCCCTGCGCACGCTCTCCGGGCGGCGGATCGACGCCATATTCACCATTACGTTCGACGGGCAGCGCTGCGAACGTGCTTATGTCACCATTCTTGACATCTCAAAGCGCAAGGCGAGCGAGCGTCGACTTGAAGCAGTCGACAAGATCGCCAAGGCCATCGCCAGCAATCTTGATCTGGATTACATCGTTCAAACCGTGACCGACGCGGCAACTGAGCTTACCGGAGCCAAATTCGGTGCCTTCTTCTACAATCTTACCGATCCTCAAGGTGAGCGCTACACCCTATACACCTTGTCGGGCGCGCCGCTAGCGGCTTTCGGGCACTTCCAGCTGCCGCGCAACACGGCCGTCTTTGACCCAACGTTTCGCGGTCTCGGCGCGGTGCGTTCGGCTGATATTCGCGCCGATCCGCGTTATGGAAAGTCGGGTCCTCATTTTGGCATGCCCAAAGGCCATCTGCCAGTAGTCAGCTATCTGGCTGTTCCGGTCATGTCGCGTTCCGGCGAGGTGCATGGCGGCCTGTTTCTCGGCCACGATGAAGCGAATGTCTTCACCGCCGAAGCCGAGGAGACGGTGATTTCGATCGCAGCACATGCGGCAATCGCCATCGACAACTCCCAGTTGCTCAAAGCAGCGGAGCGCGAAGTCTGTGAACGGCGTGAAGCAGAACGGGCCGCCCAACAGCTCGCCGCGATCGTCGAATCTTCGGAGGATGCGATCCTATCAATAGACCTCAATGGCGTTATAACAAGCTGGAATGCCGGAGCTGAACGGCTCTATGGTTACACCGCAGAGGAGGCTGTTGGCCGTCCAGTTACGCTCCTCGTCCCTGACGATCATCTGGGCGAGGAATTCGACATGCTGGCGCGGATCCGCGCGGGCGATCGGGTCGCTCATTTCGAAACTGTGAGGCGACGCAAGAACCGCGCCGTAATCCCGGTCTCGCTTACGATTTCGCCAATCCGCGACAATGCTGGGGTCACGGTCGGCGCCTCCAAGATTGCCCGTGACATCAGCGAACGCAAGCAAGCCGAACAACAGAAGGATCTGCTGATCCGTGAAATGGCTCACCGGGTCAAAAATCTGTTTGCTCTAGCGAGCAGCGTTGTAAATCTGAGCGCGAAATCCGCGCGTTCTGCGGATGACCTCGCTACGGCCGTCGGGGCTCGGCTGGAATCTTTGGCGCGAGCTCACGCGCTCACGCTCCCGAGAGCTGCTAGCGCAGAAACGGGGGAAGGCGGCGTAATGCTGCAGGAGCTGCTGGGCACGTTGTTGTTACCCTATGCTGGCGAAACGGATAGGGGAAATCGAGTGGTGATCCGCGGGTGCGACGTTTCGGTATCGAATTCTGCGCTGACCGGACTTGCTCTTGTAGTGCATGAATTTGCAACGAACGCTGCTAAATATGGAGCGCTGTCAACTAACAGTGGCCGGATCGACATTGAATGTTTCGACCGCGGCGAAACGCTGGAATTGGTCTGGACGGAGCGAGACGGTCCCGCCGTCGTTGAGGCCGGAACCGAAGGTTTCGGGACGACGCTTGGTCAGCTCACTCTTGAAAAACAGTTCCGCGGAAAGATCGTGCGGATTTGGGATCCGCAGGGGCTCATCCTTCGGCTGATTGTGCCAAAAAATCGGTTGCAGCAGGAATAGACATCTGCGTGGCCATCTCGGAAAGCTCGGCGGTGCTCGTGCCGGCCCGGCCCACGCGCCACTTCTCGCGAATGGACGACCTCGCCAAGTGGTGGCGGGAGTATCAGGCGCGTTGGATGCAGGACCGTACAGTCCGTGAACCGTTTGGGTCACGGCGTTGCCTCGCGAAAGAAAGCGGCTCCCGCGACGGCGAGGGCGACGATCGAACGCCTGTCGACACTCCTGGCCTGCTAGTACGCGATCTGGCCGCCCACGATCTGCCCGGTCGACGGCGACAACTCGCGTTTCAGCACCTCGCGTGCCTCGCCGCTGATGACGGCGACGGGGGCCGCAACGGCCACGCGTGCTGTCGAACCGGCGAAATTGGCGGCCGCCACCCCGACGCGATCCGCGAACGTTGCCTCTCCGCCACTCAGCGATTGACCAGCCAACCGCCGTCCAAGCAAACGGACGATCTCCGGGCTACCGGCGAAGGTGTGAACCGCACCGGGTTTGCCGGAGGCCATTTGGTTTAAGTTATGCAGCCATGGCTGGTTCGTCCAGCATGGCGTAATACTGCTCCTCGGCTTCGGCTGGCGGGATGTTGCCGATGGGCTCCAGAAGCCGTCGATGGTTGAACCAATCGACCCATTCGAGGGTGGCGAATTCAACCGCTTCGAAACTCCGCCATGGTCCGCGCCGATGAATGACCTCGGCCTTGTAGAGGCCGTTGATCGTTTCGGCGAGGGCATTGTCGTAAGAGTCACCGACACTTCCGACGGAAGGCTCGATTCCCGCCTCGGCCAGTCGCTCCGAATACTTGATCGACACGTATTGAACGCCCCTGTCCGAGTGGTGAATCAGGCCGCCGCCATGAACAGGACGCCGCTCATGAAGGGCCTGTTCCAAGGCGTCGAGGACGAACCCGGCATGCGCCGTTCGGCTCACCCGCCAGCCGACAATCCGGCGAGCGAAGGCGTCGATGACGAACGCCACGTAGACGAAGCCTTGCCAGGTGGCGACATAGGTGAAATCCGAAACCCAGAGCCTGTTCGGCGCAGGAGCCTTGAACTGGCGGTTCACGCGATCGATCGGGCTCGGAGCCGTCTTGTCGGGAAACGTCGTGCGGATCGGCTTGCCCCGGAGATACCCTGAAGGCCCATCGATCGCATGAGCCGAGCGACGGTGCAGCGGGCAACATCAAAGCCCTCCCGCTTCGACTGCCGCCAGACCTTGCGCACGCCGTAGACGCGGAAGTTCGCCTCGAACACACGGCGTATCTGGATCTTCAATGCAATATCGCTGCGGGCGCGGACCGACAACCGGTCCACGTCCAGGCGCTTGGCAACATTCTCGTAGTAGGTTGATGGGGCAATCGGCAGCAGTCTGCAGACCGGCTCGACCCCGAATACCGACCGGTGTTCGTCGATGAAGGAGATCATGGCTTCAATGGGCGGTCGAGCTCCGCCATCGCGAAATAAGCGGACGCTTTGCGCAGTATCTCATTGGCCTGCCGAAGCTCGCGGTTCTCCCGCTCCAGAGCCTTCACCCTCTCGACCACTTCGCTTGGGAGCCCGGGCCGGGAACCATCGTTCACTTCCGCCTTCTTCACCCATTCATTGAGTGTCTGCGCCGTGCAGCCGATCTTGGCGGCGATCGAGGAAACCGCTGCCCATCGCCAGGAATATTCGTCCTGGTGATCCAAAACCCCGCACTGCTCGGGCGCCGACCTCCGGTGAAAATTTGTTTGCTGTCTTGCTCATATCGGCTCCACTCTCTCAGAAGTTGGCGCCTCCGGCAAACCCGGTGCGGTTCAAATGGCCGGTGCGAGTAATCGGCGAGATTTGGGGGAGGGCGTGTCGAGTGGGGCAGGTTGGGAATGCGGGATCCCCCCCTCCAAAGGGTAGGCTCGCCTCTGGTGGCTTGGTTTTCCAGATTGCCAAACCTAGCCGTCCTGCGGTATGGACCGTCAACTGCTCCAATGGCTACAGGACGAATCGTGAACTTGATCTCTGTTATAATTCCCGCGTTCAACTGCGCGTCAACAATATTGAGAACGATCGAGTCAGTCCTTAAATCCAGGAAGAAAAATCGTATCGAAATCATTGTTGTTGACGACTGCTCTACCGACAATACTGTCGACGTCGTTACGGCCAAATTTAACAAGCTTCGAAACGAAAAACGCCGTCTCACCGTCGTGAAATCCTGGCGTAACCGCGGGGCTGGCGCCTGCCGCAACAAGGGCCTGAAACTCGCCACAGGCCAGTACGTGATGTTTGTCGATGCCGATGACATTTTAGAAGAGAGCGCCATCGACGAACTTACTAGGGTTGCAAATGCGACCGATGCCGATTTCGTCACCTTCCGCTATCACTACGTGACAGACGCAGGCACTCGCGACGAGGCCGATATGCTAGCCAACGACAGGGAGATCTGGGATTCTGTGCTCCCCGAAAGCAAGAACGGCGTGATCAATCCGCACATCCATTCAAAGATATCGAAGATGACGAACTATCCTTGGAACAAGTTCATTCGGATGGACTTTGCCAGGGCAATCAATCTGACATACTCCGAAACGCCAGTGAACAATGACATTGCCGCCCACTGGTGCCTTTATTCCAGTGCCAAGAAGGTCGCGCTTTACGACCGCGCGCTGATCTACCATTACGTCGTCAAGGGCAACGATCAGATCACAAACCTCTTCGACCAACGGCGCCTGGCCGTCTTTGCGGCACTGAGCGACGCCGAAGCGCACGTCTTCCGTTCGACCGCGACGATCAGCGCCTTCTATCACCATTTCATGGATTTCAAGCTGAACCTGCTGAAATGGATCTATAAGCGCCTGCCTTCAGCTCACCAAGAGCTCTTTCTTACGCAGGCGATGGAGAGCTACAAAAGCTATGGCAAGAGCGAACATGTTTATCTTGCGTTGAAATCGCCAAGGCTTGCCGACCAGAGCTTCTGGATCAAGCATTCGCCAGCGAATGTATTTCATTGATAGAAGTTCGGCCTTCGCGGGGGACACCAATGCAAACTCCGACCGTTTCCGTCATTTTGACGACCTACAACATCGAAGACTATATCTATAGGTGCATTTCCTCGCTCCAGAAGCAGAGCTTCCAGGATTTCGAGCTCATCGTCGTCGACGACGGGTCGACTGACAGCACCTTGGCGCGGCTGGAGCGCCACTGCCGCTACGGCAAGAACAACTACACGATCATAGCCCTGCCGGAAAACACGCCGGGCGGCGTGGGCATACCGGCAAACATCGGCGTGTCGGCGGCAAGGGGCAAATACATTGCCTATGCCGACGGCGACGACTGGTACGAGCCGACTATGCTCGAAGACCTCGTCGCGGAGGCGGAAAGCATCGAGGCGGATATCGTCATCGCCAATTTCCGAAACTATGATCAGTTGAACAAGACGATCGAGATCCCAACCGACGACAAGCGCCTGTCTGAACTGGCCGCCATGCCTCGCGACAAGATGAGCGAGATCGAGTTCAAGTCACAGGTCCTTCGGCTAAACGCGGTGCCTTGGCGAAAGCTCTATCGCACCGATTACCTGACGCAGAATTCCATTGCTTTTCCAGAGGGGAATTTCTTCTTTGAAGACAACCCCTATCATTGGGCCAGTGTGATCAAGGCCAAGCGCATCGGCTTCGTCGACAAGGTCATCTGCCACCACCGGTTTAACCGACCCGGACAAACGATGGCATCGACCGGGCGCGAACTCCTATGGTTCTATGACCATTTCTCGACGATAGAGAAGTGGCTGAACACCGAGCGCTTGCAGGACGACTACGGGTTGCAGCTCGTTGGCTGGGTAGTCGGGCAGACCGAGTGGATCTCCGGCAAGATCCGGCCCGAATACTGGTTTGACCTCTTTGATCGGCTGCAGGGTATCATTGCGCACTACACCAGAGAGGATGCCGTTCGTGCCCTCATGATGCGCGGCACGGGCCGATATGGCTGGAGCCTCGTCTCTAGTGTACTTGCCGACGACAAGATGGCCTTTGCGCATGCGATACGCTTCCGCGACGAAGATGTGTCAAGGCGACTGAAGCAGGTGCTCGACGAGCTCGACATACTCAGGAGGCGGGTAGCCGACATTACTCGAAGACTGGATGTCAACGAAAAGATGACCTCGGCGGCCGCCCTGATGGAGATGGTCGAAAAGCGCTCCAGCGCACGCTAGTCGAAACAAAAATAGTAAAGCCCGACGAGATACCAAAATGGACAACCGCTGCTTTTACACAATTGACTCTGTCGCGTCTGTCGCACGGACAGAGCTCCGACCGAATGCGCAGATTTCGGAAGGGATCTATGCCGGACCGACCCAGAAGGAAGGCGCATTCATAGAGATCGAGAAACTTGCGACAGGCGCTCGGCTGCACCTCTTGTTCGCCGATTCAGACGGGGGCGCGATCGCCTTCCGGCTGCCAAGCCGCGCCTTTGCAAGCAACAAGTCGGTCGGGCTGCATTTTCGCGCAACCAGCAATGAACGCGTCGTCGTCATCCCCGGGCTGTACGCCCTGGAGAACGGGGCCGTGCAAGCAAAGGTAAGGATGCGGGGCATGGTCGTCGACGTAAAGAGCTGGAGCTTCTCCGAGGCCGCGCATTTTCCGCAGACCGTCAACGGATCGGCCGACCACTTCCTCGAACTTGCGCTGCCCGCCAAGAATGTGGTTCTCGACGTCGAGACGATGATTTTGTGGTGAGCCACGGAACTATGTGGTTGCGCGCAGTGGCGTGACGCCGCCGAAAGTCACTCCGCCTCCAGCGTTTTGACCAAGGGCACTCGCCAAGCAGGGACAATCAGCGAGGCTGTAGTGACAGTTTTGGCAGAGATTGCTCGTCCTGCCGAAGCTCCTCATACTCGGAAGGCACCCCACAAAATATGATATCCTTCCGCTCAACTTCATAGTATCGCACATCCATCCCGCGCCGAATGAGATGGTTGTACAATGGCGCTACGTAGAGCTCGGCCGCCTGGGGAGAATTTATTTCGCTATCGTACGCGATTTTCAGGTGATCAAAGCTCTTGAAATAGTAAAGACCTGTGCTGCACAGATCAGATATCGGTATTTTTTCGGTCGTTCTCGCAACCGCCGAAGTGTCGACGGGATCTGGCGCAACAAACGACCAATTGTCTCCATCCCCACGAAACACTTCAAGAACACCAGCGGCTTTCGGGAAGCTTTGGAAGATCGGGCTATGCCCGCCGACATTGAAGGTGTCGATGTTGAAGATCGTAATCGGTTCACTGCCGGAGCAACTAACTGCAGAAACACCTCGAACCACAGTCTCGGCCTGACCGGCCGTGGGCTTGTCCAAAATCACAATGGAAAATTCGCCGATCCCAAGCGCCGACGCATGATCGCTGATAAACTCGCGCATCCCATCGCGTGCAAGACCAATGAACAGGAACGGTTCAACGTCAAACACAGAACGAAAGCTCGCCACCGAGTAGTCAAACACCGTATGGCCCTTGAGCGGCAACATGTATTTTGGCAGATCATAGCCCACTTTGGAAAAGCGGCTGGAAAGACCGGCCATCGGAATCACTATCATTTCTTGTCCTCGAAGCAGAGCTGATACAAGCGCAAAGCATTGGCAAGGAATGCCATTTGCCGATCCGGTCGGTCCGCGTGAAGCGGAAGCATCGAGAGGAACAGCGAAACCAACGCTGCGCTTACTGCGGGGTCATCAAAAGTTATGCCATTAACCGACGTGCTGTACAGCGAACGTTCGAGGGGCGCGGAGGTCTCGTTGCCCGGCAGGTCAAGGTCGAAGGAGATGCTTTTCCCGACCGAGGACGCGAGGCTATAGCGACCTGCGATTAGCAGGTCGTACCGCCCCAGAACAGAATGGGCGAGTTTCGCCATGTCATAGCGCAGGTCGCCACCGATTGTGACCATATCGCCGTCAATAGTTCCGCGAGGGTCGATCAATCGAATGCGACTTGTCCGGGAATTGTAGAGAATATTGGAGAAACAGAAATCCCCGTGCATGACACTGGCGGTTCGCTGAGGCGCCTTGGCTATGATTGAGGCCATCTCTTCGGCGATCCGCCAGCAGGAAGGCAACGTCACTGCATTGAGCACACAATCGCTGGACAAATCGATTCCGCGGTCCCTCTCGAAAGTGGACAATCGGTCGAACGTCTTGATCGACGCCAGTCGCACGAGAGAATCTTCCGGCGCATCAGAAACCGGCACTGCAGCAAATTCCTCCAAGCAGGCGCAACATGCGGCAAGGATCCCATCCCAAGCCTTAGGATCGAGCCGACCGAATACAAAGAGCTCCTGCAGTGTTGGGAGATACTCATACTCCGTCGTGTAGGAAAAGCGACCCGCCTCCTCCCCGGCATGAGTCAACCTTGCCGCGAACGGGAGCAACGTAGGCGGCAGTGACCGCAGCCAAGCAGCCTCTGCCTTTAACTTATCCGCCTGGTTGCTCGTCTTCTTCACGAGCCCTCGGTCGATCTGCAGCTCGTTGAACGCTCTCGCTGACGCGTGCGCCCTTCGGGCCTGGTAATAGGTCTGAAGATGTCCACAATCGGACCAAGATTCTAAAGGCAGCGCACGCACGTCGTGTTGCATCGCATAACGCGAAAGAGCCGTCAGAAAGTCCCCGTTGGAATATTGCAATGCTCGCGAAAGAGAGACGCTGTCGGAGAAGGTGAAATACCCGGTTAGGACGTCGGTGAGCCGCTCCTCCGCAGGTGACTGACCATCCTGCGCGACGCCGACGATACGTCCGTCGTCCACGAACGCATATCCCCAGGAGTATCCGTTGGCCACGTGCGACGTGGCCCAGAGGTCGGGTTGCGTGCTTCCTTCCCCATCGAGGAGCGTATCACCATGCAAGATGCGCAGCGGACCTGTCTCGCCGAGATGGCGCAGGCAGTGGAGGACAGAGTTCCCGAGGCTCAACCCTTCCGGAACTGGGATGACATCCACGCCCAGCTCCACCAGCAGTTCTGCATCCTTCGCTGATATGCGAAAATTCTCGGGCAGCGACAGATACACCTTGTCGCTATCGAGAGCACAGATCTGCTCGTTTTGTTGTTCGATCAATCGTCTGGTGCCTAGCGGAAGAAAGGCCGGCGGGAGCTTGCCAAATTCCGCCGTCATCTCTGCATTAACATAGGCCGCCGAGGTCACGAGTGTAATCATTGCAAAGCCTTGTCGCCCATCAGGGCGCGAACCTCGTCATAGGACAGTTTCGCGAATTCATCGGGCCGAATGGCCCTGTCATCGACATAGAAACCACCGTTACCGCACCACGGCTTCCCTACATGAACTTCATCATGAGGGACATCGTGCTTCTCCAACCACGCCAAAATCGTCGGCAACGTGTGGACATTGATCAGTCCGACGTTACCGGAGTGCGTCCGCATGTTGCGGGCGGTATGGATCACGATCTCAAACCCCTTCACCCGGTATTCACGCAACCGCTCAACCACCGCTTCATTCGGTAGGTGCTCGGCATAGTCCTTGCCCCCGCCGGGGAGGGTGAGGGTACCATCGAGATCGACTACTATCTTTGGCTTGCTCATGGTACTCGTTTGCACCTTCTAGTCTACCTGCCCGAACTCGCACGTGAATCTCGCTAACTACGATCCACGACGCCCCTCTTTTCAAGCATATGTTTCACACGCGTGAAATGTTGGTTGGCCGGAGGAAATTCAGGAGCGTAGTGCAGAGCCTGCCTGAAAGCTTCGCGCGCGGCATAGTTAAGCCCCATCTTTTCAAAGATCAAACCACGCTCGATATGAGCGTGAGCCTCAAACGTGTCGCCTCCCATAAATTGTTCGTGTGCCGCAAAAGCTTGGTCATAGGCCCCACTGAAACGTAGAAAACGGGCATACCACAGTTGCGTGCCCCTTGAGCGGGGCGTCGCCGCGGCAAAGAGTTTAATGGCGGAATTTATCCGTGTACCCTCTCCGCCATTCGCGGCAAAGGAGCTGATCGCCTTCCCAAGCTCAACACCGAGGCTTCGGCGCCCTTGCGACGAAACGACGTCGAGGATGATCTGAGCAGCCTCCTCAAGGTTTTTTTGGCGCGCGTGATACGCTGACTTTGCAAGTTTGACGGCAATATCCTCTGGGAACCGGAGGCCAGCAAAGTCGAGGACAGCTCTCTGCAAGCGCGGCCGACGGTCCAATTTCTCGGACAGATTCAGAAGATAAGACTTGTTCTCTTTTCGGCTGCGCGCAATTACAGCCTTGACATCCTCAATCTTGACATTTTCCTCCAACATAAGCCTAATTACTTTACCAAGGACGCCCGAATCACGCAAATATTGCAAGACCATGTGACCAGCGCCGGCAATCTTAATCTGCTGTACCGCTGCATGCTTTTCAACAAGCTCGACGTGCCGCGCATCCATGTCTCTAGGATCATAGATGGCGATAACGTCAGTCGCCTGACGAAAAGGAAGAATTTCCTGACAAATCCCCTCATAACTCGGCAACAACTCCCGATAGTCGGAAAGCCAACGACGCTCAAACTTTGCATCTAGAGATGCGATGGGGCCACATATAATGATTCGTTCCGGTCTGAGGGCATTTACGGAACGGATACAGCCGAAGCTGCCCATCGATGCGCCGAAAAGAACAACCCTTTTGGCACCGGACTCGCTGATTTTTAGACGAATTGCGGAGAGAAGCTCCCCCATGTCATCCTGCAAATACCAGGTATTTTTCAAGGTTCTCACGACTACGTAAGACAATCTTTCCTTCTCAAAGAACTCACGCGCGAAAAACTCCGCTGGAGCAGGCTCCTTCCTCTCTGAAAAGGCCACTACAATCAGGTCAGTACCGCAGTTTTTCCAGATTGCTTGATGATGTGCGCTTGAATAGAAGTGCTTGTCGACATCCGAAACGTCCATCATTTCTATCTCTTCACCGCTGATATTTATCATCGCTCGAAATCTTAGCTGCACGCAAGAGTTCGGAATCAACTTCATCCATACGACCAGCCGTATCCTTCTCAAGCGCCTTGCGAACCATACTGCTCGGAATGGGATAGGGGTCGAGCAGAGAAGCCGTGTCTCCACCGGAACATATCGGATAAGGAAAGCCCTCGACTCGGCGGCCAGTAAAGTGACACAGGAGAGCAAAACTATAGTGCTGACGAAGTTCCAGACCCATCTCGGCAAATTTGACGCCATACCCGCCAAGTACGTTCTGCCCAAGCGCTGCAGGCAATGACCAGATCCTGAAGACAGCCTCAGCAGCCTGCGGATCGGCTACAATAAACTGATCCCCCATGACGAGCCCATGCGGGAATCCAACTTTGACCGGCGTGTCTGTGAAGATCGTCCGGTCACCGACGGCGGCCTTGTAGACCTTTTCCCAGTCTATTCCGCCTGTATCCGTAAGATTCTTGTCCGGCCGGATGCGCACGATTAGATCGTATTCCTTCCCTGAGCGCACCGCTAGTTCGTAACATTTTTCGATCTTATAATGCATTCGAAATGTATTTGGCGTCGTTTCAGGAAATACATCATCCTCCTCAACAACTATTTCCTGAGGATTCATGACTGCTTTAATTCGTTCGATATCAACTATTTCTAGTGCGGTAAACAGTGAAAAGAGGGCAGGATATCGAGCAGGGAAATCTCGTTGGAGCTTATTCCAAGATTCAGTGAATACCTCAGAGAAAGGCGGCAGAAAATTTCGACCGGCATGATACGACGTCAAGGCCTTGCGTCCCAACTTACGCCAGGTGTGGACATAAATATCGTAGTCCACGTCCTCGAGGGAAAGCGCTTTCCGCCAAGACGGAAATGCCTTCTCAAAGCCGCGCATTTGTCCACTCACACATATCGCCACCCGCAGTCGCCCCGACCGCTGGGGGATTCCCTTCGGGGCGACGGCGCCGATGGTGTTCATCCGGCCATGAGCTATCCACTCAAGCGAATTTCGATAAGGATCGCTGACGTCAGGGCTTGGAAGCTTCTTTTCCAGCGCGCCCATTTTGTGGCGAATTACATCAAGCACATCTCGATCGTAGGCAACCGAAACCCAATAATAGTTCAACAAAGAACGTACATCGTCATCGAAAGCTCCGGACTTCCCGCTTTCGATTGTCCATTGAATCAAAGGTTTGTTGATCGGGTTGAATAACTGGAAGAGTTGCCACGCGCTCAGCTTAGGGAGGCTACTACGCCAAACCTCATGGAGACCGATCTTCTCATGCGCGTCTCGCTGAGCAAAGGACAACATGAAATAAGAAGCAACAGGCAGATGAAGCGAAGGGGCCAAGCCTCGCCGCAGTAGTTCATTCTGAATCGCAACCACGATGTGATCAACGCTACCTGGGACTTGCTCGCTGTCCTGGATTAGAAGTACAACAACGATTGGAATTGTGTCAGTCTTCAGATGACCGGTTGTCGTAGATGTGTAGGCCCTGAAGGCATCGTCATCCAATTTCGCAATGAAGTCCTCCACATCTGAACGCGGCATCCGCTTAAGGCATTGGTGGACCATCCTCTCAAATGCTCCGCGCGGAGAGAACCTCGCTAACCCTGAGGTATTAATTAGGTCCAGCACATGTCCACGCAGTTCTTCGTCCGTCCCAAAGACGGGAAGCTCCGGAAGCTTCACCACCTGTTTTCTTTCAACCGCCTGTATAATTTCTCTTGTGATTTTGGTGATATTGCTCACGCGAACCTCACTTGTATTCAGTACGCTCACCAACTCCCGCTACCGCCGCTGCAGCCAGTTCGCCGCGCCCATCAGTGACTGGTTGATCACCTGGTGCATGTCGAGATACTGGTACGTGCCGCAACGGCCGATAAAGTCGATGTTGGGCAGCTCCTTGGCACGCTTCTTGTAGCGCTCATAGAGGTCGAGATACCGGCCGTCGGCCGTCTTGACCGGGTAATAGCGCTCCAGGTTGTTGGCCTTGTAGTCGCACGGCTCCTCAGCCGTGACAGTCCAGCGGCCTGTATCGGCGACGTCATGGTGCGGCAACAGATGCCAGTAGGTTTCGCGGGTGATCGGCCCGTGATCGGTGAAGTTCACCACGGAGCTGGGCACTTCGGGTGCTTCCGAGGCGGTCCGGTGATGTAACCTGATCGACCGGTATGGCAGTTCGCCAAACTCGAAATTGAAGAATTCATCGATCGGCATGCTGTTGAAGCAGTGGCGGTAATCCACAAGCATCTCCTTCGAGAAGGCCTGAGTCAGCCGCACGTCGATCAGCTCATGATCTAGGATGTTGGCGAAGACCGCGGTATAGCCGTCGATCGGCAGAAGCTGGAACCTGTCGTTGGGAAAATACCGCCTGTCGCCATCGAAGCGGATGGGAATGCGCTGGACGACGGACTTATCCATGTCTTCGAGGTCCAGCTCCCACATCTTGCGGGTATACGGCCGGAAGAACAGGTCGGTGAGTTCGATTCCAATTTTCGAATAGAGGTACTCCGCCGCGTTCTTCGGATTGGCATACGGTTTCGATATCCTCGCCAAGAATGCCTCAACCTGCTCCGCCGTCTCCAGCGTTTCCGAGAAAACATCGTTGATCGTGTCGATGTTCACCGGAAGCGGGACATGACGACCGTCCGCAAGCCTGGCCCGCACTTCGTGCGCATAGTCCGCGAATTTCCCGAACCGGGATATCCAAGCCACGACAGTCTCGTTGCTGGTATGGAAAAGGTGCGGACCGTATCTGTGTACACGCTTTCCGTTCTCATCGACATAGTCGTAAGCATTTCCGGCGATGTGGTCGCGCTGATCAATTACGGTCACACGGTATCCAGCTTCGGCCAGGCTGCGCGCGTAACACGCGCCGGCAAAGCCGGCACCCACCACCAATATTCGTTCCATATAGTTGCCGTCCTTCAAAAGCGGGGAAATCGCTTTGCTTAAAGCCCGCGCTGGTTCTGGGGTGTTTACGACAGGCGAGAATGCTTTGGCAACTGCGAAACATCAGGCGACGAGGACGTCTCAAAGAGCAGCACCGGCTTCGATGCAGTGGGCAAGAGACTGTCGAAAACACACGAGGGGCGTCGCTGCCAAGCTCCAAACTTAGCTCCACATCCTCAGTCGTGCGCGCCAGCGGTGGTAGCCCGCCCAGGCCACCGTTGCGTGCCCTTCTCTCACCCCGCCCGGAAATGCTTCGACAGCTTGAGGCCCTGGGCCTGGTAGTTCGAGCCGAGGCCGGAGCCGTAGAGGCTTTCGGGGAGTTCGAGCATGCGCTCGTAGACGAGGCGGCCGACGATCTGGGCGTGCTCGAGGATGAAGGGGACCTCGTGGCTGCGCACTTCGAGGACCGCGCGACTGCCCGAGCCGCCGGCGGCGGCGTGGCCGAAGCCGGGATCGAAGAAGCCTGCGTAGTGGACGCGGAATTCGCCGACCAGGGGATCAAACGGCGTCATCTCGGCAGCATAGAGCGGCGGCACGTGCACGGCCTCGCGCGAGACGAGGATGTAGAACTCGTCCGGGTCGAGGATCAGTTCGTTGCGGCCGCGGCTGAACAGCGGCTCCCAGAAGTCGAAGATATCGTGCTGGTTCTTCTTGTCGACATCGACGACGGCGGTGTGGTGCTTGCCGCGATAGCCGACGAGCCCTTCCGGCCCCGTGCCCTTAAGGTCGATCGAAAGGGCGATGCCGCCGCCAGAGACGTTCGGCCTGTCGCTCGCCACCAGCGTGTCGGAGGCATGCAGGGCGAGCAGCTCGGCGTCCGAAAGGAGCGCGTTGCCCTTGCGGAAGCGGATCTGCGACAGGCGCGAGCCGCGGCGGACGACGATGGGAAACGTCCGCGGCGAGATCTCCAGGTAGAGCGGGCCGCTATATCCGGCGGGAACCTTGTCGAACTCCTGGGCGCGATCGGTGATCACGCGGGTGAAGATGTCGAGCCGGCCGGTCGAGCTCTTCGGATTGGTGGAGGCGGACAGCTCCTTCGGCAGGTCGAGGCTCTCCATCAGGGGGACGATGTAGACGCAGCCCGTCTCGAGCACGGCGCCGTCGGAAAGATCGACGACATGCAGCTTCAGCCGGTCGAGCTTGTCGGCGACGAGGTGGGCGGGCCCGGGAAGGAAGCTCGCGCGGACGCGGAAGGCCTTCGAGCCGAGACGCAGGTCCAGGCTCGCCGGCTGCACCTGGTCGGCATCCAGCGCCGCCTCGCTCTTCAACCTGCCGGCCTCGAACAGCGCGCCGATGGCGCGGTCGGCCAGTATCCCTGTAGCAGTTGTCATGAGCCTATCCTTCAAACTGGCCGACAAAACCAAATGCGGGCAATTGACGCAAGCGCCGCCACGCAGTATGGACCGGATATCCCGTGGTGATTTGGCCGGTCGGCTTGCAGCCACGTTAAACAAGTAGCTAAAAAGGCCGGGTGTAAACCGGCCTGCATTGCGGCCGGTTTTTTTGTTTGGAAGGCAATGATCCGATGAGCAAATCCTGGCGCCCGGCTACCCAACTCGTCCACGGCGGCACCACCCGTTCGCAGCATGCCGAGACCTCCGAGGCGATCTTCCTGACGCAGGGGTTCGTCTATGAAAGCTCGGAGGCCGCCGAAGCCCGCTTCAAGGGCGAGACCGACGGCTTCATCTATGCCCGCTACGGCAGCCCGACCAACGACATGTTCGAGCGCCGCATGTGCCTGCTCGAAGGGGCCGAGGAAGGCCGCGCCATGGCCTCGGGGATGGCCGCGGTCGCCGCCGCGATCCTCTGCCAGGTCAAGGCCGGAGACCACATCGTCGCCGCGCGCGCCCTGTTCGGCTCCTGCCGCTGGGTGGTCGAGACGCTGGCGCCGCGCTACGGCGTCGAATGCACGCTCGTCGACGGGCGCGACCTCGGCAACTGGGAAAAGGCGATCCGCAAGAACACGAAGGTCTTCTTCCTCGAAAGCCCGACCAACCCGACGCTGGAGGTGGTCGATATCGCCGGCGTGGCGAAGCTCGCAAACCAGATCGGCGCCAAGGTCGTGGTCGACAACGTGTTCGCCACCCCGCTCTACCAGAAGCCGCTGGAACTCGGCGCCCATATCGTCGTCTATTCGGCGACCAAGCACATCGACGGCCAGGGCCGCTGCCTCGGCGGCATCGTGCTGTCCGACCGGCAGTGGATCGAGGAAAGCCTGCAGGACTACTTCCGCCACACCGGGCCCGCCATGTCGCCCTTCAACGCCTGGACCCTTCTGAAGGGCATCGAGACGCTGCCGCTGCGCGTCCGGCAGCAGACCGAGAACGCCGCGAAGATCGCCGACTTCCTCGCCAGCCATCCGAAGGTCGAGCGGGTGATCTATCCCGGCCGCAAGGACCATCCGCAGGCCGATATCGTCGCCAAGCAGATGTCGGGCGGCTCGACGCTGGTGTGCATCCATCTGAAGGGCGGCAAGGAGGCTGCCTTCGCGTTGCAGAACGCGCTCGAGATCGTCGAGATCTCCAACAACCTCGGCGACGCCAAGAGCCTGATCACCCATCCGGGCACCACGACGCACAAGAACCTCACCGACGAGGCCCGCGCCGAACTCGGCATCAACCCCGGCACCGTCCGCCTGTCGGCCGGCATCGAGGACGGTGAAGACCTGCTGGCCGACTTCGCCCAGGCGCTGGACAAGGTGAAGAACTGAGCAGCCCGGCCTGCGCCGCGCTTCGCGATCGCGAGGCGCGGCCGCCACGTCTCTGACAATCTGATCGACCGGCACAATTAACTTGATCCCGCCGCGGCAGACGTGGCAACGAAATAAGCACACACGAATATTCAAAAACACAGGGCGAAACGGCAGCAACAGGTTCGAGCCAGGGCATCAGAATGTACAGAGCGCTAACCCGCGATATCGAGGTGACGGTCGAGCCCTATTACCTGGAGGAGCAATCCGATCCGGATGACAGCCGCTATGTCTGGGGCTACCGGATCGTGATCGCCAATCATTCCGATGTCACCGTCACGCTGATCGCCCGCTACTGGCACATCACCGACCAGAACGGCCTGGTGGACGAGGTCACCGGCCCCGGCGTCGTCGGCGAGCAGCCGACGCTGGAGCCGGGCGACACCTACGAGTATTCCTCCGGCTGTCCGCTCGATACGCCATCCGGCATGATGTTCGGCTACTACCAGATGCAGACGCCCGCCGGCGAGGCGTTCGACGTCGCCATTCCCGCCTTCTCGCTCGACACGCCCGGGCAATCCCGCACCCTGAACTGAGTCTGGCACCTGCTGGGGCCGGAGCGCGCCAGGGGCCATGCATGGTGGCCTACCCCTGGCGGACCGTCAGGCGGGGGCGACCTCGGACACCTCGAAACGATAGGTCGTCGAGCAGAACTCGCACGTCGCCTCGATATGGCCGTCGTTCGCGGTGTGCTCGACCTCTTCCGCAGACAGGCCCGAAAGCACCGTCTTCAGCTTTTCGCGCGAGCAGGAGCACTGGTCGAGCACCCGCTGCGGCGGGTAGACCCGGACGCCGCTCTCATGGAAGAGCCTGTAGAGAAGGCGCTCGGTGCCGACGTTCGGATCGGTGAGTTCGTCCGTGTCGATCGTCTCGACGAGCGTGCGGGCTTCGGCCCACTTGTCGTCTTCCTCGATCTTGTGGCCGACCTCCTCGCCGTCGCCGCCCGGCAGGTCGGCCTGGCGCATGCGCTCGGGCGCCTCGGGCAGGAACTGCGCGACCATGCCGCCGGCCCGCCAGCGATGACGCGTCCTGCCGTCGTCCTCGCGGACGTAGAGTTCGGCCACGCCGAGGCGGACGCGCGTCGGGATCTGTTCCGACTGGCGGAAATAGACGCCCGCGACCTCCTCCAGCGTATGGCCGTCGAGCGCGACGATGCCCTGGTAGCGTTGCGTATGGGCGCCCTGGTCGATCGTGAAGGCAAGGACGCCCTTGCCGAGCAGTTCGTGCGGTGCGGTGCGGCCCTCGGCGACGGCGGCCTGCAGCGCATCGGCATCGAAACGGGCATAGGCGCGCACGTTCTCCGGGCTGGAGAAATCGGCGACCAGAAGGTCGACCGGGCCATCGCTCTTGGTCTGCAGGATCAACTTGCCTTCGAACTTGAGCGACGTCCCGAGCAGGACGGTCAGGACGATCGCCTCGGCCAGGAGGCGGGCGACCGGCTGCGGATAGTCGTGGCGTTCGAGGATGGCGTCGAGCATCGGGCCGAGCTGGACCGCACGGCCGCGGACATCGAGTCCTTCGACCTGAAAGGGCACGACGTGGTCGTCGCCGGCAAAATCGAGTTCGCCAAGTCTGGGGGCTGGCTGAGCCATCATTCGCTCCTTCGACGCAACATGTCGACGCGGCCGGACATTGGTGACGTCCGCATGCGACGGGTGCGCTCTTCAGTGATTCTGCGTCGTGACCGCCGGGATGATTCCATATCCGGCGGTGCGATGCCAGCAGCGGCACCGTGACGACAGCGGGTTGGGCCATAGATCGTGGCGGGTCCCCGCAATTTCAATAGGCGGCATCGGTACGGCAACAGCCGTCGGCCGCAGGCCGATCAGATCGCGTTCAGGCACCAGGCCAGGATGGCCTTCTGCGCGTGCAGGCGGTTCTCGGCCTCGTCGAAGACCACCGAATGCGGTCCATCGATGACCTCGTCGGTCACCTCCTCACCGCGGTGCGCCGGCAGGCAGTGCATGAACAGCGCGTCCTTGGCAGCCTTCTCCATCAGCGCCTCGTTCACCTGGTAGGGCTGGAAGATGTTGTGGCCGCGGGCGCGGTGTTCCTGGTTCATCGATACCCAGCAGTCCGTCACGACGACATCGGCGCCCGCAACGGCGCGGTCGGCGTCATGGCACAGCATGATGTCGCCGCCGTTGTTGCGCGCCCAGTTGAGGATCCTGTCCTCCGGCTCGGAGCCGAGCGGAACCGCCATGTTCATCCGATATCCGAAGCGGGCGGAGCCCTCGACGAAGGAGTGCAGCACGTTGTTACCGTCGCCGGTCCAGGCGATGGTGCGCCCCTTCACCGGGCCGCGATGCTCCTCGAAGGTCATGATGTCGGCCATGATCTGGCAGGGATGGGTCAGGTCGGTCAGGGCGTTGATCACCGGCACCGTCGCGTGCTCGGCCATCTCCAGCAGCCGCGTATGGTCGGTGGTGCGGATCATGATCGCATCGACATAGCGCGACAGGACCTTTGCCGTGTCGCCGATCGTCTCCGCGCGGCCGAGCTGCATTTCCGTGCCGGACAGAAACAGCGTCTCGCCGCCCAGCTGGCGCATGCCGACATCGAAGGAGACGCGGGTGCGCGTCGACGGCTTCTCGAAGATCATCGCCAGCATCTTGCCGGCCAGCGGCTTGTCGGCGGTGCCGGCCTTGGTCGCGGCCTTGCGCGCGAGCGCGTCGTCCATGATCACGCGGAGATCGTCCGCCGTCATGGCGGAGAGGTCGAGGAAATGTCTGGTACCTGCCATGCTCAATCAGTCCTGCTCAATTGCCCGGCTCGTGCCACGGGCCTCTCCGCTTCGGCGACGCTGCGCCTCACCCATCTGCTTCGGCTGCGCCTCATGCCCTTGTATTTCGGCTGCGCCTCAGGCCTTCTTCTTCTCTGCGCTGAGTTTTTCGGCGGCGCGCTCGATCCGCGCCAGGCCCTCGCGCGCCTCCTCGGCCGTCGTGACCAGCGGCGGCAGCAGCCGCAGCACGTTTTCGCCGGCCGGAACGAGGAGCATGTGCTCGGCGCGCACCGCCTTCAGGAGATCCGCCGACGGCACCCTGGCCCTGATGCCGAGCATCAGGCCCTCGCCACGCACCTCTTCGATGATATCCGGGAAGCGGTCCTTCAACGAGGCCAGCCCCTGGCGCAGCACCAGCGCGACGTCGCGAACATGCTCGAGGAAGCCGTCTGCGAGAACCACGTCGAGAACGGCATTGCCGACCGCCATGGCGAGCGGGTTGCCGCCGTAGGTGGAGCCATGCGTTCCGGCGACCATGCCCGAGGCGGCTTCGGCCGTCGCAAGGCACGCGCCGAGCGGGAAGCCGCCGCCGATCCCCTTCGCCACGGCCATGATGTCGGGGGCCACGCCCGCCCATTCGTAGGCGAACAGCTTGCCGGTGCGACCGACGCCCGTCTGGACCTCGTCGAAGACCAGAAGCAGGCCGAACTCGTCGCAGAGCGCGCGCAATTCGCGCAGGAACTCGTTGGAGACGACGCGGATGCCGCCCTCGCCCTGCACGGGCTCGATCAGGATCGCCGCCGTCTCCTCGGTGATCGCCGCCTTGACGGCAGCGATGTCGCCGAAGGGCACCTGGTAGAAGCCCGGCGCCTTCGGGCCGAAGCCCTCCAGGTACTTCTCCTGGCCGCCGGCTGCGATCGTGGCCAGCGTGCGGCCGTGGAACGCGCCCTCGAAGGTGATGACGTGGAACTTGCCGGGATAGCCCTTGGCATACTGGTAGCGCCGCGCCGTCTTGATCGCGCATTCCAGCGCCTCGGCGCCGGAATTGGTGAAGAACACCTTGTCGGCGAAGGTGGCGGCGGCCAGACGCCGGCCGAGCGATTCCTGGCCGGGAACCTCGTAGAGGTTCGACAGGTGCCAGACCTTGTCGGCCTGGGCCTTCAGGCTTTCCACGAGATGCGGATGGGCATGGCCCAGCGAATTGACCGCGACGCCGGCTGCGAAATCGAGATAGCGCGACCCGTCCTCGGCGATCAGCCAGACGCCCTCGCCGCGCTCGAAACGCAGCGGCGCGCGCAGATAGGTCTCGTAGAGCGGCGTGGCATCAGCCATGGCGCGTATCTCCTTCGCAGCGGATGCGGAAATGGATCCCGGATCTTTCCCGTCAGGAAAAATCGAAAATGCCGCCCTATGGCGGCGGCCGCACTATCGGCATTTCAAGGATTAATGTCAACAAACGGCGGGGCGATGAAATCCGCCTTAATATGCCGTTACGTGAGGATTCCGATCGCTCAGGGAAGTGTCGCAAGTGAGTCACACCCGGCGAGCAAGTTGGGGAAAACCGGAAAATCGATTCGGGCGGATTCCGGCGACTCTTGTCACAGAGTCCCCCTGTCGGTAGGTTAAAACTCAATTGCTAGACTGCATGCGGCGGAACTAGTCACCAACAGTATCAGAGCATTTCGTGCTGCGGAGAAATCCGGGCAGCGCCGATGGATTCTCGGCAACGAACGCTGAAACGAGGAGACGACGGAGATGAACTGGACGGACGAGAGGGTCGAGAAGCTGAAAAAGCTTTGGTCCGAAGGACTGAGCGCCAGCCAGATCGCGGCACAGCTCGGCGGCGTCAGCCGCAATGCGGTCATCGGCAAGGTCCACCGTCTCGCCCTGCCCGGCCGGGCCAAGGCCGGCGGGACCCCGACCGCGGCCCGCGCCAAGCGCCCGGCCACCGCCCCGCGCCCGACGAACTTCGCCCCCCGCGTTGCGACCCGCACCGTCGCCCGCCCGGTCGGCGCCGTCGTCGCCAAGGAAGAGGTCGCGTTCGAGTATGACGAAGAGCCGGTCACGCGGATCGTCGCCAACGTCGTCGTGCCGATGTCGCGCCGGCTGGAGCTGACGCAGCTGACCGAGCGCACCTGCAAGTGGCCGAACGGCGACCCGCTGAAGGACGATTTCCACTTCTGCGGCAACGAATCGCCCGACAACTCGCCCTACTGCACCTACCACCAGCGCCTGGCCTACCAGCCCTCGGCGGAACGCCGGCGCGCGCGCTGAGGCGCCGTGCGGCGACAATGACGCATCCAAGAAAAACGGGCCCCGACGGGGCCCGTTTTTCGTTTCGGTATCGGTGTCCGGCCTGTCTCAGGCTTCCAGAGAATAGCCCGCGCCGCGTACGGTGCGGATGACGTCGCTCATGTTGGAGAAGTTCAGCGCCTTGCGCAGGCGGCCGACATGGACGTCGACGGTGCGCTCGTCGACATAGATGTCGTGGCCCCAGACGCCGTCCAAGAGCTGCGAGCGCGAGAAGACGCGCCCGGGGGAGGACATCAGGAACTCCAGCAGGCGGAATTCCGTCGGCCCCAGCCGCACCTCGCGCGAACGGCGGTGGACGCGATGGGTCTCGCGGTCCAGCTCGATGTCGCCGCATTTCAAAAGCGTCGAGACCACCTCGGGGCGGGCCCGGCGCAGCATCGCCTTGACCCGTGCCATCAGCTCCGGCGTCGAGAAGGGTTTCACCACATAGTCGTCGGCGCCGGTGGCGAGACCGCGGACGCGCTCGCTTTCCTCGCCGCGCGCCGTCAGCATGATGATCGGCAGGCGCTCGGTCTCGGAGCGCTGGCGCAGGCGCCGGCACAGCTCGATGCCGGAGACGCCGGGCAGCATCCAGTCGAGGATCAAGAGATCGGGCTGGCGCTCCTGCAGGCGGATCTCCGCCTCGTCGCCCCGCAGGATCGTGTCCACCTCGAAACCCTCGGCCTCAAGGTTGTAGCGCAGGAGGACGCTGAGCGCCTCCTCGTCCTCGACCACGGTAATCTTGGGAACCATTCCTTCTTTGCTCCTGATCCGCGCACAGCATCGTCAGTCGTCCCGGACGATCCTGCGACACCGCGTTGGTTAGTGCGTTTCGGCTCTCGTCATTCCTCGACGGCACCCACCGAGGTGGTGTGGTCGTCCTTCGGACGCTCGCCCTCGGGCTGCGAACCGGTCGCCATGTAGAAGATCGTCTCGGCGATGTTGGTCGCGTGGTCGCCGATCCGCTCGATGTTCTTGGCGCAGAAGAGCAGGTGCGTGCAGGGCGTGATGTTGCGCGGATCCTCCATCATGTAGGTCAGGAGTTCGCGGAAGAGCGAGGTGTAGATCGCATCGATCTCGTCGTCGCGCTCGCGGATCTCCTTGGCCTTCTCGATGTTGCGCGAGGCATAGACGTCGAGAACTTCCTTCAGCTGCATCAGCGCCAGTTCGGCCAGGTGCTCGAGGCCGCGGGCGAGGTTGCGCGGGATGCTGGAGCCCTGCACGGCGATCACCCGCTTGGCGGTGTTCTTGCCGAGGTCGCCGACGCGTTCGAGGTCGGCGGCGATGCGGATCGCGCCCATGATCTCGCGCAGGTCCGCCGCCATCGGCTGGCGCTTGGCGATGGTGACGATCGCCTTCTCGTTGATCTGCCGCTCGGCGGTGTCGAGGATGACGTCCTCGGAGATCACCTTCTGGGCCAGCGCCACATCGGTGTTGACCAGCGCGCGCACGCTGTCGCCCACCATCTGCTCGGCGGTCCCGCCCATCTCGGAGATCCGGCGGGTCAGGTACTTCAGTTCTTCATCGTAGATCGAAACGATATGGGTCGATGACATGTCTCTTGTTCCTCAACTGGCGCAGGCGCTGGATGGCATCCGCAGATATCGGCGGGCCTCAGCCGAAGCGGCCCATGATGTAGTCCTGCGTACGCTGGTCGTCGGGATTGGTGAACATCTTGTCGGTGTCGTTCTCCTCGACGAGATTGCCGAGGTGGAACATGGCGGTGCGCTGGGAGACGCGGGCAGCCTGCTGCATCGAGTGCGTCACGATGACGATGGTGAAGTTCGTCCGCAGTTCGTGGATCAGTTCCTCGACCCTGGCGGTCGCGATCGGGTCGAGCGCCGAGCAGGGCTCGTCCATCAGGATCACCTCGGGGCTGACGGCGACGGCGCGCGCGATGCACAGGCGCTGCTGCTGGCCGCCGGAGAGGCCGGTGCCGCCCTCGTGCAGGCGATCCTTGACCTCGTTCCAGAGACCGGCCTTCTGCAGGCTCTGCTCGACGACCTGGTCGAGGTCCGCCTTGGACTTCGCCAGCCCGTGGATCCGCGGGCCGTAGGCGACGTTCTCGTAGATCGACTTCGGGAACGGGTTCGGCTTCTGGAACACCATGCCGACGCGGGCGCGCAGCTCGACCACGTCGATCGAGGAATCGTAGATGTCGTCGCCGTCGAGCGTGATCGTGCCGGTGACCCGGCAGCCGTCGATCGTGTCGTTCATGCGGTTCAGCGTGCGCAGGAACGTCGACTTGCCGCAGCCGGACGGGCCGATCAGGGCGGTGACGGTGTTCTCGCGGACATTGAGGTTCACGTCGTACAGGGCGCGCTTGTCGCCGTAGTAGACGGAAACGTCCTTGCCGACCATCTTCAGGGGCACAGCATTCATCTTCTTATCCAGGAGCTCTTCGGTCGCGGCTTCGGTCATGATGTTCATCTTCTCTACCCCATTACCAGCGGCGTTCGAAACGGCGCCGCAGCAAAATGGCGCCGAGGTTCATGATGACGAGAAAAGCGAGCAGGACGATGATCGCTCCGGAGGTGCGTTCCACGAAGGCGCGCTCGGCCTCGTTCGCCCACATGTAGATCTGCACCGGCAGCGCGGTCGACGGATCGAGGGGCGTCGCGGGCACGTTGGCGACGAAGGCGACCATGCCGATCAGAAGCAGCGGCGCCGTCTCGCCGAGCGCGTGCGCCAGGCCGATGATCGTGCCCGTCAGGATGCCCGGCATGGCGAGCGGCAGCACGTGGTGGAAGGTCGTCTGCATTTTCGAGGCGCCGAGGCCAAGTGCGGCCGCACGGATCGACGGCGGCACGGCGCGGAGTGCGGCGCGCGTGGCGATGATGATCGTCGGCAGCGTCATTAGCGTCAGCACCAGCCCGCCCACCAGCGGCGCCGAGCGCGGCAGGCCGGCGAAGTTGATGAAGACGGCGAGGCCGAGCAGACCGTAGACGATCGAGGGAACGGCGGCGAGGTTGTTGATGTTCACCTCGATCAGGTCCGTCAGCCGGTTCTTCGGCGCGAACTCCTCGAGATAGATGGAGGCCGCGACGCCGATCGGCAGCGACAGCACCAGCACGATGCCCATCAGGTAGAGCGAGCCGATCAGCGCGACGCCGAGACCGGCAGCTTCCGGGCGGCTCGAATTGCCGTTGACGAACAGGCCGGTGTTGAAGCCCTTGGCAAGCACACCCTCCTTTGCAAGCTGGTCCATCCAGGCAACCTGCTGGTCGGAGACCTTCCGGCTGGCCTCGTCGACGGTCATGTCGAACTGGCCCTTGAAGGCACTGTCGATGTTGGCGCTGGCCAGCACGGTCACGGGCAGGGTCTTGCCGATGATCGAGGGATCGGACATCACCATGTCGCGCAGTTCGACGCGGGCGCTGTCGGAGAACAGTCCCGACACCTGGCGCAGCGCCGCCCGGTTGCTCGAGGCGACACCGAGCTTCTCGGCCAGGGCATTGCGGACGAGCACCGGATAGTTGGCCGTCTGCAGCACCTGCGGATCGGTCTCGCGCTTGTTGTTCGGGTCGATGATCTCCTGCGAGAAGGTGATCGGCAGGGTGAGCTCCGTCTGCTGGAAGGCGGTATAGCCCTTGCTGAGCACCGACCACAGAAGCAGGAACAGGAAGACCAGGCCGAAGGTGATCGCTGCGACGCCGTAGAGGCGGAAGCGGCGTTCGGCGGCATAGCGGCGACGGATGCCGATGTCGCGGCGCGCCGGCGCCTTGGCGATGATCTGGCCGGAAGCCTGCTGAGCGATGTCGGTCATTCGTACTGCTCCCGGTACTTGCGAACGATGTAGAGCGCGTAGATGTTGAGCGCCAGCGTGATGCAGAACAGCGTGATGCCGAGCGCGAAGGCCACCAGCGTCTGCGGCGAGGTGAACTCGAGGTCGCCGGTGAGCTGGTTGACGATCTTGACCGTCACCGTCGTCATCGGCTCGAACGGGTTGAGCTGCATGCGGGCGGCGACGCCGGCGGCGAGCACGACGATCATCGTCTCGCCGATCGCGCGCGAGGCCGTCATCAGCAGCGCGCCGACGATGCCGGGCAAGGCGGCGGGCAGGATGACGCGCTTGATCGTTTCCGAGCGGGTCGCGCCGAGGCCGAGCGAGCCGTCACGCAGCGCCCGCGGCACCGCGGTGATGATGTCGTCGGAGAGCGACGAGACGTAGGGGATCAGCATGATGCCCATGACGATGCCGGCGGTGATGACGCTCTGCGCCTGGATGAAGCTCGTGTAGTCTCCGGTGACCAGCCCGCTCAACTGGGCGGAGATATCGCGCAGGAACGGGCCGACGGTGACGAGCGCGAAGAAGCCGTAGACGATCGTCGGAATGCCGGCCAGAACCTCGAGCAGCGGCTTTGCAGTCGAGCGCATGCGCGGGCTGGCATACTCGGCCATGTAGATGGCCGCGAACAGGCCGACCGGGACGGCGACGAGCATGGCGACGAAGCCGATGTAGAGCGTTCCCGCCAGGAGCGGGATCAGGCCGAACTGGCCGCTGGAGCTCGCGCCGGCGCCGGCGAAGCGCGGATCCCAGACCGTGCCGAAGAAGAATTCGTGCGCGGGCACCATGGTGAAGAAGCGCAGTGCCTCGGTCGCCATGGATGCGACGATGCCGACGGTCGTCAGGATGGCGATGGAGGAGGCGAGCAGCAGCGACCACAGCATCACGCGCTCGACCTGATTGCGCGCCCGGAACCGGGGCGCGACCATGCGCAGCGCGAAGAAGGCGCCGACGATCGACAGCAGCAGCGCCAGCGCCGACAGAGTGGTCCGGCTCGTCTGCGACATCGCGTTCAGCGTTGCGGCCGAATCCAGCATGTAGGGCTGCGCCTCGGCGGCAACCGCGAAACGGCGGGCGGCGAAGACCGATTGCAGGGTCGAGGGATCCTGCCGGATGCCGGCGATCTCCTCCTCGGTCAGGAACGGCAGGCCGCGGGCGATGGTGGTGACCATGCCGTGGGCGAGGCTCTGCTGGGCCTCGGACTGGCTCTTCACCTCCTGCGGGAAGGTATCGCGAACGGCGGAATTGATCACGAAGGGGCTGATCGTCAGCCAGACGGCGACCAGGATCAGCGACGGCAGGAACGCCGCCAGCGCCACGAAGGCGCCGTAGTAGTTCGGGCGGGAATGAAGCGCCGAGGACCGCCCCTGCGACAGGGCGCCTGCCCGCATGCGTCCCAGAACGAAGGCCACCGCGGCGATGACCAGAAGGATGGCAAGTAGAAGCGTCGTGCTCATGCGGATGTCCCAGCCGCCTCACGCGGTATCGGTGCGGAAGGTGGAGCCGGCGCTGGCGATCGCCGCGCCGGCCCCGCGTGCATTACATGGTCTTGCCGCCTTCGACAGCCGAGCGGATCTCTTCGCGCTCGGCATCCGGAGCCGAGACGAGGCCGTATTCAGCCAGCGGGCTGTCGGGGCCGATCATCTGGTCGGAGACGAAGAACTCGACATATTCCTTCAGGCCCGGGACGACGCCGATGTGTGCCTTCTTGACGTAGAAGAACAGCGGGCGCGAAACCGGGTATTCGCCAGACGAGATCGTCTCGACCGACGGGGTGACGCCGCTGACGGTGGCAACCTTCAGCTTGTCGGCGTTGTTTTCGTAGAAGGACAGGCCGAACACGCCGACGCCGGTCTTGTTGGCGGCGATGCGGGCGAGCGTTTCGGAGTAGTCGCCGTCGATGTCGACAGCAGCGCCATCCTTGCGGACGGCGACGCACTTGGCGTGCTGCTCGTCCTTGTCGGAGACGGCGGCCTTGATGACGTCGGCTGCGCCGGTTTCCTTGCAGCCTTCAGCGAGGACCTTCTCTTCGAAGACTTCGCGGGTGCCGTGCTTCTCGCCCGGGATGTAGGCGGCGATGTCGACATCCGGGAGAGCCGGGTTCACTTCCGACCACTTCTTGTAGGGGTTGGCGACGAGTTTGCCGTCGACGACGACTTCGGCGGCGAGCGCCTTGTAGATGTCGGCCGGGACGAAGGCGATGTCCGGCAGGCCGGAGTCGGTGGCAAACACGATGCCGTCATAGCCGATCTTGACTTCCTGAACGTCGGTCACGCCGGCAGCCTTGCAGGCCTCGAGCTCGGAGTCCTTGATCGGACGCGAGGAGTTGGCGATGTCGATCGTGTCCTCGCCGACGCCCTTGCAGAATTCCTTCAGGCCGGCGCCAGAACCGCCGGACTCGACGACCGGGGTCTTGAAGTCGCCAAACGTCTCGCCGAAGGTCTCGGCAACAATCTTGGCATAGGGCAGAACCGTGGAGGAACCGGCGATCTGGACCTGGTCGCGCGCAGCGGCAACGCCAGCGAAAGCAACCGAGGCAGCCAGCGCGGCTACGGTGAGGCTAACAGATTTCATTTGAATTCTCCCGTTATGGGCTTGTGTGGGTAGGCCGGCGGTGGGCTCATGCCTGCCGTCGATCAGCGGCCTCTGTCTAGCGCCCGATCGCCACTGCTTTTATGTCAGTTTCACGAAACATTTGTGACAGCACAACCCATTGTAAAGGCTGCCTTATTTTCGCGATCATCGATGGGTGGCCGATCTTTGTGTCAGAACTTGACGACAAAGACCGTGCCCTTGCCGATCTCGGACTTCACCACCAGGCGGGCGCGATGGCGGGTGAGGATGTGCTTGACGATGGCAAGGCCGAGGCCGGTGCCCTTCTTCGAGCGGCTGGCCTCGACATTGACGCGGTAGAAGCGCTCGGTGATGCGCGGCACGTGCTCCGGCGCGATGCCCGGACCGAAATCGGTGACGGACACTTCGGTCGTGCCGCCTTCGCCGGCGAGAAGGCGGACCTCGACCCGCTTGCCTTCCTGCCCGTACTTGCAGGCGTTCTCGACGAGGTTCTCGAAGACCTCGATCAGTTCGTCGCGGTCGCCGGCGACCTGCACCGGGTGCGGCGGAAGCTCGAGGGCAATCTCCACGCCGAGGTCGGCGGCGAACGGCTGCAGGCTGTCGCGGACATGCCCGAGCAGGGCGCCGAGCTCGACCATCTGGTCGGGCGCGATATTGGCCTTGAGCTCCAGGCGCGACAGCGACAGCAGATCGTCCACCAGCCGGCTCATCCGCGTCGCCTGGTCATGCATGATGCCCAGGAAGCGCTCGTGCGCCTTGTGGTCGTCCTTGGCCGGTCCCTGCAGGGTCTCTATGAAGCCTCTAAGCGAGGCCAGCGGGGTGCGCAGCTCATGGCTGGCATTGGCAACGAAGTCCGAGCGCATCCGGTCGATCCTGCGCGCCTGCGAGACGTCGCGGAAGGTGATCAGGAAGTAGCGTCCCGCACCGAGACGGTGATCGAGCGCCGGCATGGGCGCCGCACGCACGATATAGACGGTTTCGGAAGGCAGCCGCTCGGAATGCTCGGTCTCCTTCGCCTGCCCGCTTGCGATCACGTCGCGCGCCATGTCGAGGATGCCCGGCGCGCGGATGCGGCCGGCGAGGTCGGCATTGCGCGGGATCGGCCCGAACAGGGCCGCTGCGGCGCGGTTCTGCAAGCGGATCGTTTCGTCGGCCGTCACGATCAGAACCGGCATGTCGAGCGCATCGATCAGGGCCGCAATCGCATCAAGCCCCTCGGCGGTCTCCGCCTCGGCGCGCTGGGCCGGAACCACAGCCGTCGGCGCGAGCGCTTCCAGGCGCTCGCCGCGCGCGAAGCCTGCGAGCACCAGCAGCATCACGACGAAGGCGATCCAGCCGGCGGGAATTCCACCCATCCACATGAGAAAGGCGGCAAAGACCACGGCAGCCAGCAGCACCCGTTCGTCCCAGAGCTGGGCCAAGAGCCACCGGACAGTCGACCCGCGCTCTTCCACCAGAATGTCCTTCCTCACCCACATCGGCGTGCTCCGTGATTCTTCGTCAACAGGCAGCCATAACTTGATTTCATGACATGTTTTTCACGGTGCGCTTGAAATCGCAATCCAGATGTGGCCTGCTCGGGAACCCTTGCGCGGAGGAGTTTGAGGCATGGTCACGTTTCCCGACATTGCGGCGGTGGAAATCGAGATCGGCGGCAAGAAGCGCAGCTTCGACATCGACGACCCGGAGCTTCCGGGCTGGGTCGAGGACAAGGCGTTCTCGTCCGGCGGCTTTCCCTACGACAAGAAGCTCGACAGGGACGAGTACGAGGAGACGCTGGAGCGGCTGCAGATCGAGCTCGTCAAGGCGCAGTACTGGCTGCAGGCCACCGGAAAGCGGGTGGTCGCGGTCTATGAAGGCCGCGACGCGGCGGGCAAGGGCGGGCTGATCTTCGTCACCCGCGCCTATCTCAACCCCCGCTCCGCCCGGGTGGTGGCGCTCGCCAAGCCGACCGAGACCGAGCAGGGCCAATGGTACTATCAGCGCTACGTCGCCCAGTTCCCCACCGCCGGCGAGTTCGTTCTCTTCGACCGCTCGTGGTACAACCGCGCCGGCGTCGAGCCCGTCATGGGTTTCTGCACACAGGAACAGTACGAGAAGTTCCTGGCCGAGACGCCCGACTTCGAGCGGATGGTGATCACCGACCGGATCGTCTTCTTCAAGTTCTGGCTCGACATCGGCCGCGAGATGCAGATCAAGCGCTTCCACGACCGCCGCCACGATCCGCTGAAGACGTGGAAGCTGTCGCCGATGGACATCGCCGCCCTGAACAAGTGGGACGACTATACGCGCAAGCGCGACCGGATGCTGGAGGAAACCCACAAGGCCTGGGCGCCCTGGACGATCGTGCGGGCCAACGACAAGCGCCGCGCCCGGATCAACGCCATCCGCAGCATCCTTCACCGGCTGGACTATGACGGCAAGGACAAGAAGGCGATCGGCGAGATCGACGACCGGATCGTCGGCGCGGGTCCGAAGTTCCTGAAATAGCGTCCCTATCGGGTGCGGGCCGGCCCGGGCTCACTCCCCGGGCAGGATGCGGACCGCGAACAGGTTGACGCCGGCGCCGGCGCCGGTGACATCGCTGTTGATCAGCAGGCGGCCGGCCGCGCTCGGCGACAGCGAACCTTCGAAGGTGACCTGGAACAAGAGGTCGGTGCGGTCCGACACGGCAAACCGGTGGCGACCGCAATTGCCGAGCGTGCCGAAATCGCATTCGACCGACACCTGCGCCGGCTTGCCGCTGTCCGGCTCCACCGTCAGCGCGATCGTCGAGGTCTTCCCGGCCATCGCCTGCAGGATGTCCGGCGCGACGGCGACCGCGATGGCACCCGCACGGTCCGCCGCTGTCGATACGAGCCGGACCGCAGGCCCTTCGTCCGTGCTGACGGGCTCGTAACGGCCGCCGCTTTCGGCCGACAGGGCGCCGGTGTCGGAGGGCTCGAAGACCTCGCGCCAGTCGGCGGAGAAACTGTTGTGCGTGTCGAGCGCCTCGCCACCCGGCTGGGTCGCCGGGAAATCCTCGCCGCTGACGCTCTGCGGCGGGTTGGCGACGCTGCCGTCGCGCTCGGACGGCGGCAGCAGCAGGCCGCTGCTCTGCACCCACCAGGCGACCGTTCCCAGGGCGGCGACAAGGGTCGCGACGACGAGCAGGAAGGAGAACAGCCGGCCCCTGCGCCTGGGCGCCTTGGCCATCCGCGGCGAGGCGGCGACGATCGCGTCCGCATCCGCGTGCGGTTCCGGATCCGGCTGGCCGCGCACGGGCTTCTGCGCCTTGCCGGTCGCAGCCGCCCTCGCCGCGGGGCCGAAGCCGTCTGCGCGTTCGGGACGGATCTGGTCGAGCTCGGGGGTGACGTCCGCCTCGGAACGGTCGCCTGTCGCCCCCCCGTTTCTCTCGGCCCTCAGGTGGCCGTTCGTCCCGGCGGAGCGGGGCTCGCCCGTCATCTGCGGCGGCGTCGCGGCCGGGGCTACCGGCGGGCGCACGGAGGACGGCGGCTGCGCGGCGGCCGGCTGGCCGGTACCGGGCGTTGCCGCCTTCCGGGCGGCGCGTTGCTCGGCTTCGATCTGGCGGATCGTCATTTCCAGGCGGTGGCGCTGGGCCGCGATCGCTTCGGGATCGTTGATCTCCTGCTTGCGCAGCCCCGCCTCGAGCGCATTGCGGGCCGACTGATAGATCCGCGCGCGGGTTTCGGGGTTGCCGCTTTCGGCACGCGCCAATGCGCTTCTGATGGCCTGTTCCAGTCCGCTCACATTGCCTCCTTGGGTGCCGCACGGGCAAACGAAGCCAAGGCGTCTTCGTTTTTCTCTGTTAAGAATTCGGTAAACGTTGATGCCTGTTTCCGCAAGTCTGAGGCGACGCAGGGCCGGTCGCCGGCGGGGATAACGAAAGGGCACGGTCGTCGCTTCGCATCGCCACGCCGGACGCGTGGGCGGTCGACACGCATCTTTCCAACGGCGGCGAACGCTGCTAGTCTCATTGACGTTTCCGTAAACGTAATATCATCCGGACCGCGACATGACCCTGCCTGCCATCCTCCGCGACAACCTCCGCCTGCCCGTCATCGCCTCTCCCCTCTTCATCATCTCGCATCCCGCGTTGACGCTGGCGCAGTGCAAGGCGGGCGTCGTCGGCGCCTTTCCGGCGCTCAATGCCCGGCCGGAATCGCAGCTCGACGAATGGCTGGCGGAGATCACCGAGGCGCTTGCCGACCACAACGGCCGCCATCCGGATCGCCCGGCCGCCCCCTTTGCCGTCAACCAGATCGTCCACAAGTCGAACAGGCGGCTCGAGCACGACCTGATGCTGTGCGTCAAATACAAGGTGCCGGTCGTGATCTCCTCGCTCGGCGCGGTCCCCGAAGTCAACGACGCCATCCATTCCTATGGCGGGATCGTGCTGCACGACGTCATCAACAACCGCCATGCCCATTCGGCGATCCGCAAGGGCGCCGACGGGCTGATCGCGGTTGCGGCCGGCGCCGGCGGGCACGCCGGCACGCTGTCGCCGTTCGCGCTCGTCCAGGAGATCCGCGGCTGGTTCGACGGCCCGCTCATCCTTTCCGGCGCGATCTCGACCGGCGGGGCGATCCTGGCCGCTCAGGCGATGGGCGCGGACATGGCCTATATCGGCTCGCCCTTCATCGCCACGACCGAGGCACGCGCCAGCGACGCCTACAAGGCGGCGATCGTCGAGGCGAATGCGGCCGACATCGTCTATTCCAGCTACTTCACCGGCATTCACGGCAACTACCTGCGCTCATCGATCCGCGCCGCCGGCCTCGATCCCGACAACCTGCCCGAGGCCGACCCGGCCAAGATGGATTTCGAGAAGGCGGAGACCGGCGCGAAGGCCTGGAAGGACATCTGGGGCTGCGGCCAGGGCATCGGCGCCATCAAGGAGATCACCAGCACCGAGACCTACGTGGCGCGGCTGGAGGCGGAATACCGGGCCGCGCGCCAGCGCCTCGCCGTCTCCTGAGGCCTGCCTGTCCACACGGAGGAGAAAATTGCCGTTGCGGAAACAGATGACTTGAAATCTTGCCGCAATGCGGCTATCAGCCCCACACATTCCGGCCCGCGATGCTTCGGGCCGAAAGCAGGCCGCTTTAGCTCAGTCGGTAGAGCACATCATTCGTAATGATGGGGTCACGTGTTCGAGTCACGTAAGCGGCACCAAAACTTTCAAGAACTTGAGCTTCATTGCGCCACCAGGCGGGTCTTTCTCGTTCGCTTCGGGGTCCGGGCATCGCACGGGCACGATCAGCGCGGGTAAAGCGACCGCCGGGCTCGTCACCCTCCCCGAGGGCGCCGGCCACAAATCCCTTGCCACCGGCAGCAAATGGATCGAAAATTTCCCCACGAGAACCGCAAGAGTGGAGGATGCCGTGTCCAGGCGCTTCTTATTCGTTGTGAGCCTGTCGGTCTTGGCCCTGTTGGGCTGTCAAACCGAGCGGACAGACACTTCTCAATCCTCCGCCAACGATACCAGTCGCGGTGATTCCGGCAGCAATGGTTCGGGCAGTTCAGGCGGCTCGGGCGGATCAGGCGGATCAGGTTACTGAGGGGACGCCCTTCCCGGATTGCCCAGGATACACTCATGGACAAATCAGGCCTCACCTTTGTGATCCTGCTGTGCGCCTTGGCCGCCATGGTGCTGGGTGTCGGGCTGATGAACACCCAGGAAGCGGTCGTGCCGCCCGACGATCGATCGCTGATACCGCCGGATGTTCAGGATCAACCGCTGTAGCGCCATGCCCTGTCTCGGTTCTTCGCCTTCCGGCACAACGTGAACCGTCAGCCGCCGTGGCACGGGCTGCAATGCAGCCGCGCGCACGACCGGCGGTCCTGCAGGCTATTCCGCTGCGGTTTTCTCGGCCGTCTTCTGGATGACCGGCGCCTCCTCGGTCATCTCGACCTCGCGCACCCATTCGCGCCAGATTGCCACCAGCAGCGCCATCAGCACCGGCCCGATGAACAGGCCGAGGAAGCCCATGGTCTTCACGCCGCCGATGAGGCCGAAGAAGGTCGGCAGGAAGGGCAGCTTGATCGGACCGCCGACCAGCTTCGGACGCAAGGTCTTGTCGACGATGAAGAGCTCGATGGAGCCCCAGAGGAAGAGCGCGATGCCGGCGACGGCCGAACCGCTGGCGACGAGATAGATCGACACCAGGGTGAAGGCGAGCGGCGCACCGCCGGGAAAGAGCGCCATCAGGCCCGTCAGCACGCCGAGCGTGACGGCGGAGGGGACGCCGGCGATCCAGTAGGCGATGCCGAGCACGATGCCCTCGCCGATCGCAATCAGCGTCATGCCGGTGACGGTGGAGCTGATCGTGGCGGGAACGATGCGGGAGATTCGCTCCCAGCGCATCGGCAGGATGCGCTCACCGATGCTGTCCACCTGCGACAGGAAGCTCTCTCCGTCCCGATAGATGAAGAAGAGCGCGATCAGCATGAAGAGCATCGTCAGCAGCAGGTGGAAGGCGGCGCCACCGGCCGCCAGCGCGACGCGATAGATATTGCCGATATTGGCGCCGCTGATGATCTGCGTCACCTCGCCGATCGCGCCGGGATGATCGAGAAGCTGGGTCCAGCGGTTGGCGACCCATTCGCCCACCACCGGCAGGGCGCGGATCCAGTCCGGCACCGGCGCGCCGGTCTTGTTGGTCGCCACCGCCCAGCCGATCCACTCGCGCACCTCCTGGAAAGCGTAAGTGACGGCGAACATGATGGGCACGATGATGAAGGCGAGGATCAGCAGGATGGCGATCGCCGCGGCCAGCGTGCGCTGGCCGTTCAGCGCCCGCCGCAGCCGACAGAACAGCGGCCAGCTCGCCGTGGCGATCACGAGCGCGGCCAGGACCGGCACGACGAAGCCGTGGAAGAAATAGATGCCGGCGACGATGACGAGCAGCAGCAGCCAGCGCGCAGCGGAGATCGACGAGATCAGGGCAACGCCGGTCGTCCGCGCTGCTCCAAGCAGGCGCGGCTCCTGGCGGATATTGCGCAGTTCGGGCTGATGCACCGTATTCCTCCTGTTCGATGCGGCGCCGCACTCATCGCAATCCGGGACGCATCGCCTCATATGGTGATACCAGTGTCGCATGTCACGGCAAAGAAAACCTTGCCGGTGCGACATTTTTCTTGCCCGTCCGATTGCGGCGGGCGCCCGATGCTCCGGCCTGACGCGCAAAGCTTTGCGGCCGCGCACCTTGCGACAGGCGCAGGAACGGCGCTGGCGCCCTATTGCGGAACGCAGGTCCGGCGCGGACCGCTCAAGGGCTGGTAGCTGTTGTCCGACCGGCGGTAGCTCCGGTACCGGTTGGCGCACCATTGCTCCCGCGTCATGCCATAGACGGGCGCACCCGGCCCGACGGTCACGTCGCCCAGCATCTCGCCGGTGCCGAAGGCCCATCGCGGGTACCAGTAGCCGTTCGGATGGCGGTAGTAGCCGTCGCGGTAGGTGGCATATCCGCTGAGCCCGCGAAAGGTCGGCGCGCGGCGCAGGCCGTCGACCGGATCACGGGCGACGCCGAGCGCGTCCACCGGGTCCTGCCCGACCACGACCGGGCCGTGGCGGGGCTGCAGGGCATCGATCGCCGAGGCCGGACCGGCGGCAACCGACAGGGCGCAAAGAAACGCCGGGACTGCCCTGCCGATCCACCCGCCCATCCTGAAGACTCCTCCTGGCTTTCGCGCGAAAAGACATTTTCTCATGGAATCCGGCGCCGTTCCAGCCGCCCCGATGCCGCCGGCCTGCCGCGCCGCACCATGTTGATGCCTGCAGTCTGCTTATTGACGTTTACGTCAAGGTTATATAGCGATTGTGCTTGATGCCCAGGACCAAAGGCATCATGCTGCCGCACCGGGAGGTTGGAGGACCTGACGGTTGCGTCTAGAAGGCAGCAGGGATACCCGGCATGCAAGGGAGGATCGGCATACATGGCAGCAACCGTTCAGGACCGGACCGGACCATCTTCCGACAGGATCTGGCTCTCCTCCTATCCGCCCGGGACTCCTGCCGAAATCCCGCCGCTCGCCTATGAATCGATCGGCGACGCACTCGTCCACTATTGCGACAAATATGCCGATCGCCCCGCCTTCATCAGCATGGGCAAGGCGCTGAGCTTCCGGGATCTGGAGACGCAATCAGCCCGGATCGGCGCCTGGCTGCAGTCGCTCGGCCTGGCGAAGGGCGATCGCGTCGCGGTGATGATGCCGAACATCCTGCAGAACCCGGTGACGGTCTACGGCATCCTGCGGGCGGGGTTCACCGTCGTGAACGTCAACCCGCTCTACACGCCGCGCGAATTGGAGCACCAGCTCAACGATTCCGGGGCGAAGGTGCTGTTCGTGCTGGAGAACTTCGCCCACACCGTCCAGCAGGCGATCGGCCGGACCGGGGTGAAGGACGTCGTCGTCTGCAGCATGGGCGACATGCTGGGCCTGAAGGGGCACGTGGTCAACCTGATCGTGCGCAGGGTCAAGAAGCTCGTGCCGGCGTGGTCGCTGCCGGGCCATCATCCCTTTTCCTCGGTGATGGCCAAGAGTGCTGGCCTGAGCCTCGGCGAGGCGAAGGTTGCGCGCACCGACATCGCCTTCCTGCAGTATACGGGTGGCACCACCGGCGTCTCGAAGGGCGCGATGCTGACCCATGCCAACCTGCTCTCCAACATGGAACAGATGGGCATCTGGCTGGAGACCGCCTTTATCGGAAAGCAGAAGCCGGAGCGGATGGTCTTTCTCTGCGCCCTGCCCCTCTACCACATCTTCGCGCTGACGGTGAACTCGCTCGCAGGGCTCCTGACCGGCGCAACCAACATCCTGATCGCCAATCCGCGCGACATTCCGGCCCTCGTCAAGGACATGGCGACCTACCGCGTCAACGTCTTTCCCGGCCTCAACACGCTGTTCAACGCCCTGATGAACAATGCCGAGTTCCAGAAGATCGACTTCTCCGACCTGGCGCTGACCTTCGGCGGCGGCATGTCCGTCCAGCACCCCGTCGCAGAGCGCTGGCACAAGATGACCGGCTGCCCGATCGCAGAGGGCTACGGGCTCTCGGAGACCTCGCCGGTGGCGACCGCGAACCGGCTGGACACGAGCAGCTTCACCGGCACGATCGGCATGCCCCTGCCCTCCACCGACGTGGACATTCGCGACGACGAGGGCAATTCGCTGCCGATCGGCACGGTCGGCGAGATCTGCATCCGCGGACCCCAGGTGATGGCCGGCTACTGGCAGCGCCCCGACGAGACCGCGCGCGTGATGACCGCCGACGGCTTTTTCCGCACCGGCGACGTCGGCTTCATGAACGAGGAAGGGCTGATCAAGATCGTCGACCGCAAGAAGGACATGATCCTCGTCTCCGGCTTCAACGTCTTCCCGAACGAGGTCGAGGAGGTGGCGATGACGCTGCCGGGCGTGCTCGAGTGCGCTGCGATCGGCATTCCGGACGAGCATTCGGGCGAGGCGGTCAAGCTCTTCGTCGTGCGACGGGACCCGAACCTCACCGAGGCGGCGGTGAAGGCCCACTGTGCCGACAACCTGACCAACTACAAGCGTCCGCGCTTCGTCGAATTCCGCAACGAACTGCCGAAATCCAATGTCGGCAAGATCCTGCGGAGGGAGCTGCGCTCCTAGGCCGCCCCGACCACATAAATCGATTTAGAATTTTTCATGAAATCCCGCGGCTTTCATCCGAAAGCGGCATCGCGCCCTTGATTCACGCCATGCAAAGCGACTAGCTAGCGCCACCAGCCATGTTGCGATGCAGGGAGACTGTCATGAACGCGCTTGTCGAAACGCTGAAGATCACCGCGAAGGACACCAACGCCACGGACATCCGGGCCGCCTTCGCCGCCGACCCGCAACGCTTCGCCCGCTTCAGCGTCTCGCTCGACGACTTCCTGTTCGATTTCTCCAAATGCGCGGTGAACGAGCGCATCCTCGACGGGCTGGAAGCGCTGGCCAGGGAAGCGGGCGTCGAGAAGAAGCGCGACGCCATGTTCGCCGGCGAGAAGATCAACATCACCGAGGAGCGCGCGGTGTTGCACACCGCCCTTCGCAACCGCTCCAACACGCCGGTTCTCGTCGACGGCCGGGACGTCATGCCGGACGTCAACGGCGTGCTCGACGCCATGGGCGCCTTCGCCGACGGCATCCGCTCCGGCAGGCTCGCCGGTGCGACCGGCAAGAAGATCACCGACGTCGTCAATATCGGTATCGGCGGCTCGGACCTCGGCCCGGTGATGGCGACGCTGGCGCTTGCCCCCCATCACGACGGGCCGCGCCTGCATTTCGTCTCCAACATCGACGGCGCGCACATCGCCGACACGCTGAAGCTGCTGGAGGCGGAAACGACGCTCTTCATCGTCGCCTCAAAGACCTTCACCACGATCGAGACGATGACCAATGCCGCAACGGCGCGCGCCTTCATCGCCGGCAAGCTCGGCGAGGCGGCGGTCGGCCACCACTTCTGCGCCGTCTCCACCGCGCTCGACAAGGTCTCCGCCTTCGGGATCGCCGGGGAACGGGTGTTCGGCTTCTGGGACTGGGTCGGCGGGCGTTATTCGATCTGGTCGGCGATCGGCCTGCCGCTGATGATCGCGATCGGCAAGGACAACTTCGCAGAGTTCCTCGCCGGCGGCCATGCGATCGACAACCATTTCCGCACGGCACCCTTCCGCCAGAACATTCCGATGCTGCTCGGGCTCATCGGCTTCTACCACCGCAACGTGCTCGGCTATCCGTCGCGGGCGATCCTGCCCTACGACCAGCGCCTGTCGCGCTTTCCCGCCTACCTGCAGCAGCTCGACATGGAATCGAACGGCAAGGCGGTGACGATGGACAGCAAGCCGGTCGAGGGCGACACCGGCCCGGTCGTCTGGGGCGAGCCCGGCACCAACGGCCAGCACGCCTTCTACCAGCTGATCCATCAGGGCACGACCGTCATCCCGGCCGAGTTCATGATCGCCGCCAACGGCCACGAGAAGAACCTGCGCCACCAGCACGAGCTTTTGATCGCCAACTGCCTGGCGCAGTCGGAAGCCTTGATGAAGGGGCGCAGCCTCGCTGAGGCCAAGGCGCAGCTGACCTCGAAGGGCATGGACGATGCCAAGGCCGACCGGATCGCGCCGCACCGCGTCTTCTCCGGCAACCGCCCGTCGATCACCATGGTCTACGACGAACTGACCCCGTTTGCGCTCGGCCGCCTGATCGCCCTCTACGAGCACCGCGTCTTCGTCGAGGGCGCGCTGTTCAACATCAATTCGTTCGACCAGTGGGGCGTGGAACTCGGCAAGGAACTGGCGACGGGGCTGCTGCCGGTCGTGGAAGGCAAGGAGAGCGCGGAGGGACACGATTCGTCCACCGCCGGCCTGGTCGCGGCCCTGTTGAAGGCGGCGAAGTAAGCCGCCCGCCTCGGAGCCGGCACGGATCCACGGCAAAGCCACCAGGGCCGCCTTCTCGCGAGGGCGGCCCGTTTCGCTCGTTCCGGGGAGAAGAGCGAATTCCTCCAGGCCATGAGCGGACTTGCCGCGCGCGGTGCTCGCCCCTCATCCGACGCTCCGCGCCACCTTCTCCCCGCCGGGGGAGAATACTGGAAGTATGAAGTTTTATATTGCCGGAAGCAGCCCCTCGCCTCGGTCGGCGAGAGGAGCAGAGACGCCTAGAGTCCGATTTCGCGGGCCCAGGGCGGATTGGCGCCGGCGCGGGAGACGGTGACGGCGGCGGCCTTCGCGGCAAGGGCGAGCGCGTCGCGCAGGCCGGCCTCACCGAGCGAGGCGACCTTTTCCTTGGTCAGCAGATCGTTACGCTTCAGCGACGCCAGCACACCGGCGTCGAAGGTGTCGCCGGCGCCGATCGTATCGACGACCTCGACCTTTTCACCGGCGACGGAGACCTTGAGGTTCTTCGTGTAGCCGTCCGCACCGTCGGCGCCCTTGGTGATGACCACGACCTTGGGGCCGCGCTTCAGCCATTCGGCCGCCAGTTCGTCGTGGCTGCCGTGCATGCCGAACCATTCCAGGTCTTCGTCCGAGAACTTGATGATGTCGGACTTCGCCGCCATGCGCTCGATGCGGGCCTGGTGGGCGGCGCGATCCTTGATGAAGCCGGGACGGATGTTGGGGTCGAGCGAGATGACGCGCCTGTCATGCTCGCGCATCAGCAGCGCCTCGTAGGTCGAGCCGCAGGGCTCGGGGATCAGGCTGATGGCGCCGAAGTGCAGCGCTTCGCAATCGTCGCCGAGAACCGGCAGGTTCTCCGTGCCGATCATGCGGCCCGCGGTGTTCTCGTCGTAGAAGGCATAGGTCGCCTGCCCGTTGACCAGCTTGACGAACGCGACCGTCGTCGGGCGGGAGAGAATGGCACAGGGGCTGTAGTCGACATGGCTGTCGGCGAGCGCCTGGCGCAGCACGTCGCCGAGCATGTCATCCGACAGGCCGGTGAAGAAGGCGGCCGGCACGCCGAGACGACCGAGCGCGATCGCGGTATTGAAGATCGCCCCGCCCGCATAGGGGGCATAGGCATCCTCGCCGAGCGTCGACTTGCGGGGCAGCATGTCGATCAGCGCTTCGCCACAACACAGGATCATGAAGACATCCTCCAACGATTTTTCAATCGATTTAATGGACCGCGCGGAAAAACGCCAGCGCCTTTTGTCGCGCGTCTGCGGTTCAGGCGGTCGGCAGGGTGCTGACGCCGCCGTGATCGGCCGACCACAGAAGCGGCGCGTTGAGGAAAGCCTCGACGGAGGCAAGCGTCGCCTCGTCGAAGAGCTTCTGCGCACGGGCGACCGCAAGCACGTTGCGCCAGGTGGAGACGTGGTGAAGCCTGACCTTGCCGTTGGCGAAACGCGCCTCCGCCTCGGCGAAGATGCCGTAGTAGAACAGCGCCATGCCGTGGTCGACGATGCCGCCGGCCTCGCGGACCGCGTCGATGAAGGTGAACATCGAGCCGCCGGCCGTGGTCAGGTCCTCGATGACGAGCACGCGCGCACCTTCCGGCAGGACGCCCTCGATCTGGGCATTGCGGCCATGCCCCTTCGGCTTCTTGCGGACATAGATCATCGGCAGCCCGAGCCGATCGGCCAAGAGTGCTGCGAACGGGATCCCGGCCGTCTCGCCGCCGGCGATGACGTCGAACTGCTCGAAGCCCGCGTCGCGCAGGAGGGTGGCCGCGGCGAAGTCCATCACCGCTGAGCGGATGCGGGGGTAGGACAGCAGCTTGCGGCAATCGATATAGACCGGGCTCGCCATGCCGGAGGCCAGCTTGTAGGGTTCCTCGGGCCGGAAATGAACCGCCTTGATTTCCCACAGCATGCGGGCGAGCAGTTCCGCCATGGTGTCGCGATCGGTGAACGAGTTGGAAAACATGGGAGCCTCTCCTTCGGCGTTTCCGAGCGCATAGCAGCTAGCGGCCTACGATGCCAGACGAACCGGCTGTCGCTTGTGCGGCGAGACACAAAAAAGCCTCCCCGGCGGCACCGGGGAGGCTCTCATGGGATGGCCGGACGGTCAGGCGACGACGGGGGCGCCACGGCGGGCGTCGACCGAGATCGAACCGGGGCCGAAGGCGGCCAGCACGAGGAAGCCGCCGGCGATCGTCAGGTTCTTCATCATCATCAGGCCGTTGAACATGGTCAGCAGGCCGTTGGCGGCTTCCGGGAAATCCGGAACGTTGATCGGGCCGCTATGGAAGACGAGTGCGGTGAAGACGCAGAAGAGAGCGAGCAGGTAGGCGGTGATCTTCGTCTGGAAGCCGACGAGGATGAACAGGCCCGAGACCAGCTCGAACAGGCCGGCGAGGTAGGCGAGAGCGGTCGAGGCCGGCAGGCCCGCACCGGCGATCATGCCGGCGGTACCCGACGGATCGAGCAGCTTCGGGTAGCCGGACAGAATGAACATGACGGAAAGGAGAATGCGTCCGACGAGGACGACGACGTTGTGAGGCATGGCAGGCTCCTGGCGGTTGGGTTTCGTTGCAGGAATTCTTACCAGATCGTTGCGTTTACACTAGACCGCTACAATGTGGACACATCGTTCAGCAATTCAGCACGATCGTGCAGCACGACGCACGGACCACGGGAAACCATAGACAGCCACACCCCGCTTGTCTTTAAGACTTTTCTGTTGCAAGCAATCGCCGAGTGCGGGAAGAATTGCCCGCGGATCAGGGCGGACGACCGGGAATTCGCCCGTCAACCGAGGGCGGCGCATATGAACGAGGTCACGAGAAGCACGGCATTCTGGCGTTCGTTTCCGATCTTCGAGGGTTTCAACAAGGAAACGATCGGCGATATCGCCACCATTGCTAGCTATCGCAAGTGGAAGGCGGGGACCGTCCTGTTCCAGCGCGGCGACGAGGGAACCTACCTGATCGTCGTCATCTCCGGCCGAATCAAGATCTCGCTCCTGACCCCGCAGGGCAAGGAACTGACGTTGCGGCACCTGGAGGCCGGCTCGATCTTCGGCGAACTGGCGATCCTGGACGGACAGCCGCGTTCGGCGGACGCGACCGCCATGATCGCCACCGAAGGCTACGTGATCAGCAAGCGCGACTTCCTCGAGGTGCTGACCCGCAACGTCCAGTCCTACCAGGCGATCATCCACTATCTCTGCACCAAGCTCAGGGAGACGACAGAGCAACTGGAGACCATTGCGCTCTACGATCTGGATTCGCGCGTGGCGCGCTTCTTCCTCGCCACGCTGCGCAACATCCACGGCAACGAACTGCCCGAGAGCGCCAACCTCCAGCTCGCGCTCAGCCAGACGGAGATCGCAAGCATCGTCGGCGCGAGCCGGCCCAAGATCAACCGCTCGATCCTGGCATTGGAGGAAGCGGGCGCCATCCGCCGCACCGACGGCATCATCTTCTGCCACATCGGCAGGCTGCTTTCGGTAGCCGAGCCGGAAGACGAGTAGCGGCGGTGCCCCACAGCCGTCGATCCTTCGGCGGGAAGCCCCTTCTCGCCGGCATCTTCATCAGCCTGCTCGGCGCAGTCCTCCTCTACGCCTTCGCCGATGCCTTCCTCGCACGGCCGCGCGAGCTGTTCTTCGATGCGCTCATCCAGGCGGTGGGCGCGCCGGAGACGGACCGGCTGCTGGTCGTCGACGTCGACCAGCGCTCGTCACAGGCAGCGCCGGGCGAAGCATGGGGCCGGACGCAGTCGGCCGGACTGGTCGATGCCCTGACCAGGGCTGCACCGGCCGCGGTCGCGCTCGACTTCGTCTTCAGCAGCAACTGCGACCCCGCAGACCCGGCCAACAGGGCGTTGGCGGACGCGATCAGCCGGGTGCCGACGATCCTCGGCTTCCTGGTCGGCGACGGTGCGGAACGCGCCCCGCAGCCGGTGCCGGAGCTTGCCGTGCAGCGGCCGGTCGCCATCCCCGATCTCTGGTTCATCGAAGGAGCCGAGGCATCCTGCCCGCTCTTCCAGAACAGGTCGGCAGCGGCGGCAGCGGCCTTCCTGGTCGGAGACGGCGACGCGCTCGTAAGGCGCGTGGCGCCCTACGCCATCGTCGGCAACGTGCCCTATCCCGCGCTTGCGCTCGAGGCCGCCCGACGTGCGGCCGACGTCGCAACCCCGGTGCTCGGTGGAACGCCGGCATGGATCCGCCTGGACGGACGGTTGCTGCGCCTGGACGACGACGGAAACCTGCGCTTCGCCGCCTCGGACGCAGCGCGCATCGCCCGCCGCACCGTCTCCGCCATCGATGTCCTGAACGGCGACGTCCCGGCCGAGCGGATCCGCGGCAAGCTGGTGCTGGTCGGCAGCAGCCTGCCGACGCTGGGCGGACTGAGGGCCAGCGCCTCGATGCCGCTGGAACCGTCGGTGCAAATCCATGCCGACGTCGCCACGGCCATCCTGAGCGGCTTCATCCCGCTGCGCGACCGGCGCCTCGTTCCCGCGGAGGCCGCCTTCGCCCTCCTGGCCGGCATCTGCGGCGCGCTCGCCGTCACACGTCTGCGCCCGACCTATGCGGCGGCGGTCGGAACAGGCCTGATCCTGGCAACGCTCGCCGGCGCTGCACTGGTCTATCGCGAGAGCGGCCTTCTCGTCGATGCGCCGACGATTGCGATGGTGCTCGCAGCCGCGCTGCTCGTCACCGGCATCCTGAAATTCGCCGACGTTCGCCGCGCCGAACAGACCGCCCGCCAGCGCTTCGGGCAATACCTGCCGCCCTCGGTGGTTTCGCGCTATCTCGACAATCCCGGTCTCGAGCGCGTCGGCGGAGAAGAGCGCCAGGTGACCGCGCTTTTCACCGACATCGCGGATTTTTCCGGCCTGTCGCACAGGATCGGGCCACAGAGGCTGGTGGCCCTCCTCGACATCTACTATCGCGAGGTCAACACGCTCGTCACCGAGCACGGGGGGATGGTCAACAAGGTCGTGGGCGATGCGGTCCACGCGCTCTTCAACGCACCCGAGGATCTCGATCAACACGTGGACCGGGCGGTCGACTGCGCACTGGCCATCCGGGCGCTGACGGAAGAGATGCGCCGTCGGCCGCAGTTTGCGGAGGCCGGTTTCGGGCGCACCCGCATCGGAATCGAGACCGGCACGGTCGTGCTCGGCGACATCGGCACGGGCAGCACGCTGGACTATACCGCCCATGGAGAGGCCATGAATGTCGCAGCGCGGCTGCAGGAGGTCGACAAGCTGTTCGGCACCGGCATCTGCATCGGGCCCGCGGCCGCCGCGGAATCCGCCCGGCCGATGCGCTCGCTCGGGATCCACGAGATCCGCGGCATCGCGCAGATGGAGATCTTCACCCCGCTCGAAGAGGCTCCCGTCAGTGGCGCTCCGGCCGGCGGCCCTGACGGGCCGGCGTAACGACCGGCGCCGCAAGGCCCCTCAGCGGACGCCGATGCTGGCATAGGCCTCGCGGATGCGCGCCTCGCCCCACCGCACCACCGGGCCGGGCGCCTCGCCGGGTGCGGCAACGTCGACGCCCTCCCCCGCCCCGACCTGACGCGTGACGCCGGCGGCGGTGAAGCTGACCAGGCCGCGCTCGACGAAGACGGCGAATGGACGCCGGTTCGGACCGGCGAAGAACTTCGTGCCGCGCACGCCGATCATGCCGAAGGCGGTGCGCACCGTCAGGTCGATCTTCGGCTGTTGCTCCGGCCGGTCGAAGATCATGCCGCCAGTGCCGAGTTCGATCGTGCCGCCCTGATTGGCGATGAAGCTGTCGACGAGCAGTTCGGTACGGCTGCCGAGCAGGAGTTTCGTCGCCTCGCCCAGCGTCATTTCGGCGAAGCTGCCGTCGCCGGTCAGAATGACGTCGCGATCCATGACGTCGGCGCCGGCCCGCATCGCGGCGAGCTTGCCGCGCGCCCGGCGGCTGACGGTACCCCGCGCCTCATCGACCGTGCCGATGACCGTAGCCGCCCGCGTGGCGCCCGGAAACGCCGTCAGAGCGAGGATGCCGCCTGCAATGAACGTGCGGCGATCGACGACCAAGCCGTGTCTGTCTTCCTGCATGATGAACCCCTTCGTCTCCTGGCCGCGCGACCGCCGGCAAGGGTTGGACTATGCCCTGCGAAATGCTGCTGCCTGTCCCCTGGGGAACAAACCCGCCCGTACTCGACGTCTAACCTGCGCAAAGGAAAGGGAGACGCATCGTGCGTATGATTACTATGAAGACGGCGGGACTTGCATTTTTCATCGCGACGGCCCTCACCGCGGCCGCGCCGGCCGGTGCGACCGGTCTCTCCATCGAAGACCAATGCGACGCGGCCGCCGCCAGCCGGCATGACCGCGCGCGCAATCCCGCCTTCCCGCCTGTCGCGGATGGGAGGATCAAGCTCGGCGTAGCGCTCTCGGCCTGCCGGGAAGCCTACAATGCCGGCGGCAGGGCCCGCTTCGCATTCCAGCTCGCCCGTGCGCTCGAGCAGGGCGGTCAGGTGCTGGCGGCGCAGGAGCTCTACCGCGAGGCGGCGGAAGGCGGCCATACCGTGGCCATGGTGCGCTATGGCCAGCTTCTCCAGAAGGGCGGCGATCCTGCCGCCGCCCATGCGCTCTACCGCCAGGCGGCCGAGGCCGGCGACCGGCTCGGCGCCTATGCGCTGGGAATGTCCTATCGCGACGGGATCGGTACCGCGGCGGATGCCGGCAAGGCGGCCGAATGGCTCAACGCGGCCGCAGCCGACGGCTACGAGATCGCAGCCCTAGTCGCCGATTTCCCGCAGCCTGCCGACGATGTGGTCGACGGAACCCCATGAGCCGCGTGCCGGCGGCAATCGGGTCGGGGCCAGCGCCCCGCCGCCGGCGTCAGCCGATCTCGCCCGCCTGCGGACCCCAGGTGTCGGTCATGGCGAAGCCGTTCGCCAGCGGGTCGGTCGGATCGAGCGCCACCTGATGCAGCCCGAACGTCCAGCCGCGACCGGTGATCGTCGGGATGATCGCCCTGCGCCCGGCCACCTCCGTTTCCGCTTCCAGGCCCACCTCGAATTGCGATCCGATGATGGAGCGGGAGCGGAAGGTGTCGCCCACCTTGACCTTGCCGCGCGCATGCAGCGTGGCGAGATTGGCGGAATTGCCCGTGCCGCACGGAGAGCGATCGATGCGGCCCGGCCACATCGTCGTGGCCGTCCGGATCGTGCCGTCGGCCTCGCGTTCGCGGAACATCACGTAGGCGATGCCGTTGATCTCCGGAATTTCCGGATGGACGACGGGCATCGCCCTGTTGATCAGGTCCTTCAGCGCCATGCCGGCATCGACCAGCTTGCGCGCATTGGCCTTCTCGATCGTCGTGCCGATCTGCTCGACGTCGACCAGCGCGTAGAAGATGCCGCCATAGCTGATGTCGAAGCGCACGCGGCCCCAGTCGGGCGTGTCGATCTCGGCGTCCAGTTCGTGGACGAAGGACGGCACCATCGTGAGCTTGACCTTCTCGCAGCGGCCGTCGCGGCAGGTCGCGGTCGCCTTGACGAGGCCGGCGGCGGTGTCGAGCACGACGACCGTTTCCGGCTCCTTCATCTCCACGATGCCGCTCTCCAGCAGCGCCGTCGTGACGCAGATGGAGTTGGAGCCGGAGGAAGCATGGGCCTGATCGGCCTGCAGGATGATGAAGCCGGCATCGGCCTCGGGGCGCTTGGCCGGCAGAAGCAGGTTCACCGAGCCGGTCGCGGCGGCGCGCGGCTCCAGGCAGAGGAACCGGCGAAGGCTGTCATCCACGGTGTTGATGTGGTTGAGCTGCTCGGCGATCGAGTTGCCGGGGATCCTGGGCACGCCGCCGATCGCGACCTTGCCGATCTCGCCCTCGCAATGAACGTCCAGAAGCTGGATCGTGCGTTTCCATCTCATCGCGCCACTCCACTCGCCTTGCTTGTCCCGCGCCGCTGCGGCACGGACGATCAGGATCCTGCTACATCACGGCGGGGCGCAATCCAACTGCTTTCATCGCCTGCGGCACAGGACCAGGGACCAGCCATGCGGAGGCGGGGCCGGACTTGGGGCCGGACTTGGGGCCGGACGAGCGGCAGAGGGTTCGCGGCGCCCGATCGCCTGCAGGCTTGACCATTGCGGTGCGGCCGGTGAGATTTCGCCGCCACCTTTCATCCACGGACCTTTTCATGACCAAGCTCATCGTCTTCACCGACCTTCACATGACGCCCGAGGGCGTGACCATCATCGGCCTCGACCCGTTCGAGCGCCTGCGCAAGGGTATCGATCATGTGAACCGCCATCATGCCGATGCCGACCGGGTGATCTTCACCGGCGATCTCACGCATCGGGCCGACACGGCCTCCTACCTCCGGCTCAAGGCGCTCCTGTCGACGCTCGCGCCACCGGCGGCGATCACGATCGGCAACCATGACAATCGCGAGCGCTTCCTGCAGATCTTCGATCACGTCACCCCCGACGCGGACGGCTTCGTGCAACAGGCGATCGACTTCGACGACTGCCGGGTGCTGCTGCTCGACACACTGTTCGCACCGCCCTACGACTATCCGGCCAGCCACGCCGGGCTGCTCTGCGAGCTGCGGCTTGCCTGGCTCGACCAGCGGCTCGCGGAGACGGACAAGCCCGTCCTCCTCTTCATGCATCACCCGCCGCACCGCACCGGCTTCACCGGCATGGACGCGATCCGGCTGACGAACGAGGCGGCATTCTACGAACTTGTCCTGCGTCGCGGCAACGTCCGCCACATCTTCGCCGGACACGTCCATCGCACGATCGGCGGCTCGCATCGCGGCATTCCCTTCTCCATCTTCAAGAGCCCGGTGCACCAGCAGCCCATGCCCTTCGACGCCCCCAATCCTTCGCTTTCGGTGGACGAACCCGGCGCCTACGGCATCGTCGTGCTGACGCCCGAGGGCCTGCAGGTCCATACCGAAGACTACGAAATCGCGCGGCGCGACAGCGTGATCGCGTAACAGTTCGTTACCTGCCCTCTTTCCGCAACCGGGAACCGTAAGCTCTGCGCCACGTTGTGTTGGCGAAGGGAAACACACGGACCCAATTCGGAAGGAGATACCGATGTACAAGATTCTGATGACCGGCGTTGCGCTCGCGATCGCGGGCGCCTCGATGGCCCACGCCGAGGAGCGGAAGCCGAACCCCGGCGCGGCAGCGGCCACTGGTGGCGCCGCCGGCGCGCTGACTGGCGCCCTCGTCGGCGGACCGGTGGGTGCCGCAATCGGCGGCGTCGCCGGCGCCACGCTGGGCGCGGCCACGTCGGTTCCGCAGGAAGCCCGCGTCTACGTGATGGAAAACCCGGTGGAGCCGGTGGTGCTCGAGGGTCCGGTGACGACCGAGACGCGCCTGCGCGAAGACGTCGTGCTGACGCCGATCCCGGACCAGCCCGACTATTCCTACGTCTATGTCGAAAACCGGCCCGTCATCGTGCGGACCAGTGACCGCCAGGTCGTCTATGTCGACGAAGTGCAGACGACCGGCAGCATTGCCCCGCCGATCCCGGAAACGACGATCACCTATATCGAGCGCCATCCGGTCGGCCCGGTGGTGCTGGAAGGGCCGGTCGCGGCCGGCACCGTCGTCCCCGAGGACGTCGACCTCATCGCCGTCCCGGACAGCCCGGACTATGGCTACATCTATGTGGAAGACCGCCCCGTGCTGGTCGACCGCGGCAGCCGCCAGGTTCTCTGGGTGCGCTGAGCCCCACGCTACGTGACATGACGAACGGCCCGCAGGTTGCGGGCCGTTTTCTATGGCGGGTCGGCGGCAGGCCGCGTCACGAGATCGACCACCTCCTGATCGGTAACCTGCGCGAAATCGCGATAGTGGCAGCTGACGGCGCGGAAGCCGGCCGGTTGCTGGAGGCAGACGACACGGTCGGCCGAGCGCGCCAGAAGCCGCACCGTCTCCGGCGGACCGACCGGCACTGCGAGCGTGATGGAGGCGACCGCCTGCAGCCGCACCGCCTTCAGCGCCGCCGCCAGGGTAGCGCCGGTCGCCACCCCATCGTCGACGACGATGACGTTGCGGCCCTGAAGCGGCACCTGTACCCTGTCGCCCAGATATCGCCGGCGCTGGCGATCGATCTCGGTCCGCTGCCTGGCCGCCTCGTCGTCGAGATAGGCCGACGTGGCGCCGCACAGGCCGACGAGGTCATCGTTCAGCACGACCTGCGGCTGGCCGCTGCCGGCGATCGCTCCCAATGCGACCTCGCGGTTTGACGGCGCCCCGATCTTGCGCACGAAGAGAAAATCCAGCTCCGCCCCGAGCGCCGCTGCGATCTCGGCGGCGACGGGCACGCCGCCCCGCGGCACAGCCAGAACCACCGGCTGCCCGATCCTCTCACCGGAAAGCACCGCGGCCAATCTCCGGCCCGCGTCCGCGCGGTCCTCGAACTGCTGTCCATAGAGCATTTCCGCCCTCCCGAGGGGGCGAATAGGCTGGAATTCGAGCCGCATCATATCAAATTCATTAAGGACTTGCAGATATTTGAAGTGCTTGGGCGGAAAACTGCGAAAAATCAGATCCGCCCCGCCGGGCGCCGGTCGGCCTGCCCCGTTCTCCATGATGGAGCCTTCCCCATTCCGATTGCGTTCCGCCGCCGCGCACCCGCTCGGCGACCGTCTCAGCTTGTGAGGATTTCATGTTCAACCTACAGCCCAAGTCGCTCGCGACAAAGCTGATCGCAGTTACCGGCGGAACGATCGCCGTCGTCCTGCTTGCATCGAATTTCATCCTTATCTCGCAATCCGAGGATCGCGTCGAGGCGCTGATCCTCAACGAAGCCAACAGCGAGGCCCGCGCCATCTCCGAAGACGTCGCCGGCGCCATCGGCGAACTGGCCAGCGCTGCCCGCTCGAACGCCGGCATCATCGCCAAGGGCCACGAGGGCCAGTACCTCGACCGCAAGGCCGTCATCGACATGCTGCGCGTCGGCGCCGAGGCCAACGACTTCGCCTTTGGCAGCTGGTTCGCCGCCGAGAAGGACACGTTCGACGGCAAGGCCTCCGAGTATGTCGGGAACAAGGAATTCGCCGGCAGCAAGGACGGCACCTTCAACCCCTACTGGACGAAGAACAAGGAAGGCGGCCTGACCTTCTCGACCTTCGAGTCCGACTACGAGGGCGGCTGGTACGCGCTCGCCGCCAAGAGCGGCAAGGGTGCCATGAGCCCGCCCTATACCGAGAGCACGACCGGCGACAACGTCTCGATGGCCTCCATCGCCTACCCGGTCCTGTCCAAGGGCAAGCTGATCGGCGTCAGCGGCGTCGACGTCCGCCTGTCGACGCTGGCCGAGCGCGTCTCCGCGCTGCGCCCCTTCGGCACCGGCCGCGTCCTCGTGCTGACGCAGACCGGCAAGTGGCTCGTGCCGCCGAAGCCGGACCTTCTGATGAAGGACTATGACGGCGCCGGCAGCGATATCGTCAAGGAAGCCCTCGGCGCACAGAAGCCGGGCTTCATCGCCAACCTGTCCCTCGACGGCCTGGAGCCGTTCGACCGGGTCGTCTACCCGGTCGAGCTGCCGGGCGTGAACGCCACCTGGGCCGTCCTCGTGGACATCCCGCATTCTGTGGCGAGCGCACCCGTCCGCGACCAGACCCTGATGATGGTTCTCGGCGGCGTGATCGTGCTCGGCGTCGTCCTGCTCGGCCTGTGGCTCGCCGTCCGTCGCTTCGTGCAGACGCCGCTCGCAAGCCTCGTCGCCGACGTCGACCGGCTGGGCCGCGGCGAATATGCCGAACCGATCCTGGGCCAAGAGCGCACCGACGAGACCGGTGCCGTGGCGAAGGCGCTGGAAGGCTTCCGCCACCAGCTCGCCGACACCAAGCGTCTCGAGGCCGATGCGGAAAACCAGCGCCAGATGACCGACAGCGAGCGCAACCGGGCCGAAGCGGAGCGCCAGGCCTCCGGCGCCCTGCAGCGCGACATCGTCTCGCGGCTTGCCGAAGGGCTTTCGCGGCTCTCTGCCGGCGAGCTGTCCTACCGCCTGTCCGGCGACTTCCCGGGCGAATATGCGAAGCTCAAGGCCGACTTCAACTCCGCCATGGGCAGCCTCGAGGAGACGATCGGCACCGTCAACGCGTCGGTCGCCAACATCACCAACGGCACCAACGAGATCTCGAACGGCGCCGGCGACCTTTCGCATCGCACCGAGCAGCAGGCCGCAAGCCTGGAAGAAACGGCCGCCGCCCTCGACCAGCTGACCTCCCAGGTCAATTCGAGCGCGGAGAACGCCCGCGTCGCGGCCCAGTCGGTCGCCTCGGCAAGCGAGGACGCCGGCCGGTCGGGCGAGGTCGTCCAGAAGGCGATCGCGGCCATGAAGGGCATCGAGAAGTCGTCCGGCGAGATCTCCAACATCATCGGCGTGATCGACGAGATCGCCTTCCAGACCAACCTGCTGGCGCTGAACGCCGGTGTCGAGGCCGCCCGCGCCGGCGAGGCCGGCAAGGGCTTCGCCGTCGTCGCCCAGGAAGTCCGCGAACTGGCGCAGCGCTCGGCGAATGCGGCAAAGGAGATCAAGAACCTCATCAACGCCTCGGAAACGCAGGTGCGCGAGGGTGTCGATCTCGTCGGCCGGGCCGGCAATGCGCTGGAAAAGATCGCCGAGCAGGTCATGCAGATCAACGGCCTGATCCGCCAGATCTCGTCCTCCGCCTCCGAGCAGGCGGTCGGCCTGAAGGAGATCAACTCGGCCGTCAACCAGATGGACCAGGTGACCCAGCAGAACGCCGCGATGGTGGAGGAAACGACCGCTGCCAGCGTCGCGCTGAACGAGGAGGCGCGCACGCTGCAGTCGCTCGTCGCCCGCTTCCGCACGGCACAGGAGCAGTCCGCCCCTGCAGTGCGCCAGCCGCAGCGCCCGGCCCAGCCGGCCGCACCTGCGGCCCCGGCGGCAACGGCGCCGCGTGCCGCTTACGCCCGCCCCGCCGCGCCGCGTGCGGTCCCGCAGGTTGCCGGCAACACGGCGCTCGCCCAGGACAACTGGGAAGAGTTCTGAGCGCCAGACAGCGCCACGGGAAAAGAATGAACGGCGCCGCCCCCGCGGCGCCGTTCTCGCATCAGAGCCGGGCGACGCGCTCGGTCAGGAGCTCGAAGAAGCCGTCGGCATCGATGTCGCGCATCACCCGGGCATTGGGGTTGCGGCCGGTGACCTGCCACCAGTCGACGACGGTCATCCCGGTCGTCAGGGGCGAGCCCGTCTCGACCTCGACATTGCAGTGGCGGCCGCCGAACAGGTCCGGCCGCAGCAGATAGGCGATCACCGTCGGGTCATGCAGCGGTCCGCCGTCGGAGCCGTATTTCTCCACGTCGAAGCGCTCGAAGAACTCCAGCATGGCGACCAGGGCCAGCGCCGGCGGCGTGCCGATCGCGCGAAGCTTCTCGACCCGGCTGCGCAGGGTGAGAACCTTGTGAGTGACGTCGAGGGGCATCATCACGATCGGGACGCCGGCGCGGAACACGATATCGGCCGCCTCGGGATCGACATAGACGTTGAACTCCGCGGCCGGGGTGATGTTGCCGCCCTCGAAGAAGCCGCCGCCCATCATGACGATCTCGGCGATGCGGCCGGCCAGGTCCGGCGCCTTCTGAAGGGCGAGCGCGACGTTGGTCAACGGCCCGAGCGTGCACAGCGTCACCGTGCCGGAGGGCTCGTAGCGGATCGTCTCGACGATGAAGTCCACCGCATGCATGTCCTGCAGGGGCATCGTCGGCTCGTCGAGATCCGGGCCGTCGAGACCGGTCTTGCCGTGGACATGCTCGGCGGTGACGAGCGGACGGCTGAGCGGTGCGTCCGCACCCGCGAAGACCTTGACGTCCGTGCGCCCGCAAAGCTCGCAGAGGATGCGGGCGTTGCGCGCCGTCAGGCTCAGGGGAACGTTGCCGGCAACAGTGGTGATGCCCAGCACCTCCAGCTCGTCGGCGCTGCCGAAGGCCAGCATGATCGCTGCGGCATCGTCCTGGCCCGGATCGGTATCGATGATGATCTTTCTTGGTGGCGACATGGGCCTCAACTTCTCCGAATCGTGTGGTCGCGCCGGCAATTGGCGGCGAAACGGCGACTATATTTGCCGGACGGCACTTCGCAAGCGTCTTGCACGGGTGCCAGGCAGCCCCCATATTGCTGGATGTCGGGATGCCGAATTCGGGTCCCGCGACCAGTCGCTTGAAAGCAAGGACTAACGACATGAGCCGGATTACGCCTTTTGCCAGCCCACTCCTTCTCGGCTTCGACGCCATGGAGAAGACCCTGGAGCGGATCGCCAAGGGGAATGACGGCTACCCTCCCTACAACATCGAACGCATTCGCGCCGATGGCGTCTCCGGCTCACCGGAACGGCTCCGCATCACGCTTGCGGTGGCCGGGTTTTCGGAAGAGGAGCTCGAGGTGACCACGGAGGAGAACCAGCTGATCGTGCGCGGTCGCCAGACCGACACGGAAGAGCGGGACTACCTCTACCGGGGCATTGCCGCACGGCAGTTCCAGCGCATGTTCGTCCTTGCCGACGGCATGCGGGTGCTGGGCGCCGAGCTGCGCAACGGCCTCCTCGCCATCGACCTTGCACGGCCCGAGCCAGAGCGAATGGTAAGGAAAATTAACATTTCCGTACCAGACTAGGCCAAGTGCCGTTCCTGCGGGAACACCCGCCGGAGCTTCACCCACATACGGATATTTTCCGGATGCACCGACGGGTCATATCGACGGCGGGCGTCCGGCAGGCCGGTATCCAATCCGGCACATTGCCAGGAGGCAAACATGGGACTGAAAACCATCACCCCTCAAGTCACCAAGGCGGACCTCGCCCATCTGGGCGCGGGCGAAGTGGGCTATATCCGCAAGATGCGCGCCGACGAGGTTTCGCGCTGCTTCCCCGAAGCGCCGGATATCGATCCCAGCCTGGACCTCTGGGCGCTCTTCGGCGCGGACGGCACGCCGATCCTTCTGACCGACAACCGTTCCAGCACCTTCTACAAGGCTGCCGAGGACGAGCTTCGCACGGTCAGCCTGCACTGACAGCAATCCGTGGCGGGCTCATGCCCGCCGGAAGGTGAGATAGGCAGAGCTGCGACCTTCGCGCTTTGCCTTCGCCTCGTAGCGCGTGCCCGGCCAGCCGGCGAACGGCGTCAGCCAGTCGGCGGCATTGTCCGCGGTCCATTCGAACGCGGGGTGCGCGGCGCAGTGCGCCAGCGTCCAGTTGACATAGGTGTCTATGTCGGAGGCGAAACAGAAGAGCCCGCCGGGCTTCAGCACTCTTGCGAAGCGATCGAGGCTCACGCGCGATACGAAGCGGCGCTTCCAATGCTTCCGCTTCGGCCAAGGATCGGGATAGAGCAGGTCGATCTGGTCGATCGATTCCGGTGGCAGCCAGTCCAGAACCTGCATCGCGTCGTTGTCGTAGAGACGGACGTTGCGCGCACCGGTCTCCTCGATCCGCCCCACCAGCTTCGCCATGGAATTGATGAAGGGCTCGACGCCGATGAACCCGGTCTCAGGGTTCTCGAGCGCGCGATGAATGAGGTGCTCCCCGCCGCCGAAACCGATCTCGAGCCGGATCCGCGCAGGGCCGAACGGGAAGAGGCCTTCCAGCCGCTCCGGCGCCGGCTGCGACAGATCCAGCGCCAGCGTCGGCAGCACCTCTTCCAGCCGGCGGGCCTGGCGCTCGCGAAGCGGCTTACCCTTGCGGCGTCCGAAAAAGGCCTCCGTGGCGCGGGTCGGGTGCTGCTGTTCTGACATGGCGGGTCTCTCACGATAAAAGCGGGCGTCTCCCTGGGGAGGCACCCGCTTTACAGTCTTCGATCAGGGTCCGTAAAGGCCGATCAGGCCGCCTTGGCCGTCTCGGCCTTGAGTGCGTCCTTCAGCGGCTTGACGAGATCGAGCTTCTCCCAGGAGAAGGAGCCGTCGCGCCCGGCCTTGCGGCCGAAATGACCGTAGGCGGAGGTCTTGGAATAGATCGGCTTGTTCAGGTCGAGGTGGCGGCGGATGCCCGAGGGCGAGAGATCCATGACCTTGCGGATCGCGGCCTCGACCTCGTCCTCGGTGACCTTGCCGGTGCCGTGCAGGTCGACGTAGATCGACAGCGGCTGGGCCACGCCGATGGCGTAGGACAGCTGGATCGTGCAGCGATCGGCGAGGCTGGCGGCCACGACGTTCTTGGCCAGGTAGCGCGCGGCATAGGCGGCCGAGCGGTCGACCTTGGTGGTGTCCTTGCCCGAGAACGCGCCACCGCCATGGGGCGCGGCACCGCCGTAGGTGTCGACGATGATCTTGCGGCCGGTCAGGCCGGCGTCGCCGTCCGGGCCGCCGATGACGAACTTGCCGGTCGGGTTGATGTACCAGTTGCAGTCGCCGGCGATCTTGATGTCGGCCAGCGCCTCGCGGATATAGGGCTCGACGACCTGGCGGACCTTCTTGGAATCCCAGCTGTCGTCGAGATGCTGGGTGGAAAGCACGATCGAGGTCACCTCGGCGGGCTTGCCGTCGACATACTTCACGGTCACCTGGCTCTTGGCGTCGGGGCCGAGCTTGGCGACGTCGCCGTTGCCGTTCTTGCGGGCGTCGGCCAGGAGCTGCAGGATGCGGTGGGAATAGTAGATCGGCGCCGGCATCAGTTCGGCGGTCTCGCGGCAGGCATAGCCGAACATGATGCCCTGGTCGCCCGCGCCCTCGTCGCCCTGCTGGTCGGCGGCATTGTCGACGCCCTGGGCGATGTCGGCCGATTGGGCATGCAGCAGCACGTCGATCTTGGCGCTCTTCCAATGGAAGCCGCTCTGCTCGTAGCCGATGTCGCGGATCGCCTTGCGCGCCGCGGCCTTGAACTTCGAGGGGTTGATGACGTCGTTGCCGTCCTTGTCCTTCTTCAGAAGGCTCGGCGGCAGGCGCACCTCACCGGCAATCACGACGCGGTTGGTGGTCGCCAGCGTCTCGCAGGCGATACGGACCGTCCAGGGATCATACTTGGTCTTGGCCGCCTCGCGGTAGACCAGGTCGACGATCTCGTCGGAAATGCGGTCGCAAACCTTGTCGGGATGCCCCTCGGCCACGGACTCGCTGGTGAAGAGGTAATTGCTGCGCATACGGGATTCCCCTCAATGAAGACGGTTCCGTATTAGTCAGTTCGGGGTCGAAAAACAAGCGCAGAACGACATAAACATATCTTTATATGCGATTATTTCCCCGGAGAGGCCACAAAAAGAAAACGGCTCCAAAAGGAGCCGCTTTCTTGCGTAACTTTTTCCGTCCAGGCGAAGCCTATTCCTCCGCCTCGGCGGCCAGCGCCTTCACGAGATCCACAAGCTTACGGCGCACCTTGGGATCGCTGATCTTGACGAAGGACCTGTTGAGTTGAAGCCCCTCCGAAGAGGAGAGAAAGTCGACCACGTAGTTCGAGCTGGACGCTTCGGCCATTCCCGGCTGGTTTCCGGTATTCTCCCCCGGCGCATCCTCGAAGAAAAACGAAACCGGCACGTTGAGTATGCTGGAAATGTTCTGCAGGCGGCTCGCGCCGACACGATTGGTGCCTTTTTCGTATTTCTGGATCTGCTGGAAGGTGATCCCCAAATTTTCGCCCAATTTCTCCTGGCTCATGCCAAGCATGGTTCGGCGAAGGCGGATCCGGCTACCGACGTGAATGTCGATCGGGTTCGGCTTCTTCTTGTTTTCAATCATTGCTGTTGTCCTAACGCGCGAAATGGCCCCATTTATCCGGCATCTATCATAAGCCTTAACGTCACGTTGTATCCGAGACCTTTTCGGACTTTATAATACTTATAAAATGCCGGTATTTGCCACTATGCAATTTTAGGGGTTTTTGGTCAATTCGCATGCCGGATAAAACCAATGCGAGAAAACGCCCCTATTCCGAAAAAGATTGCAACTGCCGTCCAAAACCACAGGTTTCGTGACACAGTGTCATGAAGCGTCTCGCTTTTTCCCGGTATGGTTGCATCCAGAAACCCGTCCATATTATATGGAAGCCCGGTTATTATACGGCCTTTTGCGTCAACCACCGCGGAAATTCCGGTATTGGCCACGCGCACCAGCGGCAGTCCCGTCTCGACCGAACGCACCTGCGCCTTATGGAAATGCTGGTAGGGACCCGGCGTATCGCCGAACCAGGCGTCGTTGGTGACGTTCAGCAGGGCATCGGTGGAAAGCGCTGTAGCTTCGATCTCGTCGGGAAAGATCGCCTCGTAGCAGACCATGGGGTAGAACGAGCGGTTGCCGGGGAGCGTGAGCACCTGGTGTGCGCGCGCGGCGGAAAAGCCGCCGGGCATGGAGGCTACGGCAGTGACGCCCCATGAGTTGAGGAGCGCCTCGAACGGCATGTATTCGCCGAAGGGCACGAGGTGCACCTTGTCGGTCGCACCCAGGATCTGCCCGGTCCCGTCGATCGCATAGATGGAATTGTAGTAGCGCGGCTCCTTGCCGGCGCCTGCATCCTCGGTCCGCACCGCTCCGGTGATCAGCACCTGGTCGTCCTGCAGCACGGCGGCGATCCGCGTCAGCGCGTCGGGATTGTCCGTCAGGATGAAGGGGATCGATGTCTCCGGCCAGATGATGATGTCCGGCCTCTTCCCGCCTGCGGGCGGGGCGCCGCTGAGCGCCAGGTGCTTCTCGAAGATCGCCACGCGGTTGGCGTCGTCCCACTTGCCTGCCTGGTCGATGTTGGGCTGCACCAGCCGAACCGTCACGTCGGTATCGGCGGGCTCGGGCATCACCCGCAGCGCATAGAAACCATAGCCCGCCTGCAGCGCCAAAAGCAGCGCGGCGATCGACAGCCCGATCCGCTTGCCCCGTCCCGTCCACAGAAGCGCCGGCGCTGCGAAGACGAACACCGCCAGCACGTTCATGCCGGCCACGCCGACGATCCGCGCCGGCTGCATCATCAACGGAATCGGCATGGCGCCGTAGCCGACGGCATTCCATGGAAAGCCGGTGAAGAGGAACGAGCGCAGCCACTCGGCGATGCCGAAGGCCGCGGCGAGTGCGAAGATGCGCCCGACGCCATCCGACCAGAACAGGCGCGCGAGCGCTGTGGCAAATCCATAGTAGAACGCCAGGAACGCCGGCAGGCCGACGACCGCCAGCGGCAGGGCCCATGCGAACGCCTCGGCGTCGACGAGCAGGGCGTTGCCCAGCCACCAGAGGCTTCCGAGGAAATAACCGAAGCCGAAGCACCAGCCGACACGGAAGGCCGGCGCGAGCCTTCGCAGGAAGCCCGCGTCGGGATCGCCGCTGGCGCCATCGATCAGCCAGACCAGGACCGAAAAGGAGACAAACAGGGCGGCGAAGAAGCCGAAGGGCTGCAGCGCCAGCACGCCGAACAGGCCCGCCAGGAATGCCGCCAGCGCCCGGGTCCAACCGGACAACAGCATCATCTTGCCTGCCAGACGTGTCATCATGCCCTCTCGACCTGCAGCGAATCAGCGCGGCAAGTCTTCCAAAAAAAAGAGCGCTTGTCGCGCCGCGTCGGGGAAATGCCGAGATTCGAAGAAGGCAGTCTGCGGTGCCGTCGGGCAAACGCCGGCCATGCGGCCGGCGCCCGCCGCCTTCAGGCGTTGCCTTCGGTCTTGCCGCTTTCGGTAAGGACGTGCTCCTGCGGCGGCGGAAGCTGCTGCCCCTCGCCTTCCGCTCTCGTCAGCCGCCGGCGCGTCGGCGAGGAGCGCTTGCGGGTGATGCGCACGCGCTTGACGCGCCTGGGGTCGGCATCGAGCACATGGAACTCGAAGCCCGGCAGCGCCTGCACGACCTCGCCACGCACCGGAATCCGGCCGAGGGAGCCGAAGATGAGGCCGCCCAGCGTGTCGGCGTCCTCGAGTTGCTCGCGGATGTCGAAGTCGCGGCCGATCGTCTCGGCAAGCTCCTCCAGCTCGGCACGGGCATCGGCGATGAAGACGTCGTCCGAGACGCGCGTGATCATCGCTTGGTCGTCGTCGTGCTCGTCCTCGATGTTGCCGACGACCATCTCGACGATGTCCTCGAGCGAGGCCAGGCCGTCGGTTCCGCCGTATTCGTCGATCACCAGCGCCATCTGCGTGCGGGTCGCCTGCATCCGCCCCATCAGGTCGGAGGCCAGCATGGACGGCGGGACGAACAGCACCGGGCGGATGATGCCGGCCTCGACGACCGTCTTGGTCAGGTCGATCCGGGCGAGGTCGAACTCCGCCTTCGGCGTCTTGCCCGGCCTTTCGCCGGCCGCTGCCGCGGCCACGCCGTTCGCAGCCTTGGCGCCGGCCGTCGACCGGGTGCCGATCGCCACCCTGGCGGCTGCGGTCTTCGCGCCGTTGCGTCGCTTGTTGCGCGCCTGCTTGGTCACGTAGGCGAGCAGGTCGCGGATGTGGACCATGCCACGCGGATCGTCGAGGCTGTCGCAATAGACCGGCATGCGCGAATGGCCGGACTCCTCGAAAATCATCATCAGCTCGCCGATGGTGATGTCCTGCTCCACCGCCTCGATGTCGGCGCGCGGCACCATCACGTCCTCGACCCGGATCTCACGGAAACGGAGAATGTTGTGAAGCATCGCCCGCTCCTCGGGCGAAAAGGCGGCGTCCCCTTCGGGAGCCGGGGTCCTCAGCGCTTCCGCCAGGTCGTGGCGAAGCGACGACGCATCGCTGCTTCTGAAGAAGCGCATCGCGCGTGACCAGAAATTCCTTGCCGGACTCGCCTGCGGTTCCGGCCCGGGCGTACTGCCCCCGTCGTCCTGTTCCGAGGCACCGGCCTCGTTGGTATCAGCCGAAAGCGGCTGTGATCTCAAATCGCTCATCGTTCCAAACTGTCAAACCGGGTCGTCCCCGTACGGATCAGATAGGCCAAGCTCGCTCAAAATGCGAGTCTCGAGCCCTTCCATTTCTTCGGCCTCGTCGGTTTCCATATGATCATAACCGAAGAGGTGCAGAAATCCATGCACCAAAAGATGCGTCAGGTGCTCCTCGAACGGCTTGCCCATCTCTGCCGCCTCGCGCGCGACGGTCTCGTGCGCAAGGATGATGTCGCCGAGCATCGGGCCCGGCATGTCGCCGGGCTGCACCGGAAAGGCGGGGAAGGACAGCACGTTCGTCGGCTTGTCCTGCCCGCGCCATTCGGCATTGATCGAGCGGATCGAGGCATCGTCGGTGAAGAGCAGCGACAATTCGGGGGCGGCCTGCGGCAGGGGCTGCCCCTCTTCGCGCGCCAGATGGCGCGCAGCCGTGCCGATGACGCGTTCGCTCATGGAAGAAAGCGTCTTCTCGTCGGGCCAGGGGCCTGCCTCGACGCTGATCTGGATCTCGATTTCGCTCATCGGTCTTGCAGGACCGCCTCAGCGGTCCATGTGCTCGCTTTCGTCCTGGACGGCGCTCTGGGATTCGTAGGCCCGGACGATGCGCGCGACCATCGGGTGACGAACGACGTCGGCGTCCTTGAAGCGGACGACGGATACGCCCTCCACGCCGCGCAGGATCTGCAGCGCCTCGACCAGGCCCGACTTCATCCCCCGCGGCAGGTCGATCTGGCTCGGATCGCCGGTGACGATCATGCGGCCGTTCTCGCCGAGACGGGTGAGGAACATCTTCATCTGCATCGAGGTGGTGTTCTGCGCCTCGTCGAGGATGACGGCGGCATTGGCCAGCGTGCGGCCGCGCATGAAGGCGAGCGGGGCGATCTCGATGACGCCGGCGGTGATGGCGCGCTCGACCTTGTCGCCCGGCATCATGTCGTAGAGAGCGTCGTAGAGGGGGCGCAGATAGGGGTCGACCTTCTCCTTCATGTCGCCCGGCAGAAAGCCGAGCCGCTCGCCCGCTTCGACGGCCGGCCGCGACAGCACGATCCGGTCGACCGCGCCGCGCTCCAGCAGTTGCGCCGCATAAGCCACGGCGAGATAGGTCTTGCCGGTGCCGGCCGGGCCGACGCCGAAGACGAGTTCGGATCGCTCCAGCGCGCGGATATAGGCATCCTGCGTCGGCGTGCGCGCAACGATCGTCTTCTTGCGCGTGGAAATCTGCGACATGGTGAGCTTGGCCTTGCGCTCCATGGTCGGCAGCAGGAGCTGGTCGTCGGCGGCAACGGCCATGCGGATCGCGCCTTCGACGTCGGAGAGTTCCACCGAGCCGCCGCTCTGCAGCCGCCCGTACAAATAGTCGAGCGCGCGGCGGGCCTGGTTGGTGGCGGTGATATCGCCGCTGATCGAGACCGAGTTGCCGCGGGGCCGCGCCTCGATCTGCAGCCGCTGTTCGAGAAGCTTCAGGTTCTGGTCGAACTGGCCGAAGAGCTCGCTGGCGTATCGGTTGTTTTCGAAGGTGAGCACGAAGTGATTTGCGTCTGTCGCAGGCGGTTTCGACTGGCGCGGCGATGTCGTCATCAATTCGTGTCCGTTCAAGCGGCAACGCTCCCTTGCTGTCCGCCCCTCAACCAATCGCCTCGGCGAAAAGGCTGTTCGGGCCGGCACCGGTGATTCGTACCCTTATAATGTCACCGATTTCGGAGCCGTTTGCATCAACATTAACAGGGTGAAGCCAAGGCGATCGGCCGACGAGCTGTCCGGGCATGCGGCCCGTCTTTTCGAGCAGAAGATCGATTTCCTTGCCAACGCATCCTGCAGCGAAGGCGGTCTGCTGCTGAAACAGCAGCGCCTGCAGTCTCTCAAGGCGCTCGGACTTTACACCTTCGGCAACGTGTCCGTCCATCTCCGCCCCCGGCGTGCCCGGCCGGATCGAGTACTTGAAGGAGAAGGCCTGCGCATAGCCGACCTTGTGGACAAGTGCCATCGTGTCCTCGAAATCCTCGTCGGTCTCGCCGGGGAAGCCGACGATGAAGTCGCCGGAAATGGCGAGGTCCGGCTGAACGGCGCGGATGCGTTCGATCAAGGCGAGGTAGTCGGCGGCCGTATGGCGCCGGTTCATCGCCTTGAGGATCCGGTCGGAACCGGACTGCACGGGAAGATGCAGGTAGGGCATCAGCTTCGGCAGGTCGCGGTGGGCGTTGATCAGCGCCTCGTCCATGTCGCGGGGATGGCTGGTGGTGTAGCGGATGCGGGCCAGCCCTTCGATCGCCGACAGCCGCTCCAGCAAGGCGCCGAGCCCGATCGGCGCGCCGCCGTCACCCTGCCCATGCCAGGCATTGACGTTCTGGCCGAGCAGCGTGATCTCGCGAACGCCGGCGTCGACCAGACGCTCGGCCTCGGCGACGATCTGGGACAGCGGGCGGGAGACCTCGGAGCCGCGCGTATAGGGCACGACGCAGAAGGTGCAGAACTTGTCGCAGCCTTCCTGGACCGTCAGGAACGCGGCGACGCCGCGGGCGCGCGTCTGCGCCTTCTTCGGCGCCGGCAGGTGCTCGAACTTGTCCTCGATCGCATAATCCGTGTCGACCACGCGCTCGCCCTGCTTGGCGCGCTTCAGTGCGTCGGGAAGGCGATGATAGGTCTGCGGGCCGATGACGAGGTCGACCGCCGGTGCCCGGCGCAGGATCTCGCTGCCCTCGGCCTGGGCGACGCAGCCGGTGACGCCGATCACGAATTCTCGGCCGTCCCTGGCGCGCGCCTTCTTCATGTCGCGCAGGCGCCCGAGCTCGGAATAGACCTTCTCCGCCGCCTTCTCGCGGATATGACAGGTGTTGAGGAGCACGAGGTCGGCGTCTTCCAGCGTCGTCGTCGCCTCGTAGCCGTCCTTCGACAGTGCGTCCGTCATGCGCTCGCTGTCGTAGACGTTCATCTGACAGCCATAGGTCTTCACGAACACCTTGCGGCTGTTGCGTGGAGCGGCGGCCGGCTGCGAGGCCTCGTCGATTGCGGAAATCCGGTCTGTCATGGACGGGTCTTTAGTCGAAAAAGCCCCGGAATTGAAGCCCTGTCGCGCGTGGCCCGCCGATGGCCCGCGCCGGCCACCCGCTCACCGGGCGCGCAGCCTGTCGCCCAGCATGGTGCGAAGGCGTTGCTCCACCCGACGGCTCAGCGCCTTTCGATTTCCGGAAGCGTCGTAGGGGATCATCTCGCCGAAATCGACGTCGATCTCGAAGGCGCCTTCCTTCAGGATGCCGAGCAGGTGCGGCAGCAACTCGATGTCGCCGGGCCATGCGGCGATCGGCCGATGATAGCGGCCCATCGCCATGCCGTGCAGGCCGGTATAGGCGATCGAGACGGGCTGGACGAACACCGTCCCGCCCGGCACCTGGGCGGCCGCGGTGGCGGCGGCGCCGAAGAGCGAGGTCTTGACCTCCAGCAGGCGGTTGCCGTCCGAGGTCGTGCCTTCCGGAAACAGCACGACGATCTCGCCGTCCGCCATGCGCCGGGCGATTTCGCCCACCTGCTCGCCGGTCTTGCGCCGCTCCTCCCGGACGACGAAGATCGACGCCTGCAGGCGCGCAAGCAGGCCGAAGACCGGCCAGTCGCGCACCTCGGACTTGGCGATGTAGACGACGTCGGCGATCGAGCCGAGAACGAGGATGTCCTTCCACGAGGCGTGGTTGGCCGCCAGCATCAGCGGCCGCCGCCCTTCCAGAGTACCGTGGACGCGCACCTTCAGCCCGAGCAGAGCGCAGGCCGCGCGATGCCACAGCCGCGGAATGCGGCGGCGAAGCCTGAGATCAAAACGTAGGCAGACGAGCTGCGCCGGCAAAAGCGCCAGCGTCGCGAGCGTCAGGCAGGTGAGAACGAGAGCGATGCGGAGCCAGGAGACCAATCAGATCCTGCAAGCAGGCGGGGGACCACGCAACCGCCCTACTCGCCCTCCTTCTTGAGCGGCACGCCGTAGAGCTCGAGGCGGTGATCGACCAGCTTGAAGCCGTGCTCGCGGGCGATCTTTTCCTGCAGCGCCTCGATCTCGGGCGAATGGAACTCGATCACGGTGCCCGTCTTCAGGTCGATCAGGTGGTCGTGGTGTTCCTCGGGGACGGTCTCGTAGCGGGAGCGGCCGTCGCGGAAATCGTGACGCTCGATGATGCCGGCGTCCTCGAAGAGCTTGACGGTGCGGTAGACCGTCGAGATCGAGATGCGCGGATCGACATCGGCGGAGCGGCGATAGAGTTCCTCGACGTCGGGGTGATCGGCGGAATTTTCCAGCACGCGGGCGATCACGCGACGCTGCTCGGTCATGCGCATGCCGCGCTCGACGCAGAGTTCCTCCAGCGTTTTTTCCACTTCCGTCATGTCGTCCCGGTCCCGTCGCAAGCACGTCCAGGGCAGCACCGGCGCGTGCGTCCCCTGCACTAGGGGACTAGCGAAGATCGCGCCGCATGACAAGCGCCGTGGACCGGCGGCCGGCCTGTTCGTAGTAGGCCTTGCGCTCGCCGACCTTGGCAAAGCCGAGCTTCTCGTAGAGCCTGAGCGCGGCGAGGTTGCCCTCGTCCACCTCGAGGAAAATCTCCTGCGACCCGCGCATGCGCGCCTCGCGCAGCGCTGCCTGCATCAGCCGCCAGCCGAGGCCCGCCCGCTCGAATCGGGTGTCGACGCCGATCGTCAGGATCTCCGCCTCGCCGGCCGCCGCACGCGCCAGCACGAAGCCGCCGGCGGGACGGCCGGAGGCGTTGGTCTGCCAGGCGATGAAGCCGAAGACGGTGTCCTGCGACAGCAGCGAGTGGAACTCGCCGTCGCTCCAGGCCCGCGCGAACCGCGCCTTGTGCAGGCTTGCGAGCACCCGTCCATCCTCCGGTTCGATCGGGAAGATCTCGAACTCGGGAGGCTTGCGGAGGAAGAAGTCGGTCAGGGACACGGATCAGGCCCTCGCGATGGCAAAACCGGCCTGGGGCTTGGCGTCCGGGCCGCGGAGATAGAGTGGCTTCGGCTTGTCGGCCCGGGGATCGGCGAGCGCGCCGAGGCGGGCCACCGCCCCGATCGGGATCGGCTGGGCCGGCTCGCTGTCGCCGGCGGTCCCGGCAATGAGCGGTGCCGCCGAACCGATGACGAGCGCTTGCGAGACCTCGGCTGCCGCTCGGGCTTCGTCGAGCGGCAGGATCAGCGGTGCGGAGACCGCGGCCCCGTCGGCGGCGAAGGCCTGGCAATAGGCCTCTCCGCGCTTGGCGTCGATGGCGACGAACACCGGCGTCGCCGGATGCTCGGACAGATGCGCCGCGGCGATCGCGGAGAGCGTCGAAACGCCGACGGCCGGAACGCCCAGCGCCAGCGACAGCCCACGGGCCGCCGCCACGCCGACCCGGATGCCGGTGAAGGAGCCGGGTCCGATGGTCACCGCGATGCGCTCGATTGCCGACAGGTCGACGCCGGCGGCTTCAAGGGCGGCGTCGACGAACGCCATCAGCCGCTCGGCATGGCCGCGGCCGATGTCCGCGCCGGCGGTGCCGAGCGTGACGTTGCTGTCACTGTCATGAATGGCCACGAAGCAGCCGCTGCCGGACGTATCGATCGCCAGCAGGATCATCGGTGGCACCCGCGGAAGGGGTGCCGGAAATCACATGATCGCTTCAACTTCCTGCACTTCCGGTACGAAATGGCGCAACAGGTTCTGCACGCCGTGCTTCAAGGTGGCGGTCGAGGACGGGCATCCCGAGCAGGCACCCTTCATGTTGAGGTAGACGCGGCCGTCGCGGTAGCCCTTGAAGGTGATGTCGCCGCCGTCCTGGGCGACCGCGGGGCGGACGCGGGTGGCGAGAAGTTCCTTGATGGTCGCGACGATCGCCTCGTCGCCCTCGTCGTAGAACTCGCCTTCCTCGTTCTCGTCGCCGCCGAGCGCGCCGCCGGCCATGACCGGCTGGCCGGACATGAAATGCTCCATGATCGTGCCGAGGATCGCCGGCTTCAGGTGCTGCCAGTCGGCGTTCTCCTTGGTGACGGTGATGAAGTCGTAGCCGAAGAAGACGCCGGTGACGCCCGGAACGCCGAACAGGCGGGCGGCGAGCGGCGAAGCCGCCTGCGCCTCGGTCTCGTCGCGAAACTCCGCCGTTCCCTCTTCCAGGACGATCTTGCCGGGGAGGAACTTCAGGGTCGCCGGGTTCGGCGTGGTTTCGGTCTGAATGAACATCGTTTCGTCTCCAAGCCGTCGGGTTCAAGGCTCCGCGGCGAATGTTTAGAACCATTCAAAAGAAAATAGGCTTTTCCGGCCGCGGCATCAAGGCATGGCCGCCGGAATAGTGACTTCAGCTCAGCGCGTCGATTTCCTCGTCGGTCAGAGTCTCCGGAATGACGGTGACGGGGATGGGGAAAGCGGCGCGACCGGCGAGCGAGGAGACCAGGGGGCCGGGCCCTTCCTTGGCGGATCCCGCCGCCAGGACGAGGATGGCGATATCCCGGTCCTCCTCGATCTGGGCGTTGATCTGCTCGGCTGCACCGCCTTCACGGATGACGATCTCCGGCTCGATGCCGAGCCCTTCGCGCACCGTCTGGGCCGCCTTGGCGACGATGGCCTCGGCCTCCTCGCGGGCCTCGGCGCGCATGATCTCCTCCACGCCCAGCCACTCGCGGAAGTCGCCGGTCGGGATCACATAGAGCAGCACGACGCCGCCATTGGAGTTCTTCGCGCGCGAGGCTGCATAGTGCGTGGCGCGCTGGCACTCGGGCGTCTCGTCGACGATCGCCAGGAACTTCCGCCGGTGGCCCTCCAGGCGTGACAGTCGTGTCGATACCATTTCTCACTCACCTTCGCCCTGATTCCGCCACAGCTTATACCAAATCCGGGCGATGGGAATTGGCCTGCGGCGCGTCACGTTGGCGCCGTCGACAACACCTCCTGCGCACGGGCGCCGGCGTGCCCTCCCGCCTGCCCGCGGCAAGAGGGAGGGCGGATCAGGCTGCGACTAGCGCAGGAATCCGATGATGTCGGAAACCTCGGCCATGGTCTTCTCGGCCCGGGCGCGCGCCCGCTCGCCGCCATCCCGGAGGATCGCGTCGAGATGGGCCGTGTCGCCCATCAGCCGGCCCATCTCGTCGGTGATCGGCGAAAGGACGCTGACGGCGAGATCGACCAGCGCTGGCTTGAAGGTGGAGAACTGCTGGCCGCCGAACTCGGACAGCACCTGCGCCTTCGAGGTGCCGGCAAGGGCGGCGTAGATGCCGACGAGGTTCTCCGCCTCCGGCCGGCCCTTCAGCCCCTCGGCCTCGGACGGCAGGGCCTCGGGGTCGGTCTTGGCCTTGCGGATCTTCTTGGAGATCGTTTCGGCATCATCCAAAAGGTTGATGCGGGACAGATCGGACGGATCCGACTTCGACATCTTCTTGGTGCCGTCGCGCAGGCTCATGACCCGCGGCGCCGGGCCCTCGATCATCGGCTCGACCATGGGGAAGTAGGCATGCACCGGCTCGTCGCCGACCAGGATGTCGACGCCGGTGCCGGAGGCGCGGATCTTGTCCCTGAAGTCCAGGTTGAACTTCATGGCGATGTCGCGGGCCAGTTCCAGATGCTGCTTCTGGTCGTCGCCGACCGGGACATGGGTGGCGCGGTAGACGAGGATGTCGGCGGCCATCAGACTCGGATAGGCGAGCAGGCCGAGCGAGGCGTTCTCGCGGTCCTTGCCGGCCTTGTCCTTGAACTGGGTCATCCGGTTCATCCAGCCGATGCGGGCGACGCAGTTGAAGATCCAAGCGAGCTCGGCATGCTGCGGCACGGCCGACTGATTGAAAACAATATGTTTTTCAGGATCGATGCCGGAGGCGATGAAGGCGGCCGCGATCGAGCGGATCTGGCCTTTCAGGTCCTCGTGGACGAGCTGGGCGGTGATCGAGTGCAGGTCGACGACGCAGTAGATGCAGTCGTTCTCCTCCTGCAGGGCAACGAACTTGCGGATGGCGCCGAGATAGTTACCGAGATGGAGGTTGCCCGTCGGCTGGACGCCGGAAAAGACGAGCGGCTTGAAAGCGGTCATGATGTCCTCGTGAGGCTGGTGGAGGGCCCAAGCAGCGGTTGCTGCAACTGGTTCACGGGCGCGCTTATGCACGGCGGCCGGACCACAATCAAGCGGGCAATGGCGGGGGCGACCCGGGCACGGTGCGGGCGGCGATCGTGGCACCAAGACGGCACAATCGCGGCGTGCCCTTAATACTCCTTAAGTATTAACTAACATTAGTAATAAAATCCTCACAAAAGCCAATTTTGGGATTTCAGTTCTCTCCGGGGTGGAGGTGACCCGGTCGGCATTGCTGACCGGCCTGATCAGGAGAGGTATCATGCTGAGAGCATGTTCCATGCTACTGGCCGGCCTGTTCGCGCTTTCGACGCTTGCCATGGACGGCGCGCGCGCGGGTGAGACCAAACTGAACTTCAAGAAGGACAAGGGGCGCGTCACGCTTGCCTATGCGACGCAGACCCCGCGCGTCCGTCACAGCTGTTTTCCCGGCCGGCTGCATGCCGTGCTCGCCCATATCGCCGCCCAGACCGGGCGGCGTCCGCTCGTCACGTCGGGCCATCGCTCCGGCGGTCGGCGCGGTTCCTACCACCGCAAGTGCCTGGCGGCCGACATCCGCGTGCCCGGCGTCTCCGTCAGCCGCATCATCGCCGCGGCGAAATCGGCCCCCGGCATCGGCGGCATCGGCACCTATTGCAACGGCATCGTCCATGTCGACGTCGGGCCGAAGCGGCGCTGGAACTATTGCGGCGGCCGCGGGCGGGGCCTCGCCAAGCTGAACAGGTCGAAGGCGAAAGTCGTGGCGATGCGCTGAGGCGCGGCCTCGCGCCCATCTGGCGTCCCGTTTCGCACGGCGGTCATCGCGCCGGCTGCAGCAGGTCCCACTTGTTGCCGAACGGATCCTCGAAGACGGCGACGGTGCCGTAGGCTTCCGTGCGCGGCTGTTCGAGGAAGCGAACGCCGGCGGCGACGAAGCCTGAGAAATCGTGTTCGAAATCGTCGGTGTGCAGGAAGAAGCCGACGCGACCTCCCGTTTGCCGCCCGATCGCTTCGGCCTGCGCCTCGTTTGCCGCCCTGGCCAGCAGAAGACCGGTCCCCTCGCCCCCCTTCGGCCGCACCACGACCCAGCGTTTGCCGTCGGGCATCTGCGTGTCCTCGACGAGCTCGAAGCGCAAGGCGCCGCAATAGAAGGCGATCGCACGGTCATAGTCCGGGACCACGAGGGTGACGAGGGCGATCCGTCCCCTCATTCGCCGCTCTCCGGCGCCGGCTTCGGCTTGCGCCTGATGTTGCGGCGGATCATGCCGAGGTCGGCGCCGCCGATCAGGAAGGCCACCCCGAAATAGATCAGCATCGACAGGCCGATCAGGACGGCGAGCGCGCCGACCTGATCGAGGAGCGAGGCGGTGGAGGCAAGCCGCGCCGCCATCAGCCCGGAGGCGTAGTCGAGGCTGGCGGCCATGACGAGGGCGGCGATCACCAGCCTGGCGACGCGCCAGGCGAGCGCCCGCTCCAGCGGCCAGTGGCCGCGGCGCACCAGCGTCACGAACAGGAAGATCGCCGTCAGCCAGCCCGAGGTCGCCTCGGCGGTGGCAATGCCGCGTTCGTGGAAATAGGGAAAGAGCGATACGGCCAGCACGCAGTTGACCACCACCGACAGGAGGGTGATGCGCATCGGCGTCTTCGTGTCCTCGCGGGCGAAGAAGCCGGGATTGAGCGCCTTGATCATGACGAAGCCGGGCAGGCCGAGACCGTAGATCGCCAGCGTACCGGCGACGATGGCGGTGGTCTCGGGCGAAAAGGCGCCGCGCTCGTAGAGCACGCGGACGATCTCGTCGGAGATCACCCAGAGGGCTGCCGCCGCCGGCAGCGTCAGGAACAGCACGAACTCCAGCGAACGGTTCTGCAGGTTGGCCGCCTCGCGCTCGTGCCCCGCCTTCAGCGCCCGCGCCAGTTCCGGCAAGAGCACGACGCCGACGGCGATGCCGACCACGCCGAGCGGCAGCTGGTAGACGCGATCGGCATATTGCAGGGCGGAGATCGCCCCTTCCCTCGTCGAGGCGATCATCTGGCCGATGATCTGGTTGATCTGGGTGATGCCGCCGGTAACGGCGGCCGGCAGCGCCAGCCACAGCAGCCGCTTGACGTTCGGCGTCATCTTCGGCCGGCGGAAGCCGATGCGCATGCCGGCATGCAGGACCCCGGCATAGAGCACGACCATCTGCAGGATGCCGGCGGCGAGCACGCCCCAGGCGAGGTACCAGGCCGTATCGAGCGGTGACGCGCCCGTGTAGAGCCCGAAGCCGAGTGCGCCAATCAGCACGAGATTGAGGAAGATCGGCGCGACGGCGGCCGCAAAATAATGGTGCAGCGAATTCAGCATGCCGGAGAGCATCGCCGTCAGCGACATGCACATCAGGTAGGGGAACATGACGATGGCGAGTTCGACGGTGACGTCGAACTTCTCCGGATCGCCGGCGAAGCCCGGCGCGATGACCCAGGCAACGATCAGCGGCATGGCCAGTTCCATCGCGATGGTGATGATCATCAGCACCGTGAAGAGGACGCCGAAGACCTCCTCGGAGAACCGCTTGGCGCCGTCGACGCCGCCGGCCTCTATTTCCTTGGCGAAGAGCGGCACGAAGGCGGCGTTGAAGGCGCCCTCGGCAAAGAGGCGGCGAAACAGGTTGGGAAAGCGGAAGGCGGCGTAGAAAGCGTCGGCCATCGGACCGGTGCCGAGGGCTGCGGCCATCAGCGTTTCGCGGGCGAAGCCGAGGATGCGGCTGCCGAGCGTTGCGCCGCCGACGGTGGCGAATTTCTTGACGAGGCTCATTCCTTGGCCCTAGCCCCCGGTTGCGCGCCGACGGGCGCCACGATGCCGGACGGCATGCGGTCGCGCGCCTCGTCCGCCTCCTCGGCCATGACCGCCTTCAGGCGTGCGGCGATGTTGGCCTGCCGGTTCTCGTTGGTGACCTTCTGGCCGAGCAGGTCGTTGACGTAGAAGGTGTCGATCACCTTCTCGCCGAAGGTGGTGATGTGGGCGGAGGCGATGTCGAGCGACAGGTCCGACAGAACGGCGGTCACCTCGGAGAGCAGCCCCGGCCGGTCGAGGCACTCGATCTCGATCACCGTGAACTTGTTGGACAGCGCATTGGAGATCGTGACGGCCGGCGGCACGGTGAAGGTCTTGGAGCGCTTGCGGCCGCGCGTGCGGTTGGCGATGACTTCCGGCAGGCGCTTGCGGCCCGAAAGCACGTCCTCGATCATCTTGCCGATGTTGGCGGCGCGGCGCATCTCGTCGGCATCGGTCGAAAACTCGCGGTTGACGAGGATCGTGTCCAGGGCGCGGCCGTCGGAGGTGGTGTGGATCTGCGCGTCGACGATATTGGCGCCGGCAGCGGCACAGGCGCCGGCAATGACCGTCAACAGCCGCGGATGGTCGGGAGAGAGCACGGTGATCTCGGTGATGGCATGGAAGCTGTCCGTGCGCACCATCGTCGCCAGGGCCTGCCCTGCCTTGTCGGCGCCGCGGATGAAGCTCGCGTGACGCACCTGCTCCTCCAGCGAAACCGTCAGCAGGTAGGGATCGTAGTGCAGCCGCGCATAGGCCCTGCGGTCCTTCTGGCTCCAGTCGGCGAGCGCCTCCGACAGCGCCTCGCGCGCGGCCTTGGCCCGCTCCTTGCGCGAGACTTCGGAGAAGCCCCCGGACAGCACCAGCTCCGTCTCGTAGTAGAGCGTGCGCAGCAGCTGCCCCTTCCAGCCGTTCCACACGCCCGGACCGACCGCGCGGATGTCGCAGACGGTGAGCACCAGCAGCATCTTCAGGCGCTCCATCGAACGCACCTTGTCGGCGAAGTCGACGATCGTCTTGCGGTCGTTGAGGTCGCGCGTCTGCGCCACCATCGACATGACCAGGTGCTCCTCGATCAGCCAGACGACGAGCTCGGTCTGCTTCGGCGTCAGGCCGAAGCGCTGGCAGAGCCGGCGTGCCACCCGGGCTCCGGCGACCGAATGGTCTTCCGGCCGTCCCTTGGCGACGTCGTGCAGCAGCACCGCCACATAGAGCGGCAGGCGGTCCTCGATGCTGGGCATGACCTGCATGGCGGCAAGCGGATGCGCCTCCGTCTCGCGCCCCTGGTCGATGCCGGCCAGCACGCCCACGGCGCGGATCAGGTGCTCGTCGACCGTGTAGTGGTGATACATGTTGAACTGCATCATCGCGACGATCTTGCCGAACTCCGGGATGAAGCGGCCGAGCACGCCGGCCTCGTTCATCCGCCGCAGCATCAGTGCGGGGTCGCGCGGCGAGGTGAGGATCGACAGGAACAGCCGGTTGGCCTCGTCGTTCTCGCGCAGGGCGTTGTTGACCAGGCCGAGGGAGCGGGTGACGAGCTTCAGCGCGTCGGGATGGAATTCCAGACCGTTGAGATCGGCGATGTGAAAGAGCCGGATCAGGTTGACCGGATCGCGCTTGAAGACGTCGGGGCTGGCAATGGTGATCCGGCCACGGTCCTCGACGAAGTCGAGCGAGCCCGGAATCTTGCGGTTGCGGCGGGTGAAGCGGCTGATCGCGGCGGTGATGCCCGGTGCTTCCTTGGCCTGCTGGTCCTCGAGTGCCGCGCAGAAGATGCGCGTCAGGTCGCCGACGTCCTTGGCGACCAGGAAATAGTGCTTCATGAAACGCTCGACCGCCGACAGCCCCGGATGCGGCTGATAGCCGAGGCAGGCGGCGATCTCCGACTGCACGTCGAAGGAGAGCCTCTCCTCGGCCTTGCCGCTGAGGAAATGGAGATGGCAGCGCACCGCCCAGAGGAAGTCGTCGGCCTTCTGGAACAGCTTGAACTCGTGCCGCGACAGGACGCCCAGCTTGACCAGCTCCTCCGGGTCGCGGATGTGGTAGTAGTACTTGGCGATCCAGAAGAGCGTGTGCAGGTCGCGCAAGCCCCCCTTGCCCTCCTTGATGTTCGGCTCCACCAGATAGCGCGTGTCGCCGGCCTTGCGATGGCGCTCGTCGCGCTCGGCGAGCTTGGCGGCGATGAACTCCGGGCCCGTGCCGCGCATGATCTCGCGCTCGAAACGGACGGCGAGCTCGTCGAACAAGTGGCGCGAGCCGCAGAGATAGCGCGCCTCGAGGATGGCGGTGCGGATCGTCATGTCGCCGCGCGACAGCGAGATGCACTCCTCGATGTTGCGGGTGGCGTGGCCGACCTTGAAGCCCATGTCCCACAGCAGGTAGAGCATGAACTCGATCGCCGGTTCGCTCCAGGGCTGCGGGCGGGCCGGCAGCAGGAAGAGCAGGTCGATGTCCGAACCCGGCGCCAGCGTGCCGCGGCCATAGCCGCCGACGGCGGTCACGGTGATGCGCGCGGCCTCGGGGGCCATGGCGGCGTTGAAGACGTGGTTCAGCGCGAAGTCGTGGACGACGGAGATCAACTGGTCCTGCAGCCAGGAGAGCCGCGCGGCGCAGGCGAGACCGCTGCCGTCGGCAAAGAGCAGTTCGCGCGCCTGCTCGCGCCCCAGCTGGTAGGCCTTCTTCAATTCGGCCAACAGCGCCTGGCGCATGCGGTCGCGCTGTTCGGCGTTGGCACTGGCGATGAATTCGCATTTGGCCCGCAGGGCCGCCACGTCGAGCAGGCCCGAATGGGCCGGTACCGTCACTTTGCTGTCCATCGAATCGCGGCCGCCTGCTGCCTTCCTGCTGCGTTCACCTCCCGGTGCTGAAGCGCTATAGCCCTTTTTGCACCGCGGCGACAGTCACTAGCCTCAGCGATCGCCGGCTTCCTTCTTCAACGCGTAGAGCGCCTCCAGCGCCTCGCGCGGCGACATGTCGTCCGGGCTGAGGTGCTTCAGCATCTCCTCGACCTTCGAAGGTCCCGCCCTGGCCGCCTCCTCCCGCCTGACCGCCACCTGGAACAGCGGCAGGTCGTCGATCAGCTGGCTCGCCGGGTTCTTCCGATCGGCATCCTCGAGCTTGGCGAGCACGTCCTTCGCCCGCGACACGACGGACGCGGGCAGGCCGGCAAGCCGGGCCACCTGGATGCCGTAGGAGCGGTCGGCGGCACCGGGCCCCACCTCATGGAGGAAGATCACCTCGCCGTCCCATTCCTTCACCCGCATCGTGGCATTGGAAAGGCGGGCGAGCTTTTCGGAAAGCACCGTCAGCTCGTGGAAATGGGTGGCGAACAGGCCGCGGCAGCGGTTCGCCTCGTGCAGGTGCTCGACCGCCGCCCAGGCGATCGACAGGCCGTCGAAGGTTGCGGTTCCGCGGCCGATCTCGTCGAGGATCACCAGCGAATGCTCGGTCGCCTGGTTGAGGATCGCCGCCGTCTCGACCATCTCGACCATGAAGGTCGAACGGCCGCGGGCGAGGTCGTCGGAGGCGCCGACGCGGGAGAACAGCCGGTCGACGATGCCGATATGGGCGCTTTCGGCCGGAACGTAGGAGCCCATCTGCGCCAGGATCGCGATCAGCGCATTCTGGCGGAGGAAGGTCGACTTACCACCCATGTTCGGGCCGGTCAGCAGCCAGATCGCCCCGTTTCCGTCACCGCCTGTCGGCGAGAGATCGCAGGCATTGGCGACGAAGGGATTGCCGGCCTGCCGGCGCAGCGCCTGCTCGACGACCGGATGGCGGCCGCCGACGATCGCAAACATCTTCGAGCGGTCGACGACGGGGCGGCAATAGGCCTGCTCCTCGGCGAGCACGGCAAGTCCCTGCGAGACGTCGACCACCGACAGCGCGCGTGCGGCCGCCTTGATCGCATCGGCCTCCGCCACCACGGCCTGCGAGAGGGCCTCGAAGGCCGACAGCTCGATCGCCAGCGCCCGGTCGGCGGCATTGGCGATCTTGGTCTCCAGCTCCGAGAGCACGGTGGTCGTAAACCGCATCGCGCCGGCCATCGTCTGCCGGTGGATGAAGCGCGCCTTGGCCTCGTCACCTTCGGTGAGCGCCGAAGCGTTGCCGGCGGAGACTTCGATGAAATAGCCGAGCACGTTGTTGTGCTTGATCTTCAGCGACCTGACGCCCGTCTCCTCGGCATATTGCAGCTGCAGGCCGGCGATCACCCGGCGCGACTGATCGCGCAGGCTCCGCATCTCGTCGAGCTCGGCATCCGCGCCCTCGCGGATGAAGCCGCCGTCGCGCTTCAGGAGCGGCAACTCGTCGCCGAGCATGGAGGCGAGCCGTTCGGCGAGGTCCGCGGGCAGGGCCGCGATGTCCTTGCAGGCCGCCGCCAGCTCGCCGTCGAGCTCCTGCGCCGCCATCATGCCGGCGACGGCGGAGGCCGCCCGCAACCCCTGCAACAGCGCGCCGAGATCGCGCGGGCCGCCGCGGCCGAGCGCCAGGCGCGAAAGCGCCCGTGGCATGTCCGGCAGGAGCTTCAGCGCGTCGCGCAGGTCCGAGGCGAAGGATGGACGGTCGACAAGGGCCGCGATGGAGTCCAGCCGCGCATTAACCCGCTCCGGATCGGTCAGCGGCGACATCAGCCGCTCGGCGAGAAGCCGCGCGCCGCCGCTCGTCACCGTCCGGTCGATGGCCTTGAGGAGGGTGCCGCTCTTCTCGCCGGAGAGCGTGCGCACCAGTTCGAGGTTGGCGCGCGTGGCGGGATCGATGAACAGCGTGGACGCCGCGCTTTCGCGTTCCGGCAGGCCGAGCGGCGGGCGCTCGGCGATCTGCGTCTTCTCCACATAGGCGATCGCGGCCGAGGCCGCCGAGAGCTCCGCGCGCGAGAAGGAGCCGAAACCGTCGAGCGTGCCGACGTCGAAATAGCGGGCGATCCGTCCCTCGGCGGTGGCGCTGTCGAACAGCACCGCCGGCTGGGGAACGACGACGCGGCCGAGCACGTCGACCACCGGCCGGAAGTCCGGATCGTGGAAGAGCGTGTCGGGCACGATCAGTTCGCGCGGCTCGATGCGCAGAATGTCCGCCAAAAGCCGCTGCTGCGTCGTCTCGGCGAGACGGAAGACGCCGGTGGAGATATCGATCCAGGCGAGCGCCAGTGCCGGCTCGGCGCCGCCGCGGATCCGCGACAGGGTCATCAGATAGTTCGCATCCGACGGCGAGAGCAGCTTCTCCTCCGTCAGCGTCCCCGGCGTGACGAGGCGGACGACGTCGCGGCGGACGACCGACTTCGAGCCACGCTTCTTGGCCTCCGCCGGATCCTCGACCTGCTCGCAGACGGCGACGCGGAAGCCGAGCGCGATCAGCTTCTGCAGGTAGTCGTCGGCGGCATGGATCGGCACGCCGCACATCGGGATTTCCTGCCCCAGGTGCTGGCCGCGCTTGGTCAGCGTGATGCCGAGCGCGCGCGAAGCGTCCACCGCGTCCTGGAAGAACAGCTCGTAGAAGTCGCCCATGCGATAGAACAGCAGGCTGTCGGGGTTGTTGGCCTTGATCTCGATATACTGTTCCATCATCGGCGTCGCCGATGCGCGGCTCGCCACGCTGGCAAGCTCGGCGGTCGTCAATATGTCGCTGGGGCGCACGATCTGGTCGTTCACGGAAAAGCTGTTCATCCCAAAAAAAGAGGTGTCACCCTATCCGCCTGTCGCTATAGAAGACAACACCTCAAGGAGGCGCAGGACCTGCTGCCCACAGGAGGTTGAGCAAAAGGCATGGGGGGAGACCGATGGCGGAGAGCGGCAAGACGAAGCGGGCGGTTGCGAGCGTGACCGATCAGGAAGCACTGGATTTCCACGCCCAGGGGCGCCCCGGCAAGCTGGAGATCACGCCGACCAAGCCGATGGCGACGCAGCGCGACCTGTCGCTCGCCTACTCGCCGGGCGTCGCCGTCCCGGTCAAGGCGATCGCCGAGGACCCCTCGCGCGCCTATGACTACACCTCGCGCGGCAACATGGTCGCCGTCATCTCGAACGGCACCGCCATCCTCGGCCTCGGCAATCTCGGCGCACTCGCCTCCAAGCCGGTGATGGAAGGCAAGTCGGTCCTCTTCAAGCGCTTCGCCGACGTCGACAGCATCGACCTCGAAGTCGACACCGAGAACGTCGACGAATTCATCAACTGCGTCCGCTATCTCGGCCCCTCCTTCGGCGGCATCAACCTGGAAGACATCAAGGCGCCGGACTGTTTCATCATCGAGCAGCGCCTGCGCGAGCTGATGGACATCCCGGTCTTCCACGACGACCAGCACGGCACCGCCATCATCGCCGCCGCCGGCCTGATCAACGCACTGACGCTGACCGGCCGCGACTTCAAGACGACCAAGCTCGTCTGCAACGGCGCGGGTGCGGCCGCCATCGCCTGCATCGAGCTGATCAAGTCGATGGGCTTCAATCCGGAAAACGTCATCCTCTGCGACACCAAGGGCGTCATCTACCAGGGCCGCGAGGAGGGCATGAACCAGTGGAAGTCGGCGCATGCGGTCAAGACCGACCGCCGCAGCCTGCAGGAAGCCCTCGATGGCGCCGACGTCTTCTTCGGCCTTTCGGCCAAGGGGGCGCTGACGGCGGAGATGGTGCGCTCGATGGCGCCGCACCCGATCATCTTCGCCATGGCCAATCCCGACCCGGAGATCACCCCGGAGGAGGTCGCCCGCATCCGTGACGATGCGATCGTCGCCACCGGGCGCTCTGACTATCCGAACCAGGTCAACAACGTCCTCGGTTTCCCCTACATCTTCCGCGGGGCGCTGGACGTGCGCGCCACCACGATCAACGACGCGATGAAGATCGCGGCCGCCGAGGCGCTCGCCAACCTCGCCAAGGAGGACGTGCCGGACGACGTCGCGGCCGCCTACCAGGGCAACCGGCCGCGTTTCGGCGCGCAGTACATCATCCCCGTGCCCTTCGATCCGCGGCTGATCTCGGCCATTCCGGTCGCCGTCGCGAGAGCCGCCATGGATACGGGCGTCGCCCGCCGGCCGCTGCTCGACCTCGACGCCTATGCGCGCGAACTCAAGGCCCGCCGCGACCCGATCGCCTCGACGCTGCAGAGCATCTACGCCCGCGTGCGCCGGCATCCGAAGCGGGTCGTCTTCGCCGAGGGCGAGGAGGAGCAGATGATGCGCGCCGCCGTCTCCTACGCCAACCAGCAGCTCGGCACCGCCATCCTGGTCGGCCGCGAGGAGCGCATGCGCGAGACCGCCGAGCGTGCCGGCATCGATCTCGACCGCCCCGGCATCGAGCTCCTGAATGCGCGCATCTCCAAGCGCAACGACGCCTATACCGACTATCTCTATGCCCGCATCCAGCGGAAGGGCTATCTCTTCCGTGACGCCCAGCGGCTGATCAACAACGACCGCAACCATTTCGCCGCCTGCATGGTGGCGCTCGGCGATGCGGATGCGATGGTCACGGGGCTGACGCGCAACTATTCGACCGCGCTGGAGGACGTGCGCCGTTGCATCGACGCCAAGCCGGGCCATCGCGTCATCGGCGCCTCGCTGGCGCTCTGCCGCGGCCGCACCGTGCTCGTCGCCGACACGGCCGTGCACGACATGCCGAACGCGGAGGAACTGGCCGACATCGCCGAGGAGGCCGCCGGCCTCGCGCGCCGGCTCGGCTACGAGCCGCGCGTGGCGATGCTCGCCTATTCCACCTTCGGCAATCCCTCCGGCGAACGCTCCGAGCGGGTGCGCGAGGCGGTGAAGATCCTCGACAAGCGCCGCGTCGATTTCGAATACGACGGCGAGATGGCCGCCGACGTCGCGCTGAACCCGAAGATCATGGAGCAGTATCCGTTCTGCCGGCTCTCGGGTCCCGGCAACGTGCTGGTCATGCCCGCCTTCCACTCGGCCGCCATCTCGACAAAGATGCTGCAGGAGCTCGGCGGCTCGACGGTGATCGGGCCGCTGCTCGTCGGCCTCGACAAGTCAGTGCAGATCGTCTCGATGGGCGCCAAGGACTCAGACATCGTCAACATGGCGGCGCTGGCGGCCTATAACGCGGGGGTCTGATCCCCGCGCTGCCGGCCGTCACCAGGGCGAGATCAGCGGCGGATCGGGCTTGTCGAACAGGTACTGCATCGGATTGACGCCGGCCGTCGATTCCGGCCCCTTCCGCACGCAGGCTAAGGTAAAGTACACCCCCTCGCCCAGCCCGCCGAACGACCTGCGCGAAAACTCGGCGGGATCGTATGGCCAGATGCTGTGGCTGTTCCAGCGTTCGCTAAAGGGGATCGGGCGGGCGCGATAGGGATCCTCGACGATACGCAGGACCGACAGATCCCGGATGTCGTAACGATTGGCGCGATAGTAGTCGCGGAACATCGTCGGCGAGAACTGATAGAAGCCGTGGTCGAAGGTGTTGTTGCCGGGCATGATGTGGACGATGTGACCGCCGACATTGGCAAGATCGCCCATGTTGACCATCACCTGGCGAACGTCGAACACGTGCTCCATCACGCCCGCATCGAGGACGAGATCGAAACCGCGCCCGGTTACTGCCCGGATGTCGCGATCGTTCAGGTCGAACGTGTATGAGACCGGCCCGTAATTGTCGCTGATCTCGACGCTGAAGATCTCGCGAAAGCCGAGCGCCCGATAGAAGAGCTCATCGGTAATGACGGGGCCTTCGATGATCTTGCGGTGCCGGAATTCGGGATTGAACTGCCGGTTCTCCCGAAAGATCCGGTCCACGTCCGACTGCGTCTGCTGATCGAAGAAGCGCACGCCCTGGTCGGTCCTGTGCGCGTAGCCGGTCTCGATCATCACGTCGAAGAAATCATCCAGCGTCAGGAAGAAATCGAGACGTCCGAGGCTGATCAGGCTACCACCGGCACCGTTGTCCTTGCATTGACGCGCGAAGTATCTCGCCTGACAGAGAAGCAAGCCCAAATTGTCACTCCAATATGTCTCGTCCGAAATCATCGACGCGAATGGAATTCGGCCCCGGGTGCGGCCGCCGATGAGGCGCGGGCGGAATCATGCCCCTGCGGCTGCGATGACGGACATATAGATCCCGTGGATTGCACGAGCCTTGCCGCGGGCCTGCCGTCGGGCTGGTGGAACACCGGTGGCGATGTCTTATGCCCTCGAGGACAGGCTCAGCTGGCGAAACGGCCGGCGTCGGCGCCGTAGTAGTTGATGTAGCGGCCGGAAATGCTGCCGATCGGCAGCACGATCAGCACGTCGGTGGTGCGGAAGGCATGGTCGACGACGGCGCCGTCGCCGATCATCGCGCCGAGCCGCAGGTAGCCCTTGACCAGCGGCGGCATGGCAGCAAGGGCGCGCCGGGCATTGACCGCCTCGCTCGGCATCAGGTCCATGGTGCGATACTGGTCGTCATGGGCCCTGACCGCCCACTCCCCGCCCGCCATCGCGTTCTGGTGCAGGAAGGACAGCGCCAGCGCATGTTCCTCCGGGACGACGCCGCCGAACGAGGCGCAGCCGAACATCGCCTGGACATCGTGCTTGAGCGCATAGGCCCAGGCGCCCTGCCAGAGCAGCTCGACCGTCCGCTTGGTGCGGTACTGCGGCAGAACGCAGGAACGGCCGAGCTCCATGAAGCGCTTGCCGGGATGGCGGGCGATCAAAGATTCGACGTCGAATTCCGACTGCGAGTAGAAGCCGCCCGAGCCCTTGGCGACATCCTGGCGCAGCAGCCGGTAGGTGCCGACGATCTGTTCTTCCGGGTCGCCCTCGATCGCCGTGTCGAGCACGAGCAGATGGTCGCAGACCATGTCCCAGGCGTCGATGTCGCGCCTGCGGCGCATCGCGTCGGGCGCGATCTGCGCATTCATCTCCTCGACGAACACGCGATAGCGCACCGCCTGGGCAGCGTCGATCTCGCTGTTCTTCAGGGCCAGGCGCGTCTCCAGCGTGCCGATGCGACCCAGCACTTCGGTGGGCTTGCGCACGGGAAGCTGGCACGTCGACGGTACGGTTTCGGTCACCACGTTGGGCTCTGCGATCTCCACGGTCATGGCCACCTCCTCTGCGTTGATTTGCGCGTCTTTAAACACGAATCTGCAACAGGACGGTGACATCCACGCGACCGGGACAATAGGACCGTGGACGGCGACGGGCAAGGACCCGCGGGGCACAATCAGGGGCAGCAGCGACGCTAGTTCGACACCTGCGCGGCCATGAGCCGGGAGACCTCGGAAAGCAGCACCGGCGGCTCTGCGGGCTTGACCATGACACAGGCCGCGCCGCAGGCGATCAAATCCTGGTGAAGCGCCGGCCTGCGGTCCGCGGTCAGCACGATGACCGGCACCGCGTTCTCTGCGGAGGCGATCGCCCGGATAACCTCGCGCCCTTCGCCGCCCGGCATACCGACGTCGGTGATGACCATGTCGGGCCGAGGCCCGTCGCCGCCGAGGGCCGAAAGCAGCGCCGGGAAATCCTCGACGCACTCGACCGCGAAGCCTGCCTTCGAGAGCATCGAGCGTACGAGCATCGCATTGATCGGATCGTCCTCGGCCAGAAGGACGCGACCGGCCGGCCGCTGCGGCCGGGGCGGCCGGGGTGCGACGTCGTCTGTCGGCGGCTCGCTCAGGACCGGACGGTTGTCGTTGATCGCGTCGCGGATCTCGATGCCCTTCATCCGGCCGCGCAGGACTTCGATCAGCGAGCGCTCGCGCAAGGGGCGGATCAGCCAGGCGTCATAACCCTCGCCGTTGCCGATTGCCCGGCCGGTGCGTTCCTCGGGATTGACCAGATAGACGCGGCGGGTGCGCGGGTCGGCGAAGACCGGCAGATGGGCGAGCTCGCGCCTGAAGTCGCCCGAGAGCCTGTTGTCGACGATGATGTCGGTCAGCGGAAAGGCGACAGCACCCTTGGCGATCTCCAGCGCCTCGTTCACCTCGGCCAGATGGCGGCAGGTGCCGCCGAGCGTCTCGATCGTCCGCTTGAGGGCACGGGAGGCCGGTCCCTCCGGTGCGAACAGGAAGACGGCCGAGCCGCGCAACGGTCCGGACCGGGCGGAGACAGGCGCGAGCGAGGGCGCCGCCGGCATCCGGATCGTGAAGGTGGAGCCGCGCCCGAGCTCGCTTGCAAGCGTCAGCGCGCCGCCGGCCTCGCGCAGAATGCGCGCCGAGATCGCAAGCCCGAGCCCGGTGCCGCCGCGGCGCTGGGAGACACCGCCGGCCTGCTCGAACGCCTCGAACACCCGCGCCTGTTCTTCCGCCGTCATGCCCGGACCGCTGTCGGTCACGGTGACGACGACATGCTCGCCGTCGAGCGCGGTCTCGAGATAGACCCCTCCGGTGGGGGTGAACTTCACCGCGTTGCCGATGACGTTGTAGAGCACCTGCCGCAACCGTGGCCCGTCGAAGAGCATCACGGCGGGCACGTCGGCTGAAACGAAGGATCCGATCTCGATCCCCTTTTCGTGGGCCCGCGGCGACAGCATCTCGACGACGCTTTCCAGAAGCGGGCGCACCGGCTCCTCGCAGGGGCGAAGCTGGAAGCGGCCGGCCTCGATCGTGGAGAAGTCGAGCAGGTCGTCGACGAGCTGCACCAGGGCATGGCCGGACTGGCGGATGCCGGCGAGGTAGTTCTTCTGCTCCGCCGTCAGCCGCGTCTGCCCGATGAGGTGCGACATGCCGAGAATGCCCGACAGCGGCGTGCGGATCTCGTGGCTGACGGTGGCGAGCAGGCGGGATTTCGTCTCGCTCTCCATCTCCGCCCGGCGCCGGGCGATCTCGCGCTCGTTCTCCGCCCGGCGCTCCTCGGTGACGTCGCGGGCGATGCTGTGGATGACCAGCTCTCCGGTCGAAGGGTCGCGGATGGTGATGTCGTGCCAGGCATAGATGCGCGCGCCGCCCGGCGTGGTGATCTCGACGTCGTAGTGGTAGGGCAGCGCCTGCGAGCGGAAATCGAGGCCGATCTCGCTGCAGGAAAGCCCGGTCGGGTCGACGATGCCGACGAGGTCGCTCAGCACGGCATTGGCACGCAGGATCCTGCCGTCCAGCGACCGCACCATGACGATATCGCGCAGGATGTCGTGGATCGCGGCCGTGACGGCGGCCGTCTCGTTCTGCTCCCAATGGCGATCGTGGTGCTGCTCGGCGCGGCGGCCGTTTCGCTGTGCGCTGTGCAGCCCGTTGCGGACCACCAGGATCGCGCCGGCGATGCCGATCGTGCCGAGGCTGAAGGCGGCGATGTGAAAATCCTGAAGAATGCCGGTGACGAGCACCAGCCCGGCGGAAAGCAGGGTCAGCCCGGCGACGATCGCCGAGGTGAACGCCTGGTCGAAGGACGCCTGGCCTGCGACATCGACCGACGGCCCGGCGGCGCGCACGCCCTCGCCCGGTTCGCCGCCTTCGTTGCGCGGCGCTCCCCCGTCGTTCGGCTCTTCCGCGAATTCCGCCCGGAGCCTGTCCTGGAGCTTGGCTGGTTCGCTCATGCGACCGCAGATAGCACGCCAAGCGTTCAGAACCGCTTCAGCAAACCGCTCGCATTTTAACGATCGGCGGGCGCCTTGCGCCGGCGCATCAGCAGCAGCTCATCCAGCAGGATCAGGCCGGCGCCGATCGTGATGAAGCTGTCTGCGAGGTTGAAGACGGCGAAAGACCAGGTGGAGGTGTAGAACAGCACGTAGTCGATGACATAGCCGTAGAGGAAGCGGTCGACGAGATTGCCGATCGCGCCGGCGATGATCAGCGCGTAGCCGGCATGCGCCACACCCCTCGCCTTCGGCGTCTGCCACCACAGCCAGCTGACGAAGGCCACGACCACGAGGCGCAGGCCGACGATGAACCAGTCCTCCATGCCCGACAGCATCGAGAACGCGACGCCGTAGTTGTAGGTGCGATAGAGCGCCAGCATGGGGACGACGTGAACCGGCTGCTGGAACGGCAGCCAGGCCTCGACCGCGAACTTGACCACTTGGTCGAGCACGATGGCAAGGACGATGAAGGAGATGACCGGGACCGGCCTCGAGAACAACGGTATGCGATCGCTCATTCGGAGGCGTCCAGCGACAGGAGGTGCCGGCGCGCTTCGAACAGCATGATGCCGGTCGCAATCGCCAGGTTGAGGGAATCTGCGCGTCCGGCCTGGGGGATGCGCGCCAGTGCATCGGCTTGCTGCGCCAGCTCGTCGGGAATGCCGGCCTGCTCGTTGCCCATCAGGAGAACGACCGGCCGCCCCTTGTAGTCGATCGTGCGGTAGTCGACGGCACCGGCCAGGTGCGTGGCGACGACCTTCACGCCGGCTTCCTTCTTCCAGCGTAGGAAATCGGCAAGCGAGGCCTTGCTGACGGGCATGGCGAAGACGGAGCCCATCGTGGCGCGTACCGTTTCCAGCGAAAACGGATCGGTGGTGTCGCCGACGAGGATGACGCCGGAAGCGCCGGCCGCATCGGCGGTGCGGATGATCGTGCCGAGATTGCCCGGGTCGCGGACGCGATCCAGCGCCACGTAGGTCTCGCCGGCGGCCGGGCGGAGCTCCCTCAACGGGGTGTAGCGCTGCTCGAAGACGCCGACGACCATCTGTGGATTGTCGCGCCGGGTGATCGCCGACATCACCTTCTCGCTGACCTCCAGCACCAGTCCGCCCTTGGCAAAAGTCTTCGCGGCGACCTGCTCCACCTGCGGCTTGCCCTTGGCCGCCTTGGCATAGACGAGCGTGCGGATGGTCCAGCCGAGTTCCAGCGCGTCGATGACGAGCTTCAGCCCCTCGGCCATGAACGTCTTCGTCTCGTCACGCGTCTTCTTCTGCGCGAGCGCCTTGATGTCCTTGACGATCGGATTGGCGAGGCTCGTGACCTCCTTGACCTGGCCCACGCGATGGGGCCCCCTGTCGTGGTCGTGGCGATGTTCGCTCATCGGGAAGTCCACCGGCTGAAGAGGGAGGTGGAGAGGGCGCGGCCGGGCACACCGCCGTCGACGCCGCCCTCGCGGATGACGAGCTCGCCGGACTCGACCAGTCCGCCGCGGCCGCGCATGGTCTCGCGCACCAGCTCGTGGATCGAGTAGAAGCTCGCCCGGATGGAATAGGCCGTCAGCACCAGGGCGGCATCCTTCGGCGCCAGGATCTCGCGGCAGACGTCGAGCATCAGCGGCAGGCCTTCGAAGAGCTGCCAGACCTCGCCGTTCGGCCCGCGGCCGAACTTGGGCGGATCGGCCAGGATGATGTCATAGGTGCTGCCGCGGCGCTCCTCGCGCAGGATGAACTTCATCGCATCCTCGCAGATCCAGCGGATCGGCAGCTTCTCGCCACGGCCGAGCGCCTGGTTCTCGCGCGCCCAGCCGATCGCCTTCCTGGAGGCATCGACATGGGTGACCTCGGCGCCGGCGCGGGCGGCCACCAGCGAGGCGACCCCGGTATAGCCGAAGAGATTCAGCACCTTCAGCGGTCGGCCGGAGGCTTCGATGCGCGCCTTCATCCAGCTCCAGTGGGCCAGTTGCTCCGGAAAGACGCCGACATGGCGGAAGGCGGTGAAGCGGCCATGGAAGTCGGTGTCGAGCAGCCGCATCGGCCAGGTCTCGCCAAGGGCTGCGCCGGGAAACCGCCAGCGGCCCATGCCGTCCTCGTCGGTATCGCCGGTGAAGACGGCATCCGCCTTGTCCCATACCGCCTGCGGCAGGCTGCGCGGCCACAGCGCCTGCGCCTCCGGACGGACGATCCGGTAGGGGCCGTACTGCTCCAGCTTCTCGCCGGCGCCGCTGTCGATCAGGCGGTAGTCGTCGGTGCCGGCGGTCTCGAGGATCACCGGAACGCGTTCGGCCGGCTTGTCGCCGGAATGCACCCTGACCGGGCGCTGCGGCTCGGACGCCTGTTCGGCGGCCGGCTTCTTCGGGCGGGCGGGTGCCGCCTCGGCTGTGGCATGGCGCGTCTTTGCGGGCGCCCGCGCCGGATGGGGATGCTTCGAACCGCCCTTCCTATCGGGCTTGGCCGCGACCTTGGCAGGCGCTGCGGGCCGGGCGCGTTCACTGGCGCGCGCTGCACCCGTCGCGGCGGGGCCCTTCTTCTGCCGGCGATTCCTGTCCTTCACGTTGCGGTCCGTCTGTTTCTTTCGGGAAAGCGGACGCAGATCCGCGGGAAAGCGAGACCAAATAGCACCGCTGTCCCACTTGGCAAAGCGCTTTCCGATCTGCGATAAATCCAGCTGGCGCTTCAGGAGGAGAAACGCAATGGACTTGACAGGTGAGGAGCGCATCGCCGCCCCGCGCGATGCCGTCTGGGCCGCGCTGAACGATCCCGACACGCTGCGGGCCTGCATCCCCGGTTGCCAGTCGCTGACCCAGACGTCGCCGACCGAACTCGAAGCGACCGTCAAGATCAAGATCGGCCCCGTCTCCGCCACCTTCAAGGGCGAGGTGACGCTGTCGAACCTCAATCCGCCGGAAAGCTACACGATCGCCGGCGAAGGCAAGGGCGGGATCGCCGGCTTCGCCAAGGGCGGGGCAGACGTGACGCTCGCCGACGAGGGCGCCACCACGCTGCTCACCTATGCCGTCCACGCCGAGGTCGGCGGCAAGCTCGCCCAGCTCGGCTCGCGGCTGATCGATTCCACCTCGAAGAAGCTCGCCGCACAGTTCTTCACCGACCTCGGCACCCGCCTGAACGGCGGCGCCGCGTAGGGCGCTCTCGCCCGTCAACGGGGAGAGGGCGGCGGGCGCTGCGTTTGCGGCCAGCCGCTTCCTACTTCGGCGCGGCCAGCGACGTCTGCGAGGCGAGCGTTTCGGCACGGGCCTTCTGCCGGTCGGCCTCGGTCTGCCACTTGACCGCCTCGGTGGCCTCGACGCGGGCACGCTTGCGGTACTTGTGCTGGCTGATCCAGGTCGCGACCGCGCCGATGATCATGCCGAGCAGCAGCGCCAGGAACAGGAAGACGAAGAAGGGCGCGGTCAGCGACAGCACGGAATCTTCCGGCCGGAACGGGTTGAGCGCCATGCGAACCGGCTGGCGGTTGGCAACCGAGAGCACGATGAGCACGATCGCGATCGGCACCAGCACGACGATGTTGACGATTTTCCTGACCATGGGGCCGCCTCCCGCAAACGGAACTGTCGATGGGCCGCGGCGCGGCGCCGAAATCAATCGGCGTCGTCGTCCGCGTGATTGGGATTGAGCCGCTCGCGCAGCTCCTTGCCGGTCTTGAAGAAGGGTACCCACTTCTCCTCGACGAAGACGCTGTCGCCGGTGCGCGGGTTGCGGCCGGAACGCGACGGGCGGTTCTTGACCGAAAAGGCACCGAAGCCGCGCAGCTCGACCCGGTTGCCGGCTGCGAGGGCATCGGAGATTTCGTCCAGCACCGCGTTGACGATGTTCTCCACATCGCGGTGATAGAGATGCGGATTGCGAGCGGCGACGATCTGTACCAATTCTGACTTGATCACTGTTGTCCCCTCAAAACGCGTGTCTTTTCAATCACGTCCAACCTGCCAAACAGAGACAAGACCGTCAAGGAACAACTTTTCACCCCCGAGCTTTTCGATCGCTTCGGAGGGCCCGACATCGAGGCCCAACAGCCCCTTCAAGAGGTCGGCGGAATCGATTCCGAAGCCGAACAGGTTCGAGCGGCGCGGCTTCTCGTAGTCGATGACGGAGAGGCTGCGGCTGACGTCCCGCGTCTGGAGATAGTCGCGGATCTCGCTGTCGCCGCCGAGCTTGTCGACGAGCTTGGCCTGCAGCGCCTGGCGGCCGGTATAGATGCTGCCGTCGGCCAGCCGCAAGACCTCCTCGCGCGGCAGCTTGCGGCGGTCGGCGACGAGATCGACGAACCAGGCGAAGCTGTCGTCGACCATGCGGCGGATCATCGCCCGCGCCTCCTCGCTCGCCGGATGGAACGGCGAGGGCTCGGCCTTCAGCGGCGCCGACTTGACCTCGTCGAGCGAGACGCCGAGCTTGTCCATCAGCGGCTTGACCTGCGGATACTGGAAGATCACGCCGATCGAGCCGGTGATCGAGCTCTCGCCGGCGACGATGGTGTCACCGGCCGTCGCGATCATGTAGCCGGCGGAGGCGGCGAGCGTGCGCACGTCGGCGACGACGGGCTTCTTCTCGGCCACCTTGCGCAGCGCCTTGAAGATGACCTCGCCGCCATAGGTCGTCCCGCCCGGCGAAGTGATGGACACCACCAGCGCCTTGGCGCGGTCGTTCCGCTCGATCCGCTCCAGCCGTTCCAGAAGCTCGGTGTCGTCCTGGATGATACCGCTGATCTCGACGCGCGCGATGTGGTTCTGGGCGGCGCCGGGCTCCCAGTTGACGGCGACCGCGACAAATGCGGCGGCGCCCGCGACCAAGAGGGCGGCGACACGCCAGAAGGTGAGCTTGCGGCGCAACTGCCGACGATCGGCTATGGCGGACTGGTCCATCTCGAAAATTCCCGTGCGGTGAGTTTTTCGCGGCCAATGGCAGAGGCGCCATTTGCCAAGTGCCTCATCGATATGGCATTAGCCGGGCAGATGGCAAATCATCCGCGCGAAAATTTGCCCATCCATTGTTTATTCAGGAATAATCGCCATATGGGGCGCGTTACTATGGTGCAGGGCACACGCGGCTGAGCCGGCACGGGCCCTTTCGGGCCGCAACATCGAATTGGGTCATGCTGACAACAGTCGCAGATACGCAGCACGTTGAGCATCCGGATGGCCGGGCGACGGAAGCATACCGCCGCGCCGCACGCCATTCGGCGCGCGTGCGCGTGCTCAAGATCGCGCTGCCCGTCATCGGCCTCCTGATCGCAGCGATCTTCGCCATCGTCTCCATCGTCAGCACCTATATTCCCGACGAGCTCGACGTGGAGAGCGCCACGATCGAGGACGGCAAGGTGGTGATGAAGAACCCGGCCATCGCCGGTCGCAACCGCGACGGCATCAGCTACTCGATGAAGGCCGACCGGGCGCTCCAGGACATGAAGAACCCGGACATCATCCAGCTGGAGAACATCAAGGCGCAGATGCCGGTCAACGACAAGATGATCGCACAGGTCGACGCCGTCACCGGCATCTACGACCGCGGCCGCAACATCCTCGACATGACCGCGCCGTTCACCATTCGCCTCAATACCGGGCTCGAGGCCGCCTTCCGCGATGCCCATCTCGACATCAACGGCGGCCGCATGTCCACGCAACAACCCGTCACCATCCAGTCCAAGGAAGCTTCGATTGTTGCGCAGTCGCTGCGAATGACGGATAAAGGGCGAACCGTCGTCTTCGAGGGAGACGTCGTCGTCAATGTCGATCCCGCCGCCATCCGCAACAGAGAGAAGTAGGGCCACGATGTCCGCATTTTCTGAACCCGCGCAAAGACATGCCATCCTGCCGCTCCTCGCCGCCGGCCTCTTCCTGGCCGCAACGGCCGCGGGCGCGCAGGAAACCAAGAGCCAGCTGAAGGGGCTTCAGCTGTCCAACGACAAGCCGATCCAGATCCAGAGCGACAAGCTGGAGATCCAGCAGCAGTCCAACACCGCCCAGTTCAGCGGCAACGTCAAGGTGGTGCAGGGGACGACCACCCTGCAGGCCGGCAGCATGGTGGTGCACTATGCCGCCCAGGGCGGCGGCTCGATCTCGAGCGGCGATGCCGACATCGAGAAGATCGAGGTCGCCGACAAGGTGTTCCTTCAGTCGGGCACGCAGGAAGCCACCGCCGATACCGGCACCTTCAACCTCATCGACGAGGTGTTCGTGCTGAAGGGCGACAAGGTGGTGCTTTCGGAAGGCAAGAACGTTTTCGTCGGCTGCCAGTTGACCGTGCTGATGCGCACGGGCGAAGCCAAACTCGACGCCTGCGGCGGCCGGGTCATGATCCAGCTCGACCCCAAGTCCCGCAAAACCACGAACTGACGACGCCCGTGTCCCTCGTTTCGCTCTCCCGCATGTCGCGCCGCGTGAAGAAGGCCGAGCCGGTCATTCGGCGCACGGCCGACACGTCGCGCTATGAAGGCACCCTGATCGCCCGCAACCTGTCGAAGAGCTATGGCGGCAGGCGCGTGGTCAACGGCGTGTCGCTCGTCGTGCGCCGCGGCGAAGCGGTCGGCCTGCTCGGACCGAACGGCGCCGGCAAGACGACCTGCTTCTACATGATCACCGGTCTGGTGCCGGTGGACGAGGGCACGATCGAGCTCAACGGCAATGACGTCACGACGATGCCGATGTATCGCCGCGCCCGCCTCGGCGTCGGCTACCTGCCGCAGGAGGCCTCGATCTTCCGCGGGCTGACCGTGGAGCAGAACATCCGCGCCGTCCTGGAAGTGCACGACCGCGACCGGGCGCGCCGCGAACGCAAGCTCGACAGCCTGCTTGCCGAATTTTCGATCTCGCACCTGCGCAAATCGGCGGCGATCGCGCTTTCCGGCGGCGAGCGCCGCCGGCTGGAGATCGCCCGGGCGCTGGCCACCGACCCCACCTTCATGCTGCTCGACGAGCCCTTCGCCGGCGTCGACCCGATTTCGGTCGCCGACATCCAGGCGCTGGTGCGCCACCTGACCTCGCGCGGCATCGGCGTTCTGATCACCGACCACAACGTCCGCGAGACGCTGGGCCTGATCGACCGCGCCTACATCATTCACGCCGGAGAGGTGCTGACGCACGGCCGCGCCAACGACATCGTCGCCAATCCCGACGTGCGCCGCCTCTATCTGGGCGACAATTTCAGCCTGTAGGAACAGCCTCGCCTTTTTGCGAACTTTCGTGCGCCCATGATTTTGCAGGGCTGGCGGCTGCCGTTTCCAGGGCGGGGTCACGGGAATTTCATGCGTTTGCGGCCGCCGGCGCGACGAAATTCACCTTATCGCGCAACGGCTGCTTGACCAAATCCGATAAAAAAGCAATTTTTGGGCCAGCCTGAATTTCGGGGTGAGATCGCAGGTCTTCCAACCCGAGGCCAAGGCGGCGGCACGGCCTTTCCGAGACGGGGTTTGGGACGGCGGGCCTGGGTGTTTGCTGCACCGCGCGCCCTTGATGGGGCGCTCAGAGGAGGCAGCGGAATTGTGAACTGCGCAACATCTGCTTCGGAGATCTCGATCTCCGGAAACGATCGCGCCTGCGTACGGCGTCCTTGTTCAATCTTGAGCGACATGCGGTGCCGTAAGGGAGTATGAGCGTCCGCATGGCACTCGCAGCCAGCCTTCTTCTGCGGCAAAGCCAGTCTCTGGTCATGACGCCGCAACTGATGCAGTCGATCCAGCTGCTGCAGATGACGCATCTGGAACTGACGCAGTTCATCGAAAACGAGGTCGAGCGCAATCCCCTGCTCGAGCTGGCATCGGGCGACGATGGCGCCCGCGGCGGCGACGACGTCGTTCATGCCGAGAGCGACTACTATTCCGTCAACGAGGAACGCCCAGCCGCAGGCGGCGAGACGGCCGGGGACGGCTATGCCGGCGACCTCTACGATTCTGCGACGGCCGGCCGGACGGACAGCATGGCCGACTCCTTCGACACGAGCATGGAGAACGTCTTTCCCGACGACGCCGGCCCGAAGACGGCCGACGCGCCGGAACTGCTCGGCCAGTGGAAGTCGATGCCGGGTGCTGCCGACGGCAGCGGCGAGGGCTACGACCTCGACGAGTTCATCGCGGGGCAGACGACGCTGCGCGACCACCTCGAGGCCCAGGTTCCGTTCTCGCTCAGCGCACCGGTCGACCGGCTGATCGCCAGGCACCTGATCGACCAGCTGGACGAGGCCGGCTACCTGAGTTCAAACCTGGCCGAGACCGCGCTGAAGCTCGGAAAGCCGCTGCAGGAGGTCGAGCGCGTTCTCGACACGCTGCAGCAGATGGATCCGCCCGGCGTCTTCGCCCGCACGCTTGCCGAATGCCTCGCGATCCAGCTGCGCGCCCGCGACCGCTTCGACCCGGCGATGGCCGCACTGATCGGCAACCTCGAGCTTCTCGCCCGTCGCGACTTCGCCACCTTGAAGCGGCTGTGCGGCGTGGACGAGGAAGACCTGATCGACATGCTGGCGGAGATCCGCAAGCTGGACCCGAAGCCGGGAACGCGCTTCCAGGCGGGCGTCAGCGAATCCGTCGTGCCCGACATCGTCGTGCGGGCCGCCCCCGACGGCAGCTGGATCGTCGAGCTCAACCCCGACACGTTGCCGCGGGTGCTGGTGAACAACGACTACTATGCCTCCGTCTCGCGCAGGTCGAAGCGGGCGAGCGACGACCAGGCCTTCCTGAACGAGTGCCTGCAGAACGCCAACTGGCTGACCCGGAGCCTGGACCAGCGCGCCAGGACGATCATGAAGGTCGCCACCGAGATCGTCCGCCTGCAGGACGCCTTCCTCGTGCACGGCGTCGACCATCTGCGGCCACTGAACCTCAAGACGGTCGCCGAAGCCATCAAGATGCATGAATCGACCGTCAGCCGCGTCACGTCGAACAAGTACATGCTGACGCCCCGCGGCCTGTTCGAGCTGAAATACTTCTTCACCGTGTCGATCGGCGCCTCCGGCGGCGGCGATTCGCATTCGGCGGAATCCGTGCGTCATCGCATCCGGACGATGATCGCCCAGGAGACTCCGGAAGACGTGCTCTCCGACGACGACATCGTGGACATCCTCAAGAAGGGCGGCGTCGACATCGCCCGCCGGACTGTGGCGAAATACCGCGAGGCGATGAACATCCCCTCCTCCGTCCAGCGTCGCCGCGAGAAGCGGGCCCTGGCCAAGGCCGCCGGTTTCTGACACCGGCGGTCGGACAACGGTTCCAATTGCCGAACAATTTGGCCCGGCTGCCGAAAGCCGCCCTCCCCCTGCCTTCACGCAATCGTGCTTGCCGGCGAGCGCCTGTGCGTGCAGCCGAACGCCGATGCAAACCAAGGCGTTAGGCCCGGCCGGCGGCCCGGCCCCGGTCGCGGCGGAGCGTTTGGCATCGACGGCGGGATCCATTTTCCGTCTCCGCCGTTACCGGCTGCGACGAGAACGTGTCCGGCCTGTTCCGCCTGGCGCTGTTGACTCTCGGGAAAGGAAGGGATAGATGCCCGCCCCAATTCCAGCGAGAAGACAGGCCGGATCTGGTATGCCCGTTTTCCCCGGTACGACAGGCGATAAGGTGTTGCTCGCGTGAAGTGCTTGGATGACGGGTCCGGTTGGAATAGACTGTGGCACGCAAATCACAATCAGAGAGGAAGCTCCATGAGTGTGCGTGTATCCGGCAAACATATGGAAATCGGCGATGCATTCCGGCTGCGAATTGAAGAGCAGATCGGGGCGGCCGTAACCAAGTATTTCGATGGAGGATATTCGAGCCAGGTCACCGTGGAAAAATCCGGCTCCCGATTTAGCGCCGACTGCAAGGTTCACCTCGACACCGGGGCCGCCCTGCAGGCAAACGGCGAGGCGAATGACCCGATCATCGCGTTCGACGCGGCTTCCGATCGGATTGAAAAGCGCCTTCGCCGGTACAAGCGCAAGCTGAAGGACCACCACAACGGAAACGGCCATGACGTCTTTGCGGAAGTCGCCTATGCGGTCGTGGACGCCATACCGGATGACACGGAAGAACTCCCGGCCGACTACGCACCGACCATCGTTGCGGAGAGCACGAAGAAGCTGAAGACCATGTCCGTTGCGAGCGCCGTCATGGCGCTCGACATGACGGACGAACCGGTCCTGCTCTTCCGCAGCGTCGGCCAAGAGCAGCTCAACATCGTCTACAGACGGAACGACGGAAATATTGGCTGGATAGATGCAGCCAATATCAAAGGCTAAAGTGGCAGGGGGAAGCGCCCGGGGGCTGGGCGCTTTCCGCTTCAATCCTTCACTGCGGCTCACGAGGACAAGAGAATGGCATTGGCAGGTTTGCTGCAGCAGAGTGCGATAATTCCGGCTATGAAAGCCAATTCGAAGAAGCAGCTACTTCAGGAACTGGCAATAAAAGCGGCGAAGATCACCGGGCTTCCGGAACGCGAGATATTCGATGTCATCCTCCAGCGCGAGCGTCTCGGCTCGACGGGGGTCGGCAACGGCATCGCGATCCCGCACGGCAAGCTCAAGGAGCTGGATCAGATCACCGGCCTCTTCGCCCGCCTGGAGACGCCCGTGGACTTCGAGGCCCTGGACGACCAGCCGGTCGATCTGGTGTTCCTGCTGCTCGCGCCGGAAGGCGCGGGCGCCGATCATCTGAAGGCCCTTTCGCGCATCGCCCGGGTGCTGCGCGATCCGGCCATGGTCGCGAAGCTGCGGTCTTCGGATTCGGCGACCGCGATTTACGCCTGCCTGAGCGAGGAACACGCGTCCAACGCCGCCTGATCGGCGACCGGCCGCAGGCACGCAACAGGGAGCGCTGGCGCTCGTCCCTGAGTGCGGGGCGTTGTGCATGCGGCGCCGACAAGCCGACCTCACTGGTCGGCGTTGTCGCCTGCACCGCCCGCCGCTGTGGGACAGGAAAACAAACGGCCCTGTGCCAGCGGCTTGCCGACTCCGAAAAACTCCATCGCATCAGCCTTCGCCGCAAAGAAAAACCCGGCAGCCGCGAGGATGCCAGGTTTCGAACGTGTCGAGGATGCGTTCGGCGTTCTCAGGCCTGCTCGGGCTTGTCCCCGCCGGCGGCGACCTTCGGCCCGCCCTTGGACACGCCGACCATCGCCGGCCGCAGTACGCGATCGCCGATCTTGTAGCCATCCTGGACGACCTGCAGCACGGTCCCGTTGGGCACGTCGGCGTTCGGAACCTCGAACATCGCCTGATGGAAGTTCGGATCGAACTTCTCGCCGACCGGCTCCAGCTTGCGCACGCCATGGCGCTCCAGCGCGGTCAGCATCGCGCGCTCGGTCATCTCCACGCCCTCGACAAGCGCCTTGAGGCCGGCGTCGCCCGCCTCGCGCGCTTCGGCCGGGATGGCATCGAGACCCCGGCGCAGATTGTCGGAAACGGCCAGCATGTCCCGCGCGAAGCCCGAAATCGCATAGGACTTGGCGTCCTTGACGTCCCGCTCGGTGCGGCGGCGAAGATTGTCCATCTCGGCGGCAAGTCGCAGGTACTTGTCGCGCAGGTCCGCGTTCTCGGCCCGCAGCTGCTCGACCGGATCGACTTCGGCCTCGGGTGCTTCGTTCTCTGGCGACACAGCGGCGGTCTCGGCCTCGTCATTGGCGGCTTCGGGGGCGTGCTTGCTGGTATCGTCGGTCATGGTTTTCTCCGGATTGAGAAAGCGGCATGTCCCGGGATCGATGGCGATGCTCCGGGCCATGCATGGGTTGAACGGGTGGAGCAGGCCGGCACACCCTTCAGGCAGCGCGGCGCTCCTTCATTCCCCAGCCGTCCGCGCAGCTTCAACCTGCGGGGACAATGAGAGGGAGTTGAGGCGGATATCGAGCTTCGCGGCGAAAAAATCAAGGTCCTTGACCGAACTCGGCAAAATCGCGGGGCCGGGCGTCAGCGGGAAAGCTGGGACATCAGCTGGGCGGTGTAGTCCACCATCGGCACGATGCGCGAGTAATTGAGCCGCGTCGGCCCGATCACGCCGACGGCGCCGACGATCCGCTCCTCGCCGTCGCGATAGGGCGCCACGATCAGCGACGAGCCCGACAGCGAGAACAGCTTGTTTTCCGAGCCGATGAAGATTCGGACGCCCGGGCCGGTCTCCGCGAGGTTCAGGAGCTCGATCAGGCTGTCCTTCTTCTCCAGGTCGTCGAACAGCATCCGCAGCCGGTCGACGTCCTCGGCGCCGGCAAGCCCCTCCAGCAGGTTGGCCCGGCCGCGCACGATCAGGCGGGTCGGATTCGACGCGTCGTTGCCGCCCGACCATACCGCAAGCCCGCGCTCGACGAGGTCCTGCGAGAGCTGGTCGAGCTCCTGGCGGACGGTCTGGCGGAGCCGCTCCAGCTTGGTGCGCGCCTCGTGGATGGTGTTGCCGGCCAGATGCGCGTTCAGGAAGTTGGCGGCCTCAGTCAGCTGCGAATTGGTGGTGCCGACCGGCAGCTCGATGATGCGGTTTTCCACCTGGTCGTGATCGCCGACGAGGACGACCAGCGCCTTGGTCGGCTCCAGCCTGATGAACTCCACATGCTTGAGGGCGGAATCGCTCTTGGTGGTGATGACGATGCCGGCGCCGCGCGACACCCCCGACAGCATGCTGCTCGCCTCCGTCATCATCGTCTCGACGCTCTGGCCGTGGCCGGGGCGATGAACGTGGCGTTCGATCGAGGCCCTGTCCTCCTCCGAAACGCCGCCCACGCGCATGAACGCATCGACGAAGAAGCGCAGGCCCATCTGCGTCGGCAACCGCCCGGCGCTGACATGCGGCGAATAGATCAGCCCTAGCGCCTCCAGGTCGCTCATGACGTTTCGCACCGAGGCGGGCGAGAGCGAGATCGGCAGGATGCGGGACAGATTGCGGGATCCGAGCGGCTCGCCGCGCTCGAGGTAACTCTCGACAATCCGGCGAAAGATCTCGCCGGCGCGCTCGTCAAGCGATGCGTAGATGTCTGCTTCCGCGGGAGTCCTCAGTACCATGCCAATCAAACAAACGTTGTCGCTGACCCGAATATAGGGGCGGCCACCGGCCCCGCACAAGAACAATTGCGCCGGACCGGGGCGGCAACACCCTGAAATCGGCCACGCCGCCGCCTTGCCTTTCAGCAGGGACAGGGCGGCAGGAGGCGCACCCTTGCGCCGGTCCAGGCGAATGAAGTGGCCTCCGTTCCGAAATCGATTTCGATTTTGCAGCCGATGCGGTAGAAGCGGCCGCAGATTTCAAGCGAACACGGAGTACACGATGCGGCCGTCAGGCAGAAAGACCGATCAGATGCGCAAGGTTTCCTTCGAGCGCAGCTTCTCCAAGCATGCGGAAGGCTCTTGCCTGGTGAAGTTCGGCGACACCCATGTGCTCTGCACCGCGAGTCTGGAGGAAAAGACGCCGCCGTGGCTCCGAAACAGCGGCAAGGGCTGGGTCACCGCCGAATACGGCATGCTGCCGCGCGCCACCGGCGAGCGGATGAAGCGCGAGGCGGCCGCCGGCAAGCAGGGCGGGCGCACGCAGGAGATCCAGCGTCTGATCGGCCGGTCGCTGCGCGCCGTCGTCGACCTCACCGCCCTCGGCGAGCGGCAGATCACCATCGACTGCGACGTCATCCAGGCCGACGGGGGCACGCGCACGGCCTCGATCACCGGGGCCTGGATCGCGCTGAACGACTGCCTGAAGTGGATGGAAACACGCGGCATGATCAAGGTTGACAAGGTCCTGAAGGATCATGTCGCCGCGATCTCCTGCGGCATCTTCGCCGGCCAGTCGGTGATCGACCTCGACTATCTCGAAGATTCCGCGGCCGAGACGGATGCGAACTTCGTCATCACCGGCTCGGGCGGCATCGTCGAGATCCAAGGAACGGCGGAAGGCAAGCCCTTCACCGAAGAGGAGTTTGCGAGCCTGCTGGCGCTCGCCAAGGCGGGCATCGCCGACCTCGTCGAAATGCAGAAGCAGGCCATCGGCTGAGGGGTTGGGGGCCGACTGCCCCCTTGCCCATGATCCGCCCTTCGGGCACCTTCTCCCCGCAGGCGGGGAGAAGGACAGGAGGCGACGATGGCCGAGCCGCAGCACCCCCTCGAAGGCATCCTCGAGACCGCGCTCTACGCCGAGGATCTGGATGCGGCCGAGGCCTTCTATGGCGGGCTCCTGGGACTGGAGAAGATCACCCGCCAGGCAAGCCGGCACGTATTCTTCCGCTGCGGTGCGGGCGTGCTTCTGATCTTCAACCCGAAGGAGACGGTGGTGCCGCCGCCGCCGCAGGCTTTTCCGGTGCCGGTGCACGGAATGACGGGACAAGGTCACGTGTGCTTTCGCGCCGCGGCTGCGGCGCTTGATTTCTGGGCGGAAAAGCTGAAAGAAGCAGGGATCGCCATCGAGGCCGATTTCCGCTGGCCGAACGGCGCCCGCTCCATCTATTTCCGTGACCCGGCCGGAAACAGCCTCGAATGCGCCGAACCCGGCCTGTGGGGGCTGGACCCCGGGAAGCCGACCTGACAGGAACAGACATGCGCAAGCTCGATACCCGCACGATCGTCGTCGCCAGCCACAATGCCGGCAAGATCCGCGAGATCCGCGACCTGATCGGCCCGCTCGGCTTCACGGCCAAGTCGGCCGCCGACCTGAACTTCGTCGAGCCCGACGAGACCGGCACCACCTTCGAGGAGAACGCCGCGATCAAGGCGCTGGCCTCGGCGAAGGCGGCCGGCATGCCCGCGCTCTCCGACGATTCCGGCCTCGTCATCGATGCGCTCGGCGGAGCACCCGGCGTCTACACCGCCAACTGGGCGGAGAAGGACGACGGCAGCCGCGACTTCGCGATGGCCATGGGCAAGGTGGAGAAGGCGCTTTCGGAAAAGGGTGCGTCAGCACCTGCCGATCGGACCGCCCGCTTCGTCTCCGTCCTCTGCCTCGCCTGGCCGGACGGGCACACCGAAATCTTCCGCGGCGAGATCGAGGGCACGGTCGTCTGGCCGCCGCGCGGCAGCCAGGGCTTCGGCTACGACCCGATCTTCCAGCCGGAGGGCCATGGCGTCACCTTCGGCGAGATGAGGGCTGAGGAAAAGCACGGCTGGAAGCCCGGACAGGCGCAGGCCCTGTCGCACCGGGCCCGCGCCTTCAAGCGCTTCGTCGAAACCTGCCTGGAAGCTTGAAGTCGAACCGATGACGGCGGTCACTCCCTTTGCATCGAGACAGCCTGTCACCGGCGATCCACTGGATCCCGGCTTCGGCGTCTATGTGCATTGGCCCTTCTGTGCCGCCAAGTGCCCCTATTGCGACTTCAACAGCCATGTCCGCCACCAGCCGGTCGACCAGGACCGCTTCGTCGCGGCCTTCCTGGCGGAGATGGAGACGATGCGGCGGCTGACCGGTCCGCGCACCGTCACCAGCATCTTCATGGGCGGCGGCACGCCGTCGCTGATGCAGCCATCGACCGTCGATGCGATCCTTTCGGGCATCGCCCGCCACTGGCACATGCCCGGCGGCATCGAGATCACCATGGAGGCAAACCCCTCCAGCGTCGAGGCAGAGCGCTTCCGCGGCTACCGTGCCGCCGGCGTCAACCGCGTCTCGCTCGGCGTCCAGGCGCTCAACGACCGGGACCTGAAGTTCCTCGGACGGCTGCACGACGTCGAGGACGCGCTGAAGGCGATCCGGCTGGCACGCGAGATCTTCCCGCGCATGTCCTTCGACCTGATCTACGCACGGCCGAACCAGACGGTGGCGGAATGGGACGCGGAGCTGAAGCAGGCCGTCTCCTACGCCGTCGATCACCTGTCGCTCTACCAGCTGACGATCGAGGAGGGCACGCCCTTCTACGGCCTGCACAAGGCCGGAAAACTGGTGGTGCCGGACGGCGAGCAGTCGGCGATCCTCTACGAGGCGACGCAGGAGATCACCGCCCGCGAGGGCATGCTGGCCTACGAGGTCTCCAACCACGCCCGCCCGGGTGCCGAAAGCCGGCACAACCTCACCTATTGGCGCTATGGCGACTATGTCGGCATCGGCCCCGGCGCCCATGGCCGGCTGTCTGCGGGCGATGCCAAGATCGCGACCGCCACCGAGCGTCATCCGGAAACCTGGCTCGGCCGGGTCGAGGCGGAGGGCCACGGCATGGTCGACCGGGAGGTGCTGGCGCTGTCCGAGCAGGCCGACGAACTGCTGCTGATGGGATTGCGCCTGACCGAAGGCGTCGACCTCGCCCGCTGGCAGGCGCTCGCCGGCCGCGGCCCGGATCCGGACCGCGAACAGTTCCTGATCGACCACGGTTTCATCGAGCGCCTCGGCAATTCGCGCCTGCGCTGCACGCCGGCCGGTATGCTGATCCTGGATGCGGTGGTGGCCGACCTCGCCTGCTGAGGGGCGGTCAAGCTGCTGGAACGGACGCTGCCTCCGGTGAAGACGCCCGGGCGGGCAGGCCGGATCGGGACCGATCCCGATCCGCATCCGCTGCGCCACCACCGGTGTTTACGGGCGCTGCTGGCCGCACGCCGCACTGCCTGGCGCTCCTTCGCCGCCGTGCGCCGGCTTTTCGCCCGCACCGACGTCGATTCGTCTTGAACCCGCGATGAGCCGGCGGCATTCTCGCTCACTGGTTGTATTTCATATTGCGTACCGCTTGCGGAGAACCCACCTGCATGAGAAGCGTTCTGTTTCTGATCGTGCTGGCCGTCGCCCTGGCGATCCTGCAGATGGCCTATACCGCCGTGCAGATCGCCGCCTATGCCCGATATCTTCCGCCCAAGCTGGGCAGCGCGCGTTATCTGGCGGCGGGCTCGAATACCGGAATTCTCGATCTCCCCACGCAACTCCTGCGCTTTGAGGCCTGCGGTGCGGTCGTGTTCGAACTGGCACCGGATGCGATCGATGCGGTCAGACGCGACGGGCTGGCGTTTCTGGAGGGCGCGACACAGGGCGCCGCGCCGAGCCTGCGATACGCGCCGTGGCGACGGACGCCCGCGCCGAAGGAATGGTACGGCGACGGCGCCGTGGCCTCTTCGTTCCACTGCGCCAATCTCGGCCGCTCGTTTCGTCGCATGATCGGGGAAGGCAGCCGCGGCCCCGGAGGCTTCTACACCACCATGGCCGACGGACAGCTCTTCCTGCTGCCCGACGAAGGCATCCTTGCCGTCACCTATCAATGAGGATCGTCGCGACCGCGATGCCAAGCGATGCACCGCAACCGGTCGACCATCCGCAAACCCGGATTCGCAACCTTGCCGGCGCACCCGTACCCGGCTCAGCAACCGCAAAACAAAAAAGAGCCCGGGGCCTCGTGCTCCCGGGCTCAAGGGCCGCACCCCCAGGCGTGACGGATACTATTCGTTGATCAGCCGCTTGAGCAGTTCGATCTCGTGGCTCAGCTTCGTGTCGGAGGCGATCAGTTCCTCGATCTTGCGGACCGCGTGCAGCACGGTGGTGTGATCGCGTCCGCCGAAGCGGCGGCCGATTTCCGGGAAGGACCGCGGCGTCAGCGTCTTCGACAGATACATGGCGATCTGGCGCGGCATGACGACGACGCGCGTGCGCCGGCTGGAGACCAGTTCCTGGCGCGAGACGTTGTAGTGCTTGGCCACCACGCGCTGGATATCCTCGATGCGCACGCGGCGCGGCTCGCCGGCCCCGACCAGATGCGCCAGCAACTCATCGACGCGCTCGACGGTGAGGTTCGGCTCGAAGGTACGGCGGAACAGGAGCTGGTTGAAGGCGCCCTCCAGTTCGCGGCCGCTGGCGGTGATGCTGCGGGCGACATGGTTGAGGATCTCCGCCGGGATTTCCAGCGACGCATCCTCCAGGCGGGCGACCTCGAGGCGACGCTTGAGGATCTCCAGCCGCATCTCGTAGTCCGGCGCCTCCATCTCGATGGCCACGCCGCCCTGCAGGCGGGAACGGACGCGCGGATCGAGCGATTCCAGCTCCCAGGGGGCGCGGTCGGCAGCGACCACCACCTGCTTGGCGGAATCGAGCAGCATGTTCAAAAGGTGGCAGAACTCGTTCTGGATCGAATTGCCCTGCAGGAACTGCATGTCGTCGATGACGAGGAGATCGATGTTGCGCAGCGTCTCCTTCAAGGACAGGGCGTCGTTGTCGCGAATGGCCGTGGCGAAGCGCCACATGAAATACTCGGCCGTCAGGTAGACGACCCGCGGGCTGCGGGCGCTGGCGAGCGCCGCATTGGCAATCGCCTGCAGAAGATGCGTCTTGCCCAGTCCGACACTGGAATGGATGAAGAGCGGATTGAAGCGGACGGCGCTGGCGCCGGCCTCGGCGATCGTCTTGGCGGCGGCGAGCGCCACGCGGTTGGACGAGCCCTCGACAAAGGTGTCGAAGGTGTAGCGCGGGTCGAGCGGCGAGCCGAACAGCGGGCCCGGCGCCGGCTGGCGCTGCTGGGCCTTTTCGGTGACGCCTGCGGCGGCCTGCGCGACCGTCTGCGGACCGGCCAGGCGGCGGGTCTGGGACGCGGGCGCGGCCTCGGCAACGGCCGCAACCTCCTCGATACCGGCGCGCACGCCACGGGTGGCCGTCCGTACCAGGATCTCGACCTTCAGGATCTCCGGCTCTTCCTGCTGGAAGAGCGTGGTGATCAGCTCGAGATAGCGGTTGTTGATCCAGGATTTGAGGAAGGTCGTCGGCACCGAGAGCCGAACGACGGTCTTGGAGTAGGAATGGAGCTTCAGCCGGCCGAACCAGCTGGCATAGACGTCCTGGCCGACCTGCGCCTTGAGGCGCGCGCTGACCCGCTCAAAAAGCGCGTCATGCCGTGTCTCCGCTTTTTCGCCCGCCTTCTCGCTTCCGTCTGCGATTGCCCTCAGTGCATCTTCCCCGTTTGCATATGCACCGACAGACGTGGCCGTATTTGCTTGCATTGTGCCGCCTTTCAAGTTCAGTCGACGCACCGGCATTTCATGCCGGCGCCGCATGGTCCATCCTCAGCCGCCTCTGCCGGAGCCATCGGCAACGCGGACTCGGTTTCGCCGGTCGCATCGCCCCACTCCTGAACGCGACCAGCAAACAGGGGCCTCGACGCGCCGGCCGATGGCCAACCGTCTTGCGCCCATCCGGCAGCGCGAACTCCTCGTACAGATCGCGCGACCGTCATTCTCACTCATACTCACGCTCGTCCACCTGCCCCCTGCCGCCGTCCTCGCAACGACAACGGGCGAAGCAGGCCAACGGCAAAGTCTTACCGTTCCGGCCAAAACCCAATCGGGGTAGCCGGCCGCCTGCTTCAGGTGTCCGATGAACCGGAGCTATGCACTCCGCACAGGGGTGAAACATCCGCGCACCAGCCTTTCACGGCAGTGTTTGGCGTCTCGTCTACGCTTGTGTGTGCGCCCCCTGTGGAAGGCATTTAGGCAGGATCAAACGGCAAGATCAATGCCGAATTTTCAGCAAAATCGACGCACGGCCGTTGACTCCTTTGAGCCAATTTGTCTCGGAAACCGGGGGCCGCAAAAGAATCCATTATGAATCAATGGCTTTGTTTCGTCGGCTATTTCAACGAGAGCGGGAATCGAAAAAAATAATTATTTTCTTGACTCGCGGTCCGCCGCAATTGCCCCCACCCCAGGTGGCGGCCTCGCGCTCATCCTCTTATAAATATATGAATTTGCTGTCTTTTTTCTGTCATGCCGCTGACATGAGCCAGCCTTGCGCGTTAACCATAGCGGCACCAAAAACGCAAAGAAAAAGCCCGGCGAAAACGCCGGGCTCTATCAAAATCGCATAGCTACTGCTGCAAATCAGGCAGAAAGGGCTTTCACGCGATGAGCGAGTCGCGAAACCTTGCGGGAGGCCGTGTTGGCATGAACGACACCCTTGGTGGCTGCGCGCATCAGCTCCGGCTGTGCGGCCTTCAGTGCGGCGGCAGCTGCCACCGCGTCGCCGGCGGCCAGTGCCTCCTCGACCTTGCGGACGAAGGTGCGGACACGCGAGCGGCGAGCCTTGTTGATCTCAGTGCGGCGAGCGATCTTGCGGGTCGCCTTTTTCGCCGAAGTCGTATTGGCCATGGATGCCTCTCTTGAAACCGGACACGAACTCCGCCTTCGCCGTGCCGGGTCACTGCGACCTGTCATCCAAGCAATTCGGGAGCACTATCGGAAAACCTTGGAAGGGGCTTTCCAAACTGTGGGGCGGCGTATAGCGGGAATTGGCAGGCCCGTCAACGAGCAAATTGCAGAAATGCGGCGGCAATCCGAGCCGGACCGATTCAGAATGCGGGCTTTGCGCCGTCCGGCCGCCCCCGCCCGCTCGCCCGCCCCTGTCGGCCGCGCCCACGCACAGGGCCAACCTGGTTTGCCGACGAGCAACCGGCCGGGCGTTCCGGCGCCTGCATCGCCCCCTCGGCAACCGCCAGCCGACTCTGCGGCAGGCGCGCCGCCCGGCTCTTTTCGCCCGGCACAAGGTCGACAAATTGCCGCGGCTGTTCCGCCTCCACAACCGCTTACATCCTGCGCGGGAACAATTCGCGCGTTTGTTCGATAATTGTTCTTGTTATATTCTTTTTCTCGTGCCATGGTAGCAACCGTGACTTGAGGGCCGATCGAAGACAACCCCTGCGATGCGCCGGATCCGACCGCGCCGGCCGGCAGGCTCGGACGTCTCCATCCTCCTCCCTTTCGAGCGGCATGATGCCGGCCTATTTCGGGGTTTGTCATGGTGGCACGGGTAAGCACGGTAGCGTTTCAGGGCATCGACGGCGTTCCGGTCGACGTCCAGGTGATGGTGGCACCGGGGAAGATCGGGATGCAGATCGTCGGCCTGCCGGACAAGGCGGTCGCTGAAAGCCGGGAACGCGTGCAGGCCGCCCTGCATGCCTCGGGGCTCTCGCTGCCGGCCAAACGGGTGACCGTCAACCTTGCGCCGGCGGATCTGCCCAAGGAGGGGAGCCACTTCGACCTGCCGATCGCGCTCGGCCTGATGGCGGCGCTCGGCGCCATACCGGCCGATGCGCTGGAGGGCTATGTCGTCATCGGCGAGCTCAATCTCGACGGCACGATCGCCGCCATCGCCGGCGCCCTTCCGGCCGCGATCGGCGCCAACGCGCTCGGCAAGGGCCTGATCTGCCCGGCCGACAGCGGCGCGGAGGCCGCCTGGGCCGGCGCGCAGCTTGACATCGTCGCCCCGCGCAGCCTGATCGCGCTCGCCAACCACTTTCGCGGCACGCAGGTGCTGTCGCGCCCCGAGCCGGCGATCCGCGCCGCGCCGGCCGACCTGGCCGATCTCGCCGACATCAAGGGACAGGAGAGCGCCAAGCGGGCGCTGGAGGTCGCCGCCGCGGGCGGCCACAACCTCCTGATGGTCGGCCCGCCGGGATCGGGCAAGTCGATGCTGGCGGCCCGCCTGCCCTCCATCCTGCCGCCGCTGTCGCCGGCGGAACTGCTGGAGGTCTCGATGATCCATTCGATTGCCGGCCAGCTGGCCGGCGGCCGCCTGTCCGATCGCCGGCCCTTTCGCGCCCCGCACCATTCGGCGACCATGGCCGCGCTCGTCGGCGGCGGCCTGCGCGCCCGCCCGGGCGAGGCCTCGCTCGCCCATCACGGCGTCCTGTTCCTCGACGAGTTTCCCGAGTTCGCGCCGCAGGTGCTGGACGCGCTGCGCCAGCCGCTCGAATGCGCCGAATGCGTGATCGCCCGCGCAAATCACCGCGTCAGCTATCCGGCCGCGATCCAGCTGGTCGCGGCCATGAACCCCTGCCGCTGCGGCATGGCGGGTGAGCCGGGGCAATCCTGCCCGCGCGGCCCGCGCTGCATGGCCGACTACCAGGCGCGCATCTCCGGCCCGCTGCTGGACCGGATCGACATCCGCATCGACGTGCCGGCGGTGTCTGCGGCCGACCTGATCCGGCCGATGCCCGCCGAACCCAGCGCCGTCATCGCCCGCCGCGTCGCCCGGGCGCGCGAGGCCCAGCGCGATCGCTTCGCCACCCTCGGCCATCCGCAGGTCGCCACCAATGCGCGTGCCTCGACGGCGCTGATCGAACGCATCGTCGAGCCGGATCCGGGCGGGCTGCAGCTCTTGCGGGACGCGGCGGAAAAGATGCGGTTCTCCGCCCGCGGCTACCACCGGGTTCTCAAGGTCGCGAGAACACTCGCCGACCTGGACGGGAAGGACATCGTCGGGCGCATCCATCTCGCCGAGGCGATCTCCTACCGCATCGTTGGCGAACGGCTGGCCGCGGCCGCGTGAGAGGCGCCTGAAGAACGCCGGCCGTCGGTGCGACGGCCAGACGGGGTGGCCAGGCCGGGTGGCCAAACGGGGCGTCCAGATCGGATGGCCAGACGGGACGGCCAGGTGGGAGAGCCAGGTGGGGTCGCGCCGCGATGCGTCGTCCGGCGGCAGGCCGGCTTCACGCAGCGATGCGCTCCCGTGCCGTCCGCTCCTGCACGATGCGCCCGGAGGGCCAGAGGACCGGCGCTCCGGGGGGCGCGCCGATCGCCTTGCTCCGGGCGGCGGACCGATCAGCCGCCGAGGCCTTCGAACAGGGCCGTCGAGAGATAGCGTTCCGCAAAGGAGGGAATGATGACGACGATGGTCTTGCCCGCGTTCTCGGGGCGGCTGCCCACCTTGATCGCCGCGGCCAGGGCGGCGCCTGAGGAAATGCCGACCGGCACGCCCTCGAGCTTGGCCACCAGCCGGGCGTTCTCGAAGGCCTCGTCGTTGGTGACGGTGACGACCTCGTCATAGATCTTGGTGTCGAGGATGGCGGGCGCGAAGCCCGCGCCGATCCCCTGGATCTTGTGCGGTCCGGGATTGCCGCCGGAAAGGACCGGGCTGTCGGCCGGCTCGACGGCCACGACCCTGAGCCCCGGCTTCTTCGCCTTCAGCACCTGGCCGGCGCCGGTGATCGTACCACCGGTGCCGATGCCGGAAACGAGGATGTCGACCGCACCGTCGGTATCGTTCCAGATCTCCTCGGCCGTCGTCTTGCGATGGATCTCGGGGTTGGCGGGATTTTCGAACTGCTGCGGGATGACCGCGTCGGGCAGCGTCGCGACCAGTTCCTCGGCCTTGGCGATCGCCCCCTTCATACCCTTCGCCCCCTCGGTCAGCACGAGTTCCGCGCCGAGCAGCGCCAGCATCTTGCGGCGCTCGATCGACATGGTCTCGGGCATGGTCAGGATCAGCTTGTAGCCCTTGGCGGCAGCGGCGAAGGCGAGGGCGATGCCGGTGTTGCCCGAGGTCGGCTCGACCAGCGTCGTCTTGCCGGGGACGATCCTGCCCTGCGCCTCGAGCGCCTCGATCATGGCCACCCCGATGCGGTCCTTCACCGAGGCGATCGGGTTAAAGAACTCCAGCTTGGCCAGAAGATTGGCCTTGACGCCCTTCTCCTTCGCCAGCTTGTCGAGACGGACGATCGGGGTATCGCCGATCGTCTCCGTGATGGACGCATAGACGCGCCCGCGGCCGGGCTTGCGGATCTCAGGCATTTCGGTCTCCCTTTCCTTCTGCTGTTGGAGGGAGAATAGGTTGTAAGGCACCGGCCGACCAGTGTCAGATCATCCACGCGCCGCCGTCAGACCGGAAAAAACGCTTTCCATTCGGGTTGAGGACAGATCTTTATTTCACGCAAGGCGCGTCGCGGCCCGTCGCCAACGCGCGCTCTGCGGATTTCACGCCGCCCGCGTTGCGATATAGGCGGCCGTGCTGGCGAGGACGCCGGCGGCAACGCGATTGAGCGCCCGCAGGGCGGCCGGCTTCTTCAGCAGCAGCCGGGCGCGGGAGGCGAGCGCCATATAGGGCACCAGCACCACCAGCAGCACGATGAAGGTCGCCGCCAGGAGCAGCCCGTATTCGTTGGGACCGATCGCGGCGAGATCGATCAGCGTCGGCACGAGCGCGACGTAGAAGAGCATCGTCTTCGGATTTCCGAGCGTCACCAGAAGCCCCGACAGGAACGACATCGCCATGCTGGACGAGCTCCGCGCCTTGATCTCCTGCGGCACGAGCCCGGTCGTCCAGAGCTTCCAGGCGATATAGCCGAGGTAGAGGGCGCCGGCGATCTTGATCGCCATGAAGGCGGTCGTGAACGTCTGCGCGATGAAGGCGAGCCCCAGGATCACCGCCGTCAGGTAGATCATGTCGCCGAGGATCAGCCCCAGCCCCATGAAGAACGTCTCCCGGAAGCCGGAGCCGAGCGCGCGGGCCACGATTGCGGTGATGCCTGGCCCCGGGATCGCGGCTGCGATGAACAGGGCCCCGCTATAGGCCAGCAATGCTGCAAGTGTCATGGCTACCGCTCTTCAATGGATGTCGCCGACTTTCTCGGCCGCCCCTGTCTACGCCGCCGCCGATCCCGTTTCAAGCGGGCCTGCCCGGGTGCCGCGCGCCTGCCGCCTGCGCGCGGTGGAAGCAGCCGGATGCGCCCCGATGTCACATGGCCAAGAAGGAGCGCTGATAGGAAGCATGCAGCCGTTGAAGAACAGGCGTCTGCGCCCTAGCTTGTCTTCGCCGGCGACCGCCGGCCGTTAGCGATGCCGCAGGCACTGTCCCGGGCCGGCACCCCTCATTCTCGCGCCAGAAACAAAGGAGAGACTCCATGTCCACCGGTTCCGCCGAAAAGCGCAGAACTGCCCCGCTCAAGACGCCGTCGGGCCTCGCCTCCAACGCGATCACCGACATATCCGCCGCGCTGACGACGCTGCTCGCCGACATGTTCGCGCTCTACCTGAAGACCAAGAACTTCCACTGGCACGTCTCCGGTCCGCATTTCCGCGACTACCACCTGCTGCTCGACGAGCAGGCCGCACAGATCTTCGCCACGACCGACGACATCGCCGAGCGCGCCCGCAAGATCGGCGGCACGACGCTCCGCTCGGTCGGCCATGCCGCGCGCCTGCAGCGCATCCCGGACAACGATGCCGACTACGTCACCCCGGGCGACATGCTGGCCGAGCTCCTGGAGGACAACAAGCATCTCGTCTCGCTCCTGCGCGAGACGCACGACCTCTGCGACGAGCACAACGACGTCGCCACCGCGAGCCTGCTCGAAAACTGGATCGACGAGGCCGAGCGCCGCACCTGGTTCCTGTTCGAAACGACGCGGCAGGCAAAGTAGCCCGCAGATGTCACTGGCGTTCCGGCCGCCGCAGGGCGGCCGGTTGTTGCCGGAAAGCTAGCGCGACACCGGTGCGCCCCGGAAGAGCCGCCCCGGCGACCAGCCGAGGTTCATCCCCATCGCCGCCAGCAGGATCACCGCCGCGCCGGCGACCTGCACGGGCTCGAGCGCGTGCCCGAGCGCAAGCCGATCGGTCGCGATCGCTGCGACCGGATAGAGGAAGGAGAGAGCGCCGGTGATGTGCGTCGGCAGCTTCTGGATCGCGCCGTAGAGCAGGACATACATCAGCCCCGTATGCACCAGACCGAGGGCGGCGATGCTGGACCAGGCCGAAGCCGTGGCCGGCATTGTGGAAAAATCCGCAAGCGGCGCCAGGAGGACCGTGCCAGTGCAGACCTGGACGAGCGCGATCAGATGCGGCGGGGTGCCCTTCAGGCCCTTGGCCGCGATCGCGGCGAGCGCATAGAAGAAGGCCGCGCCGAGGGACAGGGCGATCCCGAGTGCGTATTCGCTGCCGCCGCCGCCCGGCCCCGCCTGCACGATCGCAACCATGCCGGCAAACGACAGCGTGAGCCAGAACAGCTTGGTCGCGGTGATCCTTTCGCCGAGAAACAGCGCGCCGAGGCCCAGCAGCATGAAGGGCTGGGTGTTGTAGACGGTCGTCGCGATCGAGATCGATGCCAGCGGATAGGCCGCAAAGAGCAGGACCCAGTTGGCGACGATGGCGACGCCGCCGGCGACGGCGATGGCGAGACGGCGTCCGGTCAGAAGGCCAGAGCGCAGATAGCCGAGATAGCCGCACACCAGCGCCAGGCACACCGCGCCGATCGCGCAGCGCCAGAAGACGACGTTGATCACGGGCTGATGGGAAGCCAGGACGAACAGGCCGATCGTTCCCGAAATCAGCATGGCCGCCGTCATCTCGAGTGCGCCTTTACGGGTGGTTCTGTCCATGGTCTCGATCCTTTCAAACAAGGCGGCCAGAATAAAAGTCCGCATTGATCGCTTCCATGATTTTAATTAGGATGATCCCCATTCTAGCCTTATTATGTGAGGCGATCTCGTGAGAAATGTTTCATGACCCTGGACGACACCGACAGGCGGCTGCTGTCGCTGCTGGCAGAAAACGGGCGGCTTTCGCTGAAGGAGCTGGCGGCCGCCACCGAGCTTTCGTCTCCGAGCGTCGCGGAGCGGCTGCGCAAGCTCGAGGAGCGCGGCGTGATCGGCGGCTTCACCATCGACGTCAATGCCCGCACGCTCGGCTATGCGCTCCAGGCAATCGTGCGGGTGCGGCCGATGCCGGGCCAGTTGCACATCGTCGAGCGGCTGATCCAGGAGATGCCGCAATGCGTCGAGTGCGACAAGGTCACCGGGGACGACTGCTTCATCGTGCGTCTCCAGCTACGCAGCATGGAAGAGCTGGACATGCTGCTCGACGGCATCGCCGAGCGCGCGCAGACCAACACGTCCATCGTCAAGTCCACGCCGGTGAAGCGGCGCTTGCCGGCCCTCTGACCGGCATCAGGCGCGCCGTCGCCTGCTCAGAACTCCGCCATGGGCGAAAGCCGGAAAGGCCCGGTCGGCACCGGGCCGCCGCGCATCATGAAGCGCAGATCGCCGTCTTCGGCGAGACTGTCGCCCGTCCAGGCCATCCGGTCCGGCGGGAACAGGACCGCGACCCTCTGCGGCTGTAATGCGAGCGCCTGCAATATGCTGGCGAGCGTGGGAATGCGGGCACCGACCACGTCCAGCAATGCGAACGTTTCGCCTGCCCGCTGCTGCCGCCAGGCGACGACGGCCGAATATTCCGGCAGGAAGCTCAGCGTCATGTCCTCGACGAGCGCGGTGTTGAGCAGGAAGGTCTGCGTATTCCGGCAAACCGCAAAGCGGGACGAGACCGGTTCCCGCGCCTCCAGCAGGTCTCGAAGAAGCGACAGGTCGCCCGCATCGGCCATGTCGAGCACACGGGTGGACGGCTTCGCATCGACCGCAGCCGGTGCCGGCGCCGGGCCGACGAAGCGGTGCTCCGGCAGGACGGCGAAGCCATGGGGCGCGTAGAGCTCCGGCTTGTCGGTATAGAGGACGATCGCCTCGAACCCCCGTTCCTCGCATCGCTGCAGCGTGCGGCGGAGAAGGGCGCGAAACAGGCCCCGTCCACGGTACTCCGGCAGGACCGCGCCGGACTGCAGCCCGGCGGCGTCGACCGGCCGACCGTCGATCAGAAGCGGCATCGCAAAAGCCGACAGGTTGGCCACGCATCGGCCGCTGCCGTCGAACCAGGCCGAGGACATCAGTGTCCGGTCGCGCCCGCCCATCCGCTCCAGCGGGCTGACATCGACGTCGAAGACAGTGAGAAGCAGTGCCTTCACCGCCGCCCAGCCGCCAGGATCGTCGAAACAGTCCTCGCGATAGGTGAGCCCGGCGCGGTCGCCGGTCATGCGCCGGCCACCGTCGCTACACCCCGGTCGAGCCGAAGCCGCCGGCGCCGCGCTCGGTCGCACCCGCCTCGGCGACCTCGCAGACCCTTGCCTGCACGACGGGGGCAATCACCATCTGGGCGATGCGCATGCCGCGCTCGATCGCAAAATCCGCCTCGCCGAGATTGACCAGCAGCACCTTCACTTCGCCGCGATAGTCGCTGTCGATGGTGCCGGGCGTGTTCAGGCAGGTGATGCCGTGCTTGAAGGCGAGGCCGGAGCGCGGCCGCACCTGCGCCTCGTAGCCCGCCGGAATCTCGAAGACGAAACCGGTCGGCACCAGGGCGCGCTGGCCCGGCGAAAGCACAAGCGGCGCGCCGTCGCCGACCGCGGCGCGCAGATCCATGCCGGCGGCACCCGCCGTCTCGTAAGACGGCAGGTCGAGACCGGCGCCATGCGGCAGGCGGACGAGGTTCAGGGTCGGATGGGGATCGTGTCGGATGTTCATTCCCCATTAGCCGACCCGCTGTCGGCACGGTCAATGCGGCCGGCACGTTTTCCACGACGGATTGCCAACCGGCGGCGGGCCGTGCTCGCGGCGGCCGGCAGCCGGGGTCAAACGCGAATTGAAAGTTTTCCACGAAACCGCTACATAGCGCCCGACCAAGAGGATTTTCACGACATGGCCGAAAGTCTCGCCGAGGCGGTCTCCCGCCGCCGCACCTTTGCTATTATCGCCCACCCGGACGCGGGCAAGACGACGCTGACCGAGAAGCTCTTGCTGTTCGGCGGCGCGATCCAGCTCGCCGGCGAGGTCAAGGCAAAGAAGGACAGGATCCAGACCCGATCGGACTGGATGAAGATCGAGCGCGAGCGCGGCATCTCGGTCGTCACCTCGGTGATGACCTTCGAATACGAAGGCAACGTCTTCAACATCCTCGACACGCCCGGCCACGAGGATTTCGCCGACGATACCTACCGCACGCTGACGGCGGTGGATGCGGCCGTCATGGTGATCGACGCCGCCAAGGGCATCGAGCCTCGGACGCTGAAGCTGTTCGAGGTCTGCCGCATGCGCGACATCCCGATCATCACCTTCGTCAACAAGATGGACCGCGAGAGCCGCGACCCCTTCGAGATCCTCGACGAGGTCGAGGAGAAGCTGGCGCTCGACTGTGCGCCGGTCACCTGGCCGATCGGCCGCTCCAAGACCTTCTGCGGCTCCTATCACCTGTCGACCAACGAGGTGCGCGGCTCCGACACCCAGGAGCGGCTGACCCGGGTCAACGATCCGGAGATGGCTTCGCACCGCCTGCCGGAAAACGAGCGCGAGGCCTTTATCGACGAGCTGACGCTCGCGATCGAGGCCTGCAAGCCGTTCGACAAGAAGGCCTTCCTCGAGGGGCACTTGACGCCGGTGTTCTTCGGCTCGGCGCTCAGGAACTTCGGCGTGCGTGACCTGATCAACGCGCTCGGCGCCTTCGCCCCGCCGCCGCGCGACCAGGTGGCGGATGTCCGGACCGTGCATGCGGCGGAAGACCGGATGACCGCCTTCGTCTTCAAGATCCAGGCGAACATGGATCCGAACCACCGCGACCGCATCGCCTTCGCCCGCGTCTGCTCCGGCAAGCTGGAGCGCGGTATGAAGGCGCGGCTGTCGCGCACCGGCAAGCAGCTTGGGCTGACCGCGCCGCAGTTCTTCTTCGCCTCGCAGCGCCAGCTGGCAGACACCGCCTATGCCGGCGACGTGGTCGGCATCCCCAACCACGGCACCCTGCGCATCGGCGACACGCTGACGGAAGGCGAGGCGCTGGTGTTCGAAGGCGTGCCGAACTTCTCACCGGAAATCCTTCGCCGCGTTCGCCTGGAGGACGCGATGAAGGCGAAGAAGCTGAAGGAAGCGCTGCACCAGATGGCCGAGGAAGGCGTCGTCCAGCTGTTTTCGCCCGACGACGGTTCGCCGGCGATCGTCGGCGTCGTCGGCGCGCTGCAGCTCGACGTGCTGAAGGAACGGCTGCAGGCGGAGTATGGCCTGCCGGTATCCTTCGAGATGTCGCGCTTCTCCGTCTGCCGCTGGATCTCGGCGGACAATGCCGCCGACCTCGACAAGTTCGTCACCGCCCGGCGCGGCGACATCGCCCGCGACCTCGACGGCGACCCGGTGTTTCTGGCGCAGGATTCGTTTTCGCTGCGCTACGAGGCCGAACGCTATCCGGCGATCAAGATGGCCGCGATCAAGGAGTATCACGTCGCCAAGGCGGCGTGAGGCGTCCTGGACGGGCGGGCACCTGTGCCCGCCTGACACATGTCAGCCCGGCCAGAGCCCGCGCGCCGTCAGCCAGAGGCCGGCCGCTGCCAGGAGCACCCCGGCGGCACGGCCCATCCGGTCGCCGCCCGGCAGAAGCTTCTCCGCCAGCACGAAGATGGCAATGACGGCGATCCAGAGGATGTTCATCACACCGCCGACGAACAGCAGCAGCATCAGCGGCCAGCAGCAGCCGACGCAATAGGCACCGTGCCGCATGCCCATCAGGAAGGCGCCGCCCGCATCGCGCCTGAAGCCGCCCGCGGCTTGCAGGAAGGCGGCCGGTGCGCGGCATTTGCCGAGGCAGGCGCTCTTCAGCGGCGTCCATTGGTACAGGCCGGCGACCACGAGAAGCACGCCGCTCAGGAAGGGACTGGCGCTCTCCATCATCGGCGTCAGCAGCAGCGCCCGTTCCAGCAGCCACTGGCCGAGGGCGGCGGCGAGCGAGAACAGGAACCAGATCGCCAGATAGCCGGCGCAGAAGATCCCGGTCGCCGCGACCGGCGTGCCCTTCGCGGCCGCATGCCGCCCGACCCTGGCATAGAGCAGGATCATCGGCGAGGCCGACGGCAGCATCATGCCCACCATCATCACGAGCCACATGGCCACCACCAGGGCCGTGTCGTCGGTGGTCCAGCCGGCGGGAGCGGCCGGCCCCATGGCCATGCCGGACATGTCCATGCCCGGCATCGTCTCCATTCCCTGCATTCCCTCCATGCCGGGCATGCCGTCCATCGTGCCGGCGCCATCCACGGGCGGCGGCGCGCCCATCGAGCGGGCGAGCGAGAGGAGGTAGAGCCAGGCCAGCACCGTCATCGCTGCGAGACACAGGGCAACGATCGTGCGGTCGCGCTTGAGCAGCCTGTCGAGTGCCGGATCCCCCATGGCGCCCCCGGGCTCCGGCCTAGTGGACGACGCCGGCGCCGGTCATGTGCAGCCTGCTGAAATGGGCGTGGCTGTCGGACAGGGACAGCACAATCGGCCCCTTCGTTTCCGCCCAGCCGCGACCGACTTCGCACATGTCGTATTCGAAGCCGTGCGGCAGGTTGATGCGGACATGATGCTCCTCGCCGGTGACGGGATTGCGGATGGGCTCGGCCCGGGCATCGATCCAGCCGGGGATCTCCACGCGCGCGGTGCGGCCGTCGACATCGACCGTGAAGTCGATGCGCGTGAACACCGGCTCGTGCACGGTGTCGAAGGTGGTGGCGAACACGGCGAAGAAGGTGGCGCCGGGCTCCGTGTCCTCCCCGCTCATGATGCGCAGCAGGGCCTCGCGCTGCTCCGGCGTCGCGCGTTCGTCCACGATCGGCACGCACTGGCCGCCGCCCTCGTGGATCGCGCCGGGCCAGGCGACGATCATCGCGATCTTCAGGCCATCGAGGCGCGTCGAACCGTGAAAGCCGTCCTCGATCTCGATCGCGCCGACCGCATGGCACTTGCCCTGGGTGGGCAGCGCATTGAACTGGCAGGGACAGCCATAGGTGCAGTTGCAATGAATGAATTCGCGGCCCTGGAGCTTCCAATCGACGCTCATCACGACGTCCTCCGCTGCACGCACCATTATATTGATGCTTCATAATTTAATACCCGCGGACGGGCCTTGTCCAGCGTATCCCCCCGACGGGCTGTGCCCGAACCGGGTGCGCTTAAAGCACAAGCAGCGCCGTCATTCCTCATCGCGGGATGGCAGGCCGGCGATGTCCAGGGCCCATGGCAAGGCCGAGCGGCACCAGATCTGGCGCTTCGGCACAAGATCGCGGCGCTGGTTGATCGTTCCCACCCGGATGCCGACCTCGTCCGCGTCCTCGTCCTCGCCGGTGCGATAGCAAGGCGAACCGCATTTCGGGCAAAAATGCTGGAAGCTGCGGCCGCCGCTGTCGCCGGTCTTCACATAGACTGTCGGCGTGCCGCGCGTCAGGCGAAAGTCCTCTGCCCTGGCGGCAGCGGTGACCCGGTAGGCGGCCCCCGTCATCTGCTGACAGTCCCTGCAATGGCAGATCGAGACGCGGTCGGGATCGATCTCCGCCTCGTAGGCGATGTGTCCGCAGTGGCATTGCCCGTCGATCCGCATCCCGGCCTCCCATGCCGTTTCAGTGCGCGCTCTCCGGCCGGTCCGCGCCCTGATCGGGGGGCTGGCCCGCCATGGGGCAAATGGTTTCCGCGCCATTTACCTCCGTTAACGCAATTTTACCCTTTTTCGATGATTCTCGCAGGAGCACATGCATTCCTCCCCTTCGGCCGTTCCGGCCGGCAGCCAAGCGAGTCGAACCTATGTGCCGTTGGGCAGCCTATCGCGGTGAACCGCTCTTTCTGGAGGAGCTCGTCTCCTCGCCCGCGCATTCGCTGATCGAGCAGTCCCATTGCGCGACCCGCGCCAAGACGGCGACCAATGGCGACGGCTTCGGCATCGCCTGGTACGGCGAGCGGCCGGAACCCGGACGCTATCGCGACATCCTGCCGGCCTGGTCGGACTGCAACCTGAAGAGCATCGCCCGGCAGATCCGCTCGCCCCTGTTCCTCGCCCATGTGCGGGCGGCGACCGGCGGCGGCACGCGGCGCGACAACTGCCATCCCTTCGTCCACGGCGTCTGGTCCTTCATGCACAACGGCCAGATCGCCGATTTCGAGCACCTGCGCCGGCCGATGGAAACGATGCTCGACAACGACCTCTATGCGGCCCGGACCGGGGCGACGGATTCGGAACTGCTGTTCCTGCTCGCCCTGCAGTTCGGCCTGGCGGAGGACCCGCTCGCCGCCGTCGCCGAGACGATCGCCTTCGTCGAGCGGCTGGCGCGGCACCTGGAACGCCGGGTGCTGGTCCGCTTCACCGCCGCGCTGTCGGACGGTCGCACGCTCTATGCCGTCCGCTACGCCACCGACCTGCGGGCGCCGACGCTCTACGCCGCGCCGATGGGCGGAGCCGGCGGCTATTGCCTCGTCTCCGAGCCGCTGAACGACGACACCGACAGCTGGGTCGAAATCCCGGACGGCAGCGCCGTCGTGCTCGGCGAGGACGGCGTCGATGTCCGCCTGTTCGCGCCAGCCGGGCGCCCGGCGCCGCAGACGGGGCACACAGGGCCGGAACTCGCCGTCGCCGGCTGATCGCAGCGCCTCGGCGATCCGATACCCTAAGACAGGGCCGCCAGCCTTTCGGCGATCAGCGCCGCGAGCCGCTCGGCCACATCCTCCTTCGTGAGGTCGGGCCAGGCGTCGATGCCGCCTTTCGAAACGATGCGCACGCTGTTGCGGCTGCCGCCCATGATGCCGGTTGCCGGCGAGACGTCATTGGCGACGATCAGGTCGGCGCCCTTGCGCTTCAGCTTTTCGCGCGCATTCGCCTCGAGGTCCTGGGTCTCGGCCGCAAAGCCGATGACCAGCTTCGGCCGGAGCGCATGGTGGCCGATCGTCTTCAGAATGTCGGGGTTTTCTGCAAGCTTCAGCGGCGGCGGCGCCTCGCCGGGCTTCTTCTTGATCTTCTCGCCCGCCGTGGCCGCGACGCGCCAGTCGGCGACTGCTGCGACCATGACGGCGATGTCGGCCGGCAGGCCGGCGAGAACGGCGTTCAGCATCTCTTCCGCCCGCTCGACATGGATGGTCGAAACGCCCGCAGGATCGGCGATCTCGACCGGCCCGGAAACGAGCGTGACATCGGCACCGAGCTTGGCCAGCGCGGCTGCGATCGCATGGCCCTGGCGGCCGGACGAGCGGTTGGCGATGTAGCGCACCGGATCGATCGGCTCATGCGTCGGGCCGGAGGTGACGATCGCCTTCCTGCCGGCGAGCGGACCAGCCGCCGGATGTCCGCCGCCACCGAGGCGGGCCTCGACGGCTGCGACGATTTCCAACGGCTCGGCCATGCGCCCGAGCCCGGCCTCGCCGCCCTCCGCCATCTCGCCCGCATTCGGCCCCACGAACCGGATGCCGTCGCCAGCCAGCGTCTCGGCGTTGCGCAGCGTCGCCGGATGCGCCCACATCCTGGGGTTCATCGCCGGCGCGATCAGCACCGGGCGGTCGGTCGCCAGAAGCACGGTCGAGGCGAGGTCGTCGGCCAGGCCGTTCGCCATCTTGGCCATCAGGTCGGCCGTGGCAGGCGCGACGAGCACGAGGTCGCAATCACGCGCCAGCCGGATATGCCCGACATCCTGCTCGTCCTCACGCGAAAACAGGTCGGTGAAGACATGGCCCGCGGACAGGGCACCGACGGCGAGCGGGGTGACGAACTGCTGCGCGCCGGCGGTCATCAGCGGGATCACGCTTGCGCCCCGCTCGCGCAGGCGGCGGATCAGGTCGAGGCTCTTGTAGGCCGCGATCCCGCCGGAAATGATCAGGAGAATGCGCTTGTCCTTCAACGTCATGGGCAGGGTCATGTGCCGCTCCGGCGGAATGAGGTCTGTTGCGTTCCTACCGCCTTCTCCGCCCGTTTCCAAGCGGCCGTGCGATCCTCCGGGCGTGGGCCGCCGTCACGAGCCCTCGTCGGGGATGTTCAGCACGTGGCCGCAGGCCTTGCAGTGCACGGCATCGGCGTCGTGGCGCTGGAGGCCGCATTGCGGACAGGAGAACGACACCTTGTGCGGACGCACGATCGTCTGCGCCAGCCGCACGAACAGCGAGATGCCGATGATCATAGTGACGATCGAGGTGAGCTTGCCGAGCGTGCCGGGCAGGGTGATGTCGCCGAAGCCGGTGGTGGTCACGGTGGCGACGGTGAAATAGAGCGCGTCGACGAAGCCGCTGACGTTGTCGCCGTAGAAGAAGGTCGAATAGACGAACCCCGTGACGAGGAAGAGGAACACGAGGAAATTGACGCAGGCCTGGATCGTATCCTCGTAGTCGGAAAGGCCCTGCCGCCGCAGGATCAGCGAGAACAGCCGGCTCTGGCTGACCGACCAGATGCGCAAGGCGCGCAGGAAGGCGAAGTTGGCGAGCTGATTGGGAAACAGCAGCGTGGCGAGGATGAACAGATCCACCCAGTTCATCGGCCTGCCGAGCCAGTAGCGGAAGCTGGGCGCCACCAGCACGCGGGCCACGATCTCGAAGGCGATGATGACGGCGACGACGTAGTCGACCAGCAGATAGGCGTTGCCGGCGCGAAGATAGGGCCCCATCAGGAAGAAGACGATGATGGCGAGATCGATCGTCATCATGGCGAACTGGAAGGCGATGGAACGAGGGTCGCTGCCGAAATAGAGGCCGCGCAGACGACGGCGCAGCGCCGCTATCATCGAATTCTGTTCCCCGGAATGCTCAAGCTCAGCCATGGCGGCAATGTATGTCGCGCCCTGCCCGGGTCAAGCGGATGCGGCCGCCCCGCATGCGGTCCAGGTCGAGGTCCTTCGGTTCATCCCGGCGCCGGATCGATGTGGGACAGGCGTGCTGCGCCGCAGCATGCGGTGCGGCACGAAAGGCGGCGAAGGTAAGCCGATGCTAACCTATGGCCCAGGCGATATAGACGAGTGCAGCGGCAATCACCCATAGCGCGACGCGGCCCGAGCGGCCGTGCCGGGCTTCCGACTTGCCGATCGCTTCCGCCGTGGCCTCGTCGAAGCGGAAACCTTTCTCGGCCATGGAAGTAAGGTCGAGGGACAGTTTTTCGGCCTTCGCGGCGATCTCGGGGGCGGCCTCGGCCAGGCGGAGCGCGGCATGGGCGCCGTCGCGCAGGTCGGCGAGGATGCGCTTCGGGCCGAGATTGTCGCGGATCCAGCCGCCGACGACCGGCTCCGAGGCCTTCCACATGTTGAAGCGCGGGTTCAGCGTGCGCGCCACGCCCTCGACGACGACCATCGTCTTCTGCAGCATGACGAGCTCGGTGCGGGTCTCCATGTCGAAGAGCTCCGTCACCTCGAAGAGAAGCGTCAGCAGCTTGGCCATGGAAATGGTCTCGGCAGGCTGACCGTGGATCGGCTCGCCGATGGCGCGGATCGCCTGGGCGAAGCTTGCGACGTCGTGATGGGAGGGCACGTAGCCGGCTTCGAAGTGGACGTTCGCCACGCGGACGTAGTCGCGGGTGATGAAGCCGAACAGGATCTCGGCGAGGAAGCGGCGCTCCTTGCGACCGAGGCGCCCGACGATGCCCATGTCGACGGCGACGATGTGGCCTTCCGCATCGACGAAGAGATTGCCCTGGTGCATGTCGGCATGGAAGAAGCCGTCGCGCAGCGTATGGCGCAGGAACGACTGGATGAGGGTATCGGCGAGCACGTTGAGGTCGTGGCCGGCGGCGCGCAGGCCCTCGATGTCCGACATCTTGACGCCGTCGATCCACTCCATGGTGACGACATCGCGGCCGGTGCGCTCCCAGTCGACCTTCGGCACGCGGAAGCCCGAATCGCCGGCGGTGTTCTCGCCGAGTTCGGAAAGCGCGGCGGCCTCGAGCCGCAGGTCCATCTCGACCTTGGTGGTCTGCTCCAGCGTGCGCGTCACCTCCACCGGCTTCAGCCGGCGGGTGTGCGGCAAGAACCGCTCCTGCAGGTGCGAGGCAGCATACATCGCCTGGAGGTCGTGGACGAAGCGCTGGCGCACGCCGGGGCGGATGACCTTGACGGCGACGCGGCGCTCGCCGTCCTTGTCGCGGACCACGGCGGGGTGCACCTGGGCGATCGAGGCTGCCGCAATAGGTTCGTCGAAACTTACATAAAGATCCTCGACGGGACGGCCGAGCGAGCCCTCGACGGTGGCCTTGGCCTCGGCCATCGGGAACGTCGCCATGCGGTCCTGCAGCGCCGAGAGATCCTCGGCGATCGCGACGCCGACGACGTCGGGACGGGTGGCCAGGAACTGGCCCATCTTGACGTAGGAGGGCCCGAGCCGCTCGATCGCATGCGCCAGTCGCGCGCTGCGGCCCTCGCCCGGCTTGCGCCTGCGGGCGAAGAGACCGGCGACGCCGGCAAGGAAGCGGGCGGACGCGGGCATCTCCTGCACCGGCAGTTCCGAGACAACCCCCTCGCGCACGAGCACCCAGCCGACGCGGGCGAGGCGGAGATAGGCGGCGGGATTGGTCATGCGACGCCACCACGCAAGCCGCGGAACGACTGTTTTCCACGGGCGCCGGCGGCAAGCGTTACGGCAGCATCATCAGCGGGGCCTGCTGCGGAGCGAGGCGGGGTCCCGGCGATCCGGAGCCTGTCAGCGGACTGGGGCATGTGTCAGAGCTTCCAGCCGGAATGAAGGGCCGCGATACCGCCGGTGTAGTTGGTGTAACTGACGCGCGAAAAGCCGGCGGCCCGGATCATTTCGGCAAAGTCGTTCTGGTCGGGAAACTTGCGGATCGATTCGACCAGGTACTGGTAGGGTTCGGCCTCGCCGGTGACCATCTTGCCGAACTGCGGGATCGCCTTGAACGACCAGGCGTCATAGAAGCGGTCGAGCAGCGGAACCTCGACCTCGGAGAATTCGAGCACCAGCAGCCGGCCGCCGCGCTTCAGCACGCGATAGGCTTCCGAGAGCGCCACGTCGATGCGCGGCACGTTGCGGATGCCGAAGGCGATCGTGTAGGCGTCGAAGGAATTGTTCTCGAAGGGCAGTTCCTCGGCGTTCGCCTCGACGAAATCGAGATTGGGCGTCAGCCCCCGCTTCGCGGCGCGATCGGCGCCGACGGCCAGCATCGAGCCGTTGATGTCGAGCACGGTGGCATGCGCGAGCCGGCCGGAGGCCTCGACGATGCGGAAGGCGATATCGCCGGTGCCGCCGGCGACGTCGAGAACGCGGTAGGAGGCGTCCTTGCGCGGGTTCAGCGCCGCAATCATCGCGTCCTTCCAGGCCCGGTGCAGGCCGGCAGACATGATGTCGTTCATGATGTCGTAGCGCTTGGCGACCTTGTGGAAGACGTCGTTGACGAGCGCCTGCTTCTCGCCCGCGGCCACCTGACGGAAACCGTAGGAGGTTTCCATGCCGCCATCCGCCGAGGTGCGTTCCCGATCGCTCATGTCCGTCTCCTGCTGTTGCGCCGCCGGCCGGTCCGTGACCGTTCGCGCCGCGGTTGCCGGCTGCGGCCGGTTCCCGGCCTGCGGCATCGTCGCGCTGGTATATAGGATAAAGATCGGCGATAGGGAATTGCGAAGCGGCGGCAAATGCGTCGCAGGGTTAAATCGCATCGGGAGTTCGCAATGCCGGAATTGCCGGAAGTGGAAACGGTCAGGCGCGGCCTGGCGCCGGTGATGGAGGGCGCGGTGATCGCCCGCGCCGAACTGCGCCGCCCCGACCTGCGCTTCCCCTTCCCCGCAGCCTTCGCCGAGGTTCTTGCGGGACGGAAGGTGCTCTCGCTCGGGCGGCGGGCGAAGTACCTCCTGGTCGACCTCGAGGGCGGCGACGTCGTCATCGCCCATCTCGGCATGTCCGGCTCGTTCCGCGTCGCCGGACCGGAGGCGGAGACCGTCCCCGGCGATTTCCACATCCCGCGCGGCAAGGACGAGCGGCACGACCACGTCGTCTTCCACCTCGACACGGCGAAGGGGCCGCAGCGGGTGATCTACAACGATCCGCGCCGGTTCGGCTTCATGGATCTCGCCCGGCGCGAATCGCTGTCGGAGCATCCCTACCTGCGCGAACTCGGCATCGAGCCGACCGGCAACGCGCTCGACGCCGCCTATCTCGCGGCGCGCTTCCGCAGCCGCAGCCAGCCGCTGAAGGCGGCCCTGCTCGATCAGAAGACGATCGCGGGGCTCGGCAACATCTACGTCTGCGAAGCGCTGTGGCGGGCGCATCTTTCGCCGGAGCGGGCCGCGGGCAGCCTGGTGACGGCTGCCGGCAAGCCGCGCAAGGAACTGGTGGGGCTGACGGAGGCGATCCGCGCGGTGATCGCGGATGCGATCGAAGCCGGCGGCTCGACGCTGCGCGACCATATCCGCGCCGACGGCTCGCTCGGCTACTTCCAGCATTCGTTCTCGGTGTACGACCGCACCGGGGAGGCCTGCCGCACGCCCGGCTGCAGCGGCACGATCGACCGCATCGTCCAGGCCGGTCGTTCGACCTTCCGCTGCGTCGTCTGCCAGAAATAGCCGCAGGCACAGGCGACGGCCGTCCGCGCGGCACCGCGCGCGGTCACCCGTCTTTGGCGGACCGTTGCGCTTCCGCCTACTGGCGCTTCGCCTCGATCGCGTCCCACAGCAGGCTTGCGATATCGGCGCCGCCGAATTTCCTCACCTCGCGGATGCCGGTCGGCGAAGTGACGTTGATCTCGGTCATGTAGTCGCCGATGACGTCGATGCCGACGAGCAGGAATCCACGTTCCTTCAGCGCCGGGCCGATGCGGGCGCAGATCTCCTCCTCGCGCTTCGTCAGTTCGGTCGCCTCGGCGCGGCCGCCGACATGCATGTTCGAACGGCTGTCGTGTTCGGCGGGGACGCGGTTGATCGCGCCGACCGGCTCGCCGTCGACGAGGATGATGCGCTTGTCGCCCTTGCGCACGTCCGGCAGGTAGGCTTGCGCGATGAACGGCTCGCGGAACATCTGGCCGAACATCTCGAGCAGCGAGGACAGGTTGCGGTCGTCGCGGGTGGAATGGAAGACGCCGGCGCCGCCGTTGCCGTAGAGCGGCTTGAGGATGATGTCGCCCATCTCCTCGCGGAAGCGGCGGATCTCGGCCGGGTCGCGGGTGATCAGCGTCGCCGGCATCAGGTCGGCGAATTCGGTAACGAAGATCTTTTCCGGCGAGTTGCGCACCCAGGCGGGATCGTTGACCACCAGCGTCTTCGGATGGATGCGCTCCAGCAGATGTGTCGAGGTGATATAGGCCATGTCGAAGGGCGGATCCTGGCGCAGCAACACCACGTCCATCGTCGAAAGGTCGATCCGCTCGGGCGCTCCGAGTTCGTAGTGATCGCCCTTGACGTCGCGCAGCCGCATCGGCTCGACGGTGGCGTAGACCTTGCCGTCGCGCAGGCTGAGCTTGTCGGGTGTATAGTGGAAGAGATTGTAGCCGCGCGACTGCGCCTCGAGGCTCATGGCGAAGGTGGAATCGCCGGCGATGTTGACAGTGGACACATGGTCCATCTGGACCGCGACGTTCTTGATCTTTGCCATGGATGGTTCCTCACGGATTGCCGATCACATTTAGGACCGGGGCCGCGCAAACGCAACGGGCGGAGCACGCAGGCCGCGCCGTCGGTCGCAATCCTTCCGATGGATCAAGCCGCGAGGCCGCCGCCCTGACCGCCGCCCGGGCGCATCATGTCGCGCAGCCGCAGCGCCAGCGTGACGGGCGCCGGAAACTGCTTGCGGCAGAAGGCGATCTTGCGGACATAGGTGTCGACGCGCCAGGTCGCCCAGGTCTTGCCGGCGAAATAGGCGATGTCGCCGGCACGCAGGGTGCGCTCTGCGCCGTCCTCGGCGGTGACGTGCACCGCGCCCTCCAGGATCATCACCGTCTCGTCCCAGCCGAAGTACCAGCGGAAGGTCCCCGCCGTGCAGTCCCAGATCGCCGTCGTCGACTGGTCGTCGTGGCCGCGGGAATGGAGCGCCAGGCGCGCGTGCGGCTTGCCGTCGAGGATCCAGGACGGCTCGATCGGCGCATCGACCATTTCCATCTCGTCCATGGAGGCGGCGATCAGCGGCCGCGGCGGCAAGGCCCTTGCCGGGATCGTGCGCACTGCCATGCCGATCGCACTCGCGAGCATCAGCTTCAAAACCATCGAAGTCCCCTCTTCGCCATCCCAGGGAACATAGAAGGAGAAGGTTCGAGGTGCGTTCACGCGGCTGCTACAATTTTAGCGATCACGGCCCGTGGTAGCGCCTGATGCTGCCCCCCCTACTCGAAGCCCTCGATGCTGCAGACGATCAGGTCGTGGTCGGAGAGCGGGCGGCCGGTCTCGTCGAGCGAAGAGACGATACGGGTCTCGCCGACGAGGAGGCCGCGGGCCAAAAACCAGTCGAGCTTCATCGCCCGCTCCGGCCAGCGGGTGATCAGGCTCGGGCGCGTGGTCATGACGTCGAGCGGGCCGCCATGGCGGGTGAAGCCGCGTACGGCCGCCTGACGAAACAGCCCTTCCGCCTCGAAATCGCCGCCCGCATGGTTGCCGGTGTTGAGATCGCCGCCGATCAGGACCGGCAGGCCGGGAAAGGCCTGGTCGAGCGCGGCGATCAGGCCGACCACCTGGCGTTCGCGATAGGCCGCCGTGGTGGCGCTTTCGACGTGGACGGAGACGGCGACGAAGGGACCGGCCTCGGTCTCAATCACCGCGCCGATCGCCATGCGCTCGCCGAGCCGCGGCTGGTCGCCGCCGTCGATGAACCACAGCCGCTCACCTTCGAGGCGGAGCAGGAAGGGCTGCTTCAACGACACACTTGCCATCAGGCCGTTGCCGTGGAAGCCGTGCAGGTTGAAGTCGTCCTTGCAGAATTCGCGCTCGGTTTCGGAGCCGAGGCCGAGTTCGAGGAATTCGACGCCATAGGCATAGGCCATGCCGAGGTGGCCAGCGAGTTCGGCCGTCGTGTTGCGCTGGCCTGTGCGGGCCATGCCGCTGTCCATTTCCGAGACGAGCACGAGGGGCGCGGAGGTCGCCCGCCGCAGCAGCGCCGCCGTCGCCTCGGGAAACAGGCAGCGTTCCAGGTTCCACGCGGCGACCTCGAAGGGAAAGGCGAGCGGGCCGGTCGCTGTGGCGCTGCCGCCGGTCTCGATCGCGTTCATGAAGGGCAGCGACGCCATCCTGTCGTCATGGGCTTCGATCGTGCGCGGCAGGGTGGCGACCTGCGCGCGGATTTCCTCCGGCGCGCCTGCGAGCGCCGGGACGGTCGTGCGGATCATCGGGCGATCTCCAAGAGGTCGGCAGCCGTGGTCGTGCGGTGCGCTTCGACCGACGACCAGGCGAGACGGCGGCCGGTCTCGGCATCGAAGAAGTGCAGCCGGCCGATCGGGACTGCGACCTGCATCTCGCCGGACAGCGGCGCATCGGCGCCGAGCGCCACGGTGACCGTCTGATCGCCGACCGTGCCGTGGACGAGGCGCTGGGAGCCCAGTTCCTCGACATAGTCGACGCGCAGCGGCATGGTGCCGAGGTGGCCCGCTGTGTCGCTGGGTGCAGCCACCTGCAGGTCCTCGGCGCGGAAGCCGACGGTGACCGCCCCTTGCGTCGGCACCGCCTTGCCGAGATCGATCAGCGCCGGGCCGATCGCGAGCCGGCTGCCATGCAGTTCGCCCTGCACGAGGTTCATCGCCGGCGAGCCGATGAAGCTTGCGACGAAAGTGGAGGCGGGTGCGTGGTAGACGTCGAGCGGCCGGCCGATCTGCTCGATGCGGCCGCCGCTGAGGACGACGAGCCGGTCGGCCAGCGTCATCGCCTCGAGCTGGTCGTGGGTGACGTAGAGCGAGGTGGTGCCGACCCGGCGCTGCAGCCGCTTGATCTCGCCGCGCATGGACACGCGCAGCTTGGCATCCAGATTGGAGAGCGGTTCGTCGAAGAGGAAGGCGGAGGGCTGGCGGACGATGGCGCGACCCATGGCGACGCGCTGGCGCTGGCCGCCGGAGAGCGCCCGCGGCTTGCGGTCGAGATAGGGGCCGAGCTCCAGCATGCGGGCGGCCTCGGCCACGCGCGCCTCGATTTCCGGTTTCGGCGTGCGGCGGTTCTTCAGGCCGTAGGCGAGGTTTTCGCGCACCGTCATGTGCGGATAGAGCGCGTAGTTCTGGAAGACCATGGCGATGTCGCGGTCGGCCGGCTCGACATCGTTGACGACGCGGCCGCCGATCCGCACCGTGCCGCTCGAGATCGTCTCGAGCCCGGCCACCATGCGCAGCAAGGTCGACTTTCCGCAGCCGGAGGGGCCGACCAGGACGATGAACTCGCCGTCGGCGATGGAAATATCGACCTCGCTCACCGCCGGCACGTTGCCGTGATAGACTTTCGATACCTTGTCGATCTCGATCGTTGCCATCGACTTATCCTTACTTGTCGCTTTCGGTGAGGCCCTTGATGAACCAGCTCTGGAAGATCACCACGACGAGAACGGGCGGCAGCATGGCGAGGACCGCCAGCGCGAAGGCCTCGTTGTAGTCGGGGATCTGCGAGCCGATCCAGACCTGGAGGATCTGCTTGATGCCGCGCATCAGGGTGAAGAAGCGCTCGTCCGTCGTCATCAGCATCGGCCAGAGATACTGGTTCCAGCCATAGACGAACATGATGATGAAGATCGCCGCGATCATCGTCTTCGACAGCGGCACCAGCACGTCGATGAAGAACTTGAACGGCCCGGCACCATCGATGCGGGCCGCCTCCAGAAGCTCCTCCGGCACCGACTTGAAGAACTGGCGGAAATAGAAGGTGCCGGTGGCGGAGGCGAGCAGCGGCACGATCAGGCCGGTGTAGCTGTTGATCAGGCCGAGGCTGCTCATCACCTCGTAGGAGGGCATGATGCGCACTTCGAGCGGCAGGAGCAGCGTGGTGAAGATCACCCAGAAGGCGAGTGTCGCGAAGCGGAAGCGGAAATAGACGATCGCATAGGCCGCCAGCATCGACAGCACGATCTTGCCGGCGGCAAAGCCGATGCCGAGGATGAAGGAATTCATCATCATTCGCGCGCCGGTGACCTGGCCGGTGAAGCCGCCCTGGCGGGTGAGCACCTTTTCGTAGGTCTCGACGAAATGGCCGCCGGGCGAGAGCATCAGCCCACGGGAATGAATGGCGGCGGCCTCGTGCGACGACGTCATGAAGGCGACGACCACCGGCAGCACCAAGAACAGGGCGCCGAGGATCAGGACTGCATGGTCGAGGATGCGGGTTCGGTGCATGGGCGCCTCAGGTGTAGTGGATGCGCCGCTCGATGAAGCGGAACTGCAGCACGGTGAGCACGAAGACGACGATCATCAGGATCACCGACTGGGCGGAGGAACCGCCGATGTCGTTGCCGCGGAACCCGTCCATGTAGACCTTGTAGACCAGCGTGATCGGGTTGTTGGCCGCCTTGTCCTTCACCATCACGTCGATGACGCCGAAGGTGTCGAACAGCGCGTAGGTGACGTTGATGATCAGGAGAAAGAAGGCGGTCGGCGCCAGCAGCGGGAAGATGACGGTCCAGAAGCGCTTGATGCCGGAGCGGCAGTCGATCGCGGCGGCCTCGCGCACCGAGGCCGGAAGGCCCTGCAGGCCGGAGAGGAAGAAGATGAAATTGTAGGGGATCTGCTTCCAGACGGCGATGACGACCATGGCGAAGGCCGTGTCGAAATAGCTGAGCCCCACCTTCATCTCCCAGCCGAAGAAGGCGGCGATCTTCACGAAGGGGCCGATGTGCTGGTCGAAGAACATCATGCCGATCAGGCCGGCAACCGGCGGGGCGATGGCATAGACGGAGATCAAGAGCGTCTTGTAGGTGGCGTTGCCGCGGATCACCGCATCGGCCTTGACGGCGAGCAGCAGGCCGAGCGCCAGCGAAAAGAAGGTGACGAGGGCGGTGAAGATCGCCGTGAAGCGGGCGATCGCCAGATATTCCGGATTGGCCAGCACGCCCAGATAGTTGTCGAGGCCGACGAAGGTCGAGCCGAAGCCGAAGGGATCCTCCAGGTAGAAGGAGGACTGGATCGCGCGCACCGACGGCCAGTAGAAGAAGATGACGATCACCGCCAGCTGCGGCGCCAGGAACAGATAGGGCAGCAGCGGCGAGGAGAACTGGACGCGCTTCATTGTCGAGCCTTCAAGCGGGCGGGTGACACTTGTCTGCATCGCCATTGCCACTGACCTCTTGTTTGGGGATTGCTCCTCACCCCGGCCCTCTCCCCGCGAGCGGGGCGAGGGGGGATGGAGACGTTGCGCCGCGGGTCCTTCTCCCCGCTCGCGGGGAGAAGGTGGCCGGCAGGCCGGATGAGGGGCGGACTGTTCCGCCTGCCCGATCAGCCAGCCGTCTTGGCGAAGCGGGCGAGCAGTTCGTTGCCTTCGCGTTCGATCGTATCGAAGGCATCCTTGACGGTGGTCTCGCCGGAGAAGATGCGGCCGTACTCGCGCTCCATGATCTCGCGGATCTGCGGATAGAAGCCGAGGCGGTAGCCCTTCGACCATTCGCCGCCCGGCAGCATCAGCTGCTTGATGCCGACTTCGGCGGCCGGGGTCTTCTCGTAGTAGCCCTCGGACTTGGCGAGCTCGTAGGCTTCCTTGGTGATGGCGACGTAGCCGGTGGCCTGATGGTAGAACTTCTGGATTTCCGGCGAGGTCAGGAACTGGAAGAAGTCGGCCACGCACTTGTTTTCCTCGGCTGGCTTGCCGGCCATGGCGAAGAGGGCCGCGCCGCCGATGAAGGAATTGGTGCCGGCGCCGGCGATCGAGCCCCAGTAGGGCAGGAAGGTCGCGGAGAACGGCATCTGGGCGGTCTTCTGCAGGCCGCCGAAGGAACCGGACGAGCCGACCCAGAGGGCCACCTTGTTTTCCTCGAACGGCTTCTGGTTGTCCGCCCAGCCGGCGCCGTAATAGGCGAAGTAGCCTTCGTCGGCCCAGGCCTTCAGCTTCTCGAACATCATGACGAGGTTCGGGTCGGTGACCTTCAGCTTGGTATCGACGACGGTGTCGTAGCCGTTGTTGTTGGTGGCGAACTGGATGTTGTTGCGCGAGAAGAAGTTTTCCGTGAACTGCCAGGTGAGCTGCGCCTGGACGAGCGGGATGTAGCCGGCTTCCTTCAGCTTCGGCGCGATCTGCTCGAACTCTTCCCAGGTCTTCGGCGCCTCGACGCCGGCCTTCTTCAGCGCCTCGTCGTTGATGTACATGATCGGCGCGGACGAGTTGAACGGCATGCCGACGAACTTGCCGTCGCTGTCGGCGTAGAAATAGCGCACGCCCTCGATGAAGGCGTTGCGGTCGAAGTCGTAGCCGGCTTCCTTGATCAGGTCCTCGGCGGGAACGACCGCGCCCTTGGCGTTGATGATGGTCGCGGCACCGGCATCGAAGACCTGCAGGATGTTCGGCTGCTCGCCGGAGCGGAAGGCGGCGATGCCCGAGGCAAGGGCTTCCTCGTAGGTGCCCTTGGAGACCGGCGTCAGCGCGCAGGCCGACTGGGCGGCGTTGAACTTCTGCGCCACCTCGTTGATGACCTCGCCGTTGCGGCCGGCCATGCCGTGCCACCAGGTGATGTTGGTCGCGGCAAGCGACGACGTCGCGGTCAGGGCAATCGAAACTGCTGCGAGGGAAAACTGCTTGATCATGGAAGGATCCTCTCCACCGGTTAGATCGGTGTGCGAGTGCCTAGTGCCCCACCATGACGGGCGCGTAACAGTTTCATGGCAGCAGGATTACAATTCACATCGCTTTCGTTTTGCTTTCTCTTTTCCGTCAGAATGCGTCCGGCAGGTGCCGCGGCAGGCGCCAGGGGAGAACGGCGACGATGTCGTAACGGATGGAAAGCCGATGGGCATCCGGCTGGCGGGCCAGCCAGACGTCGCTGGCGGCGCGGATGCGGCGCTGGGCCGATGCCGTCACGGCGAAGACGGCGCCTGCCTCGCTCGCCCGCGCCTTGACCTCGATGCAGGCGACCAGATCGCTCTTGCGGGCGATGATGTCGATCTCGCCGACCTTCGTCCGATAGCGGATCGCGACGATGCGATAGCCCTTGGCGAACAGGTAGAGGGCGGCGACCATCTCGGCGCGGTGACCGCGGCGGAAGGCCTTCCGGCGCAGCCTCTTGCCGGCCTCATCGTCCATCGCCGGCCTTCAGTTCGAGCAGGCGCTGGTAGAGGTCGCGCCGGTTCATGCCGGTGAGGCGCGCCGCCTCCGTCGCGGCCTTGCCGGCCGGCATGTCGCGCACCAGCCCTGCCAGCAGCGCGTCGACGTCGGCCGCCTCCGGCGGTGCCTGCTCCGTCGGGGGGCCGATGACCAGCACGATCTCGCCCTTCACCTGCGGGTTTTCCGCATAATGCGCGGCGAGCCCCGCGAGCGTGCCGCGGCGGAATTCCTCGAAGGCCTTGGTGAGCTCGCGGCAGACGGCGGCGGGACGATCGGCGCCCAGCACGTCGGCGGCGGCGGCCAGCGTGGCGCCGATGCGATGCGGGGATTCGAAGAAGACGAGCGTCGCCGGAACCGTGGCGAGCTCGCCGAGGCGGTCCCGCCTGGCCTTGTCTTTCGTCGGCAGGAAGCCCGCGAACAGGAAGGCGTCGTTGGGCAGGCCCGAGCCGACGAGGGCTGCCAGCGGCGCCGAGGCGCCAGGGATCGGCACCACCTTGTGGCCGGCCGCCAGCGCGAGCTGGCCGAGGCGATAGCCGGGATCGGAGACGAGCGGCGTGCCGGCATCGGAGACGAGCGCCACGGACCTGCCCTCGTCGAGTGCCGCAACCAGCCTCGGCCCGACCTCGTCGGCGTTGTGCTCGTGATAGGCATAAGGACGGGTGGCGATGCCGTAACGGTCGAGCAGCACGCGGGTGACACGGGTGTCCTCGCAGGCGAGCACGTCGGCGCCGGCCAGCGTTTCCAGCGCCCGCAGGGTGATGTCGCCCAGATTGCCGATCGGGGTCGCGACGAGATAGAGCGCCGGCTCCAGCGGGCGGGCGGCGACGAGCGCGCCGTGGACGCGGTAGTGGCGGGCAGCCGGCGCTGCCTCCCTGTGCGGCTGTTCCTGCATTCTCGGCTTACATTCCTGCCGCCGCCTCCGGACCTCGGGGCGGTCTTCGTCTCCTTATGGGCGAGGCAAGGACGGGCCGCAAGGGCGCGGGTGCATCGGCATGCCGCGGTATCCCCTGTCACGATCGCCATGCCTCTTGCATTCCGCCGGTCAAATCTGCCAATTTGCCCGTCCACATCCTTCCGGCGCCAGCCGGCAAACAAGAAGACGCCGTGCCGGCGCCGCCGGCGGGCAAGCGGTCGAAAGCGATACTCCAATGCGCATCACCATCGAGCGGTCCAACCTCCTGAAGTCGCTGAACCACGTCCATCGCGTGGTCGAACGGCGCAACACGATCCCGATCCTTTCGAACGTGCTGCTGCGCGCGGACGCCGGCAGCCTGGAGATGAAGGCGACAGACCTCGACCTCGAGATCACCGAGGCGACGCCGGCCCAGGTCGAGCAGGCCGGGGCGACGACGGTGCCCGCCCACCTGCTCTACGATATCGTCCGCAAGCTCTCCGACGGCTCCGAGGTGCAGCTCTCCAACACGCCGGATGGCGGCGCCATGACGGTGACATCGGGCCGCTCGAAGTTCTCGCTGCAGTGCCTGCCGCAGTCCGATTTTCCGGACCTGACCGCCGGCAGCTTCAGCCATACCTTCAAGCTGAAGGCGACCGAGCTGAAGATGCTGATCGACCGCACCCAGTTCGCGATCTCGACGGAGGAGACGCGCTACTACCTGAACGGCATCTTCGTGCACACGATCGAAAGCGACGGCAAGCTGAAGCTGCGCGCGGTGGCGACCGACGGCCACAGGCTGGCGCGCGCCGACGTCGAAGCCCCGTCCGGCTCCGAGGGCATGCCCGGCATCATCATCCCGCGCAAGACGGTCGGCGAGTTGCAGAAGCTGGTCGACAATCCGGATCTCGTCGTCACCGTGGAGGTCTCGGATGCGAAGATCCGCTTCACCATCGGTTCGGTGGTGCTGACCTCCAAGCTGATCGACGGCACCTTCCCCGACTACCAGCGGGTCATCCCCGCCAACAACGACAAGGAACTGAAGATCGACTGCCAGTCCTTCGCCCAGGCGGTCGACCGCGTCTCCACCATTTCGTCCGAACGCGGCCGCGCGGTGAAGCTGGCGCTGAGCGAGGGGCAGATGACGCTGACGGTGAACAATCCGGATTCCGGCAGCGCCACGGAAGAGCTGCCGGTCGGCTACGAGAGCGACCCGCTCGAGATCGGCTTCAACGCGAAATATTTGCTCGACATCACCGCGCAGCTGTCCGGCGAGGAGGCCGTGTTCATGCTGGCCGATCCGGGCTCGCCGACACTGGTGCGCGATCTCGCCGGCGACGACGCGCTCTACGTGCTGATGCCGATGCGCGTCTAGGATGCGGGGTCGGCTGTGAGATCAAAGCGGCGGGTCGGATGGCCCGCCGTTTCGCTTTCCGGTGACAAGCTGTTGATCTGGCGCGAACAGACTTGTTTTTGACGCAAACGGCTACACATAGTGTGCCATCGAATAGACACGGTTCAGGGGATCCGGTCCGCACGGGCGCCGGGTCGGTTTCCTTGACGGCCACACCGGGGGACGACATGAGTTTGCGTGTGAAGGTGAAGGAACGGCTCGGCAGGAAGTTTGACGAGGAGATCCGCTTCTTCAAGGGCTGGATCAGCAATACCCGCGCTGTCGGCTCGATCATCCCCACCTCCTCGGTGACCGCGCGCCGGATGGCGAGCGTGGTCGATCCGCATTCGAACCTCCCCGTCCTCGAACTCGGCCCGGGCACGGGCGCCATCACCAAGGCCATTCTCGAGGCGGGCGTGGCACCGGAAAGGATCGTCTCGGTCGAATACTCCACCGATTTCTACAACCATCTCGTCGAACGCTTCGAGGGCGTGAACTTCATCAATGGCGACGCCTTCGATCTCGATGCCACGCTCGGCCCGCTGAAGGACGTGCAGTTCGACAGCGTCGTCTCGGCCGTGCCGCTGCTGAACTTCCCGATGCATCGCCGCGTCGCGCTGATCGAGGACCTTCTGCGGCGCATCCCGGCCGGCCGCCCGGTCGTACAGATCTCCTACGGGCCCGTGTCGCCGGTGACGGCAATGCCGGATCGCTACCAGATCAGCCACCTCGACTTCGTCGTGCGCAACATTCCACCGGCGCAGCTGTGGACCTACCGCAAGACGAACTGAGCGACGGCCGTGTTCGCCCTCTACATCACCCATCCGCAGATCCGGATCGAACCCGACGTGCCGGTGCCCCGATGGGGACTGTCGGAGATCGGCCGCCAGCGCGCCGAGCAGGCGGCCGGGTCGGCCTGGGTCCGGTCGCTCAGGCGGATCGTCTCCAGCGACGAGGTGAAGGCGGTCGAGACGGCGGAAATCCTGGCGGCTGCAGCCGGGATCAAGGTCGAGATCGCCCATGGCATGGGCGAGAACGACCGCAGCGCCACCGGCTTCCTTCCGCCCGACCGTTTCCAGGAAGCGGCCGACTGGTTCTTCGCCCATCCGACGGAGAGCTTCCGCGGCTGGGAACGGGCGGTCGACGCGCAGGCGCGGATCGTCGCGCAGGTGGACGAGGTGCTGAACAACCACGATGAGAGGCAACCGATCGCCTTCGTCGGACACGGCGGCGTCGGGACGCTGCTGAAATGCCACCTGCAGGGCCTGCCGATCGCGCGCAGCCACGACCAGCCCGGAAGCGGCGGCAATCTTTTCGCCTTCCGGCTTGAAGATCGCACCGTCACATGCGACTGGACGGCGATGGAGTCGTGGAAGGGGATCTGAACATGGATGCACGCGAGCGCCTGATCGTCGGGCTGGACGTCCCGACCGTGGCCGAGGCGGAGGCGAAGGTTCGCGCGCTCGGCGACAGCGTGCTCTTCTACAAGATCGGCTACCAGCTGGTCTTTGCCGGCGGGCTGGAGTTCGCCCGCGAGCTCGCGCAGGACGGCAAGAAGGTCTTCCTCGACATGAAGCTGCTCGACATCGACAACACGGTGGCCAAGGGCGTCGAGAACATCGCCAGGATGGGCATGTCGATGCTGACGCTGCACGCCTATCCGAAGGCGATGCGGGCTGCGGTCGAAGCGGCGCGCGGCTCCGGCCTCTGCCTGCTCGGCGTCACCGTGCTGACGTCCATGGACAAGGACGACCTCGCCGAGGCCGGCTACGACTGCGACCCGCGCACGCTGGTGTTGCGCCGGGCGGAACAGGCGCGCGCCGCCGGCATGGGCGGCATCGTCTGCTCGGCCGAGGAGGCCGCGGCCGTCCGCAAGATCACAGGGCCGGACATGGCGGTCGTGACGCCCGGCATCCGGCCCGCCGGCGCGGAGAAGGGCGACCAGAAGCGGGTGATGACGCCCGCGGAGGCGCTGAGGGCCGGATCGAGCCACCTCGTCGTGGCCCGGCCGATCGTCATGGCCGACGACCCCCGCGCCGCCGCCGAGGCGATCCTTGCCGAGATGGCCGGCGCACGCGCGGCATAGACCGACGACCGAAGGAGGAGACGATGGCCAAGGGATACTGGATCGCTCGCGTCGATGTTCGCGATCCCGAGCGTTACAAGGACTATGTCGCGGCGGCAAAGCCCGCCTTCGAGAAATACGGCGCGACGTTCCTCGCCCGCGGCGGCCCGTTCCAGAAGCTGGAAGGACAGGTGCGCGCGCGCAACGTCGTCATCGAGTTCCCGTCGATGCAGGCGGCGATCGACTGCTACAATTCCCCCGAATACCAGATCGCCGCGGCCATCCGCCAGGAGGTGGCGGACGCGGAGATGGTGGTGGTCGAGGGCGTCTGAAACCGGCTCCCGGAAACGGTTTGGCGATGCGGCGGGGTGCGCGCAGGAGACGCCTTCACCTGCCCGGCTCTTTCGGCTATGTAGGCCTCACCCACCTTCGCCTTTTCCAGGAGCATTCCGCATGACCCTCTCCAACCTTCCACCACAGGTCACCGTGTTCGGCGGCTCCGGTTTTGTCGGCCGACATGTGGTGAGGGCCCTGGCGAAGCGCGGCTATCGCATCCGGGTCGCGGTGCGGCGGCCGGACCTGGCGGGTTTCCTGCAGCCGATCGGCGGGCTGGGGCAGATTTCCTTCGTCCAGGCCAACCTGCGCTACCGGGATTCGATCGACCGCGCCGTCCATGACGCCGATCACGTCGTCAACTGCGTCGGGATCCTGTTCGAAAAGGGTCGCAACCGCTTCAACGCGGTGCAGGACTTCGGCGCCCGCGCGGTGGCGGAAGCCGCCCGCGCCCGCGGCGCCACCCTCACCCATATCTCCGCCATCGGCGCGGACGCCAACTCGGCGTCCGACTACGCCCGCTCGAAGGGCCGCGGCGAGGACGGGATCCGCCAGGTTCTGCCCGAGGCGGTGATCCTGCGTCCCTCGATCATCTTCGGGCCGGAGGACGGCTTCTTCAACAAATTCGCCAGCATGTCGCGCTTCGCGCCCGCCCTGCCGCTGGTCGGCGGCGGCCACACCAAGTTCCAGCCGGTCTACGTGACCGACGTGGCCGAAGCCGTCGCCCGCGCCGTCGACGGCCAGGCCGCGAAGGGCACGACCTACGAACTCGGCGGCCCGGAAGTCCTGTCCTTCCGCCAGTGTCTCGAACTGATGCTGGAGGTGATCGACCGCAGGCGGGCGCTGGTGTCCCTGCCCTTCGGCATCGCCTCCATGATCGGCTCGTTCGCCTCGCTCGTTCCCTTCGTCGATCCGCCGCTGACGCCGGACCAGGTGACGCTGCTGCGCTCCGACAACATCGTCTCGGACGCGGCCAAGAAGGACGGGCGCACGATCCAGGCGCTCGGAATCACCCCGGCGCTGGCAGAGGCGATCCTGCCGTCCTATCTCGTCCGCTACCGCCCGCAGGGCCAGTTCACCCGCGGCACGGCCTGAGGCCGGCAGCGCCGTCCGTCGTTCGCCCAGAGGGGCATCAGATCCGGCCGCCCGGCCTTCCGGGCGGCCGTTTCATTCGAGCCATCTGCAACGTCCCGTCACACCCCGACAGGCAGCTCCGGCGCGCGCCCACGACCCGGCCGAGCGGATCGTTGCAGTTGTGCCGCAGTGGACAAAATCAGCGCGCCATTTACGCGGGATTCAGCATGTCGGGTTATTGATGTTTCTCAGGGCGGCGCATACACACCGCCTCGCGCAACAGGGCCGCAACGGCTGACCGGCGCAGACACTTCCTCAGGGGCACTCTTCGACATGGGCAAGGCAATTGCACTCTTCTTCGGCTGCGCAGCTCTGGTGATCCTGGCGGGCTCCTTCGTGGCCCCGTCGACGGTCGCCGCAGGCAAGCACGGATGCGCGCCGGCCTATGGTGTCGACCCCTGCACGACCGCGTCGATCGGCCGCTGACGCAAAGGGCCGGACGCTGACGCCCGGCCCCCTGAAAATCGCGCCGAAGCGCCCTTCGTTTCATCGCTGCGGGCCCCTTGCGGGCCCAGCCACTATCCCCAGATCGCCAGCCCGACCAGGCCGGCCAGTCCGATCAGGATTCGCCAGATGGCGAAGGGGGCGAAGCCGCGCCGCGAGACGAAGTTCAGAAGCGAGCCGACCACCAGCAGCGCCGAGACGAACGCGGCCACGAAGCCGACGGCGATGATCATCCCGTCGTCGAAGCTGAGCGCGTCGCGGTTCTTGTAGAGATCGAGGGTGAAGGCGCCGAGCATGGTCGGCATGGCCAGGAAGAAGGAGAACTCGGCGGCAGACCGCTTGTCGGTGCCCATCAGCAGGGCGCCTGCGATCGTCGCACCCGAGCGCGAGGTTCCCGGGATCATCGCCAGGCACTGGAAAAGGCCGATCTTGAAGGCGAGCGACGGCGGATAGTCCATCACGTCCGTGTAGCGCGGCTTCAGCGACAGGCGATCGATCGCATAGAGCAGGATACCGCCGACGATGAGCACGACACAGATCAATTGCGGCGTCTCGAACAGCACCGTCTTGATGAAGTCATGCGCGATCACGCCGATCACGGCGGCCGGCAGGAAGGCCAGGAGCACGCAGAGCACGAAGCGCCGCGCCTTCGCGCTGTCCGGCAGCGCCATGGCGATATGGATCAGCTTGCCGGCATAGACGGCAAGGATCGCCAGGATGGCGCCGAACTGGATGAGGACGGCGAAGGTGTTGCCGGGAGACTTGAAGCCGAGAAAGTGTCCGGCGAGCAGAACATGGGCCGTGGAGGACACGGGGATGAATTCGGTCAGGCCCTCGATCAATCCGAGTACGAGGGCGCTGACAATCGACTGGTCGGCCATTGAAAATCCTTGAAGAGGTGATGTTGGGAGGGAACATCACGAACCGATTCGCTTGTTTTTGCCTTGCCATCTTCCTATAGCTTTGTGTCAGGAGTCGTGAAAAGCGCAATCCGTGTTTCCGGCCGGCGGCCGACCCCACTTCCTCCGACAATCACTTGAAGAAAAGCGCATCAATGCCGACCCTCTACCATCACCCGATGTCCTCCGCCTCGCGCTTCGTTCGCCTGATCCTGAGCGAATACGGCTACCAGACCGACCTTGCCGAGGAGCAGCCCTGGGAGAACCGGCGCGACTTCCTGGCGCTGAACCCGGCCGGGACCCTGCCCGTCTATGTCGACGACAGCATGCGGGCGCTCTGCGGTGCGACCGTCATCTCCGAATATGTCGACGAGACCCATGGCGTGCTGAAGCGCGACCGGCGCCTTCTGGCGGAGGACCCGTTCCAGCGGGCGGAGATCCGCCGTCTCGTCGAATGGTTCCTGCAGAAGATGGAGCAGGACGTCACGCGGCCGCTGGTGCGCGAGCGCATCTTCAAGCTGCAGATGACGCCGGACCAGGGCGGGGGACCGCCGGACAGCAAGATCCTGCGCAATTCGCGCGCCAACATCCGCCAGCACATGAAGTATCTTTCCTGGCTCGCCGGCTCGCGCACCTATCTCGCCGGCGACCGGCTGAGCTATGCCGACCTCGCCGCCGCCGCCTCCATCTCCGTGCTGGACTATCTCGGCGAAATCAACTGGCAGGACGCGCCGCAGGCGAAGGACTGGTACCAGCGCATCAAGTCGCGGCCCGCGTTCCGCCCGCTTCTGGCCGAGCGCGTTCGCGGTGTCACCCCGGTCTCGCACTATGCGGACCTCGACTTCTAGGGCACAAGCCATGTCCGTCGCCGCCGACATGGAAAAGCGAAGCGAGCGGCAGCGGGAGAAACTCCGGGCGTTCCTGCTGGCGGAGGCGAGCGACAAGGGTTTCGACGTCTGCCGGGTAACCACCCCGGATGCGATCCCCGAGGCGCCGGCGCGCCTTGAGGCCTTCCTCGCAGCCGGTTACCACGGCACCATGGACTGGATGGACGAGACGCGCGCGCGCCGCGCCGATCCGCGCGTGCTCTGGAGCGATGTCCGCTCGATCGTGCTGTTCGGCATGAACTACGGGCCGGACGAAGATCCGCGCGCGGTGCTTGCGCGCCGCGACCGCGCCGCGATCTCGGTCTATGCACGCAACCGCGACTACCACGACGTCATCAAGGGCCGCCTGAAGGAGATCGCCACCCGCTTTGCCGCGCGCGCCGGCGCGGACGTGAAGGTCTTCGTCGATACGGCGCCGGTGATGGAAAAGCCGCTCGCCATGCAGGCGGGCCTCGGCTGGCAGGGCAAGCACACCAACATCGTCAGCCGCGAGTTCGGCTCGTGGCTGTTCCTCGGCAGCCTGTTCACCACCGCCGACCTCGCGACGGACCCGCCGGAGCGCGACCATTGCGGCTCCTGCCGGGCCTGCCTCGACGCCTGCCCGACGAACGCCTTCCCGGCACCCTACAGGATCGATGCGCGGCGCTGCATCTCCTATCTCACGATCGAGCACAAGGGCCCGATCGACCGCGCGCTGCGCCCGCTGATCGGCAACCGCATCTACGGCTGCGACGACTGCCTTGCCGCCTGCCCCTGGAACAAATTCGCCGCCACCGCCGCCGAGATGAAGTTCCATGCCCGCAACGACCTGCGCGAGCCCCGGATCGCGGACCTGCTCGAACTGGACGACGCCGCCTTCCGCGCGCATTTCTCCGGCTCGCCTGTCAAACGGATCGGCCGTGACCGTTTCGTTCGCAACGTATTGATTGCGGCAGGCAACAGCGGGGACGCCACGCTCGTGCCGATCTGTCGGCGGCTTGCCGGCGACCCCTCGCCGAACGTGCGCGGCATGGCCGTGTGGGCACTGTCGCAGCTGATGGGGAAAGACGCGTTCCAGGCCTTGGCCCGCTCTGCGGGAGAGACCGACGCCGAGGTGCGTGCGGAATATGATGCAGCGATGGGAGGTGCCTGATGCGGCTGTTGGTTCTGGGAGCGGGCTTTTCCGGCCGCGCGATCGCGGAGACTTTCAAGGCGGCCGGCTATGCCGTCGCCGGCACGACGCGATCACAGGAGAAGGCAGACGCGCTGTCCGCCCGCGGCATCGAGGCGATCCTCTATGATGGCGAGACGATCTCGGATGCCCTGATGGCTGCGATGCGGCAGGCGACGCATCTCGTGCAGTCGATCGCCCCCGGCAAGAGCGGGGACCCGCTCTTTCGCGCCGGGGTGCCGCCGATCACGGACCTGATGCCGGATCTGCGGTGGGCGGGCTACCTGTCGACCGTCGGCGTCTACGGCGACCACATGGGCGCCTGGGTGGACGAGGACGCGCCGGTCCATCCGGTCTCGGCCCGCTCGGTGGAGCGGATGGAGGCCGAGGGCAAGTGGCTTTCCTTTTCCCAGACGAGCGGAGTGCCTGTCGCCGTCCTGCGGCTTGCCGGCATCTATGGCCCCGGGCGCAACGCGCTGCGCAATGTCGCCGAAGGCACCGCCAGGCGGCTCGTCAAGAAGGACCAGGTGTTCAATCGCATCCGTGTCGAGGATATCGGGGCGGCGGCGCTCTTCCTCTCCGAAGGCGGGCATGGCGGGGTGTTCAACATCACCGACGACGAGCCGGGACCGCCGCAGGACGTCGTCGCCGAAGCCGCCCGCCTGATGGGCGCCGACATGCCGCCGGAGGTCCCGTTCGAAACCGCCGAACTTTCCCCGATGGCGCGGTCCTTCTACGGCGAGAACAAGCGCGTCTCGAATGCCAGGATCCGGTCGCTCGGGTTCGACTTCCGCTACCCGAACTACCGCATGTCATTGGCGCAGATGTGGGCCGACGACGACTGGCGGGGGTGAGACGGACCGTCTGGTTAACGAGAGGTTACGAAACTGCGGCCATGCTCGCCAAAGTTTCGTCAATTTTCTACAACCTGAACGCGATCAACCCCGGAAACCGATGGACTTTGGCGTAGTCTTTTCGGTCTAGGCGCAACTTTTTTTCAGCTTTTTCGGCAGTCCGCAGCCGAAAATTCCACGCTTGTCAAGCTTTCAAGATCAGCACTGATTCTAAAGGCCTTTTCCGGACGGACTTGCGATTCCGCCAAGATCGATCGCATTCTATGCAAACTATTTCGAATGTGTTTGTGAAATAGTCAGGGCTGGACAAGGCCATTTTTCGCCATTTTTCGTCCCAATAGACAGACCTGTCAGAAGAAACTGGACTTCAGCACTGAGGGGTCAACATGTCTATCAAGTCCTCTACTGCGGCGCTTGCCGCACTCATCATCGCTGCGCCCGTTGCCTTCGCATCCACCGCCGAGGCCGCCGGCTGCGGAGGTGCATCCTGGTACGCGCTCACCTCGAAAACCGCTTCCGGCGAGCGCATGAACCCGGCCAAGCTGACGGCGGCGCACAAGACGCTGCGCTTCGGCACCAAGGTCAAGGTCACCAATGCCCGCAACGGCAAGAGCGTCGTCGTCCGCATCAACGATCGCGGTCCGTTCATCCGTGGCCGGGTACTGGACCTTTCCAAGGCGGCGGCCTCGGAGATCGGCATGATCCGCTCCGGCCACGCCAAGGTCTGTTACCAGATCCTCGCCAGCTGAAACCGCGCCAGCCTATTTGACGCCCGCCGGCTTGCTCTTGCCGCCCATCGCCGCTACCACGGCGGCAAACTGGAGATGAGCAATGCGATTGGGTGGACGGCTCTCCGGAGCCATCGAGGTTCTGGCTGACATCGAGACGCGCAAGCGTCCGGTCGCCGACGCGCTGAAGGACTGGGGCCTCGCCCACCGCTTTGCCGGATCCGGCGACCGGGCGGCGATCGGCAACATCGTCTACGACGCGCTGCGGATGAAGCTGTCGCACGCCTATCTGATGGACGACGACGGCGCGGCCTCGCTCGCGCTCGGCGTGATGCTCAGGCAATGGGGCCTGACGCCGGAAAGCCTCGCGCGCGAGCTCGAAGGCGACAAATTTGCCCCGGACATCCCCGCTGCACGCCTGAAGGCCTTTGCCGGCCGCCGCCTCGCGGATGCGCCGCTGCATGTACAGGGCGACATCCCGGAATGGGTGCAGCCCTCGTTCGAAGAGAATTTTTCCGAAGACTGGCTGGCCGAGGCGCAGGCGCTGACGGGACGGCCGACCCTCGACCTGCGCGCCAACACGCTGAAGGCATCGCGGGAGAAGGTTCTGAAGGCGCTGGAGCGCTCCGGCGCCGAGCCGACGACGATCGCCCGCCACGGCATCCGCATTCCCGCCGGCGAGGGCCCTTCGCGGCTGCCGAACGTCACCGCCGAGCTCTCCTTCCAGAAGGGCTGGTTCGAGGTGCAGGACGAGGGCTCGCAGATCGTCGCCGACCTCGTCTTCGCCCAGGAGGGCGAGCAGGTGCTCGACTTCTGCGCCGGCGGCGGCGGCAAGACGCTCGCCATGTCCGCGGCCATGAACAACAAGGGCCAAGTGCACGCCTATGACGCCGACCGCAAGCGGCTGGCGCCGATCATCGAGCGGCTGAAGCGGGCCGGCACGCGCAATGTCCAGGTCCATGACGACCTTTCGTCCCTGTCCCCCTTCGCCGGCCGGTTCGACCGGGTGCTGGTCGACGCGCCCTGCACCGGCACCGGCACCTGGCGGCGGCGCCCGGACACCAAGTGGAGACTGACGGACAAGAACCTCGAGGAACGCCTGTCGCAGCAGGAAGAGGCGCTTGCGAGTGCTGCGACCTTCGTCCGTCCCGGCGGCTATCTCCTGTACGTGACCTGTTCGGTGCTGCCGGAGGAGAACGAGAACCAGGTCTACAGCTTCTGCGAGGACAACCCGGAATTCGAGATTCTGTCGGCGGCGGAAGCCTGGGAGGACCTCTTCGGCACCGACAAGCCGAAGCCCTGGTCGGCGGACATGAAGACGGTGACGCTGACACCGGCCTCGACCGGAACGGACGGCTTCTTCTTCTGCGCCATGGAGCGCAAGGCATAGGCTAGCCGGCGCACCGGGCGGCGTCGCCCGGCCTGCGCCCTGCCTGCGGCGCGGGCACGGTTGCAAGTATCGAATTATTCTAAACTATACGCTTTGACACCAGTTTGTTTTTGCGCGAAGACAAGCGCGCCTGAAAATTTCCGTCGCCCGGCTCCGGGCGAGGTCCCGGCCATCATCGCCCAAGGGGAGAGGGGCGCCGGGAAGGTGATGAACTCTAGTGGGACCCCAGGAGACAACATGAAGACCTCCTTCCTTCGCGCGGCCGTGCTGGCGCTTTCGACCGCCACCTGCGCGCTTGCCGTCCAGCCGGCGCTCGCCGCCACCGACGAGGCCGCCGTCGTCAAGCACTATGTCGATGTCGCCTATGCCAAGTATTCGGACTCGCTTGCGACAGCCAAGGAACTTGCGACCGCCGTCGATGCGCTGATCGCCAATCCGACCGACGACACGCTGAAGGCGGCCCGCGCAGCCTGGATCAAGGCGCGCGTGCCCTACCAGCAGACGGAAGTCTACCGCTTCGGCAATGCCGCGGTCGACGAATGGGAAGGAAAGGTCAACGCCTGGCCGCTGGACGAAGGCCTGATCGACTATGTCGACGCCGGCTACGGCACCGAGAGCGACGAGAACGCGCTGTTCGTCGCCAACGTCATCGCCAACCCGAAGATCAAGATCGACGGCAAGGACATCGACGCGACCGACATCACCCCGGAATTCCTGGCGGGCACGCTGCAGGAGGCCGGCGGCGTCGAGGCGAACGTGGCGACGGGCTACCACGCGATCGAATTCCTGCTGTGGGGCCAGGACCTGAACGGCACCGGCAAGGGCGCCGGCAACCGCCCGGCGACGGACTTCGACACCAAGAATTGCACGGGCGGCAATTGCGACCGCCGCGTCGCCTACCTGAAGGCCGCGACCGACCTGCTCGTCTCCGACCTGGAAGAGATGGTCGCGCAGTGGGCGCCCGACGGCGGCGCCGCCAAGACCGTGAGCGCCGATCCGAAGGCCGGCATCTCGACGATCCTGACCGGCATGGGCTCGCTCTCCTACGGCGAACTCGCCGGCGAGCGCATGAAGCTCGGCCTGCTGCTGCACGATCCGGAAGAAGAACATGATTGCTTCTCCGACAATACGTACAACTCGCACTATTACGACGCGCTGGGCATCCAGAGCGCCTATACCGGCGAGTATGTCCGCCCCGACGGCACGAAGATGACCGGCGCGTCGCTTTCGGAACTGGTCGCCGCCAAGGATGCGGCGCTCGACACGGAAGTGAAGGGCAAGCTCGACGCCACCATCGCCGCCATGCAGGCGATGGTGAAGCGCGGCGAGACGGTCGAGGCCTACGACCAGATGATCGGCGAGGGCAACACCGAGGGCAATGCGGTGGTGCAGGCGGCGGTCGAAGGCCTGGTCGCCCAGACCAAGTCCATCGAGCGCGTCATCTCGGCGCTGGACCTCGGCCAGATCGAGCTCGAAGGGTCCGACAGCCTAGACAATCCCAACGCGGTCTTCCAGTAAGAATGCAAAGGCGGGCCGCGTTCCCTCGAACGCGGCCCGGTCCCGACATGAAGCGAGCGCCTTCCTCAAGCCTGCTGTCCGCTCTCGGAGGTGTGCTGCTGTTGCTTGGCGCCGGCGCTGCCGGAACCGAACCCCTGCCGGGCGGCGAAGGCCGCACCGATCTTTCCGACAGGGACAGGGCGAGGGTCGCGGCGGTGACCCGCCCCACCACGGACTTCTCCAAGGCGGAGCCATACGAGGCGATGTCCGGCGGTGCGGCGACCTCGACGGCCGCCGTCAACGACAGCTTCTCGCACTTCTCCGAGAACCTGACCTTCCAGCAGGAGGAGGGCTTCAAGCTCGGCAATGCACTCTTTCGCAAGGTTTGGGTCTCCTCCCCCTCCTCCACGCAGGCTTCCGACGGGCTCGGACCGCTGTTCAACGCGCGCGCCTGCCAGAACTGCCACCTGAAGGACGGGCGCGGGCATCCGCCGCAGCCCGGCGACGACACCAGCACCACCTTCCTGCGGCTCGCCCGCCCGCCCGCCAATGACGCGGAACGGCAAAGGCTCGAGACGCTGGCGGTGGCGAACTTTCCCGATCCCGTCTATGGCGGCCAGCTGCAGGATTTCGCCGTCCCCGGCCTTGCCGCCGAGGGCCGGATGCAGGTCGACTGGTCGGAGGAGCCGGTGCGGCTGAAGGGCGGCGAGACCGTCCTGCTGCGCCGGCCGCACTACAGCGTCGGCGCGCTCGCCTTCGGGCCGATGGATGCGACGACGACGATCTCGCCGCGGATGACCCCGCCGATGATCGGGCTCGGACTGGTCGAGGCGATCCACGAGGCCGACATCATGGCGCTGGCCGATCCGGACGACGCGGACGGCGACGGCACCAGCGGCAAGGCGGCGCTGGTCCGCGACCCCGCCACCGGGCGGCTGGAACTCGGCCGCTTCGGCTGGAAGGCGCAGAACGCCAGCGTGCGCCGGCAGACGGCGGAGGCCTTTGCCAACGACATCGGGATCTCCAATCCGCTTGCGCCGGCAAGCCAGGGCGATTGCACGACCGCGCAGAGGGCCTGTCTCGACATGCCGGACGGGGTGCAGAAGCGCCTCGGCGACACGGAGGCGCCCGATCCGGTGCTGGACCTCGTCACCTTCTATGCCGAAAATCTCGCCGTTCCGGCCAGACGCAGTACCAGCGCCCGGGAGACGCTTGCCGGCAAGAAGCTGTTCTACGAGACCGGCTGCACCGCCTGCCACACGCCGAAGTTCGTCACCCGCCGCGACGCCCGCGACAAGGCGCAGTCGTTCCAGCTGATCTGGCCCTATTCGGATTTCCTGCTGCACGACATGGGCGAGGACCTGGCGGACGGGCAGCAGGTGGGGCTCGCGGACGGGCAGGAGTGGCGCACGCCGCCGCTATGGGGTATCGGACTGACGAAGACCGTCAGCGGCCACACCTTCTTTCTGCATGACGGGCGCGCGCGCAACCTGACCGAAGCCATCCTCTGGCACGGCGGCGAGGCGCAGGCCGCCCGGGACCGATTTGCCGATCTGGAAGCGGCCGACCGTGACGCGCTTCTGACTTTCCTGGAGTCCCTATGATGCCTTGCCTGTTGCGTTCCAGACTTCGCTCCGCCCTTTTCGGCCTGGCGCTCCTTCCCGCGATGACGATCGGGGCCCTGCCGGGATCGGCACAGGATTCCAATCCGCTGCCGCCCGTGGTCCTCACGGAGGAGGCGATCTCGGCGGTCATGACCCGCGCCGTCGACGACGTGATCCGGCCGGGTTACCGTGACATGCACGCGTCTGCGACGCGGCTTGCGGATGCGGTCTCGGCCTATTGCGCCGCGCCCTCCCCATACACGCGGGCGACCGCCCATGCCGCCCTCAACGACACGGTGGCCAAATGGTCCTTCATCGAGATCGTGCGTGACGGGCCGGTGCTGCAGGAGAACCGCTTCGAACGCATCCTGTTCTATCCCGACCGCAAGAGCACCGGCTTGAAGCAGGTGCAGGCGTTGTTGGTCAAGCAGGACGAGAAGGACGCCACCGCCGCGGCGCTGCCCGGCAAGAGCGTCGCCGTGCAGGGGCTGGGCGCGCTGGAATACGTGCTGTTCGGGACCGGCGCCGAAACCCTCGACGGCCAGAAGGACAGTTTCCGCTGCCGCTACGGTGCGGCGGTGGCGAAGAACATCGCCGCGACCGCGGCATCGCTGAGCGCCGACTGGGAGAAGCCGGACGGCGTGCAGCGCGACTGGAAGCATCCGGGTCCCGACAACCCCGCCTTCCGCGACGGCAAGGAGGCGATCACCGCCCTGCTCGGCATTCTCGTCCACGGCGCCGAGACGGTGCGCGACCAGCGGATCGAGGCCTTCTACAAGGGCGAGGACGTCCCGGCGCGGCCGAAGTCGGCCATCTACTGGCGCTCGGGCAACACCTGGAACTCGATCAAGGGCAATCTCGACGGCCTGCGGACGCTGTTTCGGACGTCGGGGATGGAGGACCTGCTGGACCCGGCCGAGGCCTCGATCGCCGGCTCGGTCGAATTCGTCATCGCCTCGCTCGAGCGCGTCGTGGCGAACGTCGATCCGGATATCGAGAAAGCCGTCGGCGATCCCTCGGAACGGCACAAGATGGACTTTCTCATCATCAACGCGCGCGACCTGGTGCTGCGGCTCAGCGACCAGTATGGCGGGGCAATCGGGCTTGGCGCCGGGTTCTCCTTTGCCGACGGCGACTGATCGGCCGGCGCGGCCGGGACTAAGGGAAAGGGATCAGCGATGAGGACGCCGCTTCTCGACCGCCGCAGCTTCATGCGGATGGCGGGTGCCGCCTGGGCGGCGACGCTGGCGCCGGCTTCCCTGCATGCGCTGGAGCGGGCGGAGGCCGTCTTTGCCTCCGGCTTCAAGGCGCACGACGGGCGCTTCGGGATGGCGATCCTCGCCGAGGACGGGACGATCATCGAGCGGGTGGCGCTGCCGGCCAGAAGCCATGGCATGGCCTACAGCGCCGCCAGCGGCCGTGCCGTCGCCTTCGCCCGCAGGCCCGGCACCTTCGCACTGGTCTTCGACACGCGCCACAGGCAGGAGCCCGTCATCATCCATGCCGGCGAGGACCGGCACTTCTTCGGGCATGGCAGCTTCTCCCCGGACGGGCGGCTGCTTTATGCGAGCGAGAACGACTTCGAGGCCAATCGCGGCGTCATCGGCCTCTACGACGCGACCGACGGCTACCGGCGCATCGGCGAATTCGACACCCACGGGATCGGCACGCACGACATGACCGTGTCGGACGACGGCGGCATGCTGGTGATCGCCAACGGCGGCATCGAGACCCATCCCGATTTCGGCCGCACCAAGCTGAACCTCGACCATATGGAGCCATCGCTGGCGCTGGTCGACGCCGCCACGGGCACGCTGATCGAGCGACATGCGCTTCCGCCGGCGCTGCGGCAGCTTTCCACCCGCCACGTCGACATCGACGCCAGGGGCCGGGTGTGGTTCGCCTGCCAGTACGAGGGGCCGCGCAACGACCTGCCGCCGCTCGCCGGCCACTTCGCAAAGGGCGAGGACATCCGCTTCCTGGACCTGCCGGAGCAGACGACGCTGCGGCTTGCGAACTATGTCGGCGCCATCGCCGTCAATCGCGGGCAGGGGCTCGTCGGGCTGACCTCGCCCAAGGGCGGGTATGCCGTCACGATCGACGCCGCAACCGGCCGGGTGACCGGCGAGACGCGCGTGAGCGACGCGGCGGGGATCGCGCCCTCGCCGCAGGGTTTCGCCGTCTCCTCCTATGACGGGCGGTTTGAGCGCAGCACCGCCGACGTCGCCTGGGACCAGCACATCATCCGTCTTGGAAGGCTCTGACACCAGCCTGCGTTGACATGGAGGCTCAGACCGCGCCCGCGTCGCGGGCGATCAGCAGGTGCAGGTCGCGCCAGGCATAGGCGACCTGCTCATAGCGGTGTCCACCGATGCCGACCATGCCGGTTTCGACCGGCGTGGCGCCGAGACGCTCGTAGAAGGCGCGGTTGGGATTGGTGGACAACACCCAGGCAAGCAGCGTCACCGTACCGCCCTCGACCATCCAGCGGGCGACCGCGCGGACCAGCGCCTCGCCGATGCCGCGCCCCTGATAGGCGGGAAGGACGTAGAGCGCATAGATCTCGCCGACCGGCGTGGGGGTTGCGTAGCGTGCCGGCCCGAAATTGGCGAAGCCGACGAGTGCGCCGGTGTTGCGGTCGATCGCGACGAAGTGGCCGACGCCCAGAGAATTGCGCCGCTCCATGTGGCGCAGCGCCTGCTCGGCCGGCGACATCCGGTCGAGAAAGCCGTCGTCCAGCAGGCCCCGGAAGGTGGCCCTCCAGGTTTCGACGAGCACCCGGCCGATCGCGAACACATCGGCGGTCCGGCCCTTTCTGATCTCGATTCCAGCTACCATGACAAGGATGTAGGGCGGCGAGACGAGCCAGACAATGCTCGCCGGCGCGGGTGGACGCGGCAGCTTTCCGCCCTAGGTGGAGGGCGATGAACAGCAAGACGGCAATGCGCAAAACCGCAACCCACCTCTGCTTCCTCGTCCTCGTCGTCGGCGGCGGTCTCCTGATCGGCGTCCTGAACCGTCCGGACGACTGGTTTCTGTCGCTTTCCAAGCCGGGCTTCACGCCGCCGAACTGGATCTTCGCCCCGGTCTGGACGGCGCTCTACGTGATGATCGCCATCGCCGGCGCCCGGATTTTCATCGACCATCGCGGGAGCGCCGCGATGCGGCTCTGGTGGGCGGCGCTGCTCTTGAACTTCGCCTGGTCGCCGCTGTTCTTCGGCCTGCATGAACCGGCCCTGGCGATGATCGTCATCTTCGGCCTCATCGTGGCGATCCTGCTCTTCATCGCCTTTTCATGGCGAAGCGACAGGATGTCGGCGATCCTGTTTCTGCCCTACCTCGCCTGGACGTCGTTCGCCTCGGTCCTGAACGCCGCGATCGTCGCGCTCAATTGATGCCTTGCAGCATGAGCGCGCGCATGCGAGGGTCTCGGTCCTGTCGCCCAGCCCAGCAGAACCGAACGAGACATGACCGACCGACCGCCTGCGGATTTCCGCGAACGCATCACATCAAGCTTCCAGCGGCAGGCGGCCATGCGACTGATCGGCGCCGAGCTGACCCGGATCGAACACGGCACGGTGGAGATCGAGCTGCCCTTCGACGAGAAGCTGACCCAGCAGCACGGTTTCCTGCATGCCGGCGTCATATCGGCCGCGCTCGACACCGCCTGCACCTATGCCGCCTATACGATCATCGATCCGGCCGCTTCGCTGCTGACGATCGAATTCAAGGTCAACCTGATGTCGCCCGGCCGCGGCGAGCGCTTTCTCTTTCGCGGCGAGGTGACGAAGCCGGGCTCTAACATCATCGTCGCCGACGGCCGCGCCTACGCAGTCGGCGACGGCCCGGCAAAGCTGATCGCCTCGATGACGGGAACGATGATGGTGGTGCGCGGCCGCGAGGACGTCGCCGGATGAGCAGCGAGCCGATGACTTACGAACTCAAGCCGGTGGGCGGCAAGCGGCTGCTCTACGTGATGGCGGTGGACGCCGAGTACGGCGCGCACCTGCGCGCGCGGATCTCGCCCTTGATGACGGGCGTCGGCCCCGTCGAGGCGGCGGTGCAGGTGACGCGGGCGCTCACCCGTCTGGAGGCGCAGGGCAGCCTGCCGGACCTCGTCGTCTCGCTCGGCTCGGCCGGATCGGCGAGCCTGGAGCAGACGGCCGTCTACCAGGCATCCTCCGTCTCCTACCGCGACATGGACGCCTCGCCGCTGGGCTTTGCGAAGGGCGCCACGCCGTTTCTCGACCTGCCCGTCGTCGTGCCCCTGCCGATCACGGTGCCGGGGATCGCCACGGCCCGGCTCTCGACCGGGGCGAACATCGTCTCCGGCGCCGCCTATGACGGCATCGACGCCGACATGGTGGAGATGGAGACGTTCGCGATCCTGCGCGCCTGCCAGGCGTTCGGCGTCCCGCTCGTGGGCCTGCGCGGCATTTCCGACGGCAAGGCCGAGCTCAAGCATGTCGGCGACTGGACCGAGTATCTGCATGTCATCGACGAAAAGCTGGCTGACGCGATAGCACAGCTGGAAAAGGCGGTGGCCGAGGGCACGGTCGCACTCTGAGCTGCAGCCGCAAGCCCCGGATTTTGCCGCGTGACCCGTTGCGCAGGGCAGCAAATTTCATTAAAGGCTCGCCATGACCCAGACAGCTCATCCAGACAGCATCCTCATCATCGATTTCGGCAGCCAGGTGACGCAGCTGATCGCCCGGCGCATCCGCGAATCCGGCGTCTACTGCGAAATCCATCCCTTCCAGAACGCCGCCGCGGCCTTCGAGAAGCTGCAGCCGAAGGGCGTGATCTTCTCCGGCGGACCGGCTTCGGTCACGACGGAAGGCAGTCCCCGCGCCCCGCAGGCGGTGTTCGATGCCGGCATTCCGATCCTCGGCATCTGCTATGGCCAGCAGACGCTGGCGACGCAGCTCGGCGGCGTCGTCGAGGGCGGCCATGCGGCGGAGTTCGGCCGCGCCGACGTGGAGATCAAGAAGACCAGCCCGCTGTTCGAGGGCTTCTGGGCCGTCGGTGAACGCTACCCTGTCTGGATGAGCCACGGCGACCGCGTCACGCAGCTCCCCGAAGGCTTCGAGGTCGTCGCCACCTCCGAGAACGCGCCCTACGCGATCGCGGTCCACGAGGGCCGGCGCTACTACACGACGATGTTCCATCCGGAAGTGATCCACACCCCGGACGGCGCCAAGCTGCTCTCCAACTTCGTGCACAAGATCGTCGGGCTGAAGTCCGACTGGACGATGGCCGCCTACCGCGCCGAGATGATCCGCAAGATCCGCGAGCAGGTCGGCAGCGAGCGCGTCATCTGTGGCCTGTCCGGCGGCGTCGACAGCTCCGTCGCAGCCGTCCTGATCCACGAGGCGATCGGCGACCAGCTGACCTGCATCTACGTCGACCACGGCCTGATGCGCCAGGGCGAGAGCGAGCAGGTGGTCGGCATGTTCCGCGACCACTACAACATCCCGCTCGTGCACGTGGACGCCTCCGACCTGTTCCTCACCGAACTTGCCGGCGTCACCGACCCGGAGGTCAAGCGCAAGACGATCGGCCGTCTGTTCATCGAGGTGTTCGAGGCCGAAGCCGGCAAGATCGCCGCCGACGGCAAGGGTGCGCCGAAGTTTTTGGCGCAAGGCACGCTCTATCCGGACGTCATCGAGAGCGTCTCCTTCTCCGGCGGCCCGTCGGTGACGATCAAGAGCCACCACAATGTCGGCGGCCTGCCCGAGCGGATGAACATGAAGCTCGTGGAGCCCCTGCGCGAGCTCTTCAAGGACGAGGTCCGCGCGCTCGGCCGCGAGCTCGGCCTGCCCGAGAGCTTCATCGGCCGCCACCCCTTCCCGGGCCCGGGCCTCGCCATCCGCTGCCCCGGTGCAGTGACCCGCGAGAAGCTCGACATCCTGCGCAAGGCGGATGCGATCTATCTCGACGAGATCCGCAAGGCCGGCCTCTACGACACGATCTGGCAGGCGTTCGCCGTCCTTCTTCCGGTGCAGACGGTCGGCGTGATGGGCGACTACCGCACCTATGACTTCGTCTGCGCGCTACGCGCCGTCACCTCGGTCGACGGCATGACGGCGGACTTCTATCCCTACGACATGAATTTCCTCGGCCGCACGGCGACCCGCATCATCAACGAGGTGCGCGGCATCAACCGCGTCGTCTACGATGTGACGAGCAAGCCGCCCGGCACGATCGAGTGGGAGTGACGGGGGAGCAGAGCCTGGAACGCTATAGCGTTGAACTTACATCTTTACGGCAGGCCCATTGACCGTACTGGGCCGCGTGCGGGCCTCCGATAGGCGAAGACCGCTCCTGTCGCCTGGATGACGAATGCGGCCGCGATCTGGTATCCTTCAACGACTTCGACCCAGAGCCGCCTCGATGAAGGCGGCGAACTGGCGCGCCTTGGCGGTCGGCATGCGGCCTACGGGAAACACGGCCCAGACGTCGACGTCCCTAATAGACCACTCGGCCAAGACTTGCTCAACCGCGCCGCTCGCCAATTCGGGTGAGAACATCCAGGTCGAACCGATTGTCGGACCCATGTGCGCGAGTACCGCTTCGCGGGCCCCTTCGGCCGCGCTCATTCTCAGTCGCCCGGTGGCCACGATCGACGTCTGAGCGCCACCGCGCTCGAACGACCAGGTGGTCGGCAGTTGCGTGTAGACGATCATTTCGTGCGCAGCGAGATCGGCAGGATGTTGCGGGCGGCCCATTCGATCGAAATAGGCCGGTGTAGCAACGACGCAAAGATGCCCGCGCGCGATCTTACGTGCGACGGCGGACGAGTCGGGCATCGGTCCCATACGGAACGAGAGATCAATCCCCTCAGCGACATGGTCGATAACCCGGTCGTCGAGAACGACATCGATCTCCAGGGCGGGATGCTGAGCAAGAAACTCGGGCAGCAGCGGTACGATGTGGAGCCGTGCGAAAGTGGTCGCCGCCGATATGCGCAGGCGCCCTGCCAGTCCGGCACCCGCTCCACGCGCTGCCAGGACTGCCTCGTCCGCCTCCTCGATGGCCGCACACGCCCGCTCATAGAAGCGGTGGCCGGCCTCGGTTGGGGTCAATCGCCGTGTCGAGCGGATGAGCAGGGCGACCTTGAGCCAGTCCTCGAGCTGGGCGATTGTCTTGGAGACCGATGGCTGACCGACGCCGAGATGTCTGGCGGCGGCGGAGAAGGAGCCGGTTTCTACCACCCGCACGAATGTCGCCATGGCCTGGTAGAGATCCATTTCATCCTCCATTCATTCCTGATGCGCATGAATACTATGCTTTTAGCATCACTTCTGGCAGGAAACCAACATGTCTAAGTCTGGCTCTGACGGGAGACAGTCTCTCGTTCCGGCGCGCCACCGAGGCAGGCCGAACAGCGCCCTGACAAGGAGATCAACAATGGGCCTTCGTGAAAAACTCGCAGAATTTAAAGCGAACTTTGAGGCCGGCGGGCCTCCCTACAACGCCCCGAACTGGATACATGAGCCGATGCATCGCGCGACCGACGAACTCATCGCCTCGGGCGCCGCCGCCGGCGCCAGGAAGGCCGGAGAGTCCGCCCCGTCGTTCGTCCTGAACGATCCAGAAGGCCACGCTGTCTCGTCGGACGAGCTTCTCGCCAAGGGGCCGCTGATCGTGACCTTCTATCGCGGCGTATGGTGCCCCTACTGCAACATGGATCTACAGGCATTGCAGGCGGTACTCCCCACCTTCCAGGGGCTCGGCGCCAATCTCGTGGCGATCTCGCCGCAGACGGCCCCGAACAGCCGCCGTTCTATGCGCGAGAACAAGCTGAGCTTCCCAATCCTCTCGGACACGCACAACGACGTCGCCGACAGCTTCGGCCTGCGCTTCACCCTGCCGGACTACTTGCAAGACCTCTACAGAGACGCGTTCAAGAACGACCTTTCTGTCGTCAACGGTGATGCAAGCTGGACGCTGCCCATGCCGGCCCGTTTCCTGATCGGTCAGGATGGCGTGATCGCCTATGCCGAGGTGAACCCCGACTACACGGTGCGCCCCGATCCCGAAGAGCTGCTGCCGGCGCTGCGCAGCCTGGCCAAGGCACCTGCCTGAGCCGCTTCGCCTGCCGCTGGTCCTCGTTCGCCCGCGAGCGGGGACCAGGTCTCATGCAGAGGTCCCCGAAAGGTCGAACGGGGTGATCGGCGCGACCGGGGACAAGAAACGCGTTCCTGTCGAAGAAAGCAGTTGCTCAACAGGCCGGTGCGCACATCCATTATCTCGGCAAGCCTCCAAGGGCGGTAAACTCGGCGTTGGTCAGGGCAGGCCCCTTAGGTTGCCGGTCGCTTCTTTCTTGCCCCGCCGTGCCAGGGAGACAATCTGGGCGGTCAGGCCGACCACGAGGATGGCCAGCAGCGTCCCCTGGGCACCGAGAAGCAGCGGCGAGCTGAGGTCGGTGACGAAAGGGTGGCCGTCCGGAACACGGCGCAGGATCTCGGTGACGGTCGGCAGCATCAGCAGAAACGCGGTCAGGCTCAGACAGACGGTTTCGATGTATCGGGCCGGGCGCGCCTGTCCAAGAATGGGTTCGATCCCATAGCCGGCAAGCAGGAGCAGAATCGTCACGGCGCCGAGGCCGTAGCCGACCGGCTGATGTGTCACGAGAAAGACAGTGCTGGCGCCGACGAGCATGGAAACGAGATAGACGACGCCGAGCGTTGAGCGCGGGACGATCCGGCCGTGGCGGGCAAACATGTAGAAGGCGACGGGGATGGCCGGCAGGCTGCCGAGGGTATGGATCCAGCCAAGCGGAGAAATTCCGAACATGCGAGGGTGCCTTTCTCATCTGGGGTTGTTCGAGCCGGCAGGCCGCGGCCGACCAATCCGGGGCTGCTGTTGTCTATCTACTAATCGGTAGGCTTGATGGTCGTGGTTGCCCTCCCTGACGCGCTCACATTCAGGCCGCGAGACGCTGCAGAAGGGGGCGGGTTATCGCGCCGAACATCCCGGGCTCGCCATAGGCGCGCGCCGAGAGCATCGCACCATGCACCGTGGCCATGAAGATCTCGGCGTTGTCGCCGGCAGATCCGGTCAGGGTGAGGCGACCCTCTGCGACGCCCCGCTCCAGGACGGAGGCGAGCCAGGCCGAGAGCCTTCGAAAATGGGCGCGGACTTCGACGGCGACGGCTTCGGGAAGAACCGGGATCTCGCCGGCGAGCATGGCGCAGACACAGAACGGGTGGCTCGCGTCGGCGATGCACCCCTCCCAATAGCCGACATAGGCGCGCAATTGCTCCAGCGGATCGGCGACGTTCCGTTCCAGTTCGGCGAGCCCGGCTTCCGCCTCCTGCCGGTACTGCGCCACAAGCCTTCGGACCAGGTCCGCCTTGCTGGGGAAATGGTGGTGGATGCTCGCGTTGCGAATGCCGACCACGCCGGAGATGTCGGCATAGCTGAAGCTGTTGTAGCCGCCCCTGACGATGAGGGCGCGCGCGCAACGCAGAATGTCGTCGGCCTTGGTCGATGGCGTGTTCATGCCTTTCCCTACCAACTAGTAGGGAGAGCGTCAATGCCCGACCGTTGGTAACGCCCTGGGCCGGCTAGAAGCCGAAGGATTGCTGGGTGGGCGGCGGCGGCTCGAAGGAGATGCCCTCCAGCGCCAGCATCCGCAGCTTGGATGTCGTGCCGCCCGGGGCGGAGAAGCCGCCGACCTTGCCGCCGGCGGCCAGCACCCGATGGCACGGGATGATCAGGGCCACGGGGTTCTTCGCCATGGCCTGGCCGACGTCGCGGGCCGCCTCCGGCCCGGCGCCGAGCTCGCGGGCAAGCGCGCCATAGGTGGTGGTCCGGCCCCATGGCACCTTGCGGGCCGCGTCATAGACCGCCCTGAAGAAATCGTCCTGTCCGGAAAGATCGAGCGGCACGGCGGAGAAATCCGCCGGCTCGCCGGCAAAATAACGCCGCACGGCCTCGACCGCCGCCACGACGAAATCGGGCGGCTCGCGCGGCACCGCATCGGGCATGCGGCGCAGCAGCAGGCGGCGGGTGGTCGCCGCATCCCCGCCCGGAAGCTGGAAACGCGCCACGCCGGCCCCGTTCCAGGCGATGCCGCAGAAGCCGCCTTCGGTCTCGAAGATCAGATAGCCGGTCGTATCCGCCATGGCGCAGCTCCCGTTCGCCCTCCGTCCGGGACAGAATCGGGGTTCGCGGGGCGAATTTCAACCCGTTTTCCGCCGACCCTGCCGCAATTGCGGGCTTGCGCCTATCACGCGCAGTCCGCATAAACCGCGGTCAGCGGAGAAAAGGCGAGGAGACGACATGGAGCAATCGGAAATCACCATTGCCGGGGATACGCCCGGCGTCGAATGGCGCCTGCCCGTGCTGCATTTTCGCGGCGACACGAAGACGGCGCCCAGGGTCTACCTGCAGGCGGCGCTGCATGCGAACGAACTTCCGGGCACGGCGGTGCTTCATTTCCTGTGCGACAGGCTCCGCAAGGCGGAGGCCGAGGGCGCGCTTGCCGGCGACGTGACGATCGTTCCGCAGGCCAACCCGATCGGGGCGGCGCAGGCGCATTTCGGCGAGATGCAGGGTCGCTTCGATCTCGCCTCCCGTACGAATTTCAACCGGGACTTTCCGCTGGTCACGCTCGCCGAGCGCGACGCGCTGCTGGCGGACCTCGACCGGGAAACGGCGGTGAAGCGACTGAAGCGGAGGCTGCTGCACCTGGCGCTCGGCGCCGAGCTGGTGCTGGACCTGCATTGCGACGACGAATCCATCCAGTACGCCTATATCGACGAGGCCTTCTGGCCGGAGGCCGCGGATCTCGCTTCGTCCCTGTCGATGGCGGCGGTCTTCCTCTCCGACGGCGAGAGCACGGCGTTCGAGGAGGCGGTCGGCCATGCCTTCAAGCACCGCGGCGCGGGCAAGCTCGCCAAGGTGCCGGGCAGGCTCGCCGTCACGGTGGAGCTGCGGGGGCGGCGCGACGTCCACCCGGACACCGCGAAGGCGGATGCAGACGGCCTGTTCCGCTTCCTGGCCGCGCGTGGCGTGGTGCGCGCCTCCGAACCACACGCGCCGGCCTTCACGGGGCCCGCGGTTCCGCTCGACAACATCGACATGGTGCGGGCGCTGGAACCGGGAACGGTGCTGTTCCACAAGGACATCGGCGACGCCGTCGAGGCCGGCGAGATGCTCGCGACGATCATCACCCGTCCGGGGCTGGACGACGGCCTCTTCGAGATGCGCGCCGAACGGAGCGGGCTGGTCGCCACCCGGACCTCCGACCGGTTCGTCCGCCGCGGCGACGACCTGATGAAGATCGTCTGCAAGGACCGGATCCGGCTCGACCGCGCGCCCGGCACGCTGGAGGACTGAGGCTGCTTCCGGCGCTGAGGCACGACAGATCCGCGCCGATATAAAGCCTTGAATCTGCGTGCAATCCGTTCGGAAAGCCCATACTCGTCTTGCGGGATATGCGCTAAGGTGAACGGAAATCCCGTCCAACGATCAAGGGGTGCTCGACGGAAGCGGCATGCTGCAGACCTTCTCCGCCTACTGGCCACATGTCCTCATCGTGCTTTCGATACTGCTCGGCACGCCGGCGGCGATCCATGCCGCAATGACCAAGGACGAGGTGCGGGCGGCGATCGGCTGGGTCGGCGTCATCCTGCTTTCGCCGGTCATCGGCGCGGTGCTCTACTATGTCGTCGGCATCAACCGCATCCGCCGGAAGACGCTGACGCTGCAGCGCGCCGGCCCCATCGCCAAGAAGGGGCGGCACCATACCGTCCACCACGACGTCTCCGACGAGATCGTGCACAGCCGCTACGGCGGCGCGCTGACGGCGATGAAGCACCTCGGCGACACCGTCTCCCGGTTCCCGATGACCTCCGGCAACACGATCCTGATGCTGGAGACGGGCGATACCGCCTATGCCGCCATGCTGGAGGCGATCAGGGGGGCCAGGCGCAGCATCCTGCTGGAAACCTACATCTTCGATCGCGACGGCATGGGCATGCGCTTTGCCGAGGCGCTTTCGGCGGCGGTCGCCCGCGGCGTCGAGGTGCATGTGCTGATCGACGCCGTCGGGGCGCGCTATTCGACGCCCAGCATCATGCAGACGCTGCGCCAGGGCGGCGTCTCCGCGCGCGTCTTCAACGGCAACATCGTCATGGGCCTGCGGCTGCCCTATGCCAACCTGCGCACCCACCGCAAGATCCTCGTCGTCGACGGCAGCATCGCCTTCACCGGCGGCCTGAACATCCGCGCCGCCTTCACCACCGAGTTCTCCGGCGAGGGCGTCGCCAAGGATACGCATTTCCGCGTGACGGGACCGATCGTCGGCGACATCTTCCACGTCGCCTACGAGGACTGGCGGTTCTCCGGCGGGGCCGCGCTCGACGGCGAGGCCTGGCAGCTGGAGGCGCCGGCGGCCGCGCCGAACGCCGCCCTGCTGGCGCGCGCGGTCGCCTCCGGGCCGGACCGCAACCTGGAGGCCAACCAGCGCATGCTGATGGGGGCGATTTCGATCGCCAAGAACCACATCCGCATGATGTCGCCCTATTTCCTGCCCGAGCGCGACCTGATCAGCGCGCTGGCGACGGCGGCACGCCGCGGCGTGCACATCGACATCGTGGTGCCCGGTACCAACAACCTCAAGCTCGTCGATCTTGCGATGACGGCGCAGTTCGACCAGCTGCTGAAGGCCGGCTGCAGGATCTGGCGGGCCGGCGGAACCTTCAACCACTCCAAGCTCACGGTCGTCGATGGCGTCTGGTCCTATATCGGCTCGTCGAACCTCGACCCGCGGTCGCTGCGGCTGAATTTCGAGATCGACATCGAGGTGTTCGACACCTTCTTCGCAGCGCAGATCGAGGAAAAGATCGGCCGCACGCTGAAGTCGTCCGAGCCTGTGGACCTGCAGGCGCTGCGCGCCCGCCCCTTCTCGCGCAGGCTGGTCGAGCGGATCACCTGGCTCGGTTCGCCCTATCTCTAGAGCCCGCCGCGGCCTACGACGAAACGGCCGTCATCCTCACCTGAGCATCGCTGCCGTAGGATCGCTCCCAGATCGCTTGCAGATCGATGTGCGCCTTGATCGGCAGATGGTCGGAGGCGATGCGGGCCAGCGGGCTGTCGTGCACCGCGACCGCGGCCACGAGGTCGTGCGGGTGGCCGAGCACCCTGTCGAGGGCCAGCACCGGAAACCGCGAGGGGAAGCTCGGCACCGCACCGGAGGCCGGATCGAAGACCGGCGAGAGCGGCGACAGCGAGGACTTGCGGCCGACCCGCCATTCGTTGAGGTCGCCGATCAGCACCGTCGGCATCTCCTCCTCCTGGGCCACGGAGGCCAGAACCGCCTTCGCCTGCAGTTCCCGCGATCGCTTGAGAAGGCCGAAATGGGCGGCGACGACCCGCAGCCGGCCGGTCGGAAACTCGAAATTGACGACGAGAGCGCCGCGCGGCTCCACGCCCGGCAGCTTCAGCTGGCGCACGTTCTGCACGGTGCCCTTGCGGATCATCAGCATGTTGCCGTGCCAGCCGTGGCTGCCGGAAGAGAGCGTCGTGATCGGCACCGGCACCAGCCCGCAGTCGCGCTCGAGCGAGGCCAGGTCCAGCAGGCCGGAGCGATCGCCGAAGCGCTTGTCGGCCTCCTGGATCGCAATCACATCGGCGTCGATCTCGGAGATCACCTCGGCCACGCGCTCCGGGTCGAACCTGCGGTCGACGCCGACGCACTTGTGGACGTTGTAGGACGCGATGACGGTGTCGCCGCCGTCACGATTGGCGGAGAACGGCCTGTGCCCGCGCCGATTGCGGATCGCAGACAGAGCGGCGGCGCTCACCTTCTCGTTCAGCTTTCTCAAGGACCCTTCCCTCGCACGACTGTGCGCAGGGAAGATAGGGGACCCGCCCCCGCCCTGCAACCGTCTCACGGAAAGGTTGGTTCCACTCCTAGCCCTGAAGAAGGCCAAGCACCCTCGTGACCACCGCTAGGATCTCGGCGGCGCTGACAAAGCTGTTCTTCAGCGACTCCCTCTCATTTCGAATTTCCTCAAGGCGATCGGCCGCCTTGGAAATTCCACCTGTGATTTCAACGTAGGTGGTGGCCGGTTGTCGATGCCTCAAAGCATCGTATTCAGCTTTCAGCTTTTTCAGCACGGCCTTGATGCGGGCCCGCCGTTCCTTGCCGGTGGCACCATCATAGACAAGGACCAATTTCATGATTGCATCCCGTACCGCTTCTGCTGCGTTGCCGTTGGTCGTCACTGGGTCTCCTCCTCTGTGCGGATCGCCTCGAGGCTGCCGACAATATCCAGAAGACTGTTGATCTGGGCCGTGGCCGCCGCGAGATCGATCTGGCCCCTCGCGAGCTGCCGGTGCGTTTCCGCAAGCGTTCCTACCGCAAGGACACGCCTATTGGCGGCACGTTCGCGTTCCAGGTATTCTCGCTTCGCTTTGTCAGACGCCATGAACTGCTGGTAGGCTCCGGCGCGTGCGGGCTGGACCTGACGCATGGTGCATCGCGCCGCCCCTTCCCATTCCCGAAGACGCCGGTCCAGCAGGTCCCGATCGTTCTCGTCGTTTTCCAGAAGGATGAACATCGCGTCGAAGAGCCACGGATCAGTATCGGCAATGATCGTGCGGATTTTCTGCATGCGCTGTTGTTCGGACAGGAAGACCAAGCCTTTGACCGCAGCCTTGACCACGGGTGCGGCCACAGCATTTGCTGGAGTGGCAGCAGCGATGAGGCTCGATGCGCTCTCGGTGAGCTTGCCGGCCGCAGCCTCAAGCTCGGCCACTGCGGCGGGGTCGGTCGCCTTGGAAAGGGCTGTCGCATACCGGGTCAGTGCTGCGAGGAACTTTTTCTGCTCCGCCAAGCGTGGCACAGGAGGGACGATGCGGAGAGACCCGACGACGTAGGGCCGGCCCTGAAGGTAACGGCAGGCATTGACCTCCGTGGCATAGGCAACGGCCAGATCCTGTTCCAAGCTGGCGGTTTCACCAATGACCGACACGGCATTTGCCGTTGCGGCCCCGAAGGCTGCGACGTCCTTCGTGCTCGGCCCGGTCCCGCAGCCCGTCAACAGAAACAACAAAGAGATGATACCTGCTCGATACCGCATCCTGCCCCTCCCGGCGGGCCGTGTACCGCGCCGGCTCATGCGATCGGTCCTGCGGGCATGAGCATGCGTTCTCACAACGCGTGAGCCCTGTCGGCAGCCGATCGGATTTCCCCTTCGAGGCGGATCAAAACACATAATCCTTACTCACACAATACAGTTGCATAAACGATTTCCATCAATCTTTGGCTGCGCGAAAGAATGTTTGTGCCAACCCACAGCAATGTTTCTGGTCACACATTCGCTGGCGGCCTGCACCAGGGCTCGAATTCGCGCGCGTTTTCGCCTAAACCCAGCGCAACGCCTAGGAGGAGGACCGCCATGTTCGACAAGCTCACACGCCAGCCCGACGATCCGCTGCTCGCCCTGATCGGCCTCTACCGTGCGGACGCGCGGGCGGGCAAAGTCGACCTCGGCGTCGGCGTCTATCGCGACGAAGACGGCGCCACGCCGATCTTCCGGGCGGTGAAGGCGGCCGAGCAGCGGCTGCTGCAGAACCAGGCGACCAAGGCCTATGTCGGCCCGGAGGGCGACCCCGTCTTCGTCGAGCGCCTGTGGGAGCTGACCGCCGGCCCCGCAGCGCGGGAGCGGCCGGTCGCCGGCATCCAGACGCCGGGCGGCTCCGGTGCCGTCAGGCTGGCTGCCGACCTTCTGGCGCGCATGGGCGTCAAGCGCATCTGGCTCGGCCTTCCGACCTGGCCGAACCATCCGGCAATCTTCAAGGCGGCCGGGCTGGAAGTCGCGACGCACCCCTATTTCGACGTGCCGTCGCAGGCGATCCTGTTCGAGCAGATGACGGAGGCATTGAAGGCGGCAGAAGCGGGCGATGCGGTGCTGCTGCATGCGAGCTGCCACAATCCGAGCGGCGGCGTCCTGTCGCCGGAGCAGTGGGCCGCGCTGTCGGCGCTGATGGCCGAGCGCGGGCTGATTCCGCTGATCGACAGCGCCTACCAGGGATTCGGCAAGGGACTGGACGCGGATGCGGCGGGGCTCCGTGGCGTGCTCGCCGCCGTCCCCGAGGCGCTCGTGGCCGTCTCCTGCTCCAAGAACTTCGGGCTCTACCGCGAGCGCACCGGGGCGGTCTATGGCGTGGCCGCCTCGAAGGAGGCGGCCGAGACGGTCCGGACCAATTTCGTCAGCCTCGCCCGCGCCAACTATTCGATGCCGCCGGATCACGGTGCTGCGATCGTCAGCACGATTCTCGGCGACGAGGCGCTGAAGGCGGACTGGATGACCGAACTTGAGACGATGCGGCGCCGCGTCGCCTCGATCAGGGAGAAGCTGGCGGCGGGCCTCGCGCGCCGATGGCAGGTGCTGACGGCGATGGCGGAGCAGGAAGGCATGTTCTCGCTGCTGCCGCTCGCGGAGGCCGACGTGCTGCGGCTTCGCCATGACCACGGGATCTACATGCCCGGCTCCGCCCGCATCAACATCGCCGGGTTGAAGACGGCCGAGGTCGACACCGTCGTCGAGAAATTTCTGAGCCTCTGACCGGCGCCGGCATGCCGGTCAAAGCAATCGAAAGGACGAGCGTCATGCCCGTGACGATCTACGGCATCAAGAACTGCGACACGATGAAGAAGGCCCGGGCCTGGCTGGACAGCCGCGACATTCCCTACCGCTTCCATGACTACAAGGCGGAGGGAATCGATGCAGGCTCGCTCCGTCGCTGGATCGATGCGCTCGGCTGGGAGACGGTGCTGAACCGTGCCGGCACCACCTTCCGCGCCCTGCCGGAGGCCGACAAGGCCGACCTCGACGCAGCGAAGGCCACGGCCCTGATGCTCGCGCAGCCGTCGATGATCAAGCGGCCGATCCTCGACCTCGACGGAAAGCTGCTGGCCGGCTTCAAGCCGGATGCCTACGAGACCGCATTCGCCGAGTGACGCCATGGCCGTCATAGGCGGCCGCGCGTAGCCCGGGCGCAAACGAGGCTCCCCGGGCCGTGCGAAACCGACAGGCGGCATCCTCAGATGATGAAGAAGTCGTCGGCCGCGATCTTCAACTCGTCGGCGACGATCGCGAAGAGCTTGCGCTCGCCGGAGGCGCTGCCGTTGCTGTCATAGTAGATGTTGCCGGTGTCCTTCTCGTAGATGATGCGGTCGGACTTGTCCTTGGCGGTGCCGCTGTCGTTGGCCACGAACTGGGACGCAGACAGCGTGCCGGTTCCGACCAGCTTGGTGAAGATCCCGTTCTCCAGCTTGATGGTATCGGAGGCGACGCTGAAATCCTCGATCTCGTCGATGTTGTCCTTGGTGCTGAGCTTGGTGTTGAACACAAAGTAGTCCTGGCCCGCATCGCCGCGGAGCTGATCGTTGCCGAGACCGCCGGCGATCGTGTCGTTGCCGCCGTCGCCACGCAGCCAGTTGTCGCCCGAACTGCCGGTGAGCTTGTCGGCATAGCCCGTCCCGCGCACCCCCTCGATGCTGTTCAAGGTATCGGTCTTGCCGAAACCGTCGATGGCCGTGCCGTCCTTCAGATCGACCGTCACGCCCTTGGCAGCGCCGCCGTTGTTCTCGTCGCGGTGATAGCTGACCGTGTCGAAGCCGCCGCGGCCGTCGATCGCGTCACGGCCGCCGACCCCCTGGAAATCCTCGTCCCGTGCCGATCCTTTCAGGATGTCCCTGAACTGGGTGCCGCGGAAGGTCTCGAAATTCTGGAACTCCTCCGTGTTGCCGTAGGGATCCTTCACCTTGCCCTCGGCCGCGTCGAGGACGACGCCGCCGAACGCATCGGGGTTGTGGCGGGCATCCTGGAAGCTGAGATTGTCCCAGCCCTTGCCGCCGTCGTAGCTGTCCCTGCCCTCTCCGCCGATGACGAAGTCATCGCCGCCCTTGGCGTTGATCGTGTCGTTGCCGCCGAAGCCTTCCAGGTCGTCATTGCCGTCAGACCCGTTGAGCGTGTCGTTGCGGTTGAGGATCCAGGCCTGCAGGTTCCACGGATCGTAGATGTCGGCCGCGTTCTCGAGCGCTTCGAGCGACAGGTTCAGGCCCTCCAGCTTCGAAACGAGCGTCGTGCCGTCCGATTTCAACAGTTCGAACCGCGTGACCGTCCCGCCCGTCGCGGCCCCCGCCGTGTCGAAGGTGAAGCCGGTGCCGACGAGGCGAAGCTTCAATCCGTTCTCCAGCTTGAGGCTGTAGACGCTCGACGACCGGCTCAGCACATCGGCTTGCGAGAAGTCGACGAGCTCGCCGAACATCGGGTTGTAGTCGAAGCCCGAAATCGCGGGGCTGTAGCCCTGGGGATACTTGCTGCCGGGAAAATACACCGTGTAGGTTGCCATCGGCCATCCTCCAACAATAAGGAAAGCCTAATATACGGATGCCGGCCGGTACTGTCGATGAAGGGCAGCCTACCTCTAACGGGCGATGCCCCGCGGATTTTCCGGGACAGGACAAGGCGCTATCGGACGCTGCCCATGTCCTCGATCGACCGCACGACGGAGCCTGCAAGCCGCGTGGCGCTGCCGGCAGCAACGGCCATCTGCGGCAGGAGCATCCATTCGAGCGTCCAGGCGCTTCCGGACCGCTCCTGCTCGTGGACGAGCGACTGGTGCAGGCCGGCAAGCGCGGTGGCGTTGAAGCGGGCCAGCGTCACCAGCGCCTCGGCGGAGACCGGGTTCTGCTTGTGCGCCATGGCCGATGACGCCCCGCCCCCGGAAAGGACAATCTCGCCGCCGTCCTGGGCCATCAGCGCGATGTCCTGCCCGAGCTTGCCAAGGCTGCCCGTGACCAGCGACAGCAGGCCGCCGAACGAGACGATGCGGTCGCGCTGGCTATGCCATTGCGGAACGTCGGCGAGGCCGAGCGCATCGGCCAGTTTTGCGCGGAGCGCCGGCCCGCGGTCGTCGAACCTGTCCAGCGTGCCGGCCGCACCGCCGAACTGGACCGGGAACCGCTGCTCGACCGCAAGTCCGAGCTCCTCGAAGTGACGCTCGAGCGGTTGCCGCCAGGCGGCGATGCGGTCGGCGACGGCGATCTCGATGGCGGCCTGCATGCGGGTGCGCCCCATCAGGACGCGGCCGCCGTGGCGGGCCTCGAGTTCGTTCAGTTCGTCGACGATGGCGCCGATGCGGTGGATGAGGATGGCGGCGACGCGGGTCAGGCGCACCATCAGCGCACTGTCGATCACGTCCTGGCTGGTGGCGCCGAAATGGACGTGGGCGGCCGCCTCGCCGCCGACGGCCTGGCGCAGCTGACGCACGAATTCCGGCACCACGACACCATCCCGGGCGGTGGCCTGGCGCAGAAGGACGACATCGGGCGAAAACTGGTGGGCCGCCTCGGCGATCGCTGCGGCCGCCGACGATGGAATGATGCCCTCCGCCGCCTCGGCGCGGGCGAGCGCCACCTCGAAGGCGAGCATTGCCTCGAGCTCGGCGGCTGCGGAGAAGAGTTCCGCCATTTCCTCGTCGCCCAACAGGCCGGAGAGATAGGGGTGGTCGAACGGAGATACGGTCATCGCTATCGTCCTGACAATGTCGTTTCAGCCACCGGCCTTGCGCAGCTTCGCCAGGCGCGCTCTTTCGGTAAAGATGGCGCATGGCTGCGGCCGATCAAGATGTCCCCTGCGCATGCGGTCTCGCGTCCTCCGCGGGCCGGCCTAGATATCGAAGAAGACCGTTTCCTTCTCGCCCTGCAGATGGATGTCGAAGCGATAGGTCGATCCGTCTACGGCGGCAACCAGCGTCGGGACGCGCACGCGGTGCTCGATGCGCAGCAGCACCGGATCCTCGGCATTGGCCGCTTCCTCGTCGCCGAAATACATGCGCGTATGGAGGCCCACGTTGATGCCGCGGGCGACGATCCAGAAGCTGACGTGCGGCGCCATCTTGCGGCCGTCCCTGAAGGGGACCCGGCCGGGCTTGACGGTCTCGAAGCGGAACTCGCCGGTGACGCCGTCGCAGCCGCAGCGGCCCCAGCCGGTGAAATTCGGATCGGCGGTGCCGCGCAGTTCCGACGGGCTGTTGTACAGGCCCGCCGCATCGGCCTGCCAGATCTCGACGAGCGCGTCCTTCAGCGGCGTCCCCGTCCCGTCCAGCACGCGGCCGGTGATGGTGATGCGCTGGCCGAGCGTCCGGTCGTTGACCATCGCGACGCCGAGATCCTCGGCATAGACCCCCTCGATGCCGCAGGCGTTCGGGGTGAGGCCGATATGGACATAGGGCCCGGCGGTCTGCGAGGGCGTTTCCTTCAGGTAGTCCAGGGGCTGTGCCATCTTCAGTTGCCCTCCAGCCGGTTCTCGAACAGGGTCGACCTTCGGCCCCGCAGCACGATGTCGAACTTGTAGGCGCGCGCGTCCATCGGGATGGTGTTGGCCCAGTCGAGCGGCGCGATCAGCTGCTCGACCGCCGCACGGTCGGGGATCGTCATGACGATCGGACATTTCCAGATCATCGGATCCCCCTCGAAATACATCTGCGTGATCAGGCGCTGGGCGAAACCGTGGCCGAAGACGGAGAAGTGGATGTGCGCCGGGCGCCAGTCGTTGACGCCGTTCGGCCAGGGATAGGCCCCCGGCCTGACGGTGCGGAAGGCATAGGCACCCGCCTCGTCGGTGATCGCCCGCCCGCAGCCGCCGAAATTGGGATCGAGCGGGGCGAGATAGCCTTCCTTCTTGTGGCGATAGCGCCCGCCGGCATTGGCCTGCCAGAACTCGAGCAGCGCGCCCGGCACCGGCCGGCCGCGCTCGTCGAGGACGCGGCCATGGACGATGATGCGCTCGCCGATGGCGCTCTCGCCGGGCCTGGCGAAATTGTGGATCAGGTCGTTGTCGAGCTCGCCCAGGATCGTGTGGCCGAACACCGGGCCGGTGATCTCCGAGACCGTTCCGTCCAGGGACAGGAGCGGCTTTTGCGGCGAGCGAAGGACGGTGGTCTTGTAGCCCGGCGCGAAGGCCGGCGGATGCCAGTTGCGGTCGCGCGGGAAGAAGGCCCCCGTCTCCGGCCTGCGGTTTGCGATGTCCGTCATCATCTACCTCCCCGTCTCGTCCTTCGCCGTCCCGGCGGCATCCATCTCCTCGAAGACCCGCTTGGCGATCTTGATCGCGTGATTGGCGGCGGGAACGCCCGCATAGATTGCCACATGCAGGAGCGCCTCGCGAATGTCTTCGCGCGTCGCGCCCGTGTTCACCGTGGCCCGCACATGCATGGCGACCTCCTCGTCCTGGCCGAGGGCGGCCAGGAGCGCGATCGTCACCATGGAGCGCTCGCGCAGCGTCCAGGTCGGGCGCGACCAGACCGTTCCCCAGGCCGCCTCGGTGATCAGGTCCTGAAACGGACGATCGAAGGCGGTGGCGGCGGCCTGCGCGCGGTCGACATGGCTGTCGCCGAGCACTCTGCGGCGCGTGAGCATGCCCTGGCGGTAACGGTCGGAACCAGCCTGCGCGTCTGCCATGTGGCTATTCTCCCTTGACGAGCGGTTCGATGAAAGCGCTCAGGATCGCCGTCAGCGCCTCGGGCTGTTCGACGCAGGGGATGTGTCCCGCGCCGGCAATGACCTCGTAGCGCGCGCCCGGAATGAGCTTGGCGGTGGCGAGGACGACGTCGGGCGGCGTCGAGCCGTCCTGGTCGCCGACGACGCAGAGCGTCGGAACCTTGATGCGTGCAGTGGCTTCGGTGAAATCGGCATCGCGGATCGCCGCGCAGGTCGCGGCGTAGCCGACCGCCGGCTGGCGGACCAGCATGTTCCAGTAGCCGTGATAGGCGGTGTTCTCCGGACGCCGGAAGGCGGGCGTGAACCAGCGTTCCATCACATTGTCGGCGATGCTCTCGATGCCGTCGCGCTCGACGGCGGCGATGCGCGCATCCCAGAGCTCGGCCGTGCCGATCTTGTGGGCGGTGTCGCACAGCACGAGCGCCCGCACCAGGTCCGGCCTTGCCGCATAGAGGCCCTGGGCGATCAGGCCGCCGACGGAGAGGCCGACGATGACGGCCTTTTTCACCGCGTAGACTTCGAGCAGGCCGGCGAGGTCGCTGACATGGTCGTCGATCGCATAGGGCGCCTGGCCGACATCGGAGAGGCCGTGGCCGCGCTTGTCGTAGAGGATCATCGGAAACTCGCCGGCAAGGCGGACGATGACGTCGCGCCAGATGCGGTAGTCCGTCCCGAGCGAATTGATGAAGACGAGCACCGGGCGGCCTTCCGGACCGCCGATGACCTGGTGATGGAGCGTGATGTCGTTGACGCGCGCGAACTGCAAGTGTGTCTCCTCCCGACGTCGCAGAGTGATCTCTTGATCTGGTTAGGTAAAATGATATTTTCCGCGCAACCGAATAACCATACGGTTATCATTGAGCGAGGCGCGCGATGATCGACAGTCGCATCAAGTTCCGCCATCTCCAGACCTTTGTCGAGGTGGCCCGCCAGAAGAGCGTGATGAAGGCGGCCGGCGTGCTGAATGTCAGCCAGCCGGCGGTGACGAAGACCATTCGGGAACTGGAGCAGGTGCTGGGCGTGGCGGTTTTCGAGCGCGACGGCCGCGGCATCCGGATCACGCGCACCGGCGAGGCCTTTCTGCGCCATGCCGGCGCGGCGCTGACGGCAATCCGGCAGGGCTTCGATTCGGTTTCCCAGGCGCGCCACGGCCTGGCGCCGCCGATCCGCATCGGCGCGCTGCCCACCGTCTCGACTCGGATCATGCCGCGTGCGATCGCCCTCTTCCTGGCCGAGGAGACGGGCGTGCGCATCAAGATCGTCACCGGCGAGAACGCGGTGCTCTTGGAGCAGTTGCGCGTCGGCGACCTAGACCTGGTCGTCGGCCGGCTGGCGGCACCGGAACGGATGACGGGCTTTTCCTTCGAACATCTCTATTCCGAGCAGGTCGTCTTCTGCGTCCGCGCCGGCCATCCGCTCACGGCCCCCGGCCGCTCCGTCTTCGCCGGGCTCGCCGACTTTCCCGTCCTGATGCCGACCAGCGGCTCGATCATCCGACCTTTCGTCGACCGTCTGCTGATCGCAAACGGCGTCGCCGAACTGCCGAACCTGATCGAGACCGTCTCCGACGCTTTCGGGCGCGCCTTCGTGCAGGCGAGCGATGCGGTCTGGATCATTTCTTCGGGGGTGGTGGCGGGCGACATCGAGGCCGGGCACCTGACGGCGCTTTCGGTCGACACCAGCGAGACGAAGGGACCGGTGGGGCTGACGGTGCGCGCCGACGCCGTGCCCTCGCTGCCGCAGTCGATCCTGATGCAGACGATCCGGGAGGCGGCATCGATGGCGGGGCTCAAGGCACAGGCGCACAGGCCGCCGCGGGCGCAGCCGGCGGATCAGTCGCCGGAGTAGCGCTCCTCGGCCCAGGGATCACCGCGCATGTGGTAGCCGTTGCGCTCCCAGAAGCCAGCGCGGTCGGCGGTCAGGACCTCGATGCGGTTGACCCACTTGGCGCTCTTCCAGAAATAGAGATGCGGCACGACGACGCGAACGGGCCCGCCGTGTTCGCCCGTCAGCGGCTCGCCCTCCCAGTGGGTTGCCAGCAGCGCGTCCTCGACGGCGAAATCGGCGAGCGGCAGATTGGTCGTGTATCCGTCGTAGCTCGACAGCATCACGTGGGTGGCCGACGGCCTCGGCATAACCAGGTCGAGCAGGTCGCGGGTGGACACGCCCTGCCAGCGGTTGTCGTAGCGCGACCAGGTGGTCACGCAATGGATGTCGGACAGGCTGTCGGACTGCGGCAGCGCATGGAAGGCGCGCCAGTCGAGCGACACCGGGTTCTCCACCTCGCCGGCGATGTCGAGCCGCCAGCTTTCCGGCCGGACCACCGGCTGCTGGCCGAGATCGAGGACCGGCCAGTTTTTCACCAGATGCTGGCCCGGCGGCAGGCGATCGGTCTGCGGTCCGACGATGCGGCCGGTCAGGAACTTGCCCTGCTCGGCCCAGCTTCATTTGGTCCGCGTCAGCTTGCTTTCGGGAGCCCCGTCACCATCGTCCATCGTCGCTCTCCTTGCGGCGATGCAGCAAGCACCGGCCCTTGACGCCTGTCAAGCGCAGGGTCTACGGCAACAGCGAGCGGAGCGTGGCCTGAACCTCGCGCATGGCCGGCAGGAAGCGCGCCGTCATCTCCTCGACCGGCACGGCCGCCGCCGGTGCGCCGATGTTGAGGGCCGCGACCACGCGGCCGCGGGCATTCTCCAACGGCACCGCAATGGAGCGCAGCCCGATTTCGAGTTCCTGGTCGATGACGGCAAATCCCTGGGCGCGAACGCGTGCCAGTTCCGCCATCAGTTCGTCCGGATCGGTCTTCGTGTGCGCGGTATTCGCCTTGCGGTCGGTGTTCTCGATCCGGGCGCGCGCATCCGCCTCCGGCAGGCTCGCCAGCAGCACCCGTCCCATCGAGGCGCAATAGGCCGGAAGGCGCGAGCCGGGCACGAGGCTGATCGACATCACCCGCCGCTGGGCCGCGCGGGCGACATAGACGATCTCGGTGCCGTCGAGAACCGAGGCCGACGCGCTCTGCCCCACCCTCTCCGACAGCCAGTCGAGATGCGGCTGGACCAGCCGCGGCAACGGCGTCGCCGACAGATAGGCATGACCGAGCCTGAGGATGCGCGGCGTCAACTCGAAGAACTTGCCGTCGAAATGCGCATAGCCGAGCTCGGCCAGCGTCAAGAGGCAGCGTCGCGCGGTCGCCCGGTCGAGCCCGGTCGTCCGGGCGACATCCGATATCGTCAGGCGCGGCTGCGCCTCGTCGAACGCCTCGATCACCTTCAAGCCCTTGGCGAAGCCGCCGACGAAGTCCGTTTCCCGCATGTCGCCCTCTCCTCAATGATCGGTCGATTTTGTGCGATATTTGAACAAATGTCAATTATCGCACAAAATGATTGCCGGTTCGGTCCCCCGGACTTATGTCTGAAGCACGGGAAGCGCCCGGTTTTGACGACAGGGCGTTCGAGACCGCGCCGGATGGCGCGACAGCGGGAGAACCAGATGGACAAGACAATCGCGCGCCTGGCGGACGCCGTGGCCGGGATCGGCGACGGCGCCACGGTGATGATCGGCGGTTTCGGCGGCTCCGGCGCACCGATCGAGCTCATCCATGCGCTGATCGACAGGGGGCCGAAAAACCTCACGGTCATCAACAACAACGCCGGCAACGGGCGCATTGGAATTGCCGCGATGATCGACGCCGGCATGGTGCGGAAGATGATCTGCTCCTTCCCGCGCTCATCCGATCCGCGCGCCTTCACCGAGAAGTATCTGGCCGGCGAGATCGAGCTGGAGCTGGTGCCGCAGGGGACGCTTGCGGAGCGCATCCGCGCCGGCGGGGCCGGCATTCCCGCCTTCTACACGCCCACGGGCTACGGCACGGAACTGGCGGCAGGCAAGCCGATCGCGGCGTTCGATGGCCGCAGCTACGTGCAGGAGCGCTGGCTGAAGGCCGATTTCGCCCTCGTGAAGGCCCATGTCGGGGACGTGCACGGCAACCTCACCTACAACAAGGCCGCGCGCAACTTCAATCCGCTGATGTGCATGGCGGCAGAGAGGACGATCGCCCAGGTCTCGCGGATCGTACCGCTCGGCGGCATCGATCCCGAGCACGTCGTCACCCCCGGCATCTTCGTCGACCGTGTCGTCGAGGTCGCCGATCCGCAGCAGGAAGAAGAACTCATCCGGGCAGGAGTGGCCTACGCATGACGATCCATACCCGCGAAGACATCAAGCTCTCCAACGCCCAGATCGCCTGGCGCGCTGCCCAGGACATCGAGGATGGCGCCTATGTGAACCTCGGCATCGGCTTTCCGGAGATGGTGGCGCGCTACCAGCCGCCGGGTCGGCAGGCGATCTTTCACACCGAGAACGGCATCCTCGACTTCGGCGAGGCGCCGCCCGCGGGCGAGGAGGACTGGGACCTGATCAACGCCGGCAAGAAGGCCGTGACGCTGAAGCCGGGCGCCGCCTTCTTCCATCATGCCGACAGCTTCGCCATGGTGCGCGGCGGCCATCTCGACGTCGCCATCCTCGGCGCCTACCAGGTGGCCCAGAACGGCGACCTCGCCAACTGGCGGGTGGGCAGCAAGGGCGTGCCGGCCGTGGGCGGCGCGATGGACCTGGTCCATGGCGCGAAGCAGGTGTTCGTCATCACCGAACACGTGACCAAGGACGGCGCCCCGAAGCTCGTCGAGACGTGCACCTTCCCGCTGACCGGCGTCGCCTGCATCACCCGCATCTACACGAGTCTCGCCGTCATCGACGTCAGGGGCGGCCGGTTCGTGCTGCGCGAGAAGCTCGCGGGCCTGCCGCTCGACAGGCTGCAGTCCATGACCGGTGCCCCGCTGCACGTCGAAGGGACCGTGGCCGATCTCATCGTGCCGGAGCTCTGAGGGGAGAGACATGAGCGAAGCCTTCATCTGCGACTATATCCGCACCCCGATCGGCCGCTTCGGCGGCGCCCTTTCCTCCGTGCGTGCCGACGATCTCGGCGTCGTCCCGCTCAAGGCGCTGATGGCGCGCAACGAGTCGGTCGACTGGGAGGCGGTCGATGATGTCGTCTTCGGCTGCGCCAACCAGGCGGGCGAGGACAACCGCAACGTCGCGCGGATGTCGTCGCTGCTCGCCGGTCTGCCGGTCGGCGTGTCCGGCACCACAATCAACCGTCTCTGCGGTTCGGGCATGGATGCGGTCATCACCGCTGCCCGCGCCATCAAGGCCGGGGAGGCGGACCTGATGATCGCCGGCGGCGTCGAGAGCATGAGCCGGGCGCCGTTCGTGTTGCCGAAAGCCGAGACGGCCTTCTCCCGCACGGCCGAGATCCACGACACGACGATCGGCTGGCGCTTCGTCAACCCGTTGATGAAGAAGCAGTACGGCGTCGATTCCATGCCTGAGACCGGCGAGAATGTCGCCGAAGACTACAAGATCAGCCGCGCGGACCAGGATCTCTTCGCCCTTCGGAGCCAGGCGAAGGCGGCCGAAGCACAGGCAAACGGGCGGCTGGCACGGGAGATCACGCCGGTCACGATCCCGCAGCGCAAGGCCGAGCCGGTCGTGGTCGAGCGGGACGAACATCCGCGCGCCACGACGCTGGAAGCGCTCGCCAGGCTCGGCACGCCCTTCCGGGCGGAAGGCGGCACGGTCACGGCCGGCAACGCCTCCGGCGTCAACGACGGCGCCGCGGCGCTGGTGATCGCCTCCGAAGCGGCCGCCAGAAGGCATGGGCTGACGCCGATCGCGCGCATTCTCGGTGGTGCGACTGCCGGCGTGCCGCCGCGGATCATGGGCATCGGCCCGGCGCCGGCCTCGCAGAAGCTGATGGCCCGCCTCGGCCTGACGCAGGACCGCTTCGACGTGATCGAGCTCAACGAGGCTTTCGCCAGCCAAGGACTGGCGACGCTGCGCCAACTGGGGATCGCCGACGACGATCAGCGCGTGAACCGCAACGGCGGGGCGATCGCGCTCGGCCACCCGCTCGGCATGTCGGGCGCACGCATCGCCGGCACGGCCGCGCTCGAACTCAAATTGACCGGCGGCCGGCTGGCGCTCGCCACCATGTGCATCGGCGTCGGCCAGGGCATCGCGATCGCGCTGGAGCGTGTCTGAGGCTGTCCAATGCGGATGGCGCCGCCCGTGCCGGCGGCGCCTCCGATCAGGCGTCGCCTAGCCCCTCGCCTCCATGCGGGCGTCGACTTCGGCGGCATCCGGGATCGCGGGCTGGGCGCCGCGCTTGGTGCAGGCGAGCGAACCCGCGACCGCCGCGCGGCGCAGGCAGTCCGCAAAGGGAAGGCCGGCATCGAGGGAGGCTGCGAGATAGCCGCAGAAGCTGTCGCCGGCGCCGACGGTGTCGACCGGATCGACCTTCAGGCCGGGCGCACGGAAGATGTTGCCCTTGCGGATGGCGATGACGCCGTCGGCACCGAGGGTGACGATGATGGTCTGACCGGTCCGCTCGTGAATGGCGCGCATCTCGGCCTCGCGCTGGGCATCGGAAAAGCCCGACTTGCCGGCGAAGAGCTCGAATTCGCTCTCGTTCGTCACCACGATGTCCGCCTTGGCGCCGAGCCTTGCGCCGTCGGCGGTGAAGGGTGCGAGATTGATCACGGAGGTGACCCGCCGCGCTCTTGCCGAATCCAGCGCTGCCTCGACCGCCTCCGGCGGCACTTCCAATTGCAGCATGAGGACGTCGCCGGCGGACATCTGCGACACCGCCGCCCTGGCGTCGGCCGCGGTCACGTCGCCATTGGCGCCGGGGACCACGACGATGACGTTCTCGCCATCGTCGGCGACCGTGATATGCGCCGTGCCGGTCGGCTCGTCGGCGATCTTGACGAAATCGAGGTTGACGGCGGCCTGGGTCAGCAGCACCAGCGATTCCGCGGCGAAGCTGTCGCCGCCGACCGCGCCCGCCATGCGGACCGTGGCGCCGGCGCGCCTGGCCGCGAGCGCCTGGTTGGCGCCCTTGCCGCCCGCTGCTGTCGTGAAGCTGTGTCCGGCCACGGTCTCGCCCGGTCTCGGCAGGCGGGCGGTCGTGGCGATGAGATCCATGTTGATGGATCCGAAGACGGTAATCATGGGGCAGGTATCCTCCGGCATTGCTCCGGCCGACACTGCCTGAGGCCCTCAGTCCTCGTCAACAACTCTCAGCTTCAATTGGCCGGTGCGGCTTTCGACCGCACGCTCGGCCACCGGCGGCGACGGCGCCGTGGCGCCCTGCGTGGCGAGGACCTCGAATTCCATCTCGCCGATGCGCGCGCCGCGGCGGGCGAGCTTTTCCGTCGACGTCAGGATCTGGTCGACATCCTTCTGGGCGGAGGTGAAATGGCCGTGCAGCTTGCGGACGCGATCGTCGAGGCGGCCGAGATCCTCCATCAGCCGCACGACCTCGCCCTGGATCACATGCGCCTGCTCGCGCATGCGCTGATCCTTCAGCAGCGCCTGCAGCACCTGGATCGACAGGAGCAGCAGAGAGGGGGAGACAATGACGACCCGGGCGCGATGGGCGCGCTGGACGATCGCCTCGAAGCGCTCATGGATCGCGGCGAAGATCGATTCGGAGGGCACGAAGAGGAAGGCGGTATCCTGCGTCTCGCCGGGCTGCAGGTATTTCTCGGCGATATCGCGGATGTGAACCTCCATGTCCCTGCGGAACTGCTGGGCCGCGGCCTTGGCGGCCTCGGGCGTGCCGGCGGCGCCCATGGCGTTCCAGGCCTCCAGCGGAAACTTCGCGTCAATCACCAGCGGCGGCTGGCCGTTCGGCATGCGGATCACGCAATCGGGGCGCATCCCGTTTGCCAGTTGCGCCTGGAACTCGTAGGCGCCGATCGGCAGCCCGTCGGCGACGATCGCCTCCATCCTCGCCTGGCCGAAGGCGCCGCGGGTCTGCTTGTTGGCGAGGATCGCCTGCAGGCCGACGACGTCCTTCGCCAGCGACTGGATATTGGCCTGCGCCGTGTCGATGACGGCGAGCCGCTCCTGCAGGCGGCGCAGGTTCTCGTGGGTCGTGCGCGTCTGCTCGCTGATCGACTGGCCGAGCCGTTGGGTCAGCCCGTCGAGACGCTGGTTGATCGCCTGGTTCGTCTCCGCCTGCCGTGCCCCGAAGACCTCGGCCATGGCCGCGACGCGGCCCTGCATCTCGTTCTGTGCGCGCAACAGCTCGCCAAGCCGCATCTCCGCGGCGGCCGCCGTCTCGCGCTGGCGGACGGCGGCGCGGCGGGCGGCGATCGCCCAGCCGAGGATGACGAGGGTCGCGATGATGCACGCAAGCTGGAGCGCCGGCTCGCGCATCAGCGCGTCTGCCAGCCGAATCAGTGCGTTGTCGAGCGAAGGTTCCGCATTCATGCGGCAAACATAGCAGCATTTGCCGGGGAAGATAGATCATAACGTGAACAAACGAACCGCCGCCGACCTCCCGGCCCGGCGCGGCGCAAGACAATTGAAAGCGGCCCGACAAACCGCTAAGTGAGGCGCATGACGATCAAACCGCTGATTATCCTGCCCGACCCCATCCTGCGCCAGGTCTCACAGCCGCTGGAGGCGATCAACGACGAGGCGCGGCGCCTGGCCGACGACATGCTGGAGACGATGTACGACGCGCCCGGCATCGGACTGGCGGCGATCCAGATCGGCGTGCCGCGGCGGATGCTGGTGCTGGACGTCTCCAAAGAGGGCGAGGAGAAGACGCCCTTGGTGTTCATCAATCCCGAGATCGTTGCCTCTTCCGATCAGCGTTCGGTCTACGAGGAAGGCTGCCTGTCCATCCCGGATTACTATGCCGAGGTCGAGCGCCCGGCCGGCATCACGGTGCGCTACCTCGACCGTGACGGCAGGGGACAGACGATCGAAGCCGACGGGCTGCTCGCCACCTGCCTGCAGCACGAGATCGACCACCTCAACGGCGTGCTCTTCATCGACCACATTTCCAAGCTGAAGCGCGACATGGTGATCCGCAAGTTCACCAAGGCCTCCAAGACCCGCGGCGCCAAGGCGATCTGAACGCGCCATTGAAAGCGGATCGCGCAGGCGCTATGATATCACCGATATCAAGGCGGAGGTGCTGCCCATGGGCGACCTGCTGGTGCGAAATATTCCGGATGCCATGAAACACGAACTGGCGGCCGCCGCCGAGCGGGCGGGCGTGAGCCTGTCCGACAAGGCGAAGGACCTCCTTCGCCAAGGGCTAAGGCAGGAGCAGGCCGATCTGCGGAGCCGAGCGCGGTCTGGCTGGGAGGCGCTTCGAAAAATCGCCATGTCGGGTGGATCGGATGACGCGTTCGCCGAGATCATGCGCGGGATCGAAGCCGACCGGAAGAAGGATACGGGGCGAGCGGTCGAGTTTCCGGAATGATCGTGCTCGACACGAATGTGATTTCGGAAGGCATTAAGGAACGCCCCGATCCGGCAGTTGTCCTCTGGATGCAGGAGACCAACGAGACGGACCTCTTCCTCTGCGACATCGTGGTGATGGAGCTTTGCTTCGGCGCAGAGCGTACCTTGCACCGCACCGGCTCCGACCGATACCTGCGCACGCTGACGGATTTGCTCGCCCTCTTTCGCGGCAGGGTGCTCGGCCTGCCGCTCGATGCCGCAATCCTGACTGGAAAGCTGCGGGCACGGCGCGAAAGCGCCGGCCGGCCGATCGCCGTCTCGGACGCCATGATCGCCGCCACCTGCCTCCATCACGGCGCGACGCTGGCGACGCGCAACGTAAAAGACTTCGAGGGGCTTGATCTGAAGCTCGTAAACCCGTTTGAAGGGGCACGGTAACACTTGAACCCGCGCATGCGCCGATCCGGCGACGGACCCGACCCGGGCCATGCGCCTGACGGGAGAATCGGGGCATGGCGCTTCGTATCATCTTCATGGGCACGCCCGAATTTTCGGTGGCGACGCTGAACGCGCTTTTCGAGGCCGCGCACACGATCGTCGCCGCCTATTCGCAGCCGCCACGGCCCGCCGGGCGGCGGGGGCTGGAGCTGCAGAAATCACCGGTCCACCGCCGCGCCGAGGAACTCGGCATCCCGGTCCTCACGCCGCTGAACTTCAAGGCGGAGGAGGATCGGGCCGCCTTCCGGGCGCATCATGCCGACGTCGCCGTGGTCGTTGCCTACGGGCTGCTTCTGCCCGAGGCGATCCTGACCGGCACCCGGCTCGGCTGCTACAACGGGCACGCCTCGCTGCTGCCGCGCTGGCGGGGTGCGGCCCCCATCCAGCGGGCGATCATGGCCGGCGACAGCGAGACCGGCATGATGGTGATGAAGATGGACAAGGGGCTGGACACCGGCCCGGTCGCACTCACCCAACGTGTCGCGATCGGGCGGGACATGACGGGCGGCGAACTGCACGACCGGCTGATGCAGGTCGGCGGCGCGCTGATGGCGGATGCGATGGAACGGCTCGAGGCCGGGCACCTGCCGCTGACGCCGCAGGAGGACGCCGGCATGACCTATGCGGCCAAGATCGACAAGGCCGAGACCCGCATCGACTTCCGGCGTCCGGCCGCGGAGGTGCATAACCACATCCGCGCGCTGTCGCCCTTGCCCGGCGCCTGGTTCGAACTCCCGGCTGCCGGCGGGACGGAGCGGATCAAGGTGCTGGGCTCGAGCCTTGCCGACGGTATGGCCGCACCCGGCACGGTGCTTTCGTCCGACGGCTTCGTCGTCGCCTGCGGCAACGGAGCGGTGGCGCTGAAGCGCCTGCAGAGGGCCGGCGGCAAGCCGATGGATGTTGCCGACTTCCTGCGCGGCACTCAGGTGCCCGCCGGCACGGTGATCGCCTGATGCCGCGCTATCGCCTCGTCATCGAATATGACGGCACGCCCTATGTCGGCTGGCAGCGGCAGGAGAACGGGCCGTCCGTGCAAGGCGCGGTCGAAAAAGCGATCCTGTCCCTGACCGGGGAGACGGTGTCGATCCGCGGCGCGGGACGGACCGATTCCGGCGTCCATGCCATGGGCCAGGTCGCGCATGCCGACCTGACCCGCGTCTGGAAGGATCACACGCTGCGCAACGCGCTGAATGCGCATCTGGCGCAGGCCGGCGAGCGGGTCGCCATTCTCGATGCCGCGCAGGTGGACGAGGGCTTCGACGCGCGCTTCTCGGCGGTGCGGCGGCACTATCTCTACCGGATCATCGCCCGCCGGGCGCCGCTGGCGCTGGAGGCGAAGCGCGCCTGGTTCGTGGCCAAGCCGCTCGATCACGAAGCGATGCATGCGGCAGCGCAGGTGCTGGTCGGCAAGCACGACTTCACCACCTTCCGCTCCGCCCACTGCCAGGCGAACAGCCCGGTGCGCACGATCGACCGGCTGGACGTGACCCGGACCGGCGACCTGATCGAGATCCGCGCCAGCGCGCAGAGCTTCCTGCACAACCAGATCCGCTCCTTTGCGGGAACGCTGAAGCTGGCCGGCGAGGGCAAATGGAGCGTCGAGGACGTGCGCGCGGCGCTCGAAGCCCGCGACCGCAAGGCCTGCGGGCCGGTGGCGCCGCCGGAAGGCCTGTACTTCCTGCAGGTCGACTACTGATCCGCGGACCCGCCCGGCCTCAGGGGGGAAGGGTGCCGAACAGCACCTGCAGGCCCTGCCCGGCGAGCAGCGGCGGCAGCACGAAGAGTGCGGTCAGCGTCGCTGCCAGCAGCGACTGCTTGCCGACGCACATCCACAGGAGCCGGTACTGCAAAGCGATGGAAGCGCCGAAGACCGCGTAGAGCAGAAGCCCCGAGAAGGCAGAAAAGTCCGGGATCACCAGCGATATGGCGAAGGGAATCGCGGTGGCGTAGGCAAACGGCACGCCGATCCAGTTGCTGGCGATGATCATCGTCGCCACCTGATGGGCGTAGCCCAACGGGCGGGCCAGCACCGCCACGAGCGCCAGCGGCAGCATCCAGCCGACGGCGTCGATGACGAACATCTTGAAGACGAAATCGATGCCCGCGCCCGTTCCCTCCGGCATGCGGGCCAGGAAATAGAGCCGCCACGAGGCCCAGATCACGGCGAGCGCCGGCAGGCTCCAGACGAAGGCCCAGAACGAGCGCACCAGGCCGCGCCAGCTGAGGTCGAGCCAGCCGAACCCGTCCTGCCGCTTCCGGACGAGATGCCAGATTCCGGTCAGGTAGTAGAGGACCTCGTCAAGTCCCGGCATTGGCAAACCAGCGTGCGAGGAAGGTCTCGTAGATGACCGTCAGCGTTTCCAGATCGGCGACGGCGACGCGCTCGTCGACCATGTGCATGGTCTGGCCGACGAGGCCGAATTCGACGACGGGGCAATAGTCCTTGATGAAGCGCGCATCCGAGGTGCCGCCGGTGGTGGAGAGCTTCGGCACCCGGCCGATCGCCGCCTCGATGGCCGAGGACAGCGAGGCAATCAGCCGGTCGTCGCGGGTGAGGAAGACATGGCTCGGCCGCTCGGCCCAGCGGATCTCGTAGCGGATCGGCGCCCGCCCGGGCCTGAGGCGCTGGTCGGCGGCGGCGGCGTCGAGGCGCCGGACGATCTCGGCCTTCACCGTGTCCGCCGTCCAGCGATCGTTGAAGCGGATGTTGAAGCTCGCCTGCGCCTTGGCGGGAACCACGTTAACGGCCGGATTGCCGACGTCGATCGTCGTCACCTCCAGATTGGAGGGCTGGAAATCGTCGGTGCCGGCGTCGAAGGGCGGATCCATCAGCGCATCGGCGAGCGCGATGACGGCGCGAACCGGATTGTCGGCCAGGTGCGGGTAGGCGGCATGCCCCTGTACCCCGAACACGGTGAACGCGCCCGAGACCGAGCCGCGACGGCCGATCTTGATCATGTCGCCCAGCGTGTCGGGGTTGGTCGGCTCGCCCACCAGGCAGGCGTCCCAGCGTTCGCCGCGGGCGGCCGCCCATTCGAGCAGCTTGATGGTGCCGTTGACCGCCGGGCCTTCCTCGTCGCCGGTGATCAGGAAGGAGACGGAGCCCTTCGGCGGACCATGCTTCTCGATGTGGCGGGCGACGGCTGCGACGAAGCAGGCGATGCCGCCCTTCATATCGACGGCGCCGCGGCCATACATCTGCCCATCTGCGATCTCGGCTGCGAAGGGGTCGTGCGTCCAGGCGGCCGCATCGCCGACGGGGACCACGTCCGTATGGCCGGCGAACATCAGGTGCGGGCCATCCGTGCCGATGCGGGCATAGAGGTTCTCGATGTCGGGCATGCCGGGCTCGGACATGACCACGCGCTCGACGGCGAAGCCGAGCGGGGCGAGCATGGCCTCGAGCGCCGCCAGCGCGCCGCCTTCGGCGGGCGTCACCGACGGGCAGCGGATGAGGGTGGCGAGATTTTCGACGGGATCGATCGTGGTCATCGGATGGACTGCCTGCCGGCGGGTTCAACGCGCGAAATGCGTCGCCGGCCTCGCCTTCCGGTCTAGCTTATCGGACCAGCGCTGTCATCACCCATCAAAGCGACGCCTTCGGTCGATACCGGCGCGAATTGGGATCACTCTTTCGGCCGGTTGGTGACCGCGCCATGGGCGTTGGCGCCGGGCGTGCCGGGCCAGACCAGAAAGGCGACCAGCGCGAACAGCGAGACGGCCGGCACGAACAGGCACAGCACCAGCGGCGAAGGCAGCGCCATGTCGTGCAGCCGCTTGACGCTGAGCATGACCGTGGAGATGGAGGAAACGACGCCGACGGCCAGGAACAGCGTGGTCCACACGGCAAACATCGGCTCTTCCTGCGGCGTCATGACGAGCCGGGTCAGGAAGGCCGACACCAGCATGAGCCAGAAGCCCCAGCCAAGTGCGAACGGCATGCGGGAGACGCGGCCGGACCAGCCGAAAAAGAACCAGCTGAGGCTTGGCGGCCGGTCCGCGTCATCGCTCATGCATCAGTCCCGGAGCAGCTCGTTGATGCCGGTCTTCGAGCGGGTCTGCGCGTCGACACGCTTGACGATCACGGCGCAGTAGAGGTTCGGCGCAGGCTGGCCGTTCGGCATGACCTTGTCGGAGGGCAGCGAGCCGGCGACGACGACCGAATAGGGCGGGACCTCGCCATAGGTGATCTCGCCGGTGGCGCGGTCGACGATCTTCGTCGACTTGCCGATGAAGACGCCCATGCCGAGCACGGAGCCCTCGCGAATGATGCAGCCTTCGACGACCTCGGAGCGCGCGCCGATGAAGCAGTTGTCCTCGATGATGGTCGGGCCGGCCTGCATCGGCTCCAGCACGCCGCCGATGCCGACGCCGCCGGAGAGGTGGACGTGCTTGCCGATCTGGGCGCAGGATCCGACGGTCGCCCAGGTGTCGACCATCGTGCCCTCGCCGACATAGGCGCCGAGATTGACGAAGGACGGCATCAGGATGGCGTTCGGGGCGACGTAGGCCGAGTGGCGAACGACGCAGTTCGGCACGGCACGGAAGCCCGCGCGCTCGAACTCGTTGACGCTCCAGCCGTCGAACTTGGAGGGCACCTTGTCCCACCAGACGGACGCGCCCGGGCCGCCGGGAACGATCTCCATCGGGTTCAGGCGGAAGGACAGCAGCACCGCCTTCTTGAGCCACTGATTGACCGTCCAGTTGCCGTCCGCACCTTTCTCCGCCACGCGCGCCTTGCCGCTGTCGAGTAGGTTCAGCGCCGTTTCGACGGCGTCGCGAACCTCGCCGCGCGTCGAGGTGTTGACCTGATCACGGGCCTCGAAGGCGCGTTCGATCGTGGTTTCCAGGGCGGCAAGATTGGAGCTGTTCATCGGAATTCCTTAAACTTCGACCACTATTCTGGTCCATCGGGACGCCGGAGGGGGCACATCTATTGTCGGCAGCAGTCCTAGAGCATGATCCCGGAAAGTTGAAGCCCTTTTCCGGCCGATGATGTCGCGACGGCGACGGCAAGATGCTACAGCCCGGCATCGCCCGAACGAAAGTGAAGAACGGGTCCGCGCCGACGGTCGCAACCGGGCGCCGGCCGCATGATGGAAGAACGACATGGCACGACTGAAGAAGAAGAATCTGCGGCGCAAGGACGGCGTGTGGGATCCGCTCGCAGACAGCGCGTTCGACAAGCACAGGGCTTCCGTCGTTCCCCAGACACCGCAATCGATGTCGTCCGCCTACCGGCTCGCCTATGTCGACGACGAATTCCTCTGCCGCGAGGAACTGCGGCCGGTGCGCCTGCAGCTCGAACTGCTGAAGGTCGAGATGATGCTCGCCGAGCGCGGCATCAATTCCACGGTCGTGATGTTCGGCGGCGCCCGCATCCCCGCCCCCGGCATGGAGGCATGGGCCGCCCGCAACGAGACGCAGCGCAAGAACCTCGAGGCGGCGTCGGTCTACTATGACGAGGCGCGCAAGTTCGCAAAGCTGTGCTCGGAGCGCTCGGCGGAAACCGGCTTCAAGGAATTCGTCGTCGTCACCGGCGGCGGGCCCGGCGTCATGGAAGCGGGGAACCGCGGTGCGGCCGATGTCGGCGCGCCCTCGATCGGGCTTAACATCGTGCTGCCGCACGAGCAGGCGCCGAATGCCTACGTGACCCCCGAACTCAGCTTCAACTTCCACTATTTCGCCGTGCGCAAGATGCACTTTTTGCTGCGCGCCAAGGCCGTGACCGTCTTTCCGGGCGGCTTCGGCACGCTCGACGAGCTGTTCGAGACGGTGACGCTGATGCAGACCGGCCGCATGGCGCTGGTGCCGCTCGTCCTGTTCGGGAAGGAATTCTGGAACTCGATCATCAACCTGGAGGCGCTCGCCGAGTTCGGCACGATCTCGCCCGGCGACGTCGAGCTGATGAACTTCGTCGACACCGCCGAGGAGGCCTGGGCGATCATCGACAGCTTCTACGAGAAGCTCGACACGGAGGCGGTGGCGGTCGCGAAGTGACGGCGGGCGCGTTGTCGGACGTGCGCAATGCACCACCGGCCTCTATAGATGCGCTGACGCCGCCGCGCTCTCCACCGTCATCCCGGCCCCCGAGCCGGGATCCAGCCACGCCGCGTCGGCGGCGTGAGAGGATGCACTTCCTGCGCGCAAGGACTTGCGCGCGCTGGATGCCGGATCGGGTCCGGCATGACGGAAAGGATGCACCGACATTGGCCGTCGCGCCACAAACTCAGCCGACCAGGCGGGCGAGGAAGCCGGTGAGGTCGGACGTCGTGTAGTCGATGTGCACGTCGTCGTCGCTGCGCTTCTCCCAGGCGTCGGTGAACTCATGGCCCTCGTCGCGCGGCAAGAGCAGCACCGTCTTCATCCCGAGCGCCTTGGGCACCAGCAGATTGCGCGGCAGGTCCTCGAACATGGCGGCGTGGGTCGTGTCCACCCGGTGCAGCGCCATGAACTTGTCGTAGGTGCTGCCGGCGGGCTTGGGCACATATTCGGCGGCGACGATGTCGAAGATGTCGTCGAAATGATCGAGGATGCCCAGCGCGCGTGCAGTCATCTCGGCGTGCTTGACGCTGCCGTTGGTAAAGATGAACTTGCGCCCCGGCAGCGCCTTGATCGCCTCGCCGAGCGCGAGGTCCGGCGTCAGCACGCCGTAGTCGATCGCATGCGCCTTCTCCAGGAAGTCGACCGGGTCGATGCCGTGGTGGATCATCAGCCCCTTCAGCGTCGTGCCGTGGTCCTGGTAGTAGCGCTTCTGCAGGACGCGGGCATCCTCGCGCGACAGGCCGAGCAGGGCTGCGACGTAGCCGGTCATGTTGACGTCGATCTGGGCGAAGAGATCGACGTGATGCGGATAGAGCGTGTTGTCGAGGTCGAACACCCAGTCCCTGACATGGGCGAATTCGGCCTTGTCCGGCAGCGGATGGGTCGCGTGGGCTTCGGTCATGGGCGCCCTTATGACACGGCTGCAACAGGAAGCAAAAAGGAATCGACGCGGCCGCAGCGGGAAAAGGTTTGACGTGGCCAGGGCCTCCAGGCGCGTGCTAGGGCTTGCTGCACCGGGGCGTCCCGCTCCGCGTGTCTTTGCTATCCCTCTCACGCATGTCTTTTCCCGAGACCGTTTTGCGACCTTCGGCGGACATGTCTCAAACCGGCGGTCATGGAAGCCTGGGTCGTCATCACCATCTGCGCCGCGTTCCTGCAGAACCTGCGCTCGGCGCTGCAGAAGTACCTGCGCTCGTCGCTCGGGACGACCGGGGCGAGCTTCGTGCGCTTCGGCTACGGCTTCCCGGTGGCGATCGCCTATGTGGCGGCGCTTCATCATTTCGCAGGCTATGGCTTTCCGGCCCTGAATGCGCGCTTCGCCGTCTGGTCGGTGATCGGCGGCCTGGCGCAGATCTTCGCCACCATCCTGCTCGTCTACCTGTTCTCGCTGCGCAATTTCGCCGTCGGCACCGCCTATTCGAAGACCGAACCGGTGCAGGCGGCGATCTTCGGGCTGATCCTGCTCGGTGAGCGGCTGACGCCCGGCGCTGTCGGCGCGATCGTCGTCGGCGTGGCGGGCGTCATGTTGATCTCGGTGGCGCGGATGCCGCTATCGGCCCGCAACCTGCTTTCGGCCATGACCGGCCGGACGGCGCTGATCGGCATCGCCTCGGGCGCGGTCTTCGGCATCTCGGCCGTCGCCTACCGCTCGGCGGCGTTGTCGCTCGACGGTCCCAACGCCGTGATGCAGGCGGCCGTCACGCTGGCCTGTGTCACCACCTTCCAGACGGCATTCATGCTCGTCTGGATGATGATCAAGGATCCCTCCGAGATCGGCCGCGTCGCCCGCTCCTGGCGCTCCTCGTCGCTCGTCGGGCTGGCCGGCGTCACCGGGTCGGCCTGCTGGTTCACGGCGATGGCGCTGCAGCAGGTGGCCTATGTGCGCGCGCTCGGGCAGATCGAGCTGCTGTTCACCTTCGCCGCCTCCGTCTTCGTCTTCCGCGAGAAGATCAACCGCATGGAGCTTTCCGGCTGCCTCATGATCGTTGCCGGCATCCTTTTGCTGCTGATGTGGAAATAGCCGGTCGCCGCACGGTTGCACGCAGCGATTGATGGCGCCGGCGATGGCGGCTATGAATCGGCCCGACCATTGCCCTGGGAGGATAGGACATGAATCAGAAGCAGAAAGCCGAGGCCTTTTTCGCACTGCATCGCAAGGGCGATCCGGTCATCCTCTACAACGTCTGGGATGCCGGCTCGGCGAAGGCCGTCACGGGCGCCGGCGCCAAGGCGATCGCGAGCGGCAGCTGGTCGGTTGCCGCCGCCGGCGGCTATGCGGACGGCCAGGCGATCCCGCTGCCGGCGCTGTTGGACGTCGCGCGCGCGATCGTCGCGGCGACCGAACTGCCGGTGAGCATCGACTTCGAAGGCGCCTATGCGGTCGATCCCGACGCGGTCGCGCTGAACGTGGCGCAGGTCGCGGACACCGGTGCCATCGGCATCAATTTCGAGGACCAGGTCGTGGGCGGCACCGGGCTGCATCCGATCGAGCTGCAGGCGCGGCGCATCCGCGCCATCCGGCAGATGGCGGACAAGCGCGACCTGCCGTTCTTCATCAACGCCCGCACCGACCTGTTCCTGAAGGAAGGGGATGCGGCAAAGCATGGCGGGCTGGTGCCGGCTGCGATCGAGCGCGGGCTTGCCTATGCGGAGGCCGGCGCCAACGGCTTCTTCGTGCCCTGGCTGGCGGATCCGGAGCTGATCGGCCGCATCTGCGAGGCGGTGCCGCTTCCGGTCAACGTGATGATGAAGCCCGGCGCCCCGGATGCGAAGACGCTCGCCAAGGCGGGCGTCGCGCGGATCAGCTACGGCCCCGGCCCCTATCGCGCGATGATCGACTGGCTCGGCAAGCAGGCCGCCGCCGTCTACGGAGCGGCCTGAAGGGCGTCCGCGCTGCACGGCAGGCGGGTGTGCGACCCGCCTCCGGCAATCGCCTCCACGACATTTCGGCCGAAAGGGTCGCCGTTAGGGGACGATCAGCGTCCCGGCGCCACGCTCGGTGAAGATCTCGAGCAGCACGGAATGGGCGGTCTTGCCGTTGAGGATGACGACGCCCTGGACACCGGCCTTGATGGCATCGATGCAGGTCTCGACCTTCGGGATCATGCCGCCGGAGATGGTGCCGTCCTTGATGAGCGCGCGGGCTTCGGCGACCGAGAGCTCCTTGATCAGTTCGCCCTGCTTGTTGAGGACGCCGGGAACATCGGTGAGGAACAGCAGGCGGGTGGCGTTCAGCGCACCGGCGATCGCGCCGGCAAACGTATCGGCGTTGATGTTGTAGGTGTGGCCGTCGCGGCCGGGCGCGACCGGGGCGATGACGGGGATCATTTCCGACTTCGCCAGAAGGTCGATCAGCGTGCGGTCGACCTCGACCACTTCGCCGACGAAGCCGAGGTCGAGGATCCGCTCGATGTTGCTGTCCGGGTCGACCACGGTCTTCTTGGCCTTCTCGGCGAAGACCATGTTGCCGTCCTTGCCGCAGAGGCCGATCGCCCATTCGCCGGTCTGGTTGATCAGCGCGACGATCTCCTTGTTGATCGAGCCGGCCAGCACCATCTCGACGATCTCGACCGTCTTCTGGTCGGTGACGCGCAGGCCCCCCTCAAACTTCGATTCGATGCCCATCTCCGCCAGCATCGCGCCGATCTGCGGGCCGCCGCCGTGGACGACGATCGGGTTGACGCCCGACTGCTTCAGCAGCGCGATGTCGCTGGCAAAGGCCTTGCCCAGTTCCGCATTGCCCATGGCATGACCGCCGTACTTCACGACGATGGTCTTGTTCTCGTAGCGCTGCATGTATGGCAGGGCCTGCGTCAGCAGCCGGGCCTGCATTTCGCTATCGGTCAGGGTATCGGTCGGGGACATGGGGACCTCGCAATTTTGTCGGCGCCTGTTTAGCGCATGTCGCGTGACGATGGAATGACGAAAGATGGGGGCAACGCTCTCGCGATCTGCCCGATCCGCGCGCGAACACCAGTGGCAAGCGGCACCGAGGAAGCATATGATAATCGCCGGCGCGGCGCGTGACCCGGAGGAGGCGTCCATCCTGAAATCGGAAGGCCGGCGCATCGATGGCTGCAGGAACCGGCCGGGGCCGAATGGGCCGCGGCGGGAGGGTCCGGCTGCGCGGAGCGCCCGCGCGATGCGGCGTTCGCCGCCCGCCATGACGAACCCCTGGCTTCACCGAAGCCTGCCGAACTTGGGAGAGTGCCTGGAGCTATGACATCGCCCGACCAGAACAGCAAGGATCCGCGCCGCGACGAAGTGATCGCGGGCGAATATGTTCTTGGCGTCCTTTCGGCCGAGGACCGGCGCAAGGTGGAGGTCCGCCTCCAGAGCGACCGGGCCTTCGCGGCCATGGTGAACCGGTGGGAGGAGAACCTTTCGGCGATCAACAACGAACTGGAGACGATGTCGCCGCCGACGCGCGTCTACACCGCCGTCGAGCAGCGGCTCTTCGAAGCGCCCCTGACGGGGTCGTCCGGGGCGCGCCGCGGCGTCTGGACGTCGCTGGCGTTCTGGCGGTCGGCGGCGTTGCTGGCCTTCGCATTCTCCGCGGCATTGCTGGCGCTGGGGCCGGACATCTTCGCACCGGCGCCGCCGTCGCAGGCGATCATCGCCGAACTCTCCGGCCTGGACAGCCCGATCAGCCTGATGGCGCACTACGACGCGTCCCGCGGCATGTTCACCATGACACCGGCGGCAACCAGGCAGGACGGCGGCAAGTCGCTCGAACTGTGGCTGGTGGAGGATGGAAAGACGCCGGTTTCGCTGGGCGTCCTTTCGCAGTCCGGCGACGGAACGCTAACGATTCCCGAGGCCATGCGGCCGAGGATCCGGTCCGGCGCCGTCCTCTCCGTCAGCGTCGAACCGCTGGGCGGTTCGCCGACCGGCGCGCCGACCGGGTCGGTGATCGCCTCCGGCCGGGCGAGACGCTTCTGATCGACCCCCGTTGCGCCGAAGACAAGACCGAGGGGCCGCCGCCGGCAAGCTGCAGCGGCCCCGCGAGATGACCGATCAGGCCGTGGGCGGCGCCGGGGCCGCACCGGTGACGCCGGAGAGCGCCTCCTGAAGCCGCTTTTCCTGATCCGGCGAAAGCGATGTCTTGAGAACCCGACCCCGCAGCCCCTGGAGTTCGGCCAGCACCTTCTCCGGCTGCACCTTGCGGACGAGCACGAACAGGGCGGAGGAATTGTTCGGGATCGTCTCGCCCAGCGACTTGATGAAATTGTCGTCGATGCCGTAGTCGCTCAGCGAGCCGGACAGGGCGCCCGCACCGGCGCCGACGGCGCCGCCGATGGCAAAGCCCGCCAGCGGGTTCAGGAACAGCAGCCCGACGAGGCCGCCCCACAGCGCGCCGGAGAGAAGTCCGGACGAAGCGCCGATGGCGGTCAGGTTGAGGCTCTGCTTCAGATGGACCTTTCCGGCCTCGTCGCGAACGACGACGACGGCATCCTCGAGGTCGATCAGGTACTCCTTCTTCAGGCCCGCCAGCTTCACGAGGACCTTGTCGGCCTCGTCCGGCGTATCGAATCCCACTACGATCAGATCGGACATCGGTGTGCTCCCTCTTGAATTCGCATCGGCGGGTGCCGACCGCGTAAAACGCGCGCAATCCCCCTTTGAGATCTTGTCGGTCCTCGAAGGGCCCTGCGCAGGACACTCGTGCATCATCTCTCGCGCGTCGATGGGGACGCGCGATGGACTAGCACATAGGGCACGTTCGATGACGGGCCAGTGACGCAGGTCAACTGTTGCTGGAGATTGCCGCCCTCAGCGCGCGATCGTGGTCTCTATGGCCGCACGCAGGGTGTCGAGGCCACGGCCTTTTTCGGAGGAGGTCGAAAGCACTTCCGGGTAGGCGGCCGGCCGCTTGCGAACCTTCTCGGTCGTTTCCGCCACGAGGCGGGGCACGCCGGCTTCCTTGATCTTGTCGGTCTTGGTCAGGACGATCTGGTAGGAGACGGCGGCCTTGTCCAGCAGGTCGAAGACCTCCTCGTCGTTCTTCTTGATGCCATGGCGGCTGTCGACGAGGACATAGACGCGCTTCAGCGTGGAGCGGCCGCGCAGGTAGTCGAAGACGAGCTTGGTCCAGGCGTCGACCTGCTCCTTCGGCGCCTGGGCGTAGCCGTAGCCCGGCATGTCGACCAGCGCCATCGGCGGCAGATCGCCCTCGGCGCCGGAATAGCCGTCGGGCACGAAATAGTTCAGTTCCTGGGTGCGGCCCGGCGTGTTGGACGTGCGCGCCAGGCCCTTGTGGCCGACGAGCGCGTTGATCAGCGAGGACTTGCCGACGTTCGAGCGGCCGGCGAAGGCGATCTCCGGCGGACCTTCCGGCGGCAGGAACTTCATCGCCGGTACGCCGCGGATGAAGATCCACGGACGGCCGAAGAGCGGCTTGTCGTCGCCGGAGTTTGTCGCTGTCATCGTCTGGCCTTCCCGAGCTTTTCGCCCGGCTTCCCGTTTTTGGCGGGCAATGTCAAGCGCCCGAGCCGGTCAGGCCCGCCCGCCGCTGGCGCCACGCCTCCCGGCCGAGGTAGCACAGGAGGGCGGCCAGAACGATGGCACCGCCGACGACCGTGTGCTCGCTCGGCACCTCGCCGTGGAACAGCGCCACCCAGAGCGGCGCCAGCACCGTCTCTGCGGTACTGAGAAGGGCGGCGAGCGCCGCAGGGATCAGCCTTGCTCCGGTGACGAACAGGGCAAGGCCGAGGCCGAAGCTCATGGCGCCGAAGACGGCGAGGATGCCGAGCTGCGGCGCGGAAACGGCGAAGCCCGCGGCCTGGGTGGCCGCGACGGTGCCGGCGATGACCGTGCCGGTGAAGACGGCTGGCGTCATCGCCACATGCGCGTAGCGCCGGGTGATGATGGTGGCGGTAGAGAAGGAAAAGGCGATCAGCAGCGCCAGCGCGTCGCCGATCGGCGAGACGCGTCCGGTCAGCGAACCGGACATCATGATCCCGACACCGACGATCACGGCCGCAATCGCGACCCAGGTGGCCGAGGCGATCCGTTCGCCATAGAGGACCCGGCACATCAGGGCGGCGATCAGCGGCACGCTCGCCTGGATGAGCACGACATTGGCAACCGTCGTGTGCGCCAGCGCCAGGATGAACGAGGTCGACGCGGTGGCAAAGCACACGCCGACCGCAAGACCGGGCAGGCCCATGCGGGAGAAGAGCATCCGCGTGCCGCGCGGACCGTCCCGCCACAGCATGAAGGTCAGGAGGAACAGGGACGCGAACAGCGATCGCCAGAAGATCAGCGTCCAGCCGTCGTCCATGTCCAGGAGCCGCGCGAGCACACCGCCGAAACTCCAGGCGATCGCCGCGGCGAGCACGAGGACGGCGCCGTAGCCCTGGCCGTGGGCATCGACACTGGCGGAGGGCGTGGATACCACGGGTGCGGGCATGAGGTGCTCGTAGAGGCTGATCGTGCGATAGTGGCAGGCCGGCGGCATGCAGGCGCATGCGGCAGCGACGCGGCGACGTCGCAACGGGCACATTCACGATCGGGCGAAAATGAGAAGACCCCGGCAAGCCGGGGTCCATCGCGATGGCGCTATGGGTCTTTCGGTCGCGGGGACGGGCTACTTCGCCGGATCCGGTTTCTTGCCGAACATCCCCTTCAGGTTGCTGAACAGCTCCACCTTGACGCCATGGCGCTTCATGATGATCGCCTGCTGGATGATGGAGAGCGTGTTGTTCCAGGCCCAGTAGATGACGAGGCCGGCCGGGAAGCTCGCCAGCATGAAGGTGAAGACGACCGGCATCCAGGTGAAGATCATTGCCTGCGTCGGATCCGGCGGCGTCGGGTTCATGCGCATCTGCAGGAACATGGTGACGCCCATGATCAGCGGCCAGACGCCGATCAGCAGCGCATGCGGCACGTCGAACGGCAGCAGGCCGAACAGGTTGAACAGCGAGGTCGGATCCGGCGCCGACAGGTCCTGGATCCAGCCGAAGAACGGCGCATGGCGCATCTCGATGGTGATGTAGATGACCTTGTAGAGCGCGAAGAAGACCGGGATCTGCAGGAGGATCGGCCAGCAGCCTGCCAGAGGATTGATCTTCTCCTCCTTGTAGAGCGCCATCATCGCCTGCTGCAGGCCCATCTTGTCGTCGCCGAACTTGGCCTTCAGCTCTTCCATCTTCGGCTGCAGCCGCTTCATGTTGGCCATCGAAGCGTACTGCTTGCGGGCCAGCGGGAAGAACACGCCCTTGACGACGATGGTGGTGATCAGGATCGCCACGCCGAAATTGCCGAAGTAGCGGAAGAAGAAGTCCAGCATCTGGAACATCGGCTTGGTGAAGAACCAGAACCAGCCCCAGTCGATCATCAGGTCGAAGCGCGGAATGGAAAGGGACGTCTTGTAGCCGTCGATGACCGGCACTTCCTTGGCGCCGCCGAACAGCATGTTCTTGACCTCGCCCTTCTGCCCCGGCGCGATCGTGATCGCATCCTGGCGGAAGTCGGCCTGGAAGCGCGGACGACCGTCGGTGAAGTGCGAGAAGCGCGTTTCGTAGGGAACGGTCTGCGTCGGAACCAGCGCGGTCGCCCAGTACTTGTCGGTGATGCCGAGCCAGCCGCTCGTGGCCTTGCCGGGCGCGATCGTGGTGTCTTCCTCGGCGGCGGAGTACTTGACCTCGTGCAGGCCGAGCTCGCCGAGATAGCCGATGAAGCCCTCGTGCAGGACGTAGACGCTCGGCGTCGTCGGCTTGGAGAAGCGGGTGACGCGGCCGTAGCTGGAGAGCGACAGCGGCGCGCCGGTGGTGTTTTCGATCTGGTCGGTGACCTGGAACATGTAGTGCTCGTCGACGGAGATCGTGCGGACGAAGCGGATGCCCTTGTCGTTGGTGTAGCTCAGGGTGACTGGCGTGGTGGTGGTGAGGCTGCCGGTGCCTTCCTGCGTCCAGACCGTCTGCGGCCCGGGCACCTGGCCGGTGGTCTCGTTGCCGACATAGGCGACCTCGGCAAAGTAGCCGTGCTCGGTCTCGGCGGGGCTCAGAAGGGTGATGATCGGGCTCGAGCGATCCACCGTCTCATGATACTCGCGCAGCTTCAGGTCGTCGAAGCGCGCGCCGGTGAGATTGATGGAGCCGAGCAGCGAGGTGGTCTCGATCTTGACGCGCGCACTCTGGACCGCTGCGGCCTGGCCGCTCTCCGTGGCAGCGCCGGGGACGGCGCCTGCGGCCGGCGTCGATGCCGCCGTCGTCCCCTGCGGGGTCACCGGATTGTCCTTGTCCAGTTCCGCCTGCATCTCGGCGACCGAACGCTCGCGCTCGATCTTCGGATTGACGTAGAGGAACTGCCAGGCGATCAGGATCAGCACCGACAGCGCAATCGCCACGATATAATTGCGGTTGTTTTCCATCATTCTTTCCCGGGGCCGGAGGGAGCCGGCCTCTTGTGTTTCTGCCTGTTGCCGATGCGCTCGCGAAGGCGGTCCTGGAGTTCTGCAAAAGGCGCATGGAGTATGTCGCGCCTGGCGACGATGACATAGTCGTGTCCGGGCGCCATTGCAAACCCGGCGGAAAGACGGACCGCCTCTTTCAGGCGCCGGCGCATCCGGTTCCGTTCGACGGCATTGCCATGCTTCTTGGTAACGGTGAAACCGACGCGCGGCGGAGTATCCGGCTCGTGCCGGTCGCGCATCTCGAGGAGGAACAGCGGCCCTTTGCGCTTTTCACCCTCCCGCACATAAAGAAACTGCGGGCGGCTTTTCAGCCGTCCGACAGTCATTTTCTCGTCATCTTTGGTCATTGCCCGGCTCTCGCTTCGGGCAAGCGCGGCCTTTAGGCCGAAAGACGCTTGCGACCGCGTGCACGGCGAGCGGAAAGAACCGCGCGACCGCCCTTGGTGGCCATACGGGCACGGAAGCCGTGACGACGCTTGCGAACAAGCTTGGAGGGTTGGTAGGTACGCTTCGACATTTATTTTAACACCGCGGTGTGCGGCCCTTCTTGGGTTTGCGTTTAAGCAAGGAGCGTTACGTTTGCGGACGCATTCGCCGTCGCCGAAGTGACGGCCCGTCCGGACGTGCGCGGCTTATAAGGGGAAAGGCCGGGAAAAGTCAATTCCGGGCTGAAGATCGCCGCCTGACCGAAATGATTAACGCAAACGCGGCCATTTCTTGTTCTCGGTGCGGCCAGGCGCCCTCGCCCGCCTCACGTTACGTGAGGCGAAGCCGCTGTTTTTCCTAACGAATATCAAGTCGGAAATGCGGCGGGACGGCTCCAACATTAGCTTTCATTACAATTCTCATTAACTTTTAAAGAGTAAAACGAAAAAAGTACACGGTGCGGCCCGCCGCTGCATTCGGTCGACAGTGGCAACGGGAGAACCGGACATGAAGATACGTGCCAAGATCTACCTCATCGTCGGCGTCATGGGGATGTTGTCCGTCCTCATGGGCGCGATGGCGTTGGGCGTCGTGCATCAGTACGACCAGGAACTGCGTAATTACGAGACGGCCGCCGATCGCGCCTATCTCGGAGAGTCCCTCAACCGGCAGGTCACCGCGGTCGTGATGGAATCCCGCGGCATCTACAGCTCGGCCACGACCGAACAGGCCGCCAAGTTTGCCGACGGCATCCGCAAGGGGCTCGACGCCATCGACCAGACCCTGACCAGCTGGCGCCCGAAAGTCCCCGCCGACCAGCTCGCCGTCTTCGAGGCCGTCGTGAGCCGGGCCGCGGAGTTCCGCATGTTCCGCATGGAGACGGCACGGCTCGGCACCGAGGTGTCGCCGCAGGCGGCGAACGAGCAGGGCAACAACGACGCCAACCGCGCCAACCGCAAGGCTTTCCAGCAGGAAATCGACGCTGTCGTGAAGGTCGACCGCGACGACCTCGCCGTGATCAAGGCGGACATAGCGAACTTCAAGGCGATGATGCTCGCAATCGTGCTGGCCACCGTCGTGATCGGTCTTGCCGCCGGCGGTGGTGCCGCCTTCTACGTGGCGACGAACCACATCAGCCGGCCGATCCAGAACGTCACCTCGACCATGAAGCAACTGGCCGCCGGTGATCTTTCCACCGAAGTGCCCTATGCCGGCCGCAAGGACGAGATCGGCGAGATGGCCGCAGCCGTCTCCGTGTTCCGCCAGAACGCCATCGAGGTGCGCGACCTGAACGCCCAGGAGCAGGCGCTGCGCGAGAAGAGCGCCGACCTGCAGTCCTCGATCGCCTCCGTCGTGCACGCCGCGGCCGCAGGCGACTTCAAGCAGCGCATCGACAAGGACTACGGCAACGACGACCTGAACCGCTTCGCGGCCAGCGTCAACGAACTCGTCAGCAGCGTCGACACCGGCATCAACGAAACCCGCCGCGTGATCGCAGCACTGGCGGAAGGCGACCTCACCGGCTCGATGAACGGCTCCTTCCAGGGCGCGTTCGCCGAGCTGCAGACCAACGTCAACAACACGCTGGCGACGCTGCAGAAGGCGATGCGCGAGGTCCGGGCCTCGACCGACTCGATCAATGCCAACTCCGGCGAGCTGCGCAACGCCTCCGACGACCTGTCCAGGCGCACGGAACAGCAGGCCGCAGCCCTCGAAGAGACCTCCGCGGCGCTCGAGGAGATCACCGCCGCCGTCAAGAACTCGACCGACCGGGCCCAGGAGGCCACCGTCATGGTCGGCGAGGCGACCCAGAGCGCCAAGCAGTCCGGCGAGGTCGTGCGCAATGCGGTCGATGCCATGGGCCGCATCGAGCAGGCATCGAACGAGATCACGCAGATCATCAACGTGATCGACGAGATCGCCTTCCAGACCAACCTGTTGGCACTGAACGCAGGCGTCGAGGCGGCACGCGCCGGCGACGCGGGCAAGGGCTTTGCCGTCGTCGCCCAGGAAGTGCGCGAACTGGCCCAGCGGGCCGCCAGCGCCGCCAAGGACATCAAGGGGCTGATCAACAAGTCGAGCGAGGAAGTCGCCACCGGCGTGCGCTACGTCCAGGCGACCGGCACCTCGCTCGCCGACATCGAGCAGCGGGTGCTGAAGATCAACGACCACATCCACTCGATTGCAACCGCGGCCCGCGAGCAGGCCACCGGCCTGCAGGAGGTCTCGACCGCCGTCAACCAGATGGACCAGGTGACGCAGCACAATGCCGCGATGGTGGAGGAAAGCTCGGCTGCGACCCACAAGCTGAAGGCCGAGGCCGACAGCCTGGCGAGCCTGGTCTCGCGCTTCCGCACCGGCGAGGGCCATGTCGCCGTCGCGCAGGCGGCGCACCGCCCCGTCGAATCGCCGGCACGGCGGATCATGGGCAACGTCGCCCGGGCCTTCACCAGCCGCGGGGGCAACGCCGCCGTCGCCGCGACCCCGGAGGGGTGGGAAGAGTTCTGATCCCGGCTGAAACCGAGAACACGACACGAAGGTGGCGGATGACTTCCGCCACCTTTTTTCTTGGCCGGGCGGCGCGGCGGAACCGGCTCGGGAGCCATGTCATTGGACAGGCCCCTCATATCCGCTATGATTGTGATTGCGCGAGGGCGATCCGCCGGCAGCGCCTCCGCAGACGCAGCAACCGGCGCGGCCGGGCGTGGCGGGCCCCTCGAAGAACGAGAAGAATTCTGTGCTGAAATGCCGCCAGGCCCCGCGACACGGCCGGGAGTTCGCGATGAAGGAAGACGAAGCCGCCCCGATGCTGGGCAACGTGCCGATGCCGAGTTCCCTGAAGGGACTGTCCGGGCGTCTGCTGCTTCTGACGGTCGCCTTCATCGTGCTCGCCGAAATCCTGATCTTCGCGCCTTCGATCGCCAACATGCGGGTGCGCTGGCTGACCGATCGGCTGAACGTCGCCGCCGCCGCTGCGATCGTGGCAGACGGTTTCCCGCAGCAGGACCTGTCGCGCGCGCTGCAGGACGAGACCTTGATGGCGACGGGGACCAAGGCGATCGTGCTGCGCCGCCATGACGCCGCCCGCCTCGTCGCCGTCGCCGACATCCCGCCCAAGGTCGACGCCCAATACGACCTTTCCGCCGTCGAACCGCTTTCGGCGATCTGCGCCGCCCTGGACACGCTGTTCTTCGGCGGCGACCGCATCATCCGCGCCTACGGCCCGCTCGGCGACAGCGACACGACGATCGAGGTGGTGCTCACCGACAAGGCGCTGCGCAAGGCGATGCTCTCCTATGCCTGGACCGTCTTCCTGCTCACGACGGTGCTGTCGGCGATCACCGGCGGCCTGATCTTTTTGACCATCAACCGGATGCTCGTGCGCCCGATCCGCAGCATGACCGGCAACATGCGCGACTTCGCCGCCGACCCCTCCGACCCGTCCCGGATCCTCAAGCCGTCCGGCGGCCATGACGAGCTCGCGGTCGCCGGCGTCCACCTGGCGGAGATGCAGCGGGCGCTGCAGGGGACGCTGAAGGAGCAGAAGAACCTCGCCGACCTCGGGTTGGCGGTTTCGAAGATCAACCACGACATGCGCAACATCCTGTCTTCGGCGCAATTGATGTCGGACAGGCTGGCGGCCGTCGACGATCCGGTCGTCAAGCGCTTCGCGCCCAAGCTGCTCAGGACCATCGACCGCGCCGTCGGCTACACGACGGACGTGCTTTCCTACGGCCGGATGCAGGAGCCCGCACCGCGGCGCCGCTTCGTGCCGCTCGCCCCGCTCGTCGCCGACGTGTCCGAAATGCTCTCGATCGATCCGCTCTCCGGCATCGCATTCGTCATGGAGGTCGAGCCGGGGCTGGAGGTGGACGCCGACAGCGAGCAGCTCTTCCGGGTGATCCACAATCTCTGCCGCAACGCCGTCGAGGCGCTGACGCAGCATCCGGGCCGCGATCCCGGCTGCCTCACCGTCTCGGCGGTCCGCACCGGCAGCGTCGTCTCGATCACCGTCGACGACACCGGCCCCGGCATGCCGCCCAAGGCGCGCGAGAACCTGTTTGCCGCATTCCGCGGATCGGCCCGCTCCGGCGGCACCGGGCTCGGGCTCGCGATCGCCCGCGAGCTCGTCCTTGCCCATGGCGGGACGATCGCGCTGGTGGAGAAGGCGACGGACGGCACGCAGTTCCGCATCGAGCTGCCGGACCGGCCCGTCCCCCTGGCGGCATTCCGCAACCGGGCGTCCTGAACGCACGCAATCCTTCGGCACGACACTGCACAAGCCGGCCTTGCGGCGAACAGGCACGGCGCAACACCGCAGTGCCCGTCTGCGCACCGGGCCCGACCTGCCCGCCACGACGCGACCGGCCGGCGCGAGGCTCGGCTCGGGGCTTGCCAGTGGCGCCGGCAGGAGGCCCCCCGCACGAGGCCCGGTGTCAGGCCGATGGGGAATCTCATTTTTTTCGCAGAAGGCGCTTGCATTAGCGCGGCGGACCCAGTAGGAGATCGCTCGCAGCCGGGCAACACGCCCACCGCTGAAAACGCACCCGTAGCTCAGCTGGATAGAGCACCAGACTACGAATCTGGGGGTCAGGAGTTCGAATCTCTTCGGGTGCGCCATTTCCCTTTCTTCATCTTTGCACAGGCGCGCGCGAATTGCTTGCCCGCGCCTGATCGCCTGCGTCGTCCGGGCACGGACATGCTCCGGCATGCCCAAATGAAAAGGGCGCGTCCTGAAACGCGCCCCTTGCCAGCCCCTTAAAGCACGCGA